>DASYRM010000109.1:0-17403 GCA_036004405.1 Vicinamibacterales bacterium
GCCGCTCGAACGCGGTCGCGGAGCACCCACATGCCTCCCGGTCGGTCTGGCCGTGGCCGCAGATCGACTCGCGCGACGAGATGCCTCCTGGGCGGCAAGAGAGTTCTGTCGGCCGACTGCGAGCGCCGCGAGCGCCAGCGACAGATGAAAAACGACGAGGCGCAGCCTTACCCGGAGGCTGCGCGCGAGGAGTTTTTCCGCGGCGTCGAGCCGGAGGCCGCACAGAACTCTCTTGCCGACCGGGAGGCGAAAGTGGAGCGACTCGCGAGAGTCGCGCGAAGGAGAGCGACAGATCGGTCCAGGGATTAGCGCGCGGCTGCACGGGCGCGAGGCAGGCGAGGAGGGAGTGCGGCGCGCGTCACGCGGGCGCCCTGCACATAATGCTCATGTCGGTGCGCCGTCACGTGCGCGGGACGGCACAGAAAAAAGGCGCCGCGCCTAAAGCGCGTCCAGCCAGCGCAGCGCCGATTCGGGATCGCCGAACGTCTTCGACGTCACGCCCTGGCGCCCGTAATCGCTGGCCAGCCCCTTCATCGTCACCTGGCCCACGACCTTGTCCGGCTGCACGATCGCCCAGTACTTCCAGCCCGCCTTCACCGTCTGCGGGAACCAGAACTGGTGGCTCCAGTCCACGTCCTCGGGCCGCAGCACGGCGTTGGCGCGATCGTCGGAAAGCCACTTTTGCGCCCGGTTTTTCTGCAGCACGTCGAGGCCCGAGAGCAGCAGATCGCGGAAGGCCTGACCGCTGATGAATTTGTGGATCTGATGGTGCACGATGCCGGGCCCTGGGTGGTACCAGAGCGTGGCGAACGGGCTGTCGATGATGGTGAGCGGCTGCATGAGCACGACTCCTCCTGCGTCTGCATCGCCTGAGTCGACGATGGAGATCGGCGGGGTTATCGGACGCTCGCGCCACCGGCGTCACAGCGTCGAAACGTTCGGGAATCTTCGCGGCACGCGGCTGCACGCGGACGGATTTCCGTCACCTAACGCCGCGTAATCGTCCATCCGACACACAAACCTGTAGCACAGGTGTTTCGGTTCCATACGAAGCCCTGGTGCGTTCTACGGTCGTGGCCGCGACGCCACTCAACGACACCGGGAACGTCGCGTCCGGACCCGCCTCGAGGCGCAGACTCGCTGATGAAGCTCGTTGCACAGACCGCGCGACGTACGAACGTCCTCTATGTGGCCACCGACGGCCGCGAGGCGAAGCTCGCCAAGGGCGCGTTCGATAAATCGCATCCGCACCTGACGCTCGAGTTCACCACCGACGTCCACGAGGCCCGACGCCATCTCAAGGAGAACGGCGGCTGCGACGCGCTGCTCATCGGATGGAGCGTGCCGGAAGCCGACGCGCTCGCGCTCATCGCGCACGTGCGCCAGCAGGCGCTGCCGATGGCGGTGATCGCCGCTGGCGAGCAGGCGCTCGAGCGCTACGCGCAGGCCGGCGCCGACGAATGCGTGGCCCGCGGCGCCTCGTTTCTCGCGCGGCTGCCCGATGCGATCGACGGCGCGGTGGCCAAGCGGCAGACCGCTGCCGGCGGCGGCACGGATGCGGCCGACGGCCCGAAGCCGCTGCGCATCGCCTACGCGGGCGACATCCAGTTCCTGAAGGGCGCGCTGGGCGCCGACCGCACGCAGCTGCAAGTCACACCGCTCGCGGAGGTGTTGACCGAGGCGGCGAACCGGCGCGTGTCGCTCGACGCCGTGGTCATCGATCACAGTGCCCGCGACGCCGCCACCGGCACCGCGCTGGCCGACGTGAAGCGGGTCGAGCTCGACGTCCCGGTGGTGCTGCTGGTCGATCCGCAGGACGAGACGTCGGCGCTGCGCACCTTCGACGGCAGCCTTGACGAATGCCTGGTGAAGACGCCGGGGTGGACCCACCGCCTGACGCTGCGGCTGGCCGCCGTCTGCACGCGCTTCGCCCAGGCGCAGGAGCTCGCCAGCCTGCGCTCGCGCGAGAGCCGTCTGCGCACGCTGGTCGATCGCCTGCCCGCGTGCGTCGTGCGCGTGTCGCCGGACGGCGCCATCCTGGCGATGAACGCGGTGGCGCTCGACCTCGTCGGCGCCGCCGAACCGCGTCAGGTCCTGCGCAAGGCGTTCCAGGCCCTGGTGGGCCCGCTCGAGATCGAGAGCTGCACCGAGTTCATCCGGCGCGTGGCCGAGGGCGAGCAGCGCTCGATCGAGCTGCCGCTGACGACGCTCACCGGCGTCGGCCGCACCGTCGCCGCCACAGCGGTGCCGATGCCGCCCGAAGAAGGCCGGCCCGGGTCGGTCCTGATGGTGCTGCGCGACATCACCGAGCGCGTCAAGCTGGAGACCGCGCTCGAGCAGGCCCCCGCGCCGATCGTCATCGAGCACTCGCAGGCGGTCAGCGTCACGCTGTCCGATCCCGCACCGGCACCCGCGCTGGCCCTGGCCGATCCGACACCGGCACCCGCCCTGGCCGTCGCCGAACCCGTGCCGGCGGCACCGCCGGTCGATCCTGCGCAGCTGCGGAACATGGAGGCCACGCTCGCCCGCATCTGCGGCCAGGCCCGTTCGAGCTTTCAGGCGCTCGAAGACGGGCTCCACGAGGCCGAAACCCAGCACGACGCCACGCTCGCGCGCCAGCAGGAGACCTACGCGCGCCTCGAGGCCGCCCACCGCGAGCGCTGGCAGACGTACGACCGATTCGTGGACGGCGCCGCGCTCGGGATCTTCCAGATCGACGGCGACGGCCGCATCGTGGACGCCAACGCCGCGCTGGCGCAGGCGCTCGCCTACGACTCGCCGAGCGGCGTGGTGGCGGCCGCCCACGACATCGCCGCGCTCACCGAGCCGGCATCGTGGGCGCACGCCGTGACCACGTGGCACGAGGCGGCGCCCGCGAGCGCGGTCGTGGACACGCGCTGGAAGCGGCGCGATGGCACGCTGGCGACGCTGCGCCTCACCGGGCGCCGGCGGCCGTCCACCGACGCCGGCGAGACGCGCATCGAAGTGGTGGCCGAAAATCTCTCGGCGCAACGGGCGCTCGAGGCGCAGGTGCGCCGCGGCCGCCGCTGGGAGGACGTGGCGCGCCTCACCACCGGGCTCGCCTCGGATCTCCGCAGCGCCGTCGAAGACTTGCACGAGCCGGCGCGCGGCACCACGCTCGAAGCGGCGGTGGCGCGGGCCACCGATCTGAGCCGACAGCTGGTCGCCTTGGGCCGCCGCGGCGCGCGCGCGGCCGAGCCGCTCGACGTGAACGCCGTCGTCGGCGGCGTGGAAGGCGTGATGCGCCGCCTCGTCGACGAACACATCGAGCTCACGCTCGACCTCGCGCCGTCGCTCGAGCTCGTCGAGGGCGAGCGGCCGGTGCTCGAAGAAGCGCTCGTCAACCTTGCGGTGGCAGCCGGCGACACGTTGCCGGCGGGTGGCCGTGTCTGCATCGCCACCGCCAGCGTCGAAATCGGCGCCGCGACGGGTGGCATTCCGGCACCGGGCGACTACGTCGCGGTGTCGCTCACGACCCAGGGATGGGGCGCCGCCACCGCGGGCTCCGACCAGAGTACCGGGGTGGCCACCGCACGCCGGGCCATCGGCCGGCTCGGCGGATCGCTCACGGTGGACGCGGTCTCCGACGAATCGCTGACCTTCAGGGTGTATCTGCCACAGGCATCGGTAGCGATCCTGACTGACGACGCACAGAGTGCCGCGGGCGAAGTGGCCGCGCGGGCCTGAGCCGTCCAACAAGGGAGAAGTGACGTGGTGCTCGTGCTCACCGACCCGTCCCCCGAAGACATCGACGCGCTGGCGTCGAAGCGGGCCCGCCGCCTGCGGGCCTCCGAAGCCGGCGTGGTGCGCCAGGCGCGCCTGCTGCCCGGCGGCGACGCGGACATTCTGAACATCTCGAACACGGGCCTGCTGGTCGAGAACAAGAGCCGGCTGCCCATCGGCTCCTCGGTCAACGTGCGCGTCCAGGGCTCGGCGGTGATGGGCATCGAAGGCCACATCGTGCGCTCGCGCGTGTCCGCCATTCATCGCGACGGCACCCTCTCCTACGAAACCGCCATCGAGTTCGACCGCCCGCAGTCGATCGACGGCGACGAAGCGGAACCGCCGAAGCCGCGGACTCCGGCGCGCAGCAAGGCCGAGTCGCGCGAAGACGACGTGTATGTCATCGACACCAGCAATGACTGGTAGCCGTCGCCGGCTGACCGTCGACGCCGGGTCGTTCGTGCTCTCGAACCGGCCCGACGAAGAGATCTCGACCGCCGTCCCGGTCGGCAGCGGCATCCTCGTGTGCCTCACGAGCGACACCGCCGGCCTGGCCGCGCTGCTCCACTTCGCCCAGCCCGATTCCGCCAAGGAGCCGGGCGAGGCCGCCGGGCAGCCGGCGCGCTACGCCGACACCGGGCTGGCGCTGCTGTTCGAGGAGACCGAGCGCCTGGGCGCGGCGGCCTGCCGCTGCAAGGTGCGGCTCGTCGGGGCGGCCACTGTCCCGGGTCAGGCCGGCTCCGACAAGGTGGCCAAGCGCAACCTGCTCGCCGCGCGCGCGGCGTTGTGGCGGCGCGGCCTGTTCCTCGACGGCGAAGACGTGGGCGGCACGCGCGCCCGCCGCGCCACGGTGACGGTCGAAGGCGGAAAGCTGATCGTGGAACTCGAGGATGACGGTTCGGCAGACCCAGATGGCGAGGCTCCGCCTCAACGCGAGTAGATAGGCTTCGCCTCGCTAAACAGTGTCTGATTGCCCGCCTTTCAGGCGGGCGGCAGACGCAGGAGTAGAGATGCAGACCAACAGCTCGGAAACGGCGGGGATGACGCCGCTGAACGTGCTCATCGTGGACGACTCGGCGACCATGCGGGCGCTGCTCTATCGCGTCGTCGGCCTGGCCGATCTGCCGATCGGTGCCATCTATCAGGCCCCCAACGGCGCCGAAGCGCTCAAGCTGCTCGAGACGCACAACATCCAGGCGGTGTTCACCGACGTGAACATGCCGGTGATGAACGGTATGGAGCTGCTGCGCGAGATGGCCCTCCGCGACGAGTGGAGAGACATCCTCCGCATCATCATCTCGACCGACGGGTCGAGGCTGCGGCGCGAGGAAGCCCGCGCGCTCAAAGTGAGCCTGTACGTCGAAAAGCCGTTTCGCCCGGAGGTGGTACGCGATGTCCTCTGTCAAATCGCCAGCGTTGACGTCCACTGACCAGGACGCGCTGCAGAGCGCGGTCATCGAGGTCTGTGAGAACGCCTACTTCGTGTTCGTCGAGGCGTGCGACGCGCCGCAGTTCGCGACGCTCGTCGAGGAGGTGCGCGCCGAAAAGGGGCGCGGACCGTCGGGCCGCTGGCTGAACGCGTCGGTCGCCTTTCACGGCGCCAGCACCGGCCAGGTGGAAGTGGTGCTGCCCGAACGGCTCGGCACCTGGCTCGTGGTGTCGCTGCTCGGACTCCCCGCGGACGCGTCGCTCAAGGACAACCAGCTCCTCGACGGCGTGGGGGAGTTCGCCAACATGGTCTGCGGCGCCTGGCTGAGCAAGGCCAACGAAACGGCCTCGTTCACGCTCGACGTGCCGAAGGTGTCGCGGATGCCGGCGGGTTGGGCGCCGGAGCCGGCGCCGCCGGACCAGGAGCAGGCGTACCGCACGGTGGTGGTGAACGACCTGCCGCTGGAGGTGCGCGCCCGCTGACAGCGAACCGGCGTCAAGCCGGTTTGCCAGATGCTGTGCCCTGGAGCCATCTATATGCCCAAGAAGAAGATCCTGCTCGCGGACGATTCGCGCACCGCGCTGATGATCGAGCGCGCGCTGCTCGTCGGGAGCCCCTACGACGTCATCGTCGCCACCGACGGCTACGACGCGGTGCAGCAGGCCCTCGAGGCGCATCCCGACCTGATCATCCTCGACGTGGTCATGCCCAACATGGACGGCTTCGAGGCCTGCCGGCGGCTGCGCCAGCTCGATCCCACGCGCGACACGCCGATCATCATGGTGACCACGCGCGGTGAACCGCACAACGTCGAGAGCGGCTACGAGGTCGGCTGCAACGACTACGTGACCAAGCCGATCAACGGCCCCGAACTGCTGTCCAAGGTGCGAAACCTGCTCGGGGACTAGCCGCATGCATCTGATTTACGAGGACCAGCTGCAGGAGGCGCTGCGCGAGAACGCGCGGCTCACCGAGCGCACGCTTGCCACCGAACAGCAGGTGAGCGACCTGGCCAACCTGTACGTGGCGGTGAACAGCCTGCACGGCGCCACCGAGCCGGCGGGCGTGCTGGAAGCCCTGCGCGAAATCGTCGCCAATCTGGTGGGGTCCGAGGAGTTCGCGCTCTTCGACACCGACGGCCGGAACGGCCACATCCGCGTGGTGGCAACCTCGGGTGTCGCGGCGTTCCGCTTCGAGGCGATCGAGATCGGCAGCGGCATCATCGGCACGGTCGCCGAGACCGGCCGACCCTACGTGCGCCGCGAAGGCGGCAGCGGGCAATCCGGCAGCGACGAGTCGATCTCCGCCTGCCTGCCGCTGCGAATCGGCACGTCGGTCACCGGCGTCCTGGCCATCTTCCATCTGCTGCCGCACAAGGGCGCGCTCGAGGCTCCGGATCTGGACCTCTTCGAAGTGCTGTCGGCGCACGTCGCACCGGCGCTGCAGTTCTCGCGCTTCTACCACGGGAGGCGCCCGTGAGACCGGAACGCGGCCAGCAGGCGGCGGCCGCCGCGGTCGTGGACTGGTTTCCCTACGCCACCGCGGGCGGGGTGCCGAACGCCTACCTTCATGCCGGCCACCTGTTCGTGTCGGGCACGCCGTGCCGCGTCTCGACCATTCTCGGCTCGTGCGTCTCGGTGGCGCTGTTCGACCCGGTGGCGCAGGTCGGCGGGCTGAATCACTTCCTGCTGCCGATGGGACCGGAGAACGCGGCTGCCTCGGCGCGATTCGGCGCCGTCGCGGTGCCGTGGCTGATCGAAGCGCTGGTCGCCGCCGGCGCGCAGCGCCGGTCGCTGCAGGCGAAGGTGTTCGGCGGCGCCTGCGTACTGCGGGCGTTCCGCAGCACCGCCGGCAACCTCGGACAGAAGAACGTGCAGGTGGCCAAGGCGATCCTGCTGGCGGAGGGCATTCCGATCGTCGCCGAGGACGTGGACGGCGAACGCGGCCGCAAGCTGATCTTCCAGACCCACGACGGGGCGGCCTGGGTCCGGAGCCTCTGATGGACCCGATGGACTTCGACCGCGACGAGCTGCTGGGGATCTTCAGCGCAGAGACGGAGGAGAACCTTCGCCAGATGGAGGAGGCGTTCGTCCGCCTCGAGTCCACGCCCGACGACGTCGAGACGCTGCAGGCGATCTTCCGCGCCGCGCACACCATCAAGGGCAACGCCGCCGGCCTCGGCTTCCCCGCCCTGGCCAAGTTCGCGCACGCGCTCGAGGACGTGCTCGACCGCATTCGCTCGGGCTCGCTCGCGCTTTCGACGTCGCTGGCCACGGTGCTGCTCGAGGCCGTGGATGGCCTCCGCGAGCTGGCGCACGGCGCCATCGCCGGCCACGACAGCCTGCGAAGGGATCACCTCGATCTCATCGAACGCCTGGAGGCCACGGCCGAGAGCGCCGACGACCCGTCGCCGGCGCCCGGGCCCGCCATGGCACCCGGGGCCGACGAACGCCGGGCCAGCATCGGCCGGCGCTGGGCCGACCTCGAGGGCGCGTTCAGCCGCTCGCAGACCCTGCGCGTCGACATCGAGAAGCTCGATCGCATGCTCAACCTGACCGGCGAGATTGCAGTGGCGCGCGAGCGCCTCGGCGATCTGCTGGACCGCTGCGAACGCAACCCGCAGCTCGAGGCGGTGGTCGAGGCCCATCGCGCCGCCGATCGGCTCTTCCTGGATCTCCAGGAAGAGGTGATGAAGATCCGCATGGTCCCGCTCGGCCCGACGTTCCGGCAGTTCTTCCGCACCGTGCGCGACGTGGCGACTGCCGGGCGCAAGCTGGTGCAGCTGGAGCTCCAGGGCGAGGACGTGGACGTGGACACCAACGTCATCGAGCACCTGCGCGATCCGCTCACCCACCTGGTGCGCAACGCCGTGGACCACGGCATCGAGCCGCCCGACGTCCGCCGCGCCGTGGGCAAGGACCCGACCGGACACGTGCGGCTGCAGGCGCGCCACGAGGGTGGCTCGATCGTGATTCAAGTGCAGGACGACGGCGCCGGGCTCGACCGGACACGCATCATCGCGCGCGCCCGGGCCCACGGCGATCACCGCGACCTGGAGTCGATGCCCGACGGCGAGCTGTTCCGGCTGATTCTCGAGCCCGGCTTTTCCACCGCCGAACGCGTCACCGAGTACTCGGGCCGCGGAGTCGGCATGGACGTCGTGAAGCGCAACGTCGAGCGTCTGCGCGGCTCGATCGGCGTGGACGGCCGCCCGGGCGGCGGCACGACGATTACGCTCCGTCTGCCGCTCACCCTGGCCATCATCCGCGGCTTCTCCGTCGGCCTCGGCGACGACACCTACGTCGTGCCGCTCGACGCGGTGGTCGAGTGCCTGAAGTTTCCGCGCGGGGCCGGCGGCGCCGGTCGCGGGGTGCTCAGCCTGCGCGGGCGGCCGCTGCCGTATCTGCGGCTGCGCGACCACTTCCGCTGCGCCGGCGAGCCGCCCGAGCGCGAGAACGTGCTCGTGCTCCGCTACTACGACCAGCAGGTGTGCCTGGTGGTGGATCGGCTGCTCGGCGAGAGCCAGACCGTGATCAAGCCGCTCGGCCGCGTGCTGGGCGACGTGCCGGGCCTCTCGGGCTCGGCGATTCTCGGCTCCGGCCGGGTAGCCCTGATTCTGGAAGTAGACACGCTGCTGCGAGAGGCGCTGAAGGACGGACTTGCAGCGTGACCTTGGGACGCGCGCGCGCGGACGCACAAGTCACCCGCGCGGCTGGTGACATCGAGAAGTACACGGCGATTCATGCGGGCCTTCGCGCCCGCATCAACGGGAGGCAGAAGGCCATGAAGGGCACGACGTTCCGCCACTGGACGATCGGCAAGAAAATCACGGGCGGCTTTCTGCTGATGTCCGCGCTGGTCGCGGCCGTCGGCAGCATCGCGACGGTGAACATCAACCACGTACGCGAAGAGGCCAACGCCATCACCCAGGCGGCCCGCGAGGGCGGCCGTCTGCAGCAGATTCAGATGCAGACGCTCGAGATGATCAGCGAGCAGCAGGCCGCTGTGCTCTCGAGCGACCTGTCGCATCTCGACCTGCATGCGAGCCTGGTGCAGCAGGTGAGCGCGGCGCTCGACGACGAGATCCGGCGCGCCACCGCCAACGAGAACACGACGCGGCGCACCGCGCTCGAGCGCATCAAGTCCAATCTGAGTCAGTACGACGCCCGCTTCAAGACCATCGGGGCGCAGCTGCAGCAGAAGAGGAGCGAGGTGACGCAGGCGGCGCTCGACGACGCTTCGGTGAAGGCCGGCGAGATCGTCAGCGACCTCGGGCAGCTCATCCAGCAGAACGATCGCGCGCTCGACCTGTCGTCCAAGGCGCCGGTGCTGGTGGTCATGGCGGTGGCGTCGGTGCTGCTCGCCATGGGGCTCGGCCTGTGGCTGAGCCACAACATCGCCCGGCCGCTCACCGAGCTGGCCCGCACCGCCGAACGGATCGCGGCCGGCGACCTCTCGACACGCGTGGACCTGAGCCGCAGCGACGAGGTCGGCCAGGTGGCCGAAGCGCTCGGCACCATGCTGGCCAAGCTCCTCGAGGTGGTCTCGGAAGTGCGCACCGGGGCCGCCAGCCTGGCCTCGGCCTCGGGCCAGGTCTCGGCCACCACGCAGAGCCTGTCGCGCGGCACCAGCGAGCAGGCCGCCAGCGTGCAGGAGACGACGTCGAACATCGAGCAGATGAACGCGTCGATTTCGCAGAACGCCGACAACAGCCGCCAGATGGAGCAGATGGCGTCCAAGGGGGTCAAGGATGGCGAGGAGAGCGGCAACGCCGTGCGCGAGACCGTCGCGGCCATGAAGTCGATTGCCGAGAAGGTGTCGATCATCGAGGAGATCGCCTACCAGACCAACCTGCTGGCGCTGAACGCGGCCATCGAAGCGGCGCGCGCCGGCGACCACGGGCGCGGGTTTGCGGTGGTGGCCACCGAGGTGCGCAAGCTCGCCGAGCGCAGCCAGACGGCGGCGCGCGAAATCAGCGGGCTGGCCACGTCGAGCGTGAGCACCGCGGAGCGCTCGGGACGCCTGCTCGCCGAGCTCGTGCCAGCCATCCGCAAGACCGCGGAGCTGGTGCAGGAGGTGGCGGCCGCCTCGCGCGAACAGGCCACCGGCATCAGCCAGGTGAACAAGGCCATCGGCCACATGGATCAGGTGACGCAGCGCAACGCCGCCGCCGGCGAAGAGCTCGCGTCGACCGCCGAGGAGGTGGCCGCGCAGGCGCAGAGCCTGCAGCGCCTGATCTCCTTCTTCAACATCACCCGCAGCGATCGCGACAACGGCCCGTACACCCCCGAATCGGCCGGCAAGACCAACGGGGCCGAGTTCCCGGCGTCGCTGCAGGCGATGCTGTCGCGCCAGGCCGCGACCGCCACCGCCACGCTCGGCGACGACGGCGAGTTCCAGCGCTTCTGAGGCCGTGATGCAGAACGACGACAAGGCGGCCAGCCGCCGCCAGTACCTCACCTTCCTCCTCGCCAGCGAGGAGTACGCCGTGGACGTGCTGAGCGTGAAGGAGATCATCGAGTACGGCGAGGTGACGACCGTGCCGGGCACGCCGGTGCACGTGCGCGGGGTGATCAACCTGCGCGGCAGCGTCGTGCCGGTAGTGGATCTGGCCGTGAAGCTCGGGCGGGAGGAGAGCCCCCTGAGCCGGCGGTCGTGCATCGTGATCGTCGAGACCGGCCTGCAGGGCGAGCGGGTGGTGACGGGCGTCGTGGCCGACGCCGTCAACCAGGTGATCGAGTTCTCACCCGACGATATCGAGCCACCGCCGGCGTTCGGCACCGGCGTCCGGCTGCACTACCTCGACGGCATTGCCAAGACCGGCGGCTCGTTCGTGCTGGTCCTCAACATGGACAGCGTGCTGTCGGACGAAGCCCACGGTGCCGCCGCAGCGGCGCACCCCGCGGAGCTCCCGGAGCCCGCGTCCCTCGACGCGGCGCGGCCGGTGGAGACGCCCGCCTAGGCGCCAGTGAAAACTGTGATCACGACCGACGTGCCGCTCTCAACGGCGCTCGACGACGCGCTGTTTGCGCGTTTCCGCGAGCTGATCTACCGCGAGGCCGGCATCGCTCTCACCGACATGAAGAAGGCGCTCCTCGTCGGACGCCTGGCGGGGCGGCTGCGCGAGCTCGGCCTGCCGTCGCTCGAGCGCTACTACGCGATCGTGAGCGATCCCGCCGCCACCGACGAGCGGAAGCGGATGCTCGACCGCATCTGCACCAACGAAACCCAGTTCTTCCGCGACGGCCGGCAGTTCCAGTTCCTCGACGAGCGCGTGTTCCCCAGCCTCGAGGCGCGGGCCGACGCCGGGCAGCCGCGGCGCGTGCGCGCCTGGAGCGCCGCGTGCTCGACCGGCGAAGAGCCCTTTTCACTGGCCATGTCGCTGC
The DNA here is from genome assembly GCA_036004405.1 of Vicinamibacterales bacterium. Lineage (GTDB taxonomy): Bacteria > Acidobacteriota > Vicinamibacteria > Vicinamibacterales > UBA2999 > DASYRM01. Next base: position 11,560 of record DASYRM010000109.1, read on the forward strand.
TTGCGCGCTTTCCCAAGGAAGCGGGCTGGCAGGTTGAAGTGGTGGCGACGGACCTCTCGACCAAGGTCCTCCGGGCGGCGCAGGCCGCCTTGTGGCCGATCGAGAAGGCCGAGGACATCCCGGTGCGCCACCGCAAGGCCTTCATGCTGAGGGGCACCGGTAATCAGGTGGCCAAGATGAAGGCGGGCCCCGAGATCCGCGACGTCGTCTCGTTCGATCGGCTCAATCTCAACGACGACATCTATCCGATCCGCGGGCCGTTCGACTTCATCTTCTGCCGCAACGTGCTGATCTACTTCGACCTGCCGTCGAAAACGCGGGTGGTCACCAAGCTGCTCGACCACCTGGCGCCGGGTGGCTACCTGTTTCTGGGATTCGCCGAGACCGCCACCGGCATCAACGACCAGCTCGTGAGCGTCGGGCCCAATGTCTACGCCCGCGCCGAACGCCGCATGACCGCGGAGACGGAACAAGCATGAGCGCGACGATGCCGCAGGTGCGCGCTGGCGAGAACATTCACGTGCTGGTCGTAGACGACTCGGCGGTGATGCGCCAGGTGATGATCAGCGTGCTGTCACGTGAGCCCGGCATCACCGTGGACGTGGCCGCGCACCCGCTGATCGCCCGCACGAAAATGGAGCGGCACCGGCCTGACGTCATCGTGCTCGATCTTGAGATGCCGCACGTGGACGGCCTCACCTTCCTGCAGCGCATCATGGCCACCGATCCGATTCCGGTGCTGGTGTGCTCGGCGCTCGCCCGCGGCGGCGCCGACAGCGTGCTGCGCGCGCTCGAGTACGGCGCGGTGGACGTGGTGCAGAAGCCGGCGAGCGGCATTCAGGACTTCCTCTACGAGTCGGCAGTGCTGCTGGTGGACAAAGTCCGCGGCGCGGCGCGTGCCCGCGCGCGCACCTACAACCAAGCGCCGCCCCCGCCGATGGCGGCGACGCCGCGGAACACCGCCGACGCGGTGCTGCCGCCGCTGTCGCGTCCGCTCTCGATCACGACCGACAAGGTGGTGGCGGTAGGCACGTCCACCGGCGGCACCGAGGCGCTCCGCATGCTGCTCACTGGTCTGCCACTCGACGCGCCGGGCTTCGTGGTGGTGCAGCACATGCCGGAGATGTTCACCGCCGCCTTCGCCGAGCGCCTGAACCAGCACTGCCAGGTTTACGTGAAGGAAGGCGAAGACGGTGACCGCGTGCGGCCGGGCTGCGTTCTGATTGCGCCCGGCAACCGTCACACGCTCGTCGTCCGCAACGGCGCGCAATACGCCATCCGCGTCACCGATGGCCCCCTCGTCGCGCGCCACCGCCCGAGTGTGGACGTGCTGTTCCGCTCCGTGGCGCAGGCCGCCGGGCGCAACGCCGTCGGCGTACTGATGACCGGTATGGGCGACGACGGCGCCGAAGGGCTGCTGGAGATGAAGCGCGCCGGCGCGGCCACCATCGCCCAGGACGAAGCCACGTCGGTCGTTTTCGGCATGCCGCGCGCCGCCATCGAGCGCGGCGCCGTGGACGATACGTTGCCGCTCCACCGCATCGCCGGCGCCATCCTGGCGCGCACCGGATTGGCGAACGTGAGGTAGTCGTCGTGTCGGGTCTTCAGACCCACTTCACCCGATTCCGACCTCGGCGTTCAGGAAGCCGACGGCGTGCTTCCACACCAGGTAGTAGGCGACCATCGCGGTGACGCCGAAGGGAATCACCCACTGCGGCTCGAACCTGAACACGCCGAACGCGCGCGCCAGCGCCACTCCCAAGGGCACGATCACGATCGGCAGCAGCGCACCGTAGAGCCCGAGCGACAGCTTCGTCTTTCCGCCAATCGCCAGATACAGCATGTTCCACAGCCCCCACAGGTTGGGCACGACGGCCATCGGGAAGATGATGGCGCGACCGATCGCCTCGAACATCAGCGCCGTACCGAGCGTCGGCTCGCCTGTCGCCGACTCGAGCGGAACCACCCTGAACCGCAGCGTGGCGAACACCGACACCATCAACAGCAGCAGGATCGTCGGCACGACGATGCCCGCCATATACGCGCGCAGATAAGGGTGAGTCCGCATCATCGCCTCCTCAAAGCCGGCCCCTCTAGAAGTGATACGCGAGCAGCGAGATCCACTCGGGGAACATCACCAGCGCAGCCGTGACGGCGGCCACCAGACCCAGATCGATCCACGCCCAGTGCGAAGGCGCGTCGAGGCGTCGCGCTACGACGGGCCAGAGGTCCGACCCGGGGCCGCGCGTCTCCACCGGTGGAACCGCCGTTCGGAGCAGCCGTTCGAGATCGTCGTCGGTCATGGCTGAATTCCTTGCCGGCGCAGGGCGTCGCGCAACGCGCGCTGGGCCCGGAACAACCGTGACTTCACCGTGCCGATCGGCACGTCGAGCGCGTCCGCAATCTCTGCCTGCGGGAGCTGCTCGATGAGCGCGAGCCGCGCCACCGCCAGCAGGTCGGGCGGCAGCGACCCGAATGCGATCGCGATCGCCTCCTGCAGATCGCGGTCGCTGGCGCACGCGGCGGTCCGCTCATCCAGGACCGACCACGACGGATGCCGCCGCATCGACCGCAGCCGCGCGAGCGCGGCGTTGGTCGCAATCCGGCGGAGCCACGCACCGAAGCTGCGCGAGGGGTCGAACCGGGCCCGTGCGCGATAGGCGCGCCAGAACGTCTCGACCAGCACGTCCTCGGCGGCTCCGGGCTCCCGCACGATGCGCACGACCCAGCGAAAGACCTCGCGTTCGAACGCCAGGAACAGCCGCTCGAATGCCTCGCGCTCGCCCTGGACGAATCGCGCCAGAACCTCCGCGTCGGGCTCCGGTGCCATCGGTATCTATGAGGTCTTACTCGCCGGGATCGCGAAAAGTTCTCGCGGGCGTCCGCCTCTACGAACGGGCAGCCGCCAGCCGCGCCGCCAGCAGGACCGCTTCGATCATGCTCGAGGGGTCCGCGACACCCTGTCCCGCAATGTCGAACGCGGTGCCGTGATCCACCGACGTGCGGACGATGGGCAGCCCCAGCGTGACATTCACCGCGCGCCCGAACGCCAGCAGCTTCACCGGAATCAGCCCCTGATCGTGATAGCACGCGATCACGGCGTCGAACTCGCCGCGCGACGCGCGGACAAACAGCGTGTCGGCCGGGAACGGCCCCTCGATGCCGACGCCGCGCGCCCGGGCCGCGGCGACCGCCGGCTTCAGCACCGCCTCTTCCTCGCCGCCGAGCAGCCCGTCCTCGCCCGCATGGGGATTGAGGCCCGCGAGCGCGAGACGCGGTTCACGCAGGCCGAAGCGCGGCAGCTCCGCGGCCGTCAGATCGATGATGCCGTCGAGCACGCCGCGCGTCAGCGCGCCGGACACGGCCGTGAGCGGCACATGGATGGTGGCCAGCACCACCTTGAGCGGATCGCTCCAGAACATCATGGCGACGCGGGGGCTGCCGGTGAGGTGCGCGAGCAGATCGGTGTGCCCTTTCCACGGCAGCCCGGCCCGCGAGAACGCCAGCTTGTTCACGGGCGCCGTGGCCACGGCGTGCACCGTTCCGGCCACGGCATCGCGCACCGCGGCACACACCGCGTCGAAGGCGGCGCGGCCGGCATCGGCCGAGAGCTGGCCGGGCGCGAAGGTGTGCTCGGCCGTCGGGCCGTACAGCACCGGCTCGCACGCCTCGCGCACACGCGGATCGTCGGCGGCCTTGCGCGCGATCTCGGGACCGATGCCCGCCGGGTCGCCCACCGTGATGGCGACGCGCGGCTTCACAGTTGCAGCACGGCGCGGCCCGCCAAAAACGCGGACCGCGCGCAGTATCTGGCAAACCGGCTTGACGCCGGTTCGCTATTGGCGCTCCAGCCGCGAGTCATAGCTGGAGCACCAACCAGTCGGCCACGACCTTGGCGTTGGCGTTGCGCTCGAGCGCGGCGAGCGCCTCGTCCACGGCCGTGTAGGCACGGACGCTGCGGTTGGCGTCGTACGAGCGGGAGAGCGCATCGAGCTCGGTGCGCAGATCGGTGTTGGCCAGCACGGCCGCGTCGGCGCGCGACGCCATCAGGCCGAGGTCGCGAAGCACGGACGCCATGATTCGCAGGCACGCGGCCAGCTGATCGCGCTCGTTCATCGGCGAGCCCTTCTTCGGGCTCAGGTCCTGCGCCGTGTTCACGCGCGACACCGGGTCGTGGGCGCGCGCGGCCTGCTGCAGCACTCGCGTGGCCGTCTCGCGCGCCTCGACGAGATCGGCCGATTCAGCCGAGAGCGCCCGGCCCGCGCTACCCTCGGCGTCGGCGGCCGCGGCCCGCGCCTCGGCCTCGGTATAGCGATGGTCGCGCACGAGCACCGCGGCCACCTCGCCTGGCGCCAGCGGGCCGAACCGCAGCCGCGGGCAGCGCGACCGCACGGTAGGCAGGAGCGCATCGGGCAGCGAGGAGACCAGCAGAAAGATCGAGGCCGGCGGCGGCTCCTCGAGCGTCTTCAGCAGGGCATGCTGCGCCTGTTCCACCAGAGCGTCGGCTTCGTTGACGATCACGACGCGGCGGCGCGCTTCGAAAGGCCGGCGGCCCGCCTCTCGGATGATCTCCCGCACGGCTTCGATCTTGATGGACCCGCTGTCGCCGGGTTCGACGAGCATCACGTCGGGATGCACGCCGCGCGCGATCCGCCGGCATGACTGGCAGGCGCCGCAGGCGTCGCGCTCGAGCCCCTCCGCATTCGGAGCGGGCGGCACAGGCTGCGTGCAGTTGATCGTCTCGGCCAGCGCCAGCGCCACGCGCTTCTTGCCCACGCCGGCCGGGCCGGCCAGCAGCAGCGCCGGCGGCAGCGTGGCGCGGGCCGCCGCGCGCGACAGCAGCGACACGAGCCGGCGGTGGCCGACGACCTGCTCGAAGGGCATTCGCCGATCTTAGATCGCCCTACCCGCCCACCTGCCTACCTGCCTACCTGCACATGCGTTGCAACCCAGGCACTGAAGGGGGCCAGATCGGCCATCACTTTCTTGACCTGGGCAAGCACTTTGGGCGTGGAGAGCACCGACGGCTCGAAGGTCCGGCCGGCATGAATATCCTTCATCTTGAGCAGCTCGATGCGTGGGTGATCGGCTTTGTAGCCGCGCGGCGGCGTGGCCGAGGCCTCGTGGGTCGAGACTGTGTAGCCCTTGCGGCGAAGCGTCGCGACGATCGCCTGGAGCTTCCGGCCCGACGCGTCCGCGGCCATCGCCTCGCGGAGCTGCCGCAGCGCCGCCGGCTCGGGTTTGTAGATCCCGGTGCCGACGTACATCCCTTGCGCGCCCACCGACACATAGTGCCCCTTCACGCCGGCTTCGATGCGGGTCTTGTACGGCGCGCGATCGCGATTGAAGCGCATGTCGTTGTTGATGCGCGACATCCACCCGGCGCCGAACGGCGGATCGATGGCCGCCATCAGCGCCTTCATCGGCTCGCGGCAGGCGCGCTCGTAGACGTCCTTGTGTGCCTGGAACCACTCGCGGTTGTTGTTCTTCGCAAGCTGTGCGAAGAACTTGAACGCCTCGGAGGGGAACCCGTTGAAGCCGTCGGACATGAGTCGGATTCTAGGTCAGGATAAGATGAGGCCTCGGCCTCGGCCTCGGCCTCGGCCCCGGCCCTCGATCGAGACACTTTCTCCAAGGAGCATTCATGCGCGCGCGGGTAACTCTCATCGTGGGACTGCTTGCGTCACCGTTGACGCTGGCCGCGCAGGCGCCCCCTGCGCCCGCGATGACCGACTGCGCCACCGCGGCGTCGGGCGACCCGAAGCTCATCTGCAACCAGCAGGCGCCCGAGGATCTCGTCGTGGTGCCCGGCGAGCAGTGGGTCGTCGCCTCGGCCTACAACGG
>DASYRM010000110.1:0-39694 GCA_036004405.1 Vicinamibacterales bacterium
ATCGACTGGTCGTGGAAGACGCTGCTCAACAAGAACTGGGAGGACCTGCTGTTTGCGGCCTACGGCGGCAGCGCCGAGTTCCGCAAGCCGAAGGTCACGTTCTGGATTGGATACGACTTCTAGGCGCGTTCACGTCGGGCACATCTTTAGATGTGCCCGACCAGAGGCCCTGGACACGTTCGGCCGATTCGTCATGGCGAACCTGTGCGATCGAGGCATCGACGATTTCGACCGCCTCGCGCAGGGCGGATGGCGCGCTTACTGGCAGGCCCGCTTCAGCAAACACGGCCAGTCCACCTACGAGTGACCATTCGGGCCTGATGCCGGAAGCCCGAAGCCTCGAGGCTCAGTTCTTCTCCAGCCGCAGCTCACTCTGCTCCATGTCCATCGACACGCGATAGTTCGAGAGGAACTTGTGGCCCACGATGCCACCGAGCTGGAACCCAAGCAGCACGCTGGGTGCGCGCAGGTTGAGCACGACCAGCGGGAAGTTCCGGTACTCGATGCGGTCGAAGTCGAGGTCGTTGCCCGGCAGCAGGAACGCGTCGCGGTCCCAGCCCGACGTGCCCCATACCTTCAGCGGAATGCGGCGGAAGCTGTTGGCGGGCAGCGCGCTGGCGGTGTCGGAGCTGATCGAAATCACCTCGCCGCCGGTGTCCACCACGAAGTAGGCCGGGTAGTTCGAGTTGAGCACGCCGCGCACCATGGCCAGACGCGAGACGCGCATCGGCAGCCTGGTCATGGTTCCCGCCGACGGCAGCTTCCGGCCGATGGTCAGCAGCTTCGCTTTGTAATCAATCGTCATCGACATGCCGAGCGACAGCGGCGAGAAGCTCTCCCCCTCGCGCTTGGGGATGCCCTTGAGCGCCGGGTTCTTGATCAGCACGGGCAGGTTGCGCACCTGCAGCGTCCCGAAGTCCAGCGACTTGACGCGGGCCAGCTGCAGACCGCGAAGCCCCACTTCGCCGACGCCGGCGCTGAGGGTATAGGTGATGGGCCGTACGCGCTCACGTTGCGCGGTCTCCCGCGACAGCACTGTCTCCTCCGAGCCGGTGTCGAGCACGAAGTCCTGGAGGCGGCCGCCGTTGACGCGCGCCTGGACGACGATCTTGTCCCGGACCAGCCTGAACGGCAGCGTGTGCAGCGCGTTCAGATCATCGCCGTCGATGTCCACCGGCGTGAAGCCCTTGAACGCCTCGAGGAACTCCACCTGCGCGCGCGCCCAGGCCGCCTTGTCGCTGCGATCCTTGTTGGGGAGCAGGTTGATGTAGTTGGAGTAGGCGTTGGCGGCTTCGTCGTAGCGATTGAGCCGTTCGTAGATGTCGCCGATGGCGGCGTGAATCTCGCCATCGCGCGGAGCGGCGGCCGAGGCCGCCAGGGCCTGGTCCAGCGCTTCCTGCAGTTTGCTGCGCGTGGCCAGCGACTTCGCGTGGCCAAACCGGGCGCGCGGCGACTCGGGCGATGCCGCGAGCGCGCGGTCGTAGGCGCGATCCGCTTCGTCGAAGAGCCCGTTCGACCACAGCGCGTCGCCGAGCAACGACAGCGCATCGGCGTCGGCGCCCGGCAAGGCAGTGAGCTTTTCGGCCTCCTGCCGCGCCAGACCGAACTCGGCGACTTTGAGGGATGTCCGGATCTTGCCCTTGCGGGCCTGCGTGGCCAGGCCGGCGTCGTCGGTCTGGATGGCGCGGTCGAACGCCTTCAACGCTTCTTGAAGCCGGTTCTCTTCGAACAGCTGGTTCGCAAGCTGAAACTGGAGATCGGCGTCGCCGGTCGACGCCCGCTCGGAGGCGCTCAGCGCCAGCGTGCACAGGGCGGCAATCGAGAACACAACTCCCGCGCGTCGATGTGACATGGGCATGGCCCAGACCCCTCAGACTCGGGCAATGTGACCGGCCGCCCCCTGCAAGCGGCGTGTCTGCCTCGGATCGGAAACTGCCGGTGCTTCTCCCGCTACTTCTGGAAGTACTGCGAGTTCACGGGGATGAAGCTCTTCCATTTTTCCGGCGTCTCGTCGAGAGCGAAGATCGCCTCCACTGGACAGGCCGGAACGCACGCGCCGCAATCGATGCACTCGTCGGGGTGGATGTACAGCATCTCCGCTGTCTGAAAATCGGGTTCGTCCTTGCGCGGGTGGATGCAATCGACCGGGCAGACGTCGACACATGCCGTGTCCTTGGTGCCGACGCAGGGTTCACAGATGATATACGCCACTAACTTCTCCTCGGGCCTTTCCTCTCGGATCGCGCGTCCGCCGGGAAGTATACCTTGGGGCTCCTGGACCGCCCGGTGTCCCGTTTTTGTACGCCCGGGGATGGCCCGGGGCCGGTAGGGCATAATCGGGGCCTCGACCCATGCGCCTGTCGTCGTCGCTCACGAACCGGATCTTCCTGGCCTGCACGCTGCTGGCGACAGTGTCGCTCGGCTTCGCCTTCGCGTTCGTGAACGCCCAGGTGACCGGCGAAGTGGAGGCCGAGTTGCGGCGCGACCTCTCGGAGGCCGGCACGCTGGTCGATCAGCGCCGGGCGGCCTTCACCGAGACCTTCACGACCCTCACGCACCTCATCGCCGACCTGCCAAAGCTGATTGGCTCGGTCGCCACCAAAGACCCGCCCACCGTGCAGCCGCTGGCCGACGAGTACCGGAATCAGATCGACGCCGACGCGCTCGTCATCCTCAGCCCCAGCGGCGTCGTGCTGGCCCGCTCGGGCGTCGAGACCGACGCCCTGATGCAGGCCGCCACCGGGAGCTCGCACGAGGGCACCACGTCGATGCCGCACGCACGCGGGCTCCTGCAGGTGGTCAGCGCGCCGATCATCGAAGGGCCCGATCCGACCAACGTGATTGGACGCCTGACCGTCGGCTTCTTCCTCGACGACCGGCGCGCGGTGCAGTTCAAGGCGGTCACGGGCACCGAGATCGCGTTCGCGGCCGGCGGGCACGTGCTCGCGTCGTCGCTGCCGCGCGAGACGCGCAGCGGCCTCGACGCGCTGACCACGGTGCGCGGCGTCACGCCGGTGTCGCTGCACGGCGAGGAATACGTGATGGTGTCGCGGCCGTTCGCCCGCGCCGGAACCGCGGCCGATCCGAATGGGCCGACCACGCTCATCCTGCGCTCGCGCACCGAGCGGCTCCGCTACCTGAGCACGCTGCGGGCCGGTCTCGCCGGCGCCCTGATCGTGACGCTCCTCCTCGCCACGGTGCTCAGCTATGCCGTCGCCCGCACGATGACGCGGCCGCTGGCGGCGGTCACCGACGCGATGCGCGACGTGGCGGCCACCGGTGACCTCACGCGCAAGGTCACCGTGCAGAGCCGGGCCTGGGACGACGAGGACGCGCGGCTCCTCGGCTCCACGTTCAACACGCTCACGGAGTCGATCGCCCGCTTCCAGCGCGAGGCGGCGCAGCGCGAGCGGCTGTCGTCGCTCGGGCGGCTGTCCACCGTGATCGCCCACGAGGTGCGCAACCCGCTGATGATCATCCGGGCGTCGTTGTCGTCGCTGCGCGGCGAGCGCATCTCGGCGCGCGACGTCCGCGAAGCCGTCGCCGACATCGACGAAGAGACGCAGCGGATCAACCGCATCGTCACCGAGGTGCTGGACTTCGCCAAGCCGATCCGCTTCGACTTTGCCGAGACCAGCGTCAACGACGTGTGCCGCGCGTCGGTCACCGCTGCCTGGGCCGGCGAAACGCCGGACGACGTCCACCTCGAGCTCGACCCCGGCATCCCGCCGTTCGTCACCGACGCCGAGCGCCTGCGCACGGTGCTGGTCAACCTCCTGGCCAACGCCCGGCACGCGGTGCAGGCGGTGGCGGCCGATCGGCCGGGCAGGGGTGTCCGCGGCGAGCGAGAGCGAGCCGCCCAAGCCAACGCTGTGCTCGACGAGCCGGCCGTGCTGCTGCGCACCGAACGGCACGACTCGCGCGTCGTCATCTCAGTGGCCGACCGCGGCGCCGGGATCTCACCGGAGGATCTGCCGCACGTGTTCGACCCGTACTACACCACCCGGCGGTCGGGCACCGGCCTCGGGCTGCCGATTGCCAAGAACATCGTCGAGGGCCTCGGCGGCACGATCGCGGTGACGAGCCGCCTCGCCGAGGGCACCACCGTGCGAATCGATCTCCCGGCGCGCGACGGCACGACGGCATGAGCGCGGTACGGGGGGCGATTCTTCTCGTAGACGACGAAGAGAAGATCCTCAAGCGGCTCGGCCGGGCGCTGCGTGACGAGGGGCACGACGTCACCGAAGCGGGCAACGCCCGCGACGCGCTCCGCCATCTCACCGAACGCCAGTTCGACCTCGCGGTCATCGACAACGTCATGCAGGGCATGACCGGCCTCGAGCTGGTGCGCGAGCTGTCGTCCACGATGAGCGACAGCGAGCGCCCGCAGATGGTGCTCATGACCGCGCACGGCTCCACGCAGATCGTCCGCGACGCGTTCAAGATGGGCGTCGAGGACTTCCTCGAGAAGCCCTTCGAGGTGGACGAGCTGCTGGCCCTGGCGCGGCGCTCGGTGAAGAGCCACCGTCTCCAGACGCAGAAGCAATACCTGATCAGCGAGCGCGACGCCGAGTTCAACCACTACGGCATCGTCGGCCGCAGCAAGCCGATGCAGGACGTGCTGCAGCGGTGCGGGCTGGTGGCCGAAACCAAGAGCACCGTGCTCGTGACCGGCGAGACGGGCACCGGCAAGGAGATGGTGGCCCGCCTCATTCACCATCGTTCGGCGCAGCGCGACATGCCGCTCATCAAGGTGAACTGCGCGGCGATTCCCGAGACGCTGCTCGAATCCGAACTCTTCGGCCACGTGCGCGGCGCCTTCACCGGCGCCACCATGACCAAGCGCGGCAAGTTCGCGCTCGCCGACGGCGGCTCGATCTTCCTCGACGAGATCGGCACGATGAGCGGCGCCATCCAGTCCAAGCTGCTGCGCGTGCTGCAGGAGCGCGAGTTCGAACCGCTTGGCGCCGAGCGGACGCAGAAAGTCGACGTGCGCGTGATCGCCGCCACCAACCGCGATCTGAAGCAGCTGGTCGCCGAGGGCAAGTTCCAGGAGGATCTGTACTACCGCCTCAACGTGATCCCGATCGTGCTGCCGCCGCTGCGGGAGCGGCCCGACGACATTCCCGTGCTCATCGACCACTTCGTCGAGAAGCACCGGCAGCGAACCGGGAAGCGCATCGAACGCGTCGAACCCGAGGTGGTGGACGCGCTCCGCGGCTACAACTGGCCGGGCAACGTGCGTGAGCTCGAGAACACCATCGAGCGCGCGGTGGTGCTGGCGACCGGCCCGATTGTGACCACTTCGTCGATCTCGCTGCTCGGCGCCACGTCCTCGCCGTCGTCGGGACTCCCGTCGCCGCGTCTCCATCAGAACATCGAGTGGGTGGAGCGCGAGACGATCCGCCGCGCGCTGCAGCAGTCCGGCGGCGTGAAGAAGGACGCCGCCGAGCTCATGGGCATCAGCCAGCGCGCGCTGAGCTACTACCTCGCCAAGTACCGGATCGATTAGTGAGTACTCCCGAACGTGGCTGCAGGCCTTCTTAGGCCTGCGTCTCGCTTTCCGGTCGCGTGATCGCTTACCGGCGAGGTAAGCCGGCCGGGCTGGGCCTTCGGCGAACAATCACGAAATCGCCGCAGCGCGGGCGATTGTCTGCCGAATCACGACCGGCATTTCGTTTGCACCCGGACGGTGCGCTCGGCCCCAGTACCCCCATTTGCCCGCCCTCTTGGGTGGGCGTAGATGCCTATAGAGTCTCCAGCATGAGACATCGCCTGACGCTGCTGACCGCCTTTGGAGTCGTGTGCCTCGTGGCCGTCCCCGCCACGCCGGCGGCCCCGCGCGCCGCGCTGTCGGCCGTACGCGCCGACGAACCGCGGGTCATCGAGGTGGTGGCCAAACGGTTCGCGTGGGAGCCCTCCGAAATCCAGGTGACGGTGGGCGAACGCGTCCGTCTGGTGCTGCGCACCGCCGACGGCCTGCACGGCATCGAGTTGAAGAAGTTCAAGATCGCCAAGGAGATTCCGCGCGGGAACAAGGCGATCACCGTGGAGTTCACCGCCGACGAGGCCGGACGATTCCCGTTCCTCTGCTCCGAGTACTGTGGCGACGGCCACGACGACATGAAGGGCACCCTCGTGGTGCTCGCCCGCGACGCGGCGCCGGCGGCCCCGGCGCCGTCCGATCCCCCTGCTCCCCAAAACTGATCCCCGATTAAGAGGAGAGTCGATGCGTTTTCGTCTTCTGAGCCTTCTCGTTGCCGCCGCCGTGTTTGCGGGAACCGCCGCCTGCGACGAGGCCTTGTCCGACCTGACGGGCCCGACGCCCAACCTCCAGCCGACCTTCAGCAGCATCCAGAAGGAGATCTTCGACACGACCGATTCGTCGGGTCGGCTGGCGTGTGTGAACTGTCATACTGCGGTCGGTCGTGTCCCTTCGGCCGGTCTCGACCTCACCGCCGGCAACTCGTATAGCCGCCTCGTCGGCGTGTCGAGTGTGGAGCGTCCCGGCGTGTTGCGCGTGGCGGCGGGCGATCCCGACAACAGCTACATCGTCCACAAGCTCGAAGGGCGCTCGGATATCGTGGGTGGGCGAATGCCGCGCGGCACCGGACCGTTCTTGACCAGCGGCCAGATGCTCGTCATCCGCCGCTGGATCGCCGATGGCGCCGCCAACAACTAGCGAGGCTGCGCCTGATTGAATCGTGAGGCTTCGCCTCGCTAGTGCAGTGTTTGATTGCCCGCCCTCCGGGCGGGCGTAGGAGTCCGACAATGACCGCGTTTCGTACCCTGGGCCTGCTGCTGGCCCTCACTGTTCTCGCGCCGCAGCTGGCGCTCGCGCAGGCCGCGCCGGCCGCGCCGGCCACCAAGGACGACGATCCCGATCGCGACTTCAATCGGTCGCAACCCGACTTCGTGGTGATCAACCTGCCGACCACGCTGCGGGTGCCGAAGTTCAAGAGCGCCTTCCGTGTCACGCACCGCTTCGGCCGGCCGCTCGGCCAGGGCAGCTTCGGCAACCTGGCCGAGGACCTGTTCGGCCTGGATTCCGGCGCCCAGATCGGGCTCGAGTACCGCTTCGGCCTGATGCGCGGGCTGCAGGTGGGGATCCATCGCACCAGCGATCGCACGATCGAGTTCTTCACGCAGTACAGCCTGCTGCAGCAGGCCGATCACGGCGTGGGGCTCGGCGTGATCGCGTCGATCGACGGCACCAACAACTTCAAGGACAGCTACACGCCGATGATCGGCGTGGCGCTCTCGCGTGAGCTCGGGCGCTATGGCGCCGTCTACGTGGAGCCGATGTACGTCAACAACTCCAACCTGCTGCCGTCCGAGCTCGTGGACGACAACGACACGTTCATGGTCGGCCTCGGCGCCCGCATCCGCGTCCGGCCGACCGTCAACATCGTGGCCGAATTCATCCCGCGCTCGGGCAACACGCCGGGGGTAAACCACGGCACGTTCGGCATCGAAAAGGTGGTCGGCGGCCACACGTTCCAGCTGAATTTCTCGGACGGCTTCGGCACGACGATGGGACAGCTGGCGCGCGGCGGCACGGCCAAGGACAATTGGTACCTCGGCTTCAACATCTCGAGAAAGTTCTTCTGAGAGATCGGACCATGATGAAGACGACATCTTTCGCAGCCGCGGTGTTTGCGGCCGCCTGCCTGGCGGCTGGCTGCGGAGGCGGCTCCACCGGTCCGTCCAGCAACGGCGGCGGCAGCAACAGCGGCGGCAGCTCTACGACCACGACGACGATCACGATCACGTCTGCCGGCGTGTCTCCGAAGGACATTACGGTCGCCGTCGGCTCGCGCGTAACGTTCGTCAACAACGACTCGCAGCCGCACGACATGGACTCGAATCCGCATCCGGAACACACGGATTGCCCGGCGCTCAACGTGGGCTTCATCGCGGCCGGCGCCCAGGGCATCACCCTGAACCTGACTACCGCTCGCACCTGCGGGTTCCACGACCACAATCAGCCGAGCAACACGAACCTGCAGGGAACGGTCCGAATCCAGTAGGCGTGTACGTAGAGGCGGGCCTCTTAAGCCCGCCTGCTCCAGGCGGACCTGAAGGTCCGCCTCTACGATCTACTCCGCCGTCTCTCCTGGCTTCAACTCCAGCACGTCGACACCGGCCGGCACGAGCGACTTCAGCTCGGCAGGCGTCCCCGTCAGGATCGGAAACGTGCCCCAGTGCATCGGCACCACTTGCCGCACGCCGAGCATCGCGCACGCGCGGGCGGCGTCGGCGGGGCCCATGGTGAAGCGATCGCCGATCGGCAGAAACGCGATCGCGGGCCGGTAGACCTCTCCAATGAGGCGCATGTCGCCAAACAGGCCGGTGTCGCCGGCGAAATAGAGGCTGCGGCCGTCTTCGAGGCGCACGATGAAACCGGCCGCCTCGCCCAGGTAGATCATCTGGCCGTCGTCCATGTAGCCGCTGCTATGGCTGGCCGCGGTCATCGACACGCGCACGCCGGCCACGTCGATCGACCCGCCCTTGTTCATCGGCAGCAGGTTCTGCAGCCCTTTGCGTCCGAGCCAGTCGCACAGCTCGTAGACGGCCACGACCGGCGCGCCCGATTCGCGGGCACAGGCGATGAGGTCGTCGATATGGTCGCCGTGCCCGTGGGAGGCCAGAATCACGTCCGCCTTCGGGGGCTTCTTCAGCGCTTCGGGACAGGCCGGGTTGCCCCGCAGCCAGGGGTCGAACAGCAGCCGCTTTCCGCCCGGAGTGCGAATCAGAAAGGTGGAATGGCCGTACCAGGTAATCGCCAGCGGCTGCATGGGCCGATCTTAGTAGGGGCCGCCTTCAGGCGGTCCCGTTGTCCGCTACACTTGGAAGAGGAAATGCCCGTCGACGCCCCCGTCCAGTTCATCGGCCCCCGCGAACCCAAACCCGAATGGCTGAAGGTCAGAGCCCCCGGCTCACAGAACTTCGTGCGCCTGAAGGGCATCATGCAGGAGCTGAAGCTCAATACGGTGTGCGAGGACGCGCACTGCCCCAACATCGGCGAGTGCTGGCACCACGGCACCGCCACCTTCATGATCCTGGGCGACGTCTGCACGCGCGCCTGCGCCTACTGCGCCGTCGCGCACGGGCGGCCCAACGAGCTCGACACCGCCGAGCCCGCCCGGGTGGCCGAGGCGGTGGCGCGCATGGGGCTGAAGTTCGCCGTCATCACCTCGGTGGATCGTGACGATCTCAAGGATGGCGGCGCCTCGATCTTCGCGGACACGATCCGGCTCACGCGCGAGCGCGTCCCCGGCTGCCGCATCGAAGTGCTGATTCCCGACTTCCAGGGCGTGGAGTCGTCGCTGCGCACGGTGCTCGACGCGAGCCCCGACGTGCTGAACCACAACGTGGAGACGGTGCCGCGTCTCTATCGCATGGCGCGCTCGGGTGGCCGCTACGCCCGCACGCTGGAGCTGCTGGACCGGTCGCGCACCTACCGGCCCGAGATCGCCACCAAGACCGGCCTCATGGTCGGCCTGGGCGAAGAGCGCGACGAGATCCTGTCGGTGTTCGACGACCTGCGGCGCGTGGGCGTGTCGATCCTCACCATCGGCCAGTACCTGCGGCCGTCGGCGACGCACGCGCCCATGAAGCGCTACTACCACCCCGACGAGTTCGGCGACCTGAAGCAGGAAGCGCTGGCACGCGGCTTCGTGCACGTGGAGTCCGGCCCCCTGGTGCGGTCGTCGTATCACGCGCACGAACAGGCCGATGCCTTCGACAGATCGCGCGGCTAGGCGAAACCGGCTCGTCACGGTCACGCTGGCGGTGTCGCTGCTGCAGGCGTTTCCGAGCGCCCAAGCCGAGTTCGGCGTCACCGAGATAGCGGACTACCGCCTCGACGCCGCGGTCTTCACGCAGTTCAACCGCGCCAGCCATCTGATCGCGGCGGCCGCACGAGCCGACGCGCGATTCGACCGCGAACCCGTGTTCACCAAGGACATCCTGCTGTCGGGAGACGTGCTGCCGATGGCTGTCGCACTCGAAGCCAGGCTGCGCAACGATCCGGCGCTGGCCGGAGCCTTCGTCGCAGCGGACATCACGCCTCACGATTACACGAAGTTCGCGCTGGCACTGGTGGCGGCGCGGCTCGCGCACGGCTTTGTCAAGTCGGGCGTGATCCGGCGCGTGCCACCGGGCATCCACGCCGACAACGTGATGTTCGTCGACGCCAATCTCGCCGAGGTGCAGGCCGTCCTCAAAGAGACTGGGGTGGAATAGCGAACGCGGTCAGCGCGCCGGCGCGTTCTTCACGAAGAAGTCCACCATCTGTTGCGCCTGCCGGCGCTGGGCGTCGTTCTGCGCGAGCGTCACGGCCAGCCGCGCCCGCGCGAGGGCGGCGTCGCGCTCCCCCACGTTCCACAGCGACCGCGCCAGCGCGGCGTGGACGAACGAGTCGCGCGGCGCGAGCTTCACCGCCGTCTGCGCAATCGGGATGGCCTGCGCCCGCTTCTCCGCGGGCCCGGAGGCGAGCACGTTGGCGAGCGTCGCGTGGGCGCCGGCATGAAACGCGTTGAGCTCGACCGCCTTGCGCAGACGCGCCTCCGCCACCGCCGATGCGGCCGCGTTGCCGTCTTGCGGCATCTCCAGCACCGCCAGCCGGTAGAGCGCGTAGAAGTTCGTCGTTCCGAACTGCTCGGCTTTGGAGAGGGCCGTCTTCAGCGCCGCGGCGTCGTCGTCCCGGGCGGCGAGCAGGGCCTCCACTTCGTACCCGGCAGCCGACTCACCCCCCTTGCGGGCCTCGACGATCAGCGCCCGCGCCTCTACCGGCCGCCCCATGGCCGTGTGCAGCGCCGCGCGGGCGTTGGCGGAATCGCCGTCCGACAGCACGCGGCTCGAAAACGCGCTGGCGGCAATCCTCGTCTCGGTCTTCAGCCGGCTGTAGGGCAGCAGTTCTTTGCGCACGTGCAGCATGTAGGTGTAGGCCCCCTCGAGCGGCTCGAAGTCGCCGTACGCCTGCCGCATGGCATCCGCCGAGGGCGTACCGCTCGCGATGGCCTGAATCGCCACGTCTAATTTGCCCGACTTGCCTATCACGGGATCGAAGAGCAGGTAGTGCAGGAGCGCCCACGTCTGCGCGTCGAACTGGTCGCGGGTGGCGGGATTCTGGTAATAGGAGGAGTCGCGAGTGGTGGTGAAGAGCTGCGGCAGACGGAGACGCGACTGCGTGGAGACCGTCCGGATGTACCACGGCGGCGCCATGCCGAAGCGGATCTCGTTCTCCCGGACGATCGTGTTGCTCAAGACACCGGCCAGACCGTCCCGCAGCCACAGCGGCAGATCGCCCTCGAAGGACGCGTCGATCAGCAGCGATGCGTACGACCAGTACGCAAGGTAGTACGGATTGATGGCGTCGGTATCCTGCGCCTTGGCATCAGCCTGCAGCGCGATGTAGTGACGGTCGGGCCCCGTGACCAGGACGCTGCTGGGATGAAGGCTGCCCCGCTTCTCCCAGTACTCCGGCACGAGGAGCTTCATGGAGTTCTCGTCCTTGGCGGCCACCACCAGCACCGGACGATCCAAGTTCCCTTTCATCCACGGCCAGATGGCCGTCATGGCCGCGTGAATCTGCTCGAACTGCCAGGCAATCTCGCGGGCGCGCTTGTCGCCGGCGTTGGAGACCACCGTGAATCTGGGACTGGTCACCTGCGCCCAGCTGTCGGCGGCGCTCGCACCGCGGATTGCGGCCATCGACAGCAGGATCACGAAGAAGGTCAGTGTGCGGAGAGCCCATCTCCGTTCCGCCGGGGTTGCTCTGCAACGCCAGATACTGAATCGTGTCCCAGGCGTTGTGGATGCCGACGAACACCAGGAGCATCGCGGCACCGGCAATCGCAAACAGCGGCACCGTGGCCGGTCCCGCCAGGCGCGCGCCGGCCACGCACACCGTGAGGTATGCCGACAGCGGAAGCACGACGTGCCACACCCAGTCTTCGGCCACCGGTGTGTAGGTGGCCTGGCGCATCGCCCGCCGCAGGACGAGCAGCGTGTAGATGACGCCGCCGATGCCGGTGGCGAGCACCGGATAGCGCGTCATCGCCACCGTCGGCCACGGCGCCGACAGCACCGCCGACAGCAGCAGCGCCAGACAGAAGTGCACCACGGTGGGCGTGCCGAACGCCGCCACGGTCTCCGACGACTTGCGTGAAGGCGATTCGGCGATGAGCGCCATCACCACGAACTGAAGCCCGGTCAGCGCGCCAGCCGAACTTCCGATGATGACGTAAAAGCTCTCCCAGCCGGCCAGTACGGGTGCGTGATCCATGAGCGCACTGTATCGCGCCCTACCGCATCTCCGCCACGCGCGTCTTGAGCAGGCGCTTGATCAGCGCCACCGGGAGCGGCCGATCGAGCGAAAAGCGAAGCGTGCCCTTCGAGACCTGAAATGGCGCGATGGCGTCGGCGTGATCGCGGCGCATGGCCGGGGTCACCGGATATAGGGCCACATGCTGTTTGAAGCCGCCGCAGTACACGAATGCGCGGCCGTCGATCTTGTAGCCGAGGATGCCGTAGCTGCGGCTCTCGATCGACGTCGGTGCGGCCGCACCGATCAGCGTCCGCAACTGCCCCACCGCCTTCCGGGCATCGGGTGCCAGCGAGGCGAGATACGCGCGAGCGTCGTCGGCCGCGGATGACTTCCTGGCCATCGCTACACCGCCGGCTCGATGACGACCGCGGTGCCGTAGCAGAGCACTTCGGTGACACCGCTCATGATCTCGTTGGCGTCGTAGCGTACGCCCACGATGGCGTTGGCCCCCAGCGCCTCGGCATGCTGCACCATCAGGTAGAAGGCGTCCTTCCGCGCGCGCTCGCACAGCTCGGTGTAGATGGTGATGTTGCCGCCGACAATCGTCTGCAGTCCGCCGACGAAGGAGCCGACGATCGAGCGGGAACGCACGGTGATGCCGCGCACGACGCCCAGCGTGGTCACGGTGCGATGGCCGGGGAAGTCGAAGGCGGTGGTGGTGTAGGCGTGGTCCATCGGGTCTCCTCGTAGGTGACGAGTTGTACCCCAAGTCCGGAGGTGTTGCACCGCCACGCGCCAAGCGTAAGCCGGCTGGCTATTTCTTTTGAGGTTCCGAGGATGCCTGGGGGTCGGCGATGACGACGAAATCGGCCGCTTCCCAGGTGAATGGCGGGGCCTTCCGTCGATCGCCCGACCGTCGCTCGAGTGGAGCCGATTCGGCGGTTTCGCGCCGATCGTCCGTCCGGCGATCCCAGGAGACCACCACCGGCAATTCAGCGGTCTTTCGCGTAAGCGCGTCGAATCGACGCAATGCTCCCCGGCGCACCACTATGCCGACCGGCTTCTTCTTCGCCATGCAGAACGTTGTATCGGTCGTACGCAACTTTCGCAACGTGCGAAAGAGCGTGCAGGTGTGTAAAGCCGAGTCGGATTGCTGGACGGGCCACCTGAAGGTGGCCCCCACGACTACTTGCCGGTCAGGCCCCCACGACTACTTGCCGATCACCATCCGCAGCAGGCGGCTCACGGGGTCGTAGAAGCGGTCCACCACGCGCTCCTTGAGCGGAATGATGGCGTTGTCGGTGATGTGGATGTGCTCGGGGCACACCTTGGTGCAGCACTTGGTGATGTTGCAGTAGCCGATGTTGTGCCGGTCCTTGAGCTCGGGAATCCGATCCGCGGTGTCGATCGGGTTCATCTCGAGGTTGGCGGCATAGACGAAGAACCGCGGCCCGATGAACTCCTCGTGCTTGCCGTGGTCGCGCAGCACGTGGCACACGTCCTGGCACAGGAAGCACTCGATGCACTTCCGGAACTCCTGCACCCGGTCCACGTCCTTCTGCGCCATCCGCCAGGTGCCGTCGGGCGCGTCGGCCGGCCGCGGCGTGAACTTGGTGATCCCCTTCTTCACCCGGAAGTTCCACGACACGTCGGTGACCAGGTCCTTGATCGGCGGGAACGCGCGCATCGGTTCCACGGTGACCGGCTCGTGCAGGTTCACCTGGCTGAGGCGCGTCATGCACATCAGGCGCGGCTTGCCGTTGATCTCGGCGGAACAGGAGCCGCACTTGCCGGCCTTGCAGTTCCACCGCACCGCGAGATCGGGCGCCTGCTCGGCCTGGATCTTGTGCACGACGTCGAGCACCACCATGCCGTCCGACACTTCGGTGTCGAACGTCTGGAACGTGCCGTCGCCGTCGAGATGCGTGCGCCAGATCTTGAAGGTTGCGTGCGCCATTACGACTTCTGCTCCTCGATGACTTGCTTGAGGTGATCGGGAATCGGCGGAATCGGAATCCGCGACAGCTGCATGCCGCCGCCGGCCACCTGCTTCACCATCATGTTGATGGTGGAGTACTCGGCAACCTTGTCCGGATGATCCTCGCGGAAGTGGCCGCCGCGGCTCTCCTTCCGCTCGATGGCCGACCGCGCGATCGCCTCCGACACCGCCAGCAGGTTGCGCAGGTCGAGCGCCGTGTGCCAGCCCGAGTGGTACTCGCGGTGGCCGTCCACGCCCACGCGCGCCGCCCGCTCGTTGAACCCGGCGATGCGCGTGAGGGCTTCCTTCATCTCGCCCTCGAGGCGCACGATGCCGACCAGCGCCTGCATCGACTCCTGCAGGTCGGCCTGCACCTTGTAGGGGTTCTCGCCGCCGCTGCCGCGCTCGAACGGCGCCAGCGAGCCCTGGATCGCCTGGCTCACCGCGCCGTCGTCCACCCGCGTCGCGCCCTGCTTCTTGGCGAACTCCGCCGCGTATTCGCCGGCGCGCTTGCCGAACACGATCAGATCCGACAAGGAGTTCCCGCCCAGGCGGTTGGCGCCGTTGATGCCCGAGGCGCATTCCCCCGCCGCGAACAGGCCGGGAATCGTGGACATCTGGCTGTCGGCGTCCACGCGGATGCCGCCCATGATGTAGTGCGTCGTCGGGCCGACTTCCATCGGCTCCTTGGTGATATCGAGGTCGGCCAGCTCCTTGAACTGGTGGTACATGCTCGGGAGCTTGCGCTTGATGTGCCCCTCGGAATCCTTGATCTTTTCCTTGATCCAGGCGATGTCGAGGAACACGCCGCCGTGCGGAGATCCGCGCCCCGCCTTCACCTCGCGGTTGATGCAGCGGGCGACGTGGTCGCGCGTCAGCAGCTCCGGCGGACGGCGCGCGCTCTTGTCGTTCTGGGTATAGCGCCAGCCCTCTTCCTCGTCGGCCGCGGTCTGCGGCTTGTAGTTGTCCGGGATGTCGTCGAACATGAAGCGGCGGCCTTCGCTGTTCTTCAGCACGCCGCCTTCGCCGCGCACCCCTTCGGTCACGAGGATGCCGCGCACGCTCGGCGGCCACACCATGCCGGTCGGGTGGAACTGGATGAACTCCATGTCGATGAGCTCGGCGCCGGCCCGATACGCCAGCGCGTGCCCGTCGCCGGTGCCTTCCCAACTGTTGCTGGTGATCTTGTAGGCGCGCCCCACGCCGCCGGTGGCCAGTACCACCGCCTTGGCGTTGAACACATGGAAACGGCCGCGCTCGCGGTCGTAGGCCACGCAGCCGGCGGCCCGGCCACCATCGAGAATCAGCTCGATGACGGTGTGCTCCATGTGCACCGTCATGCCGGTGTGGATGGCGTGATCCTGCAGAGTGCGAATCAGCTCCAGGCCGGTGCGGTCGCCCACGTGCGCCAGGCGCGGATAGCGGTGGCCGCCAAAGTTGCGCTGGTTGATGCGGCCGTCGGCCGTGCGGTCGAACACCGCGCCCCAGGCTTCCAGCTCGCGCACGCGGTCCGGCGCTTCCTTGGCGTGGATCTCGGCCATGCGCCAGTTGTTGACGTACTGGCCGCCGCGCATGGTGTCGGCAAAGTGCACCTTCCAGCTGTCGCGGTCGTCGTTGTTGGCCATCGCGGCGGCCATGCCGCCTTCGGCCATCACGGTGTGCGCCTTCCCGAGGAGCGACTTGCAGATGAGCCCCACCGAGGCGCCCGCGTTGGCGGCTTCGATCGCCGCGCGCAGCCCGGCGCCGCCGGCGCCGATGATGAGCACGTCGTAGGTGTAGGTAGCGTGCGCCGACATCAGAGGATCCTCCAGTCCGACCAGATCCCCATCGAGCACAGACGCACGTAGACGTCGCAGAAGGCCACGGAAAACAGGCTGCAGTAGGCGAAGAGCTGATGCTTGTAGTTGAGCGCGCTCGAGCAGTTGTAGCAGGCCTGCCGCATCGGCGACTTCGAGATCTCGTCCTTCACGCCGCCGGACAGGTGCCGGATCGAGTGGCAGCCGAGCGTGTACGAGGTAAGCAGCACGACGTTCACCGCCAGCACGATGGTGCCCAGGCCGATGCCGAACTCCTTGCCACCGCCCGGGGCCTCGAACCACAGCGCCTTCCACACGTCGTAGCTGAGCATGAACAGGAACAGCACGGCGATGTAGGCGAAGTAGCGGTGGACGTTCTGCAGCACCAGCGGGAACCACCGCTCGCCGCGGTAGTGCGTGCCGCGCGGCTCGCCCACCGAGCACGCGACCGGGTCGGACCAGAACGACTTGTAGTACGCGCCGCGGTAGTAGTAGCAGGTGAAGCGGAAGAGGCCGGGGAACGGCAGGATGATGAGCGCCGGCGAGAACGGCAGCAGCGCCGGCCACCATCCCGGCTTGGGCCCGAACCAGGCGTGCTCACCCTCGCCGAAGATCACCGGGGAATAGAACGGCGAGAGATACGGGCCGAAGGTGTAATGCGCGTTCTGAAACGCCGCCCAGGTAGCATAGACCACGAAACCGCCCAGCACCAGGAATACGACCAGCGGCTCAACCCACCACGCGTCGCGGCGATACGTCTCACCGTAGCCGCGCGGCACGAACTTCACCGGAACTGCTTCCATCCGTCCTCCAGATGACGAGCCAAACCTCTTTACGTTAGTCGGCCGGTGCCCGTGAAGGCAAGCGCCGAACACCGACCGAAAGAGTCCGCGAGCCCCCTTTATGTATGGCCCGCGCAAGGTGTGGAAGCAATTCCGTCGAGAAGGGATCGCGGTGGCGCTGCACGGTGCGACGGCTGATGCAGGCGATGGGGCTGGCGGGCGCGGTCCGGGGCCGGGCGTGGACGACCACGACGGTGTCGGCCGCGGGCCCCGTGCGTCCGACGGATCTGGTGCAACGCATCTGTACGGCCGTGCGTCCGAATCAGCTCTGGGTGCCGGGCTTCACCTACGTGGCCACGTGGCACGGCTTCGTCTACGTGGCGTTCGTGATCGACGTATTTGCGCGTCGGATCGGCTCCATGCGCTGCCGCAGCGAGGACACCAGAACACTGACCGGCCCGAGTCGTGGCGAACGCTCGCGGTTCCTCTGTGCCTCCGACTTCATCCCTGATCAGATGTAACGACCAACGGCTGATACGACGGACGCCACGAGTCCGAGGCCGAGGACTACGACGATCAAGACCCGGACGCGTCTGATTTCTCTCTGTGGCCCCACGAACAGATCGGCGCGTAGAGCGTACGAAGCAGCTCATTCGAGCCGCTTTCCGCTCATTGCTCGAGGAGAAAGGCTATGAGACGGTTACAGTGCAGGAGATCATCGATCGCGCGAACGTCGGCCGGGCGACGTTCTACGCGCATTTCGATAACAAGGACGAGCTGTTTGCCAGCGGCTTTGATGAGCTCCGCGCGTCATTGAAAGCTCGGCAGCGTGCCGCATTGTCGCGTGACGCGAACGCCGGCGAGCGCGTGTTCGCTTTCAGCGAAGAGATGTTCGCGCACGCGAACGAGTACCGTAACGTGTTCCACGCTATGGTCGGGAAGCAAAGCGGAGTTATCGTTCAGCGGCTGCTCAACAAGTTGTTGGTCGACCTCGTGCGCGATGATGTTAAAGCGGCTTCGGAAGGCAGGACAAGCGCAGTCACAATCGACGCCGTTGCACAATTCATCGGCGGAGGATTGTTCGGCCTTCTTGTGTGGTGGTTGAACGCGAGGCCACGATTGTCAGCGACGGAGATGAACGCCATGTTCCGGAGTCTCGCGATACCGGCCTTGGCGGCTGCGACGAAGTAGACTGCCGACTCAACTTGCCGATGGTTTCCGTCGGCGATGCCTGCGCCTGAGAACCTCGAACGGACTGGCCCAGGCCTCCAGCAAGGTGCCGTCGTTGCCGGTCAATAAGCGGTCGCGATTCTTCGAGAACGTGGTCGGCGACCAGACCGCGTCGTCGATGCCGAGCCCCACAAACCACCGAAACAGCAGGTTGTAGTGCCTCAAGATTCGACATTCCGGGCGGTCAAGACGTCTCCTGCTAGGCGAGCCCGTCCGTTTCGCCTTCGATCGCTCCGCACGAGCACCGCGCGCAGCGCACTGCGTTCAATCACGACCGACGCTGACGACTTCGCCGCTCACGCGGTCCACTTCGACGATCGCGATTTCAAAAAGACCAGGCGGCTGCCCGGGCAGCCGCCCCTTGAACGTGACCCGCCAGACGGCACGCGAACTGGACGTGGCTCGTACGACGTCGATCATGTCTGGCACAAAAGACACGTGCGACCGCGCGACGTCGATCGCGCGGTCGCTGCTGATTTCGACAGGTGACGGCCCCGCGCACCTGAATGCCAGCGAGGCCAGAACGGCGAGAACGAAGCACGCGCGGCGCAGCGACCGAGACGGCGTGTGCTTCCTGCGCACACCGGGTACCCTACTCCGCTCTACCGCGCATCGGCAGCCGGGTCGGCCCAGAACACGTGCGTGATGACCTTGTTGCCCTGCCCGAAGTCCAGCTCGAACACCTGCGAGCGACCGTTGGCGCTCGAACTCACGAGGCGTCCCCACTGCCCCGGCGTGTCGAAGTTGATCTCCCCCATGGCGGGAGGCATCGCCTTGGGGAGCACGCTCGCGCCAACCGTGGTCGTGGTGTCCAGGTGGGCGTAAATCAGAACGAGCTCCTCGTAGTCGTGTGTGTTCGGGTGTTGATTCGTGGACGGATCATTCGTGTAGTCCATGCACGTATTGAGGTTCGCATTCGTGAAGTTCTCGTCCTGATGGTTGAGGCCGAAGTCGTGCCCGACTTCCTGGCACGTCACCAGCTGTCTCCAGGCAGGTGTGTTGTAGGTCGAGCTCGCGAAATAGGTGTCATTGAGCTTCGTGACCGCCTGCGTGATGTGGTCGCCGTTGGCCCAGATCTGTGCGATGCCAAGCCAGCCATTGTTACCGTACCGCTCATCGCAGACTTCGATACGGCCAGCCGTCGGCTTACAGGTCCTCGGATTCTTCGTTCCGGGGACGACATCGAGATTGAGTACCGTGGACTGGTTCCAGTCGTTGGCCGCGGTCGTCAGATACGAGTCCCACACAGACGAGACGTTGTCGCCGACTTTCAGCGTGAACGGATTGCTCGTGCGAGCCCAGTGATAATGGCCCCAAGCATGATTTGCAGACAGCGTGGCGGTGACACCGGCGGCCGCCATCAGGCTCGCCATGAGCACGCGCGTGAAAGTCGACTTCAGCATGAAGACTCCTCAGATTTGCACTTCGAACTCGGACAAGCCCCTAGTCCTGTGAGTCTAAGATGTCGCAATCAGCTTGCCAATCCATGCCCGAAGAAGATCCTCAGGCCAGCCGACAAATCCTACTCGAACCACTGAATCGGCGATCGCGCGTTTCGAGATAATCGTCAGGTCCCGCGACAAAAGGGGCGGCGCCGCAGCCCCGGCGACTTCACGTCTATCCGCGGGACGCCGTGCAGGTTGCGCGCTCTGGCAGAAGAACGCCCGAGCCTTTGGAGCATCGTGACTCGTACGGCACGTACACTCCGGTTCGCACCGGATGCCTCAGCACCAGAATTGATCACACCGCTGACCCTTCCGACAGCGCGGATTTGCACGCGCTTGCACACGCGCCCCACGCGCGCGGCGGGCCGCGTGAGCGCGCGCCTGATGTCGAACAAACCGATCCCGTAAGGGCGGTGAGCCAGGATCGGTCGTGACGCAGGCGGGTTCAGGCGGGTTCAGGCGACCCAGTCGACTGTCGCGGGAGACGCGCGCGCCGGGACAGGCGCCGGGCCCCCGGTCGGGAGGTGGAGGTACTCGAGGATCCGTGCCGTGGCCGCCGACGCGTCGAGCACGGCCACGAGGCGGAGGCGCCCACCGCGCGGGTGCTTGCGCCGGCGATGCAGCGACCGCGGGCGAGGGTCGCGGCACCACCGCCGCCCGCCACGGGGCGCGCGGCGCGAGCACACCGTGGTAGAGCACGAGATTGACTCGCGGGCAAGGCACCAGGACCCCACCGAATCGTTGGAGCACGGCGATGCCACCGCCGCGCCCGTTACGCACGCCCTGCTGACGCGCCCAGGTGCGCAGGAGGCGCTCGATGGCGCGGTGGAGGATGCGCGCCACCGCCCGGCACAGGTCGTGGCGCCAGGCCAGCAGGTACCGCAGCCGGTGTGGGAGTGTCAGGACCCACTGAGGGCTGACCGCCTGGCAGGCAAGCGGACATCAGCCGTACCTAGGCAATCAATTCGCCGGCAAGCCCGCCACCGCCGCCTGCGCGCACTCACCCACCGTGGTGAGGTAGCGCTGCACCACCTGCGGCCCCACGACGTAGGGATGCGGCTCTCCGGGTTTCCGCGCCAGCACGGCGGGCAGCTTGGTTTTGCTGCCGTCGTACACCGTGTGGTTCGACAGGATCACGTCGGCGCCCGCCTTCGCGGCGATCTGCTTGAAGCGCTCGGCCGAGGCCGCGTACGCCTGCAGACGCGGGCGGATTGGCCCGAAGTTGAAGAGCGTCCCGCCCCACTCGGCCACCACGTGGCGCTGGTTGCCGTCGCGCACCGGGAAAACCGTGGAGACCGTGCCTTCGGTGTGGCCGGGCGTGACGTAGAAGGTGAGCGTCGTGTCGCCCAGCGTCAGCTGCTGCCCGTCGGTCACGATCATGTCGCGCTTCGGCTTCCACGACGGGTTGTCGCGATCGAGCAGGTCGTAGTCGGCCGCGCTCATCAACAGTCGCGCGCCGAACTTTTCCTGGAGGAACCGGGCGCCGCCGGCGTGATCGAGGTGGCCGTGGCTCACCATCACGTACTTGATCTGTGCCGGATCGAGCCCGAGCTTCTTCAGGCCGCCCACGACCTCGTCTTCCACCGAGTAGTCGAAGATGGCGTCGAGCAGGATGATGCCCTGCGAGGTGGCGATGGCCCACACCGAGAACTCGGTCTGCCCGAGGAAGTAGAGGTTGTCGAAGACCTTGACCGGCTCGGCGTGCCACGTCTCGCGCGCCGGCGCCGCGGGCGGACCGCCGGCGCGCCCCCCGCCCGCGCGGCCGGCGCCTCCGGCGCGGGGCGGCGCACCGGCCTGGGCGATCACGTTGCGAGCGGTAGTGCACACCGCGTCGAAGAGGCCGGCGTGCGCGGCGCCGGCCGCCGCGCGCGCGGCCTCGATGTGCCGCTCGACTTCAGGGGACAGCGGCGTCTGAGCGTCGGCAACCAGGCTCGACGCGACCGCGCACAACAGACCGGCAAGGAGGCGCTTCATGGCAGCTCCAGGCGGACCAGGTCCGCCTCTACGTACACCCACGGGCCGCCTGAAGGCGGCCCCCACGACGGCTATTTCTTCTTCGGTTTGTAGACGTGCGTGCTCTGGCCGAAGAACACCTCGGCGCTCTCCATCACGCTTTCCGACAGCGTCGGATGCGGGTGGATGACCATCTTCAAGTCCTCGGCCGACGCGCCCATCTCGATGGCCAGCACGCCTTCGGCAATCAGCTCGCCGGCGCCCGAACCCGAAATGCCGACGCCGAGCACGCGCCCGGTGCTCTTTTCGAGCACCAGCTTGGTCACCCCCTCGGGGCGGTCCACCGTGATCGCGCGGCTCAGCGCGCCCCACGGGAACTTGGCCACGTCCACCTCGATGTTCTGCTCCTTGGCCTGCGCCTCGGTGAGCCCGCACCAGGCAATTTCGGGATCGGTGAACACCACCGCCGGTATCGCCTGCGGCTCGAAGACCGCCTTGTGGCCGGCAATCGCCTCCACGGCCACGCGCGCCTCGTGCGACGCTTTGTGCGCCAGCATCGGCTCGCCCGCCACGTCGCCAATCGCGAAGATCGTCGGTTCCGCGGTGCGCCGCTGCGGATCGGTGTCGATGAACCCCTTCGGGTCCACCTTCACGCGCGTCGTCTCGAGCCCCGGCACCTTGGAGTTGGGCCGGCGTCCGATGGCCACGAGCACGCGGTCGAAGACCTGCTCCTTCTCCCCACCGCTTTGAGAAGCGCTGTCTTCGAAGGTAACTCTGATGCCGTCCTTCTCCTCCGCCACTTTCACGACCTTGGTGTTGACCATGATGGCGGCGAAGAGCGACTTCAGGCGCTTCTCGAGCGGCTGCACGAGGTCGCGGTCGGCGCCGGGCAACAGGCCGCCCGTCATCTCGACGACCGACACCTTGCTGCCGAGGGTCGCATAGACGGTGCCGAGCTCGAGGCCGATATAGCCGCCGCCCACCACCAGCAGCGACTTCGGGACGTCGGGCAGATCGAGCGCCGTCGTCGAGTCCATCATGCGCGGGCTGTCGAGCGCCAGCGAGGGGATCTTCGTCGGATGCGATCCGGTCGCGAGGATCAGGTGCTCGAACTGAATCTCGGTGTCGCGGCCAGACGCCGTCACCTTGAGGGTCGTCGGTCCGGTGATCGTGGCGCGTCCCTGGACGAAGTTCACCTTGCGGAGCTTTGCCACCGAGCCGACGCCGGCCGTCAGCTTGTCCACCACGCCCTGTTTGTAGGCGCGCAGCAGGTCCACGTCGATGGCCGGCTTGGCAAAGGCCACGCCCCACTTGGACGCATGGCTGGCCTCGTCGATCACCTTGGCCACGTGCAGCAGCGCCTTCGAGGGGATGCAGCCGCGGTAGAGGCAGACGCCGCCGGGGTTCTTTTCTTCGTCGATGAGCGTGACCTGCATGCCCAGGTCGGCGGCGTAAAAGGCCGCGGCGTAGCCGCCTGGCCCCGCGCCAAGTACTGCAATCTGAGTTGTCTGCGCCATTAGCCGATCAGAGAAAGGAGGAAAGGTTGCTCGATCGCTTCCACCACCCAGCGGAGGAAGCGGATGGCGTCGGCGCCATCAATCAGTCGGTGGTCGTACGAGAGCGACAAGGGCAGCGTCTGACGGGGGACGAACTGTCCGTCCTTCCAGACCGGCTCGGTGCCGCCGCGCGACACGCCCAGGATCGCTACCTCGGGCCAGTTGACGATCGGCGTGAAGTAGGTGCCGCCGATGCCGCCCAGGTTCGACAGGCTCATGCTGCCGCCGCTCATCTCCTCGACCGTCAGCTTGCGGTCGCGCGCCTTTTCGGCGAGCTGCTGCAGCTCCACGGCGATCTGCGTGATGTTCTTGTGGTTGACGTCCTTGAGCACCGGCACCAGCAGCCCGCGATCGGTGTCCACCGCCACGCCCACGTTCACGTACTTCTTGTAGATGATCTCACCGCGGTCTGGATCGATCGACGCGTTGAACTGCGGGAACTTCTGCAGCGCCGTCGCCAGCACCTTTACCAGCATCGCGGTGACGGTGAGGTTGCCCCCCGCCTTCACGACCTGGTCCTTGTACTTCTTCCGCAGCTCCTCGAGGGCCGTGACGTCCGCCTTGTCGAACTGCGTGACGTGCGGCACCGTGTTCCACGAGTAGCTCAGATGCTCGGAGGTGACGCGGCGGATGTTGGTCCACGCCTCGCGCTGCACCTCGCCCCACTTGGCGAAGTCGGGCATCGGGCGCGACGCCCGCGCGGCCACGCCGCCCGCGGCGGGCGCACCGGCACTGCCCACGCTGCTCAGAATGCGGCGCGCGTGCTCCTTGACGTCTTCCTGCGAGATGCGGCCCGCCGGTCCGCTGCCCACCACGGCGTTGATGTCCACGCCGATCTCGCGGGCCAGGCGCCGCACGGCCGGCGAGGCTGCCGCCGGCATCAGGTTCGACGCCGCCGCCGGCGCGGCTGGCGGCGCCGCCGGGGTCTCGACCGGCTGCCTCGGTGGCATCGACACGACCTTGGCCTCGGCTTTCGGTTCTGGCTTCGGCTCGGGTTTTGGTTCGGGCTTGGCTTCGGCCGGCGGGGGCGCCGCGGCGGCCTTGCCGGCGCCATTGCCCGACGCGCCGCTGGCGGCAGCGCCGTCCTCCACCGTGAAGATCACGGCGCCAACCTGCACCTTGTCGCCCTTCTTGACCTTGATTTCCTTGACGACACCGGCCACCGACGAGGGCACCTCGATCGTGGCCTTGTCGGTTTCGAGCTCGATGACCGGCTGCTCCATCTTGACCGTGTCGCCGACGCTCACCAGCACCTTGGCGACGTCGCCCGAGGCGACGTTCTCGCCCAGCTCGGGAACTTTGAACTCGGCCACTTATGACACCGCCGGGTTGGATTTCTCGGGGTTGATCCCGA
Source organism: Vicinamibacterales bacterium (assembly GCA_036004405.1). GTDB lineage: Bacteria > Acidobacteriota > Vicinamibacteria > Vicinamibacterales > UBA2999 > DASYRM01. The sequence continues at coordinate 24,369 of DASYRM010000110.1, forward strand.
GGTCCTTGATCGCCTTCGTCACGACACTCGCCTCGATGACGCCGTCGCGCGCCAGATCGCCAAGGGCGGCCACCACGATGAACCGCGCGTCCACCTCGAAGAACTCGCGCAGCGAAGCGCGCCCTTCGCTGCGGCCGAAGCCATCGGTGCCGAGCGACGTGATCCGGCGCGGCATCCAACGGTCGACGGAGTCGGCCATCGCCTTCACGTAGTCGGACGCCACCACGATGACGCCCTCGGTCTTCTCCATGCACTGCGTCACGTAGGGCACTCTCGGTGTGTCGCCAGGGTGCAACCGGTTCCAGCGCTCGCAGGCGTGGCCGTCACGATAGAGCTCCTGGAAGCTCGGCGCGCTCCATACGTCGGCGGCCACATCGTAGTCCTTCTCGAGCATCTGCTGCGCCTTGAGCACCTCGTTGAGGATGGCGCCGGCGCCAATCAGCTGTGCCCGGCCCTTGGCCTTCTTCTTCGACGACGGCCGCAGCTTGTAGAGACCCTTGAGGATGCCCTCGCGCGTGCCCTCGGGCATCGGCAGCATCTCGTAGTTCTCGTTCATCACGGTGAGGTAGTAGAAGACGCTCTCGCCCTCTTTGTACATCCGGCGGATGCCGTCTTCGAGGATCACCGCGATCTCGTAGGCAAAGGTCGGGTCGTAGGAGATGAGATTGGGAACCGCGAGCGACAGCAGATGGCTGTGGCCGTCCTGATGCTGCAGTCCTTCGCCGGCCAGCGTCGTTCGCCCGGCGGTGCCGCCCAGCAGGAAGCCGCGCGTGCGCGTGTCGGCCGCCGCCCACACCAGGTCGCCCACGCGCTGCATCCCGAACATCGAGTCGTAGATGAAGAACGGGATGGTGTTCACGCCGTGCGTCGCATAGGCGCTGCCGGCGGCGATGAACGAGGAGATCGAGCCCGCTTCGTTGATCCCTTCCTCGAGGATCTGCCCTTCCTTGGCTTCCTTGTAGTAAAGCAGCGTGTCCATGTCCACCGGCTCGTAGAGCTGGCCGACGCGGGAGTAGATCCCCACCTGACGGAAGAGCGCCTCCATGCCGAACGTGCGCGCTTCGTCGGGCACGATCGGCACCACCAGCTCGCCAATCTCCTTGTCGCGCAGCAGCTTCGCCAGCATGCGGACGAACGCCATCGTCGTCGAAGCCTTGCGGCCTTCGCTGCCCGCGTGGAATTCCTTGAAGAGCTCTGGGAGGGAATCGATCTTGAGGGGTTCGACCTGAACGGTGCGGGAGGGAACGAAGCCGCCGAGCTGTTTGCGCCGCTCCGTGAGATAGGTGACCTCGGGGCTGTTGTCCGAGGGCCGGTAGAACGGGGCTTTGCTCACTTCCTCGTCGGCGACCGGAATCCCGAAGCGTGTCCGGAACGCCCGCAGCTCGTCCTCGTTCAGTTTCTTCTGCTGGTGGGTGATGTTCTTTCCCTCGCCCGCCTCGCCGATGCCGTAGCCCTTGATGGTACGGGCCAGGATCACGGTGGGCTGCCCGGTGTGCTCCACCGCGGCCTTGTAGGCGGCGTACACCTTGGCCGGGTCGTGCCCGCCGAGCGTGAGTTTCTTCAGCTGCTCGTCGGAGAGGTGCGCCACCATCTCGAGCAGCCGCGGATCGGCGCCCCAGAAGTGCTGCCGGACGTAGGCGCCGGATTCGACGGCGTACTTCTGATACTCGCCGTCCACCACCTCGCCCATGCGCTTCACGAGCACGCCGTCGGCATCCTTGGCCAGCAGCGCGTCCCACTCGCTGCCCCAGATCACCTTGATGACGTTCCAGCCCGCGCCGCGGAAGATCGCCTCGAGCTCCTGGATGATCTGACCGTTGCCGCGCACCGGCCCGTCGAGCCGCTGCAGGTTGCAGTTGATGACGAAGATCAGGTTGTCGAGCTTTTCACGCGACGCCAGCGTGATGGCGCCGAGCGTCTCGGGCTCGTCGGTCTCGCCGTCGCCGAGGAACGCCCACACCTTCGAGTTGGAGTGCTTCTTCAGGCCGCGGTCTTCGAGGTAGTGCATGAAGCGCGCCTGGTAGATCGAGCAGATCGGCCCCAGCCCCATGCTGACCGTGGGGAACTCCCAGAAGTCCGGCATCAGCCACGGGTGTGGATACGACGACAGGCCGCCGCCCGGCTTCAGCTCTCGGCGGAAGTTCTCGAGCTGCTCCGAGGAGAGCCGGCCTTCGAGGAACGCGCGCGCGTAGATGCCCGGCGCCGCGTGCCCCTGGAAGTAGATGATGTCGCCGTCGTTGTCCTCGCCCTTGCCCTTGAAGAAGTGATTGAAGCCCACCTCGTAGAGCGTTGCGGCCGACGCATAAGTGGAGATGTGGCCGCCGATGCCGTCTTCGGCCTTGTTGGCCTTCACCACCATGGCCAGCGCGTTCCACCGGACCAGGCTCTTGATGCGGCGCTCGATTTCGCGGCTGCCCGGGAACGGCGGCTGGTCCTCGGCGTTGATCGTGTTGACGTAAGGCGTGTTGGCCGTGAACGGCGCCTTCACGCCGTTGCGGCGGGCATGGTCGCTCAGTTCGCGCAGGAGCCGGCTGACGCGGACGGGGCCGCCCGATTTGAGCACGTAGTCGAGCGACTCGAGCCACTCCCGGATTTCGAGGGCTTCGAGCTCGCTGTCGTCTTTGGGTGCTGTGTTCCGCATGAATCCTCGTAAGGGGGGAGACCACCAGCCCGCCCCGCGAAGCGGGGCCAAAAGATGCTGGCGTTGGCGAGGCGAAGCCTCTATGACACGTGGCGTAGCCTCGCCAACCGTAACCGAGTCTTATTCTATTATTCGGTCCGGCCGTGATGAAACCTGATTCGGTGGATTTCCTTGAGGATTCCCGCGAGGTCAGCCGCCGTCTCGCTGATGTTACTCATGCGATCACCTCATGCGAGCGCTGCCCGCGCCTGCGGCAGCACTGCCGCACCGTGGCGCGTGTACGGAAGCGCGCGTTCCGTGACGAGGTGTATTGGGGCAAGCCGGTCCCGGGCTTTGGCGACCCGGCCGCGCGACTGCTGCTGGTGGGGCTCGCACCCGCGGCGCACGGCGCCAACCGGACCGGTCGCGTGTTCACGGGCGATGGCGACGGCGGCTCCGGCGATTTCCTGATGAGCGCACTGCACCGGACGGGCTTTGCGAACATCTCCACGTCACAGCGTGCGGACGACGGGCTACAACTGCGCGATGCCTACATCCTGGCGGCGGTGCGATGCGCGCCGCCGCAGAACAAGCCGACACCCGAGGAGATCGCGCGCTGCCGGGATCACCTCGACGCGGAGGCCGACGCACTGCCGAACGTGCGCGTGGTGGTCGCGCTCGGCAAGATCGCCTTCGACGCGTGGCTGCAGCGGTTGAAGCGTCAGGGGCTGACGGTCACGCCGCGCCCGCCGTTCGCGCACGGCTCCGTGGCGCGTTTCGACGGTGCCCCGATTCTCGTGGGCTGCTATCACCCAAGCCGGCAGAACACCAACACGGGGAAACTCACGGCTCGCATGATGACCGATGTCTTCAGACGTGCTCGCCGAATGATCGTGGAGGCGGAGTAGGCAGAGTGGGCTGCGAGGGCGGAGAAGGACACTTATGGACTGCCCCAATTGTAGTCGGCCAAGAACCAGCGCCCGTTTGCGTCTCGTTGGAAGATGAACTCTGATCCAAAAGTCAGGTCGTACAAGTCGACCGCACGGACGAATCCCACCTGGCCGTCAGGCGCTTGCACGTGAACGAACTCAAGTCCATCGAGAGAGCCGGGCTTGAGTTTTTCAACGAGATCGAAGGAGAGCCGTGTCAGTACTCGAGCGCCGGTTGTAGCTTGGCTGAAAAGCGGAACGTCCGCGCGCCTTGCTATCGCGTGCTCCGCTTGGCCGCTGAGCCCAGAATACGAGATGCGATGCGGCCACCACGGCGCTAAGACAAGGCAGACTTCCTTGCGGCAGTCAGCGGCAAAACCACCATCGAGGGCCGCGCGGGCCCTACGCCAAAAAAAGCTTGCTCCGTCCTCGAGACCGAATTCCTTTGCGAATGCGGCGCGTCCTCGGCTCCTCTGACCGAAAGACACACGTTCGCTGGTCATCGACAAGAGGGCCCGCGCATCCTTGTCTTGAACAGCACGGCGAAAAGTCGCCACAAAATCCGCAAAACCAGAAATGTCCTTCGCCTCGTCACGCGGGGCCAGATGCATGCGAGCGCTCGACGAGGCATCCTGCGCGGCGACACCACATGCGGTGGTCGCAGCGCCCAACAGCAGGACAGCCGTACGAAACCAAGAACCACGAGTCATGGTCGCGGGGCAGTCTAACCTATCGTGCCCGACCGACCAGTCCTAAGGCGCGTGGTGGCCACCGTTACGCGCCACCTCGGCCAGCGCGGACACGAGCTGCGCGGGATCGACGGGCGCAGGAAGATAGCGATCGATCGCAACGCCCGACATGAGCGCGCGCTCGTCGGCGTGTTCGGCGGCGCCAAGGGCCACCACCGCTAGACGTTCGCCGCGCTGGAGCGCCACCGCCAGCGCCTCGCGCGCCAGCCAGTAGCCGTTCTTCTGACCGGCGCTGAGCGACACCACGAGCACGTCGCGCGAATCGTCTCGCATCAGCGCCAACGCCTCCTGCGACGAGGCGGCGGTCACCACGCTGGCGCCTGCCTGCAGGAGCGCCGAGGCCAGCCGGCCCCGTTCGCTGGCGCGCTCGTCCTCGATCACCACCCGCACCCCCTCGAGTCGCGGCAGCGCCGGCGCCGCTGCCGCGGCCGGCTCGCCCGCGGTCTCGAGCGGCAGCCGCACGTGGAAGACGGCGCCGCGGCCGGGGCCGTCGCTGGCCGCGCTCACGGTTCCACCGTGCAGCTCGACGATCTGACGCACGAGCGGCAGCCCGAGCCCGAGTCCGCGTCGGTCCGCCGGGGCTGCGGTCGCCTGCGCGGCGAAGAGCTGCGGCAGCGCGGCCGCCGCGATGCCGGTGCCGGTATCGCTGACGGCGAGCTCCACCGCTCCGCCGGCTCGCGCCACCGACACGGCAATGCGCCCGCCCGCCGGCGTGAACTTGACCGCGTTCGACAGCAGGTGCCACACCACCAGGCGCAGGCGCTCCGCGTCGCCGGTCACCAGTCCGAGTTCCGGGTCCACGCCGATGTCGAGACGGATGCTTCTGGCGTGCCGCGCCGGCGCCACGTCATCGGCCGCGAACCGCACCACATCGCCCAGATCCACCGGTTGGCGGACCAGCCGGATCCGTCCCGACGCCGCGCGTGACGCTTCGAAAAGATCGTCGATGACGCGGGTCTGCGCCTCGGCGTGCCGCTCCACGGCGGCAAGCGCCTGCGCCTTCTCGTCGTCGGCGAGCGCGCCGTGGCTGATCATGCGGGCGTAGCCCTGCATGGCCGACAGCGGCGTCCGCAGCTCGCGGGACACGGTGGTGAGGAATTCGTGGTGTGCCTGCGACGCGGCGTCCGCGTCGGCACGCGCGCGCTGGAGGGCGGCCGAGGCGTCGCGCGCCGCCCGGGTGGCGGAAGACAGCGCCACGCCGGCAACGGCGCACATCGCGCTCGCCGACGGTAACACCGGCGACAGCAGCATCCCCCAACGACCGAGCAGCCACCAGGCACCGCCCCAGAGCACCGCAAGGCACACCAGCCCGGCGAGCCCGCCGCCGGCGGCGCCGAAACGAGCGGCGGCAAGCGCCACCAGCGCCGCCGCAGCCAGCGCCATGCCGCCTTCGAGGAGCGGGGCGGTGGCAGGCCGGTGAATGAAATCGCCCTGCAGCAGGTTGTCGGCCACCGTCGCCTGCACTTCGACGCCGATGAACCGCGGGTCGTGCGGCGTCGAGACGAGCTCCTGCGTGCCAAGCGCGGTGGCGCCCACGAACACGAGCTTGTCGCGGAACGCATCCGGCGCCGCGCGCCCGTCGATCACGTCGGCTGCCGACACATACGGGAAGGTGCGCCGGCCGCCGCGGAAGCGCAGCAGCAGGTTGGCGCGGCCATCGAGCGGCACCGTGCGGTCGCCGATTGTCAGCGCGGTGGCGTTGGCGTTGACGGCGCGCAGCTCCCCCACTCCGGCGTCGAGGAAGGCGCGCGAAGCGGCCAGTGCGAGCGACGGGTAGACGCGCCCCTGCATCTGGATGGCCAGCGGCACACGCCGCAGGACGCCGTCGGTGTCGGGCGTCGCGTTGAGGAATCCCGAGGTGCCCGCCGCGCTCGTCAACGTCGGCAGACTGCAGATCACCCCGGTGGCCTCGAACATCGGCCACGCTCCGTCCGATCCCTTCGGCTCCACCACGGTGATCGGCAGCGGCTGCAGCACGCATCCGCGATCGCCGCCCGCTCCGTTCCCAAACGTGAAGGCATAGCCCAGCACCACGCGTCCACGGCGCAGCGTGCTGGCAAAGAGCTCGTCCCCATCGGGTTCGGACGGGCTCGCGCGATCGGGCTCGCCGAACACGAAATCCAGCGCCACGGCCCGCGCCCCCTGCTCGCGGAGCCGGTCGACGAGCGCCCCAAGCCGGTCGCGCCGCCACGGCCACTGCCCGAGCGACGACAGGCTGCGCTCGTCCACGTCCACGATCGCAATCCGCGGATCGGGGCGCGACAGCGGCACGGCGCGCCGCAGCAGATCGGCGGCGCCGTCGTTCAGGCGGATGAGGAGCGCCGGCGGCGCCACCGCGCCGGCGGCGCAGAGGATGGCTGGCAGGAGCCATGGCCACTGACCGAGGGCGCGCCGCCGCGAGTGGTCGGATGCCGGCACACGCGCCCCCTCAGCGGACCGAGATCTCCACGCGCCGGTTGCGCGGTTCGAGGACATTGTCGGCGGTCCGGATGCGCGGATCGGATTCCCCGAGCGACGAGATGTCGATGAGCGACGCATCCACGCCGGCGCTGATGAGGAGCGTGCGCACGCTGTTCGCACGGTCGAGGCCGAGCGTGTAGTTCGTCTTCGAATCGCCGGTCGTGTCGGTATGGCCCACCACGCCGACCTCGGGCGCCGGCCGCCCGGCCACGGCTTTCAGTACGCCAGGCAGCAGCGCACGCGAATCGTCGGTCAGGTCGTTGGACTCGAGCCGGAAGTACAGCGTGAACGCTTCGGGCGCCGCGGGTAGGGTGGCCAGCGTCTGACCGAACTGCTTCTCGATCGCGGCCGCATCCACCGTGGTGGGCGGCGACGGTGGCCGCCGCGCCGCCACCGTCGTGGCGGCGCGATCGCCGGACAGATCGACCATGCCGGCTCCGGCGGCGCTGCTGACCACCGCGCTGCCGACGGTGCCATCGGGATCCGCAAGCAGCACGACCGTGGACGGACCCGCCGCGCGTGCCGTGTCGACGCGGCGCGGCCCGCACGCGGCAGACGCCGCCAGGGCGCCAACGACCACCAGCCATGCCACGGGGCGATTCATTCGGCCACCTGGAGGACGAGGCGGGTGCCGCGCACGCCGATGATGGCCGATGGCGTCTCGAGCCGCACCGCGTCGGGCGACAGTTTGGCAATGCGGCCCGACACGTAGGCCACCACGCCGCGCACGACCTTGAGGACGAACGAAAACTGACTGTCGGACTGGGCGTAGACGAAGCGGCTGATCTCGATCGTGGTCTGCGGCCCGATCGACAGGCGCGTGTCGTCGCGCAAGGTGATGCCGACGCGGCCGTCCGCACCGGTGGCGAGCGAGTCCTGTTCGTAGACCGGCGTGCCGACGGCGGCGGGGATCTGGCGCCCTTCGTGCACGACGAACGCCATCCCGGACACGAGCTTGACGCGGCCGGCCGGCGCGGGCGCCTGCGCGTAGGCCGGCACGGCCGTCAGCAGGGCGATGAGCAGCGCAACGCACGATCTTCCGGTCATTGCCAGGGCTCCTGCCTGCCCGCACCATACCGCAAGGCGCGGCCTCTGATTACACGAAATCAAGCACCTCGCACACTCTCTGCGCAAGCGTGCTCGGCGTGAAGGGCTTCAGCAGCAGAGTTTCATTGGCTTCGAACACGCCCCGGCGCAGCAGGGCGTCGTCCATGTAGCCGCTCAGGAAGAGGACTTTCAGCCCCGGCATCCGCGCCCGTAGGCGATCGGCCAGCTCGCGGCCGTCCATATGCGGCATCACGACGTCGGTCACGAGCAGATCGACCGGCTCGCGATGCGTGTCGAGGAGGCGCAGGGCCTCGGCTCCGTCGGACGCCAGGAGCACGCTGAACCCTTTGGCTCTCAGGGCGCGGGCGGCGAGGTGCCGCAGCGTGGCCTCGTCCTCCACCAGCAGAATCGACTCGTGGCCGTTGCGCGCAACCTGCGGCGCCTGACCCTCGGTCGCCCACGGCTGAGCCGAACCGCTGGCCGGGAGATAGATCGAAAACGTGGCCCCCCGGCCGGGCTCGCTCTCCACTTCGATGCGCCCGCGGCACTGCTCGACGATGCCGTGCACCACGGCGAGCCCCAGGCCGGTGCCCTTGCCGACACCCTTCGACGTGAAGAACGGCTCGAAGACGCGCGCGACGACGTCGGCAGCCATGCCGACGCCGGTGTCGGACACGCGGAGGCAGACCTGCGGCTGCGGGGCGTCGAGATTGAGCGTGCGGATGATGAGCGTGCCTCCGCGCGGCATCGCGTCGCGGGCGTTGACCGAGAGATTCAGCAGCACCTGGCTCAGGTGGCCGGGGTCGATGGTCACCGGCCAGGCCGCCGGATCCAGCTCGACGATGAGGCGGATGTCCTCGCCGATGAGGCGGCGCAACATGCTCTCGGCCTCGCGCACGGCGGCGTTGAGGTCGAGCACCCGCGGGGTCTGCACGTCCTTCCGGCCGAAGGTGAGCAGCTGACGCGTGAGCGCCGTGGCACGTTCCGCCGCGTCGGCGATGTCCTTCACCTGGTCCGCCTGCGGGCCGGGCTTCAACATGTCGAGCAGCATGTGGCTGCTGAGCGTGATGACGGTGAGGAGATTGTTGAAGTCGTGGGCGACGCCGCCGGCCAGCCGCCCCACCGCCTCCATCTTCTGCGACTGACGCAACTGCTCTTCGAGAAGGCGCCGGCCGGTGATGTCGTTGATGCTGCCGCGAACGAGCGTACGCTCGGGATCCGGCAGCTTCACCAGCGTGACCTCGCACGGGAACTCGCGCCCCGCCAGGGTACGGTGCGTCCACTCGAACACCGGACGGCCGCCGGCAATCGCCTCGCGCACGTGCATCGGCGCCACCGCGCTCGATTCGCGGCCGTCCGGCTGCACCCGCGGGCTGACGTCGAGGACGCCGAGCGAGCGCAGGCCGGTTACGGACACGCCGAACATCTCGCACGCCTTCTGATTGCAGTCCACGAAGCGCCCGGTGGCAACGTCGAGCACCACGATGGCGTCGGGCGCCGAGTCGATGAGGGTGCGGTATCGCGCCCCGCTCACGAGCAGCGCCTCGTGTGACCGCACGCGTTCGGTGACGTCGCGGCTCTCGGACACCAGCATCGTCACGTCCCCGCGCCCGTTGCGCACGGCCGCCATCGAACAATCGGCCACCGACAGGGAGCCGTCGTGCCGTGGATGGGTGGCCTCGAACCGGACGGGCAGGCCGCGGGCGGCGTCGGCGACGGCCACCTTCACCCGCTCGCGCAGCTGCGGATCGTGGCTCCACCACTCCGTGTCCCAGATCGGTTTGCCGCTGACGTCCTCGGCGGCCACACCCGTTGCGGTCAGCGCCGATCGGTTGGCCTGCATGAGCGTGCCGTCTGGCTGAGTCAGGAAGACGAACTCGGACGCCTCGTCGAACACGGCGCGGAAGCGGCGCTCGCCGGCGGCCAGCCGCTCACCGCGGTCGGCGTACTCGCGCGACAGCACCATGGCCATCAGCACCGCCCAGACCGCGATCGGCGCGTCGAAGAAGTACGGCACCCGGCGGCCGCCGACGTCGACAAACATCGCGAACACCGACGCGACGACGCCGCTCACCGCGGCGATCCCGGCCAGCGAGGCGCCGACAGGGTCGCGCCGCCACATGCGCGTCGCGCCCACCGCCCCGTAGCCGAAGGCCACGGCCACCAGCACATAGGCCGCGCCCAGCCAGGCGCTCGGTTCGCGCCGTGCAATCGTGAAGGTCCCGCCCCACCAGGCCTGCGCGCTCCGCAGTTCCGTCACCGTACCGTTGAGCGGAAGAAAGAAGCTGACGGCGGCGGCCAGCAGCAGCACGGCCATGATCGCGCGGCCGAACACGCCGGCCTCGAACCCGGTGACGCGCGAGGTCAGCCTGACGGACGCCGCCACCCAGGCAAGAGTGATCGTCGTGCGGGCGCCGAGCGCCAGCTGCGCTTCGGGAATGGTCGTCGCCTGCCCAAGGGCAATCAGGGCCAGCGACAGGCCGCAGCCGAGCACACAGTGCGCGGCATACAGCAGGAGGACGCGTTCGCGGCGGGACCAGCACCACTGCGCGAAGTACTGCACCGCTCCGAAGGCGAAGAAGCCCGCCAGGAGCGCGTGGAGCGTGACGTACCGGCCCACAGGCCGAGTCTAGCAGCTGAGCATGGCGGTTGCGCCGCCGCGAGCTCGTCGATACGCGCCCTGACACTGCCGTACGCACGACGGGCGCGGCGAGAGCCGCGCCCGTTCTTGCCCGATGTAGGGGCCGCCTTCATGTAGGGGCCGCCTTCAGGCGGCCCGTCCTTAAACGCTTCCCGGCTTCAGGATGTACTGCATGTTCTCATCCTGCACACGGTAGGTCTTGTGGCAGGCGCCGCAGGTGCCGCCGACGGCCTTGAACGCCGCGAGCACGGCCTGCTGATCGGGCGCCGGCGCCGACAGCGCCTCTTCGACCGCCGTCACCTTCGCGATCGAATCCTTGCTGAAGGCGATCGCGTCGTCCTTCTTGTTCATCTCCCAGAAGTTCTGGGCGCCGATCAGCGTGCCCTTGACGATGGCGACCTGGGCCTTTGCATCGGCGAAGCTGCCCGACTGAATGGCCTTTCCGGCGGCGCCCTGCGCGGGGCCGATCTTCTTCATCGCGGCGTCAAGCTCCGCGGGGCTGGTAACTTTTTGCGCAACGAGCACGGAACCGGCCACGGCAATCATGACGGCCGTCGCGATGGTGAGAATACGCCGCATTCGGAAGTCCTCCTTGGGAGAGCGCACCAACGGTGTCGGCTAATGATGCCCCAGCCGCATCAATCCGGCAAATGAGCGTCAAGCGCGGGCAAGCGTGGCGGCGCCGACGAACGAGTCGCGAACCGTCACCGCCAGGTCGGGCCGGTTGCTGATCAAGGCGTCGGCGCCCCAGGTCAGGAGGCGCTCCATGTCGGCCTCGTCGTCCACCGTCCACACCTGCACCTCGAGCCCCGCCGCGTGGGCGTGACGGATGAAGCGCGGTGACGCGATGCGGATGCGGCCGGCGCGTTCCGGCACCTGATACCCGCCGAACGGCGGGCGCTTCACCGGCCAGCCGCCCCAGGAGCGATAGACCGACAGCCGCACCTCCGCGTGGCACGCGCTCGTCGCCACTTGCGGCAGCACGCGACGGATCGCGGCCGCGCTGGTGCTGCCGTATCCGGCCGCACACGCCGTGGCCTCCGCCCCGGCGACACGAATGTCGTCGGCCACGCGCAGCCCCATCTCCTCGGAGTCGAGCTTCATCTCGATGATGATGGGCACGCCCCGATGCTGCCGCAGCACCTCGCGCAGCGTGGGAATGCCGACGCCCTGGCCGCGGAACGGAAAGTCGCCGTGCGCGCCGGCAAAGTGCCAGCCGGCATCCACACGTGCCAGCTCGGCTGCGGTTCGCATCGACACCGGCCCGGTCGCGTTGGTGGTCCGATCCAGCGTCGGATCGTGGACGACGACCGGCACGCCGTCAGCCGACAAGCGCACGTCGAGCTCGAGCCCATCGGCGCCCGCCTGCAGGCCGAGATCGAAGGCCGCTCGCGTGTTTTCGGGCGCGAGCGCACCGCCGCCGCGGTGCGCAAACACGCGCCGGCGGCCGCGGTCGAAGAAAGCCATCGCGACGATGCTAGCGCAGTGCTCGATTGCCCGCCCTCCGGGCGGGCCGCTGCTATAGGATCCACGGTATGCCCAATCCCTCGGCGATCTCCACCCTGGGCGACCTGCGCCGCGCCATCGAGCGCGGCGAGGTGCGCCGCCGCAGCGTCCACGAAGAGGTGCGCGACAACCTGATTGAGAAGCTGCGTGCCGGCGGCACGCTCTTCCCGGGCATCGTCGGCTATGACGACACGGTGCTCCCCCAGCTCGTCAACGCGCTGCTGTCGCGGCACCATTTCATCCTGCTCGGCCTGCGTGGCCAGGCCAAGACGCGCCTGCTGCGCGCGCTGGTGACGCTGCTCGACGAGACGATTCCGGTGATGCCGGGCTGCGAGATCAACGACGACCCGCTCGAGCCGATCTGCAGCGCCTGCCGGGCGCAGGTGGCCGAGGCCGGTGACCGCACCCCCGTCACCTGGCTCGAACGCGATGCCCGTTACGTGGAAAAGCTGGCGACGCCGGACGTCACCATCGCCGACATGATCGGCGACATCGACCCGATCAAGGCGGCGCGGGCGGGGCTGCAGCTCTCGAACGAGCTGACCATGCACTACGGGCTGCTGCCCCGGGCCAACCGCAGCATCTTCGCCATCAACGAGCTGCCCGACCTGGCGGGCAAGATTCAGGTGGGCCTCTTCAACATCCTTCAGGAAGGCGATGTCCAGATCAAAGGCTACCCCGTGCGGCTGCCGCTCGACGTCCTGATGGCGTTCACCGCCAACCCGGAGGACTACACCGCCCGCGGCAAGATCATCACGCCGCTCAAGGATCGCATCGGCTCGGAGATCCGGACGCACTATCCGGCGAGCCGCGGCGACGCGCAGACCATCACCGCGCAGGAAGCCTGGGTGACACGCCAGGGCGCCGGGCCGCGCGCCGAAGTGCCCTCATTCGTCGCCGAAGTCGTGGAGGAGATCGCGTTCCAGGCCCGGCAGGACCGGCGGGTGGACAAGCGGTCGGGCGTCAGCCAGCGCCTGCCGATCTCGGTGATGGAAAACGTGATCTCGAACGCCGAGCGGCGCGCCATCGTGTCCGGCGAGGCCATCGCGGTGCCGCGCGTGACCGACGTCTACGCCGCGCTGCCGTCGATGACGGGAAAATTCGAGCTCGAGTACGAGGGCGAGTTGAAGGGGGCCGAGGCCATCGCCCGCGAGCTCGTTCGCAACGCGGTCGCCAACGTCGCCGAAGGCTACCTGACGCACCTCGACCCGCGCAGGGTCATCGAGTGGTTCGACCTCGGCGGCAGCCTGCAGCTCGGCGACACCATGAGCGCCGACGACGTCCTCACCCACGCCCGCGCGGTGCAGGGGCTGGTGGACCTGGCAGAGGAAGCCGGCACCCCGAAGGGCGCCTCGGAGCCGATGCTCGCGGCCGGCGTGGACTTCGTGCTCGAAGGGCTCTACGCCACCAAGAAGATCAGCCGCAGCGACGAGCGCGGCTACCACGCGAGCGAGACGCCCGTGCGCCGGCCGGCGCGCGAGTCGTCGCTCGAAGACGAGCCGCGGATTCCAGCTGGTGGAAAAAAGAAGTACTACAACTGAGGGTGGTAGCGGAGAGGGCGGAGATGGCAGAGAGGGCGGAGAAGGGAAAGCATTTATGACAGGCGTTCTCCCATCTCTGCCTTCTCTGCCTTCTCTGCCTGAGCGTTCACCTCTGACGGCTGTCGGCGTCAGGAGGCAGCCGTGAAGTATCGCTACACCAAGTACACGGGCGACTTGATGGACGAGATCGACCTCGAAGATCTCGTCTCGAAGCTGTCGGATCTGCTGCTGTCGAGCGGCTTCAGCAACCCGTGGGATCCGTCCGACACGGACGAAGACCGCACGATGCAGGCGCTGCACGACGCCATCCTCGACGCGCTGTTCAGCGGCGGCGTGCTGTCGGACGAGGCCATGCAGCAGCTCCTCGGGGAGCCGTCCGACGGCGACCAGGAAGGCGTGCGCCAGCAGCTCGAGGACCTGATTCAGCAGATCATCGACCGGATGATGGAGCGCGGCTTCATTACCGGCGCGCCGGATCTCGAGACCGAGCGCGAGCGGCGGGCGGGCATGGGAGGCAGCGTCGGCGAGGACACCAGCCGCGTGCAGTTCGAGGTCACCGACAAGGCGCTCGACTTCCTGGGCTACCGCGCGCTGCGCGACCTGCTCGGCTCGGTGGGTCGAAGCAGTTCGGGCCTGCACGACACGCGGCACCTGAGCACGGGCGTCGAGGCGATTGCCGCCCCCAAACCCTACGAGTTCGGCGACACGCTCAACATCGACCCGAGCAGCACCATCCTCAAAGCGGTGCAGCGGCTGCATCACGTCGGCGGCGGCTCGTCGGGCACGGCGGGCATCGACATCGACTACGCCGACCTGATGGTGGCGCAAAGCGACTATCAGAGCTCGTGCGCCACCGTGATCATGCTCGACTGCAGCCACAGCATGATCCTGTACGGCGAAGACCGCTTCACGCCCGCCAAGCGCGTGGCGCTGGCGCTCTCACACCTGATCCGCACGCAGTATCCGGGCGACTCGCTGCACGCGGTGCTGTTCCACGATTCGGCCGAAGAGATTCCGCTCAAGCAGCTCGGGCGCGTGCGCGTGGGCCCCTACTACACCAACACACGCGAGGGTCTGCGGCTGGCGCGGCGCATCCTCGAGCGCCAGCGCAAGGACATGCGGCAGATCGTCATGATCACCGACGGCAAACCGTCGGCGCTGACCCGCCCCGACGGGCAGATCTACAAGAACGCCTTCGGGCTCGACCCGCACATCGTGTCGGAGACGTTTGCCGAAGTGAACGCCTGCAGCAAGGCGGGCATCATGATCAACACGTTCATGCTGGCCCGCGACCCGGATCTGGTGGCCTTCGTGCGCCGCGTCGCCGCCGTGTGCCGCGGCAAGGCGTACTTCACCACGCCGTATACGCTGGGCCAGTACGTCCTGATGGACTACATGAACCGCAAGACAAAGACTATCCACTGAGCGAGGCTCCGCCACATGCGAAGGACCGGCTCCACCTCGCTCAGCCAGTATCTAATTGCCCCGCCTCCGGCGGGGCGGTAGTGTCACCGCTTCGCGATGCTGCCGACGACGATCCCGATTTTTCCGCTGCCGAACGTCGTGCTGTTCCCGAACGTGTTCCTGCCGCTGCACATCTTCGAACCCCGGTACCGGGAAATGGTCGCGGACGCGCTGGCCAGCGACCGGATGATCGGAATGGTGCTGCTCCGACCAGGCTGGGAGCGCGACTACGAGGGGCGGCCGCCGGTCTACCCGATCGGCTGCAGCGGCGTGATGACGCACGCCGAGCGCCTGCCCGACGGCCGCTACAACATCGTGCTGCGCGGCGTCGAGCGCTTCCGCCTCCTCGAGGAAGACCACAGCCTGAGC
>DASYRM010000111.1:0-4188 GCA_036004405.1 Vicinamibacterales bacterium
CCACGCCGCGTAATTGACGGGCGTGATCGCCGCGCTGGTCCGTCCGAGCGCGAGGCTGGTCTCGAAGACCCGCACCAACCGCTCGGCGTCTTTGTAGGGGAGCGGCCGGAGGAGCACCTCGCGCGTCAGGCTGAAGATCGCGGTGTTGACGCCGAGACCGAGGGCGAGCGTGGCCACGACGACGGTCGAGAGCACGGGGCGCCCAGCGACCGCGCGAAGCGGCCTGGTCATGTTCAACACTGCTCGCCCTCGCCGCGGCGTATGCGCGGTAGGCCGGATTATGCCACCCGGTGGGCTCCATGGGGCAGGCATCGATCGTGGAGCGGATCTGTTTGGTGGCGCCGCAAACCTTTTCCAGCGGATGGACGTCATATATCCGTGACGGTAATAAGATCCAGGCCATGTCCAAGCCGATCCCACCCCTCGGTCAGCCGCCCTTGACGCCGGCCGTATTCCACATCCTGCTCGCGCTGGCGGATGGTCCGCGGCACGGCTACGCCATCATGCAGGCGGTCGAAGAGTCCGCCGGTACGGGGATGCGGATGGGCCCCGGCACGATTTACGGCTCGCTGCAGCGCATGGAAGAAGCCGGACTCGTCCGTGAGCTCAGCCCGGGCGGCCACGATCGTCGGCGCGTGTTCGTCCTGCAGCCCTTCGGCCGGCATGCACTCGCTGGCGAGGCGCAGCGTTTGGCGCGACTGGCCGCGCTCCTGCGGTCGAAGCGTCTCATCACGGACGAAGGGTGATGGGTCGACGCGTCCTATGGTCGCACACGGCCTATCGCTTCCTGCTCGGTCTGTATCCGCGCGAGTTCCGCGCCCGCTTCGCATCCGATCTCGAAGCCGATTTCGGCGAGCTGCTGCGCACACGCGGCGCCCTCGCCACGTGGCGGCGTGTGGTCCCTGATCTGCTGCGGTCCCTGCCTCTCACGCACGCCGGCGCGTGCGCAGCGCGGAAGCGAGCCCGCGTCATGGCCGGCAAAGGAGAACGTCCGATGCGCTCATTGTCGTCCGACCTGCGGTACGCGTGCCGCCTACTGCTCAAGGCGCCGGTGTTCACGGCCGTCACCGTGATCACCCTGGCCTTCGGACTCGGGGCCAACAGCGCGATCTTCAGCCTGGTGAACGCGGTGCTGCTGCGTCCGCTGGGATACGCCCAGCCGGCGCGGCTGATGCTGATCTACGAGGGGTTCGGAGGCCCCCAGAAGTTCGGGGTGTCGCCGCCCGACTTCGTCGATCTCACCACGCTACAGCGCCCGTTCTCGAGCATCGGCGCGTATCGCACGACGCAGTACGAGCTGTCCGGCACGGGGGAGCCGGAACGGATCACCGGCGTTCGTGTCTCGGCCGCGGTGTTCCCGATCCTGGGCGTGCCGCCGGCGATCGGGCGGACGTTCGTCGAGTCGGACGATCGGCCCGGGCAGGACGTGGCGGTGCTCAGTCACGGGCTGTGGCAGCGGCGCTTCGGAGGCGACCCGAGCGCGGTGGGGCGCACGATCACTCTCGACCGTCGTCCCTGCACGGTGGTCGGCGTCATGCCGGCGGCGTTCCAATTCCCGAAGCGCGGGCCGCAGATCAACGGCGAGCCCGCGCAGGTGTGGACTCCGCTGGCCCTGGACCCCTTCGAGCGCAGCCAGGACGCCCGCGGCATGATGTACAACCACTCGGTCATCGGCCGTCTACGCGACGGCGTGACGACCCAGCGCGCGCGCGCCGACATGGGCGCGCTCGGCCCACGTCTCGTCGACAACTACCCCTCCATGCTGCGGGATGCGCTCAAGTCGCTCACCGTCACGGCGGTCCCGCTGGCCGAGGAGATCGCGGGCCAGGTGCAGCGGCCGCTGCTCCTCCTTCTCGGCGCGGTCGGCCTCGTGCTGCTCGTCGCCTGCGCGAACGTCGCGAACCTCGTCTTGAGCCGTGCCGTCACGCGCCAGCGCGAGATGGGCGTGCGCGCGGCGCTCGGCGCCGGCCGGGGCCGCCTGCTCCAGATGCTGCTCGTGGAGGGACTCCTGCTGACGGCCACGGGCGGCGCGCTCGGCCTCTTCCTGGGATACGCGGCCGTTCGCGCCATGCCGGCGGTGATTGCTCTCAGCCTCCCGGGCGTTTCGGACGTGACGCTGGACGGTCGAGTGGCGCTGTTCACGTTCGCGCTCTCCGCGCTGACCGCGCTCGTCTTCGGCCTGCTGCCCCTCGCCGCCAGCGAGCGGCGCGACCTGACGGAGCTGCTCCGCGAAGGCGGCCCCCGCAGCACCTCCGGCGCGCGGCAGCATCGGCTGCAAGCGACGCTCGTCGTGTCCAGCGTGGCCCTGGCCTTCGTCCTTCTCGCCGGCGCCGGCCTGCTCATACGCAGCTTCGAGAAGCTGATGGCGGTGGACGCAGGAATCCGGGCGCCGCGCGTGCTGACCATGCAGGTGAGGCTGCCCCAGGCCGGCTACGAGAATGCGCAGGCGGTGCAGTCCTTCTATCGTGCGCTGCACGAGAACGCCCGCGCGATCCCGTCCGTGCACGCCGCCGCCGTTCAATCGGACCTGCCGCTCAAGGGCGACGGCGAGCGCCGCATGTCCACCGCCGACCAGCCCGTCGACCCCGGCGCTCCAAGCAGCTACGTGGCGGTCACCTGGACGTTCGGCGACTACTTCCGGACGTTCGGCGTCCCCATCGTGAAGGGACGCGCATTCCTGCCGGAGGAGGATTCCGGGACGAGGCTGGTGGCGATCGTCAGCCGCGCCCTGGCCGAGCGGTTCTGGCCCGGGCAGGATCCCATCGGCAAGCGCGTGAAATGGGGTATTCCGGCGTCGCACGCGCCGTGGCAGACGATCGTTGGCGTGGCCGGCGACGTGGTCGACGGCAGGCTGGGCGAAACGCCGATCCTGCACATCTACGTGCCGTTCGCGGAGGCGACCGCTCAGGCGGCGCCCACGGCGACGATCGCCGCCTTCTTTCGCCGCATGAACGTCGCCGCCACGACGGAGGGGGACGTCGCCGCTCTCGTCGGCCCCATGAGAGGCGCGATCGCGAAGATCGATCCGGCGCTGGCGGTGGCCGACGTCACGACCATGTCGCAGGTCATGGCGGACGAGGCGGCGCCGCAGCGATTCAGCACCGTGGCCCTCAGCGTGTTCGCCGGCGGCGCGCTTCTCCTGGCCGCCGTCGGCCTCTATGGCACGCTGGCCTTCGCCGTCGCGCGGCGCACGCGCGAGATCGGGGTGCGCGTCGCGCTCGGCGCCACCCGGCGCGAGGTGCTGCGGCTCGTCGTGCGGCAGGGGATGAGCCTGACGGTCCTGGGCCTGGCGCTTGGCATCGCGGGCGCACTCGTCGTCACGCGTCTCATGACCGGCCTGCTCTATCAGACCGAGCCGCTCGACGTCGCGACGTTCGCGTCAGTTACGGCCGTGCTCGCGGCCGTGGCCCTGCTTTCGTGCTATCTGCCGGCGCGGCGGGCGGCTAGGGTCGAGCCGATGGCGGCGCTTCGCGCCGAATAGAGGTGTGGGGATGGTGGCCTGGGACGGAATCGAACCGCCGACACGCGGATTTTCAGTCCGCTGCTCTACCAGCTGAGCTACCAGGCCGAAGGCAGGATCCCAATTCAAACACGGCGTCGACCAGACGGTCAACGCACGGCCAAAGCGCACCCGTTCCAGAACGGGTGGAGCACGGTCCGCCCAAGTCGTTCCAGAACGAGTCCCCGCGGCCCTACGCTATACTGGACGCGGAACCAAGGAGAGGGAATGGCCTCGCGACCCGTACCGCCGCCCGGGAAGCTTCCGAAGGATTACGACAAGCTGCCGGTGCCCCAGCCGCAGGCCACCAGCGTGCGGAAGCGCGACCCGAAGATGCTGGCCATCATCGATCCCGGCAGATGCTTCGGGCGCGGGTGCGAGTACTGCGTCGCCGTCTGCCCCGTGCCCGACTGCATCACGCTGCACCCCGACCCTGCGGCGGAGACGCTGCACGTCCTGAGCGTCAACCTCGACACCTGCATCGGCTGCATGGCGTGCGAGAAGTGGTGCCCGGACGACTACGACGCCATCCGCATGGTGCCGTTCGCGACGGTCATCAAGGACCGCGTGGCCTACGAGACGGCCACCTTCAGCGCGACCCTGCCCGAGAAGAAGATCGGCGGCTAGGTCAGGGCTCCTTCGCCGGACCCAGGGTGATCTCCGCGCCCGCCGTGCTCCCCACGGGCACG
>DASYRM010000112.1:0-22541 GCA_036004405.1 Vicinamibacterales bacterium
CGTCGGTCACTTTCACGTCGCCGTCGGCGATCTGCTGCGACTGATACCGCTGCGCCGCGCCGATGGTGCCTTCCGTTCCGTCGCTCTTGGGCGGGTAGCCGGCGATCTTCATCACGATCAGCACCGCCGCTGCCGCTCCCATCAGGCTCCACAGCACCTTTTTCGCCATTTTCTTGCCTCCGCTGAATTGGACGGGCTCGACGCGGCGCGCTCGCACCGCCGGCCCCGAGGAGATTCTCGACATCACGGTCCCCACCAGATCCGCCGGCGGGTCCACATCTTTCATTGCACCGAGCATCCGGGTCACTTCGTCCGGCTCGCCGAAGCTCAGAGGTTCATCGCGTTCCCGTTCGCTCATCGTTCGACCCGCCACTCGGCAAGCACCTCGCCGAGCCGCTGCCGCGCCGAATAGAGGCGCGATTTGACCGTCTTGATCGGGATGCCCAACGTGGCGGCGATGTCGTCGTACGACAGCTCCGTGAAATGGCGGAGCACGATGACCTCGCGGTAGTCGGCCGTCAGCCCCAGGAGCGCCGCCTGCACCGCCCGCTCGCGTTCGAACGCCAGCAGGGAATCCGACGGGATTCCTGCGGCGGCCCATTCGAGCGACACCGGCTCGGAAGGCCGGCGGCTGCGAAGCACATTGAGGCACTCGTTCCGGAGGATCCGGTAGATCCAGCTGACGAACCGCTGCGACACGTCGAAAGTGTCGAGGTGCTCGTAGGCCTTGACGAAGGCCGTCTGGGTGCAATCCTGCGCGTCTTCGTAGCTTCCGAGCAGCCTGAGCGCCACGTTGAACAACCCCCGTTGATAGCGAACCACGATGCCTTCGAAGGCCGCCTGGTCACCGGCCAGGCACCGTTCGATGAGCGTCTCGTCGCTCTCATTGAGGGTATACACGCGAGTCGGCAATAAGTTGGTAAGCTTACCGCACCGCCCGCATTCCCGCCGTGTCGCACCAGAACGACGTCGTTTGGCACCTCAAAATCGAACACGACGAGACCGAGGGTGTCAGAGTGTTGACGGCCACCGGCCGGGTGTCGAGCCTGACCGTCGCGGAACTCGAGAAGGCGCTCGGGGCCGGCGGTGTTGCCCCCACCCGCGGCCTCGTCCTCGACCTGTCAGGCGTCGATTACATCAGCAGTCAGGGGATCCGGGCCCTGGCGAGCACCGCCACGGCGCTCGCCGAGGCTGGCCGGCCGTTCGTCGTGTGCGGGGTGCGGGATCCCGTCGGCGTGGCGTTCGCACTGGCCGGACTGGAGCCGACCCTGGCCGTCGAGCCCTCGCGGGAAGCCGCGCTCGCCCGCGCTATTTCGAGCCTTCGGGCAGGTGAAAGAGCTTGCTGACGTCGTAGTTCAAGCCGAAATACGACTGAATGGAGTCGGACCCGTCCTTCATGTCCACGTCCGCGTACAGCTGGGCGAACAAGGAGAACCCGGTGTCCCCCAGCTTCCGCATCAGCATGCCGTCGAGGATGTATCGACGGTTGCGGTTCAGCACGAACAGCTCGGTCTTGCCAAAGCCGAATTCCAGGTAGCTGCCCTGCATCGATCCGCCGACGGCCTGGGCGCCAATCCCGACGTGGTGCGAGGCCTTGGCGTCGCCGTCGCTGCCGGCTACCTCGAGGAACCCCGGCTGGAAGTTCACGTAGATGGTCGCGGGGTGCAGGCCGGGCAGGTTGATCTGTGCCAGCTCGACGCGGACGCCGACGTAGGCTTCGAGTGAGGTGGCGTTGCGCAGCAGGAACAGCGAGGCCTTGGCGACATCCGTGCCGAACTCGGACAGCTCCTTCTTGCACGACGGCAGCTCGGGCGTCTTGGCACAGTCGATGTCCTCGCTGCGGACGCCGTGGACCGTCTCGCCATACACCCAGATCTGCCGCGACCCTTTCTTGAGCAGCCGGTAGGCGAAGTCGACCCCGAAGACGCTGCGTTCGTGCAGCACGCCGTTGGCTTCGGGGTTCAGGTACTTGTTCAGCTCCTGGGCGCCGAAGGTGTCGATAGCCAGGCCGATATAGGCGTTCGACTCGAAATCGAAGCGCTCGTCGCCGTATGGCCCGTCGGACTTCTCCACCTCGACGACGAGCGGCGCGCTGGCAGTACCGTTCACGATCTGCAGCGTCACGATGTGATAGGCGTCGAGCAGCGGGATGGCCTTCACGTCGACGGAGAAGCGGCTCGCCACGCAGGTGACGTCGCCCAGGCGGATGTCCTTCCCCGCCTGGCCGGTCTTGATGACGGTCTGGATGGTTGCGCCCGAGATGCAGGTGCCGTCGATCGTCGGGACGCGCTCGCGGAGGGTGCCAACGAGCGGCGGCGTCACCTGGGCGAACGCTACGCCTCCCGTCACCCAGCCCGCCAGGACCACCGAGAGAACACGCGCGAGCGCTGTGCCGTGATGATCCATGTGGTCTTCTCCAGCAGGATCCTACGCCCTGCCCGGGCCGCGGCGTTACTTGAAGCTCACCACGGTGCCATCCGGCTTGGCCACCATCGCGGTCTTCCGGCTGCCACGCAACGTCAGCTCGTAGCGCACGTCCTTCCCGCGCGTGAACTTCATACCCGACACAAAGATCGCGCGACGGTGGGAATGCACGGCATCAGCCACCGGCTTTGGCAGGTCCGTTTCGTCCACCTGCTCCCCGACCTCTATCAACGTGCCGCGCTCGTCATACCGCACAACCTTGCGGCGGCCCTTCTCCACGGACTCCACGGTCCGCTGGGCCAGAGCCGTCGTGGCCACCGCCATCAGGAGCACCACGGCCATGACCACTCGACTCGTCCAACCTGCACGCTGCCGCATGTTGTTCTCGACTCCTATTTGATGCGCTGGGCCCGCCACGGACCACCCGGTACGTCGGGCGGATCAACGAACAGTACGATCCGCCGGGCGCGCCAGTTGGGACGCAGGCGCTTCCCCAGATCGATCAGATCGCCATCGAACGTCTGGCCGGCGGGTGGACGGATCTCCACGCCGCGCGCGCGAACATCGGTCGCGGGCTGCACGCCGCGCAGCTCGTCCGGCCACGGCCAGCCGTCGCTGTGCACGACCTTGCCGTCGTCGCCGCCGGCCCCCAGCGCCACCGCCGCGAGGGCGCCGATGATGCCCTGGTTGGTGCCACCCAGCCCCTCGAGATGGCACCCGGATCGATCCGCCACCGTGCGGGCGTCGCCTTGCGTCACCATCTCGGTCTTGGCACGCGCGGCAAACGCGGTCATCTCGGGCGAGACGGCCTCGGCCACCGCGAGCCCGGGATCGCTGCCTTCGACGTACCACTCGCGCATCACCTCGCGCACCCGATCGATCAGCGCATCGCGCGGCACGTCAGCCCCCCGCGGAAGTTGAATGGAGGCGGAGCCGTTGCCGCTGGTGTACGGCACGCGCGGGTCGAAGAACAGCTGATGGCGGCAGATGATCGCTCCCGCGGCGAGGGGACCCAGCCGACCCACGAGGAGTCGCGCCAGCTGGTTCGTCCCCGGGCTGCCGACGATGTCGGTGTCGTCGATGCCGACGTAGATCACGCCCCGGGATGCTCCGAACGTCTGTGGACGAGAGAAAGCGCGCCGAGCAGGCCGGCGACGAGGCCCGACAGCGTATAGGTGACGATCGCCTGCGTCCACCAGCTGTCGAAGGGGCGTCCGTCCGCGATGTCGAATCCCAGAAGCTTCGGCAGAGCGCGGGCACCCAGCGCCAGAAGGTTGGTCGCCACGCCCGCGAGAACGAGCGCGCCATAGGACCACCAGGCGCTGCCGGCTTTCAGCAGCGCCACATCCATCATCGGGCCCAGCAGGAACAGGCTGATGGTTGCGCCGGAGCCGAAGCTCGCGCCGCCCAGCGAGGCGAGCCACGCGGTGCCCAGCGCGCCCGCGCTCATCACCGTTCCGGCGAGGCGACGGGGCGCGAGCGACCGTCCGAGCGCCATGGGTAGGGCGGCCAGCACGATCGAATGGCCGGGGATGCGCAGCCCCAGCTTCACGTAGGCCACGGCCAGAGCCGCGGTGGCGCCGAACCCCACGAGCAGGGCGACGTCCGCCACCGAGACACGCCGCGAGGCCACGGCAACCGGAACGCTGATCATTTCACACCAACTCGAAGCGTCATGAGCGCCATTCGCCCTTCTCGTGGCAACGCGTACGCCTGATCGTACAGGCGATCGAAGAGATTGGTCACGTCCAGCGCCAGGTCGACGCGGCGTGCGAGCGTCTGGGTGAATCCCACATCGACGAGCGAATACCCGCCGGCCGTCCGCTGCAGCGTGGCGGCGCCGCGCGAGTCGTACAACTGTGAGCCGGTCCGGGAGACCGCCCCGCGCACCGCGGATCGAGCCACCGGTGTCCAGACCCACGCGAGGCTGCCGCGGTGACGGGGCCGCGTCTGCAGCGGACGGTGTGCGGCCACGTCGTCGGCGTCGAGAAAGCTGTACGCCCCTGTCAGGTTCACACTCGGAACCGGTGCCGACTCGATCGTCAGCTCGGCGCCGCGGAAACGGTAGTTCTGGCCGTTCTCGAACGGCTGACCCGAGAACCGCTCGATGAAGTCGTGGGCCTCGGTGTCGAAGAACGAGACGCCGACGGTCGAGGCCTTGCCGATCCGATAGTCCACGCCGGTATCGAGGCCATAGGCGTGCTCGGCCCGCAGCGCGGGGTTCCCGGACGCGCTGTTGAACAGCTGATCGATGGACGGCACGCGCACTTTCCGCGTCACGGATGCGTGCAGGCGCACTGCCGCGGTTGCGTCGAACGACAGGCCGGCGATCCAGGTCGGCTCAACCGTCTGCTCGGTGTCGGGGCGCTGCTGTAGGTTGACCGATGCGCCGAGCACCACGCCCACGCGCGGAGCCGGGCGCATCTGCCACTCGGCGCCGCTCGAGTACACGTCGACGTGACGATCGATCGAGAAGGCACGCACGTTGAACGTCGCCGGCTGGTTGCCGCCCCCGCCGCGTCCACCGCCCCCGCCACCTCCAGAGCCGCCAACCGCGACGTCCCGAATGACCCCATTCGAGTCGAACGCTTCACGCCGTTGGTTGACCGACAGCCGCAGCCATCCCAGCCGCCCGAGGTCGAGCCGGCCGAGCGCACTGCTGCCGGTGACGGTGGTGCGCTCTCTCGACTGAAAGGTCCCCGAGACGAGCGGATCGTCCATGGAAGAGTAGGTGTCGTCGTCGTAGCGCGATCGGTCCTCGCGCTGGGCGTTGCGGTAGACCCAGCCCCGCACGTTGAAGCGGCGCCACGGCGCCAGGTTGAGGGAGACCTGCCCGGACGCGGCGCGGTAGTCCTCGACGCGCTCGAAGCGCGGCGTCTGCGCGAAGATGTCGGCGGGATCGTTGATCGTGCTCCCGGGCACGCCGTACTGGCCGGTACCGAACGACCACTCCGACGCGAGCGACACGGCCGGCGAGAAGCGATAGCCGACCGAGCCGCGGACGTCGCGACGATCGCGATCGCTGTTCTGGCGGCGGCCGCCGTCCTCGAGCGCGGTCGGCGTAAACGACCCCGGCAGCCTGAACCCGCTGGTGTCGAACGCCATGGCGGTAGCCGCGAGCGACCAGTTCCCGACGGTCCGCGCAAACCGGCCGGCGGCGCCCTGCTGATCGGGCGTGCCACCATTCACCTCGAGCCTGGCGTCGGGCTCGCCGTCCATCGTGGTGATCTCGATGACGGCCGCCATGGCGTTGTCGCCGTAGAGCAGCGAGCTGCTGCTGTAGCTCACCTTGATCTCACGAATGGACGCCGTCGGAATACGCGCGGGATCGAACTGGCCGTCCGCCGTCGAATTGGCGGGCACACCGTTGATCAACAGGAGGACGTGCCGCGACCGGAAGCCGCGCACGTCGATGCGAGGCGTGCCGTCGCCTCCCGTGCGGACGTGTACGCCGGGCAGCAGCCGGAGCGCATCGTCGAGCGTTCGCGCGTTGCGCGCCTCGAGCTCGGCGCGGCCGATCCGACGAGTCGTCCCGACGGCCTCGACGAGCTCGGAAGACTCGGTGACGGTCACCGAGAAGTCCGGAGAGGTCTGCGCCGCGGACAGCCGCGGCACCATGGCGACCAGCAACAGCAGCGTTCGAAGGCGGAGCAATCGCAGAATGGGCACCCCCGCGATTATCCGTAGCTCGGCGCGCACGGCGCCAATCGATTCCCTCGATACTCTGAGAGGCTGGGCCGATGACGGCCCTAGAACGCCACTGTCCAGCCCTGCCGTGCGGCCTCCGCCTTCGTGTAGGACACGCCGTGCACCTTCAATCCGGCGCCATCGAGCAGCGTGATCAGCCCGCCGTCGTTCGAAAGCGGCACGTCCACGGGCAGTGTCACGGTGAGAGTGGCGCCGGCCTGGATCACGCCGGCGAGCGGGCACTTCGCTTTGTTGCGGTTGGCAATCGCCCACCCGGCGAGCGGCTGGTCGGCGTCGGTAACGTTGAGGAGCGTCACCGTCTCGTGGCCCTGATCGCCGCCGTGCGGGTTGACGAGCGCCGCCACGATACGGATCCGCAGATCCGGTTCGCCATCTGGAACGGGCGTGGCAATCGCGTGGCCGGTGACGTCGTCGGTGTGCCAGCTCTGCGACTGGAACTTGAGGAACACGGCAGTCCAGCGATCGATGGACGGGAAATGCACGAGCAGGCCGCCGTCCTGCCACACCCCGTCGTCATTCACGAACTGTCCGCTGTTGCCCTGGTTCATGTGGATGTCGTGAATGCCGTTGCCTGGCAGGAACCCGAAGATCTTGTCGCGCAGGCCGTCTTCCGGCCCCCATCGCTGGCCGAAGGCGTACACGAGCGCGTCCTCTTCCGCAACCGCCGCCTGCACGACACGATCGAGCTGGTCGTTCAGATCGTCGTCGGGGCCGGGGAGGTTCATCGGCAGCGGCCGCATGCGGGTGCGGTCGAAGAGGTTCCCGCGGATATAGTCGAGGCCGCCGTCGGCCGGCTGGAACCCGAGACGATAGAACCCGGGCGCGCGGCTCCGCAGCGATGCCGTCAGGGGATGATGGAAGTCGTCGTCCACGAGGTACTCGACCTCGGACGGCGCCAGCTGCGATTTCACGTTCAGCGCGATGCGGTATTCGGTGGTGTCGTCGACGACGTGAACCTGATAGTGCGCGTTCGTGCCCCGGCCAGGCACGCCGTGCAGTGGCCGGCCGACGAGCAGTCCGTACTTGGCGATGGGCATGGGGTCGGGTCCTCCCAATACATAACGATTCGCGGCGGGCCATTGAACACTCGAACGTCATTGCTACCGCAACTCAGCCTGCATAACATGAGCCCGTGGCTGGCGGGACATCTCTTCGTATCAGCCCGGGCACGGTGGCCGCCGGCGCGGCGGTCGCCGTCGCCTACGCCGCCGCGGCGGAACTCGGCTTCAAAGTCGCGTTCATCGCGGAACAGGTCACGACGGTCTGGCCGCCCACCGGCATCGCCCTCGCGGCGCTGCTCCTCGGCGGCCTCCGGTTCTGGCCCGCCATCTGGATAGGTGCGTTCGTCGCCAACGCGGGCACGGGCGCACCGCTCTGGACGGCGGTCGTCCTTGCCACCGGCAACACCCTTGAAGGCGTGCTCGCGACCTGGCTGCTCCGCCGCCTGCCCTCGTTCGACGACGGCCTGCGCCGCGTATCGGACGTGCTCGCGCTGGTGATCGCTGGCGCGTGCCTGTGCACGATGGTGAGCGCCTCGATCGGCGTCACCACGCTGTGCGTCGCCGGCGTGCAGCCGTGGGCGCGGTTCGGCGTGCTCTGGTTCGACTGGTGGCTCGGCGATGCGCTCGGCGCGCTCATCGCCGCTCCCGCCATCCTCACCGCCGTCCGCCATGTCTGGACACGTCGCGACTGGCTGCACAGCGCGCTCTTCGTGACCGGCGCCGCCGCCGTCTCGCACTTCGTCTTCGGCCAGGTGATTGGCCCGAGCCCCCACCCGCTCGAATACGTCGTCTTCCCGCTGGCGATCGCGGCGGCGGTCCGCGGCGGCCCGCACGTCACCTCGCTGGTCGTACTGGCCGTCTCGGTGGTGACCATTTGGCATACCGTCCAAGGGACGGGCCCATTTGCCAGCCGCGAGATCCACGAAGCGCTGGTGCTGCTGCAGGTTTTCATGGGCGTGCTCGGCGGCACCGCCTTGCTGGTGGCGGCCGCGGTACTCGAGCGCAAGACGAGCGAGCGCGGCGAGCAGGCCGCCGCCGCCGTCCTGCGCGAGCGTGAGGAAATGCTGCTCTTGGCCCAGCGCGCTGGCGGCGTGGCCATCTTCGACTGGGACGTGCGCAGGGAGACGGCGCACTGCTCCGCCGAGTACTTCCGCATCTTCGGCCTGCCGGCGCGCGAAGGGACGATGACCGCCGACGCGTGGTGGCGGTTCCTCCACCCCGACGATCGCGATCGCATGACGGCCCATCTGGCGCGGGCCATCGAAGGGCGGGAGCCTGCCGTCGCCGACTACCGCATCACCGCCGCCGATGGGGCCCTTCGCTGGCTCAGCTACGCCGGACAGATCCAGGGGCCGCCGGAACGGCGCCGGATCGTCGGCACCGTGCTCGACATCACCGACCGCAAGCGTCTCGAGGACGACCTGCGCCAGCACGCGACCGAGCTGAGCGAGAGCCGCGATGTGCTGGCGTTGGCCATGCGCGGCGGATCGATGGGGGCCTGGGCGCGCAACATGGTGACCGAGGAGGTGTGGTGGAGCCCCGAGCTCGAAGAAATCGTCGGCCTCGAGCCCGGCGGCTTCGACCGTACCCTGAAGGCCTTCTTCGATCTGGTGCATCCCGACGACCGGCCCGACACGCGCACCGTCATCGACGACGCCGTCGAGCGCCGCACCGACTATACGATTGAATTCCGCTTCCGCCACGCGAGCGGCGAATGGCGATGGATGGAGGGCCGCGGGCGCGCGGTCTACAACGAGGACGGCTCTCCGCGCACGTTGTACGGC
Organism: Vicinamibacterales bacterium; assembly: GCA_036004405.1. Taxonomy (GTDB): domain Bacteria; phylum Acidobacteriota; class Vicinamibacteria; order Vicinamibacterales; family UBA2999; genus DASYRM01. Next base: position 8,918 of record DASYRM010000112.1, read on the forward strand.
ATCGGCATCGACATCACCAGCCGGAAGCGTGCCGAGATGGCGCTGCGCGAAGCGATGCGGGCGGCCGAGTCCGCCAATCAATTGAAGGACCAGTTCCTGGCCACCCTGTCGCACGAGCTGCGGACGCCGCTCAACGCCATCCTTGGCTACGCGCGGATGCTGCAGGCCAACACGATTCCGCCGGACAAGCGGCCAAAGGCGATCGACGTCATCGAGCGCAACGCGGTGGCGCAGAATCAGCTGATCGATGACCTGCTCGACATGTCGCGGATCACGGCCGGCAAGGTGCGGCTCGATCCCGCGCCCATCCCGGTCGCGACGGTGCTTCGCGAGGCGGTGGACGGCGTGAAACCCACCGCCGACGGCAAGGGCATCGCCCTCGACGTGGAGATCGAGCCGTTCGCGGGCACGGTGACCGCCGACACCGCTCGTCTGCAACAGGTCTTTGCGAACCTGCTGACCAACGCCGTCAAGTTCACGCCGCGGGCCGGCCAGGTGAGCGTGTCGCTCCGCCGCGACGGGGCGTCGGTCGAGATTCGTGTGGCGGACACCGGCGTCGGCATCTCGCCCGAGTTCCTGCCGTTCATCTTCGAGCCCTTCCGCCAGGCCGACGGGCGGTTCGACCGCGGCCATGGCGGGCTGGGCCTTGGCCTCGCCATCACGAGGCAGCTGGTGGACCTGCACGGCGGCACGATTCACGCGGCGAGCGACGGTGCCGGACGGGGCGCGGCGTTCACGATCCGGCTGCCGCAGGCGTACGAGGCGCTGGCGATCACCAGCGATGCGGCGGCGACCGAGCCGGGCGCGAGGCCCGAGGCGGGGCCGGCCTCGCTCGACGGCCTCGACATTCTGCTCGTGGACGACGAGCCCGACACGCTCACGATGTTCCGTGACGCGCTCGAGAACGCCGGGGCACATGTGCGCGCGGTCGACAACGCCGCCGAGGCGATTCGTGTGAGCGAGACGTGGCACCCCCATCTCCTGATCACCGACCTCGGGCTGCCGGGCATGGACGGCTACGAGCTGCTGCAGACGCTGCGCGGCCGGGCGTCGCAGCAGTCGCTGCCGGCCGTCGCCGTCAGCGCCTACGCGAGCACGGAGGATCGGGCGCGGGCGCTCGCGGTGGGGTTCAAAGCGCATTTCGCCAAACCGATCGATCCCGCCGCGCTCGTGCGCGCGCTGGCGTCGGCGTTTTTGCCGGCAACCGGCCCGCGTCCGCCGGGCTAGACCCCATCTTTCCACCCTGGCGTTGCAGTGCCCGGCAGACGTGTCTCGTCGAGCTTGGACTCAACCGCGCGAGCAGGCGTATCCATGCTCCTGGCGCGAGGTAACGCCCTGGTATCTGTTGTGCAACGAGCCAGGCCGGGACGGAGGTGCAAACGATGAGGTCATTCATCCGGCTGGTCGTGGTCGTGGTGGCGTTCTCGGCGATGCCGGCGGCGGCGCAGGTCGTCGACGAACCCGCTCAGGACGAACCCAAGCAGGACGAACCGAAGAAAGACCCGGCGCCACCGCCGCCACACGGCAGCACCGGCTGGGCCTCGCTGATCAAAGACAGCGCCGGCGACTTCGTCGCGTTTCCACGGCGGCACTCGACCTGGGCACTGCTCAGCATCGGCGCGGGAGCGGCCTTGGCCACCCACCCGGAAGACCACTACGTCGAGACGCACATCGTCGGCAACGGCACCGCGGATCGCGTGTTCAGTCTCGGCCAGTGGGTCGGCAGCACGTACGTGCAGGTCGGGTCGGCGGTCGGGCTCTGGGTTGTCGGCCGCTATGTCGTGGCGCCCGCGACGGACGGCCCCAGAACCAACAAGTACTCGGAGATCGGCTTCGACCTGATTCGCGCGCACATCCTGTCGCAGACGCTCGTGCACGGCATGAAGTACTCGATCAGGCGGGACCGGCCGACCGGTGAGTGCTGCGCCTTCCCGTCGGGGCACGCCGCGTCGGCGTTTGCCGCTGCGTCAGTGCTCGAGCGACATTTCGGGTACCGCGCGTCGTGGCCGGCGATGGCGGCGGCGACCTATGTGGCGACGTCTCGCCTGGTGGACAACCGTCACTTCCTCAGCGACGTGGCGTTCGGAGCGGCGGTGGGCATGTCGAGCGGCTGGACGGTGGTCGGCACCCGCGGGCGCAGCCACCTGGCGCTCGAGCCGGTGCCGGTCAGAGGCGGGATGATGATCGCACTCTCGCGCGTTGATTAAGCGCCTGCGTGTTCCTGGCCGGTATAGGCGAAGTCGATGTTCGCCGTTGCGCCGCCCTTCACGTCGACTGTCTTCGTGAGCCAGCCGTAGCGCTCGTGCCACGCGCGGATCTGGTGGCGGCCCGGCGGCACGTTCGCGATGGTGAAGGCGCCGGCGTCGTTCGTGACGTTGAAGTACGGATGCGGCTCGACGCCGATCCACGCGGTCATCCAGCGGTGTACGTCGCACGCCAGGCGCAGCATCTCCTCCGGCTTCTTCAACACGTAGTCGAACACCATGTCGGAGTGCGGCTGCGTCACCTTGAACGTATTGGCCGTGGAGTTCGCCGAGTGCGTCTCGTGCGCCAGCGTGTCGCTGTTGACGATGCGCAGCGTCTGCCCCACCATGGCGCCCACCACGCGCGGCGCATCCACGCACTTCACCTGCCGGATGACCACCGGTGCGCCTGGCGGCGGGACATTCGCGAACGTCCCCTTGAGCGTGACGAACGCGTTGGCGAGACCGCCGTCCGCGCTTCGCAGCACGATCTCCTGAACCGGGCGCGCCGGTCCGGCGTTCAGCTTGGCGCACATCGGATCCATGCCCATGCGGATAATCGGCCGTCTGAAGAGTGTCTGAATTCTTCTTCAGTCGTTTTTCAGAACTCGTACTCAGCCGGTGCGATGCCCTTGGCTCGCAGGTACATCTCGGCCGAGGCGCGGTGATGCGTGCTGTGGTCGAGCACGAACATCAGCAGTTCGAGGCCGGTCATCGGGCTGCCGAACCCCGGGTAGCTGCGCTCGATCTGCGCCGGCGTCAGCTTGGAGACGAGCGCGATCGACTGGTCGAACGATTGACGCACGAAGGCGATCACGTCCTTCTTGTTCATCGACGCGGGCTTCGACGGCGCCGGCTTCGCGTTGGTGAACGGCGCCAGCAGGTTGGCCTGGTCCGACGCGAGGTGCGCCATCTGCTCGCCGAAACTCATCTGCGGAGGCGTCAGCTTGAAGCCGTAGTCGCCGTCTGGCATCTGCTCGGCCACTTTCAGCGTGAAGTCGCGCGACGTGGTGAGGTGCTTCACCACGACGGCCTTGAGGTCGAACTGTGCGTGCGCCGGCGCGCTCGCCAACAGCAGACAGACGCACGCGAAGGTCAGGACGAGTGGGTTGCGGGACATGCGGACTCCTTTGACAAGTGTCTACCGCCGACGATCTTCCGGCATCGACTTCTCCATCTCGAACACCGAGTCTACGCTCGTGTACTCCTGGTAACCGAGGCGGGCGATGGGACGGAGCTTGAGCACGTCCACGCGGCCGTCAGGTGTCAGCGCCGCGTCGTCGATGTGCACCGCGACGACCTGGCCGATCACCAGAGAGTGCTTCGCCGCCGGCGTGCGTCCGGGCAGCGTCACGATGTCGTGCAGGCGGCATTCGAAGTGCACCGGCGAGCCGGCCACCCGGGGCGGCCGCACGAGCCGGGAGGGGCACGCCTCGAGCCCGGCCGCGCGGAGCTCGTCCACGCCGCGCTCCACGATCGACGCCGTCTGGTTCATCGCCTCGCGCTGCGCCCACGTGGCCATGTTGTAGACGAACTCACCCGTGGCTTCGACGTTGGCCACCGTGTCCTTCGGGCCGCCGTCGCGCTCGTGGGTGCCGGCCGAGAACATCACGAAGGCCGGGTCGTAGCTGAGAATGTTGAAGAAGCTGAAGGGCGCGAGGTTCACGAGGCCCGCGGCGCTCATCGAGGTGATCCACCCGAGGGGCCGCGGCATCACGCAGGCTTTCAGCGGGTTGTACCGCAGGCCGTGGTCGTTTTGGGCTGTTTCGTAGAACACTGGCGCTTCCCCACGCGGGGGAGTGTAGCGCGAAGTACAATAGTTACTTCAGCCCGTTCCCCTCATCGAGGAGCCCTATGTCCATCCGAAAAAGCGGCGACCGCGTCTCTCACATGCAATACGGGCACGGCACGTTGAGCAGTCTCAACGAGTACCATACCGTGATCGACTTTGACGCACACGGGACGCGGAGGTTCGTGTCCTCGCGTGTCGTGCTGACGGACTCGATGGTGCCGGCCCCCGAGAAGCCGACCCGGGCGCGGGCGAAGAGAGCGCCGGCGCGAAAGTAGCCGGCGGGCGTCTGGCCGCTTTGGCCTTCGCGCGTTCGCGCTCCGCCGCCTTGCGCTGCCGGATCTCAGCAATCCGCTGAGCGTGCGGTATGTCCAGCGGCGGCGCCGCGGCCCGGTAGTCGAACCCGCGCACGGTCACGCGCGGCAGGGTCGTGCGGACAGCCCGTTCGATCGCCCGCAGGTCCGCCTCTTCATCCGGCGCCACGAACGTGAACGCCTCGCCGGTCATCTCCGCCCGTCCCGTACGGCCCACGCGGTGGATGTAGTCGTCCGGCGCCGCCGGCACGTCGAAGTTGATCACGTGGCTCAGCGCATCGATGTCGATGCCGCGCGCCGCAAGATCGGTGGCGACCAGCACGGTGTGGCGGCCGCTCTTGAATCCGGCGAGCGCCTGCGTGCGCTGGCTCTGCGAGCGGTTGCCGTGAATACGCTCGGCTTTGACCCCGCTCTTCGAGAGATGCTCGGCCAGCCGGTTGGCGCGATGCTTGGTGCGCGTGAAGACGAGCGCCTGCGGCATCACTCCTTGCTTCAAGAGCTCCACGAGCAGCGTGGCCTTCAAGTGCTGGGACACCGGGTAGGCCGCCTGGGTGATACCGGCCGCCGGCGCGGACTGGCGCTGCAGCGCGATGGTCACGGGATTCTTCAGCATCTCGCCCGCCAGCCGGCCAATCTCCGCCGGCATCGTTGCCGAGAAGAACAGCGTCTGCCGCTGCCGCGGAATGCGCGCGAGGATGCGCTTGATGTCCGGCAGGAAGCCCATGTCGAGCATGCGATCGGCTTCATCGAGCACGAGGTGTTCGATCCCATCGAGCTTCGCGTAGGGGCGGCTCAGATGATCGAGCAGCCGTCCGGGCGTGGCGACGATGACGTCGACGCCCCGGCGGAACGTCTGCTCCTGGGGCCCCATGCTCACGCCGCCATAGACGGCTGCGCCGCTGACCGGCGTGTGCTTCGCCAGCCCGCGGAAGTCCTCGAGAACCTGCGCCGCCAGCTCACGCGTCGGCGTGAGGATCAGGGCGCGGGCGGTGCGCCGCTCGGTGCTCAACATGCGGTGCAGCATGGGGAGCAGGAACGCGACGGTCTTGCCACTTCCCGTCTGCGCGCAGGCGAGCAGATCGCGTCCGCTCATCGCGGCGGGAATGGCTTCGGATTGGATCGGTGTCGGCCGGGTGAAGCCGAGGTCCCGGATCCCCTTCAGGAGATCCGGGTGCAGCCCAAAACTGGTAAAGGGCAACTGAATGGGCCGCGTCTTACCAGCGGCTCTCGCGGCGCTGACGGCCGAAGCCGCCGCCGCCGCCGTCGTTGCCGCGCGGGGTCATCGGCTTCGCTTCGTTGACGGTCAGGTTGCGCCCGCCGTATGCGTGCCGGTCGAGCTCCTTGATGGCCTTCTGCGCGCCTTCAGAGTCGCTCATCTCGACAAAGGCGAAGCCACGCGCCTGGCCGGTGGCCCGGTCGCGGACGACGTTGATGCTGGCCACCTGGCCCGACCCTTCGAACAGGGTCTGAAGATCGGCTTCGGTGGTCTGGTACGGCAAATTGCCGACGTAAAGCTTGGTGCTCATGGAATTGCTCCTGCATCTCGGAAAGATGCGAAATCTCTGATGGCGGGCCCGAGCGAAATGCTCGGCGACGAAACGCAGGAGAGGCGAGGGAACTCGGATCTGATGCGGGAGGCCAGAAGCGCAGCTGTCAGAAAGGCATTCCCAGTGTAGCACGTTCCGCCGCAGTCACCCTGGCGCCACCTGGCCGAGGCGACGGGCTTCTGGCAGCTCATGCAGATCACCCAGGAGCCTCACTTGGACGGTCCGGTGAGAGTGGAGGCGGCGTAGCCGTTCTCGGCCACGAGGGCGGCGCGCTGGCGGTAGAACGCCGGGTCGTCGGGCGCCCGCGTGGCGAGGCCGTCTACATAGCGGTTGCACATGCAGAACACGGCGGCGATGAGCACAGTGTCGTGAATCTCGAGGTCCGTGGCGCCCAGCTGGCGGGCGCGCTCGACGTCGGCGGCGGTGACGAGCTTGCCGCTTTCAGCCGTCTTGCCGGCAATCACCAGGAGCGCCTTCAGCTTGTCGGAGATCGCCGCGCGCTCGGGGTCGGTCTTCACCTGGACGACCAGATCTTCGTTTCCGCCCAGGTGGTGCGCCGCGACCGCGCCGTGAATCGTCTGGCAATAGCGGCAGTCGTTTTCCGCGGAGACGAACGTGGCGATGAGCCCGCGCTCGCCAGGGGTCAGCGAGCTCGGCCCGCGTAACAGCACGTCCACGAGGTCGTTGAGCGGCCGGGCGGTCTCCGGGCGGAACGCCATCGGCCCGCGAATGCCGGGCAGATCGGGAAGGGCGATGTGCGGCATGGGGTCACTTCCTGATGGCGACGTAGCCCTGCGTGGCCATCCGCTTGCCCATCGGGTCGTAGGCGGCCGGATCGGTGGGTGTGAAGGTGGCCAGGCCGTCGACGTAGCGGTTGTACATGCAGAACGCGGCGGCAATGAGCACCGTGTCGTGAATCTCGACGTCGGTCGCGCCTTCGGCCCGCGATCGTGCCACGTCGTCCGCCGTCACCTGCTTGCCCCCCTGCTGGACCTTGCCCGCGATGGCGAGCAGTGCGCGAAGCTTCGGTGACACGCGGGCGCCCTCCGCGCCCTTCGTCACCGTATCCACGAACGTGTAATCGCCGCCGTCGTGGTGCGCGGCTGCCGCGCGATGACTCAGGTAGCAGAAGGTGCAGTCGTTGCGCGACGACACGAAGGCCGCGATCGACTCGCGTTCCGCGCTCGTGAGCGGGCTCGGCCCGCGCAGCAGCGCCTCGGCCAGCGCGCGCAGATGGACGGCGGTCTCGGGCCTGAACGCCATCGCGCTCGAGATGCCTGGAAGATCAGTGGGCAGGGCGATGTGAGGCACGGGTTCGCATCGCGAGTGTAGAAACCCGCCGCACCCGCCGCCATAGTGCGAACCCGTTAGAACCTTCAGTGCGTCAGCGCATACAGCACGATGTTGGTCGCGAGTGCGTAGCCGTGGGGCGAGAACTCCGCGAAATACTGCGGATCGTCCCCCTCGCGCTCCATCGAGTCGCCGATGTCGGTGTTGTGGGTCATCGCCACCATGATTCGCCCGTGCTGATCGGCGATGGCGCGGAAGTCCGCATGAGGGCTGTCGGTCCCCCGTTCTCTCGGGTCGCTCCCGGGCCCGCCCCACGAGAAGATGCTGGGCACCTGCTTGACGTCGGTGATGGTGAACAGCGCCCGTCGAATCGGGTCGGCCGCCGTCACGTCGACAATCGGGAACTCTGGCAGCGCCCGCACGATCTGGCGGGTCCACTGCTCCCACGCGCGCGTACCCCAGAAGTCGTCCACCCACAGGAACCCGCCCTTGAGCAGGTATTGCCGCAGGCGCTGCACCTCCGGGTCCGAAAGCCCCGCCGTCCCGACGTCCGACCCGACCAGCAGCGGACACTGGAACAGCTGATCGTCGGTGAGTTTGACCACCCAGTAGTTGACGTGGCCGGCACCGTCGCGGCTGGCGCGAATCTTGGTCAGCTCCGAGAGGCGGATGAGCAGGTTGATTTCGCCGTACGGGTAGTCGGTGCTCCACCCGATCCCTCCGGGCTCCGACCGCTCGCTGCGGAACATCCACTTGCAGATGGTGAACCCGCCGTCGTTGAAGTCCACGGGCGGCACCCGGATGCCGGCTCCCGCGCCTTCGCTGACGCCAAAGCGCTGCGCCACCGACACCGCGCCGGTGACGGCGATGAGCGCCAGGGCAACGGCGATGCCAGCACGCAGGCGCCGCATGAATGAATCGTAGTGTAGACGGCCATCAGGGTGGCGACGCCGTCAAAATCGACGATCTTGCGCCAAGAGCGCGCGCGGATGTACAGGATCACCAGAGATGCAGGGAGGGCAATCATGAAGCCGTGGATCGCAGCTGCCGTGGTCCTGGCGCTCGGCGGCCCGTTGAGCGCTCAGGCCCCAACCGTGACGTCGCCCCGTCAGGCCAACGACGAAGAGAAGTCGACGACCAACGAGACGGTCTTTCCCGCCTGGATGGCCGGCCAGTGGACCGCACGTCCGTTCGAGCTGGAGCTCAGCACCGACTTCCATCGCTCGGTGTACGGGGCAGGTGCCCGTTCGGTGCGCCTGGCGACCCTGACGATTCGACCGACCGGCGAGGGCACGTTCACGGTCACGAGCAGCGTGCGCGACCGGAGCGGTCGCACGGTGGCTGGCACGCGCGAGGTCGAGGAAGTGCGTTTCACGATTGGCGATCTGAAGCGTGAGACCGGGTATCAGCCGCGCTACACGAGCCGCATCGTGCGCGCCGAACGCCGCTATCCCGACGATCCCGACTCGACGTTCGTACTCGACGGCGCGAAGCTCGAGCTCTTCGTTCCGGATGGCCAGACCCGTGCGCTGGACGTGCGATTCGACACGCCCGACGGGCGCGGCTCGTTCTGGGAAACGCTGCGCCGGGCACCGCGTTAAGACGATCACGAGTCGGTAGAGCCACATCCTTGCAGCATTCGGCAGGATGTGGCTCCTCGGGTCAAACAGCGTCTATCGCTTCTTGGCCGCCTTCCGGGCAGTCTTGGTCGCGCCCTTCTTTTTCAGCCCGTTTGTGACCCCGCCGTCCACGATCAGTTCCGGGCTGTTGGCTCCAGGCTTGATGACTTTGTGTGCCTGTTTTGCCTTGTACTTGAACTTGCGGCCCGGCTCGATGCCGGTTTTGACGATTCCCGTGACTTCCGAATCCGTCTTCTTCGTGTACGAGTTCCAATCGCTGAAGGGCACGTTGCCGAGGGTTTTGAAATCGATCGTGATCTTTTCGTCGTCCTCGTGACGCCAGATGACAGTTTGCTTGCCCACCACGTGCGCCGAATCAGGTCTCGCGTTATCGCCACGTTCGACGATGATGTTCTTCTTCGCCATTCTCACTCTCCTTTAGGCTCGCCTTCACCGGACACGGCGCGACGCAGGCGATCGGCACCACCGTTCTGTCGCAACAGCGCCAGCGCGGGCGATCGCTCGACTTCCTTCCACGCATAACCGGCCTTCAGCGCCCGCGACAGCAACTCGAACGCCTTCTCGCGATCGCGCAGCCCTTGTTCGTAGAGCTCGCCCGCCTGGAACATCAGGCGCGCGTCGCCGGGCCGGAGCGAGAGCGCCTTCTCCATGAGGGAACGCGCGCGATCGGTCTGCGCGAGTGCCCCCAGATACGCCGCCAGCGACATCATCACGTTCGGGTCGCGCGGATTGACGGCAAGCTGCGCCTCCGCGAGCTCGGCGGCCTTCGCGAACGCCTTGTTCGACTCGGCGTGCTGGTTCGACCAATACAGCGCGCTGGCGAGATTCCCCCAGACCACGTATTGATCCGGGCTGAGGCCGACCGCCTGCCGGAACGCCGTCGCCGCCTTGGCGTAGTCGCCCTGATCGAAGAAGTACAACGTGCCCAGGTTGGACGCCGCCTGGTAGTTGGGCCGGATCGCGAGCGATCGCTCGTATGCAGCGATCGCGTCAGCCTGGCGACCCTGCACATAGTGCAGCGCGCCGAGGTTGCTGTAGCCGCGCCAGCTGTCGGGATTCAGCGCGACCACCTGCTCGAACATCCGCTGCGCGTCCGCATACCGGCGCTGCGCGAAATAGAAGGCCCCGAGACGGCTGTACCCATTCCAGTACCGGGGCCGAATCCGAATCGCCGCCAGGTACGCGTCTTCGGCGCGCGCCGGCTGTCCGAGCTTTTCGTAGGCGCTGGCAAGTCCGATCCGCGCCAGCTCGCTGTCGGGGTCCCGCAGCAGGGCGTGCTGGGCTTCCTCGACCGCCTTCTCGTAGTCGCCGACGCCGGTTGCCACCGCGCCAAGGCATCGGTGCGGCGCCGACGCGTTCTCGTCGATCGCGAGGGAGCGCTCGCACGTCTGCCGTGCCGTCTCAACCCACTTCGCATCGCGGCTGATCTGGTACTTCTTCAGGTAGGCCTCGCCAAGGCCGGCGTAGGCGGAGGCGTGCTTGGGATCGAGCCCGATCGCGTGCTCGAACACCGTGACCGCCGCGTCCACGTTCGTCGGCCGGCTGTCGTCCTGCAGATAGCCAAGCCCCTGCAGATAGAAGTCGTCGGCGCCCGCAACCGCCGGCGGCGCGACGATCCGCGCGCGCTCCTCGGCGCTGAGCGCCACCTGGATCAGGCTGAGGACCGCGTCGAGGACGCGGTTCTGCAAGGCACCCCGGTCGTCGGGCGCGGCTGATACGTCCGTCGCCCGCTCGACCCTGCCCGACTCGGTATTCACGAGCTCGAGCCGCGCGTGCACCGCGCCGTTCTCGTTCGCCGTCCCGCGGATGACGTGCGAGGCCCCCAGTTCGAGCCGCGCGTCATGCGGCGTATCGACACGGCGCGTGATCACGTCGGCCGGCGGCGTCACGTGGATCTGACGGCCGGCCGGCAGCGCGCCGAGGCGGCTTGCGACCTCGCGCGCGAGCCCCGTCCAGTAGGCTCGCGCCGCCGTATCGGTGCTGCTCGTCGCGATGGGAAGAATCGCCAGGGTGGTAATCGGTGCGACGGCGGCCCCCGCTTGATTGATGGCTGGGGCGGCACCGGTCCACGGCCGCGTCGCCAACAGGACGATCGCCGCCGCTGCGGCGACAGCGACGCCAGCGGCGACCAGCCAGCGCCCGCGTCCGGTTGTTACCGGCGGGGCGGTGGCAATCCGGGCATCGATCGCCTGCAGGTCCGGCACCAGCTCCCGCGCGGACGCGTATCGATCCTCCTTGCGCTTGGCGAGACAGCGCAACAGGATCCGCGCGAGCGGATACGGCGCGTCCGGCACGAGCGAGGCGAGCGGAGGCGGGTCGTCTTCCAGGATCGCGGACAGGGTCTGCACATCCGTGTCGCGCCGAAAAGCGCGCACGCCGGTGAGCATCTCGAACAGTACGGCCCCAAACACGAACACGTCCGCGCGCGCGTCCGTCATTTCACCGCGCACCTGTTCGGGCGCCATATAGCCGATCGTGCCGACCACCGTTCCGGCGGCGGAGACGACCGTCGACGTGGTGGGGGTCTCGCCTTCGCTGGGCGAGGCATGGACGAACTTGCCCAGGCCGAAGTCGAGAATCTTGACCACGCCTTCGCCGGTGATCATGACGTTGCGCGGCTTCAGATCGCGGTGCACGACACCAGCGTCGTGCGCGTGCGCCAGCCCCGCCGCCACCTGCAGTGCGAGCGGGACCGCTTCCGCAACCGACAGGCGCGCGCGAGAGAGCCGTTGTGACAGCGTCTCGCCCTGGATCAGCTCGAAGGCGATGTAGAGGAGGCCATCGGCGTTGCCGAAGTCGTAGACGGTGACGATGTTCGCGTGGTTGAGCGACGCCACCGCGCGCGCCTCACGCTCGAAGCGCGCCCGCAGCCGCTTGTCGTTGCCGATCTGCTCCGGCAGGATCTTGAGGGCGACGTCACGCAGGAGCCGGGCGTCGCGGGCGCGGTAGACCTCTCCCATGCCGCCCGAGTCGATGTGGGCCGTGATTTCGTAGGGCCCAAGCCGCGTTCCAGCAGTTAGAGACATGTTGAGACGCGATTGCGAATTATCTTGTACTTACGGCGTGGATTGCCTGACCTTCGGGCGGCTGTGACGAGAGCCGTGACCCAGCGCATCTGGGGGTATCCTACGCACCAATCAGGGGTAGCCATGAGAATCTGCTCGTTGGTCATCGCCGTCCTGTTGACGGCGTCGTCTGCCCTCGCGCATCACAGCAACGCAGCGTTCGATGGAGACAAGGTGGTCGTGCTCAAAGGCACGGTCACGGAGTGGAAGTGGAGCAACCCCCACGTGTGGGTCTTCCTGACGGTCGACAACGACAAGGGTGGCAAAGAGGAGTGGGCCATCGAGGGCCGAACGCCGGGTCAGTTACTCCGCTCCGGCTGGTCGAGGAGCAGCCTGAAGGCCGGCGACGTCATCACCATCGACTTCAGCCCGGCCAAGGACGGCACCCGCACCGGCCTGCTCACCCGCGTCAGGCTGGCTGATGGCACCGTGCTCGGACAGGCACCGGCGGCTCAGTAGGCACGGATCAGGAGGACAGCGTGTCGAAGACCTTGGCTTTGCTTTCCGCGGTGTTGCTGTGCGCGCTCACGGGATCGACGGCATCGCTTGGCGCGCAGGAGAAGCCTCCGGATTTCACGGGTGTCTATTACCCGATCAATCCGTTCGGCAATGTGCGACCAGCCGCGCCGGCGACACCTCCGCCGGCGGCCGGGACGCGCGGAGCCGTACCGCCCCCGCGGCCGGTGCTGGTGCTCGATGGACGTGAGGGCCGGCCGGACAACGCACCGAAGCTGACGCCTGAGTACCTGGCCAAGTGGGAGATCATTCGGAAGTCGCGCATGGCCGGATCCCCTGAATACGATCCCAACGTCAGGTGCGTCTCGGGCGGGATGCCCAACATGATGAGCATGACCTACGGCATGGAGATTCAGCAGACGAAGGACCGGATCACCATCTACGGCGAGCTGAACGACGTGTATCGTCGGATCTATCTGGACGGCCGCAAGCCGTCAGCGAAAGTGCTCGACGACCCGACGTTCGCCGGGTATTCCACCGCGCACTGGGAGGGCGACACGCTCGTCGTGGACACCGTGGCCATTCGCGAGGACGCGCTGTTCGACACGTTCTCGCCGCACAGCGATCAGTTCACCGTGCGCGAGCGCATCAGGTTCGCCTCGCCTGGCGTCCTCGAGGATCAGTTCACAGACATGGATCCGAAAGCGCTGGTCGAACCGTTCCACTCCGTTCGTACGTATCGCAAGGCGGCGCCGCCGAACGACGAACTGCGCGAGTTCTCGTGCGCGGAGGGACTGGGTTCTACGAAGTAGATTGAGATGAGAGACGGTTCGACTCTCGACGCATCGGGCGATGTGGTCTTGCAGGTCGAAGGACCGGCTGGGACCTTCGTTGGCTACGTCTTCTCCGAGGTTCCGGCGGCGCGTCGTAGTTGGATTGCCATTCGCGCGTCCGGCACGGGCAAGTCGCTTCAGCTGGTTCGCGAGCTGGCGGACGAACTGCGGACCGTACTGCTCGAGTCCAGCCCTCGCGTCACCGAGTCAACGGTCCCCGGAACCGATCCAGCGATGGGCGCGCCTGGAGACCATCCGGAGCTGCGCAAGGTGCTCGTGCTGGTGGCCGCCGACGGCGAGCCGTTCGTCGACCATGCCTGGTACCAGAACTGGGAGTCGGACGCGCATGACGCGAGTGTCATCACGGTGGTGCCGCCCCTCACGCCACCCACGTCGTTCGAGAATCTCTTGCCCGCCAGCGTTCGGCACGACGATCAGCACCTCCTG
>DASYRM010000113.1:0-128691 GCA_036004405.1 Vicinamibacterales bacterium
GGAGCTGCCTGACCGCGCGCCCGAACATTACCGTCCGAGGTTCAGCCGGACCCCGACCATCGCTCGCCTCGGGTCCATGAACTGCGTGGCTCGCCCGAACGTCGCCGCGAGGATATTGTCGGTCTGAACGGCCTCCTCCGCCGAGTCGTTCAAGGCGTTCAGGACGTCGAACAGGACGTCCACGCTTCCGCCGCTCCCCAGGTGCATCGACTTCGACAGCCGGAGGTCGAGCAGCGACTGCGCCGCGAGGCGATGGCCGCCGCGCGGCTCGACCAGGATGCGCTGGCTGCCCTGCGGGAGCGTGATCTGTGCGGTGGCAGCCCAGGGCCGGCCCGTGAAGTACTGGAAGTTGGCGGCCGCGAGCAGCCCGAACGGCAGGTTGGCGCTGCCCGTCGTGCGGAAGACATGCGGCCGATCGTTGGGCAGTCTGCCCGGCGTGTTCGTCAGATCGTTCGGGTCCTGACCGAACGCCAGGAACGCCGGCCGGGCGATGGTACTGAACTGCGCTTCCGCCGCCGGTGCGTTGCTCGTCACGAGCGTCCCGTAGGCTTTCGAGTAGGTATACGACCCGCTGGCTTGCCAGCGACCTCCGGACCGCTTTTCCGTCGCCAGCACGACGCCGTCGTAGTGCAGGAAGAGCCCGTCGGGATTTGTCAGCAGGAACCGGCGATCGGAGGTGGCGTTAGTGAGCACCTGAACGGGCACGACCATGCCGTTCGACAGCGTCCGCGTTTCCTGGCGATACTGGCCGCCGGTATCCGTCCAGCCGATGAAGTCGCGGCCCCGCTTGCGAATGTAGGCGGCCGACGCGCGGAGCCCGGTCCCGAGCTCCCGATCGAGGGCCACCGAGTACTCGTCGGTGTTGGGCGTGCGCATCTCCCGGTCGAGTGAGAGGTTGCGCTTTGGATCGACCACCGAGACGAGCGTCGTGTAGCCGCCCGTGGCCGCGTCGTACGCGCGGGTCGTCGTCGAGGTGATGCCCGGATGAATCGGGTCGAGCTCACCGGTCAGCACGCCCTGGTTGAACCGGCCGTAGCTGGCCCGGAGCGTGGTGCGCCCGTCGTCCGTCAGCTTCGCCGACACGCCGAGCCGCGGTGACCACACGTCCCACGTGAAGAGGTGTCCGGCGCCGTTGATGACACTGCTGGTCTCGACCCCCCGCGCGTCGAGGGCGGGCAGATCCTGGCTGCTGGCGGCGCTGTGATCGAGCCGGAGCCCCGCGTCGATCGTGACGCGGTTGCGCATCGTGAAGGAGTCGCTGCCGAAGACCGACGACGTGATGAAACGTCCGCCGGTAATCGAGGGGTCGCGATAGACGGCCTGGAACGGCGCCCCGCCGTTGTCCACGTACTGCACGCCGCCGGGGATCACCGTCACGTTCCGGTGCTGTCCGCGCTCGATCTGAACGCCCGCCTTGAGCGCGTGATCGAGGCCGAGCCAGGCCGACCGGTAGTGATTGACCACGGCCTTCGCCGTCACGCGATCGATCACGGGTCCGCCGATGGTCGCGGCGTTGCCGCTCGAGACGCCCGTGAGCTGATCGCGGCGAGGCGCCGTGGAGCGGTCGCCGGAGGCGGGGTCATTCCGCTGCCGCGTGATGAATCGACCCGCCCGCGCTTCCCACATCGTGCTGCTCGAGGGCGTGTGCGTCACCTGGACGAACGTGCTGTTGGGGACCCGTGCGTTCACGCGCGTGGTGGCCACGAACGGCGTGGCCAGCGTCGGCGGTGTGGGGTTTACCCAGACCTCCTCGTGGAAGCTCGACATCAGCTGCAGCGAGTTGGACGCGCGCCAATTCACCTTGCCAAACCCCTTGTTCTGTTCGTAGGTGCGTGGAAAGGCCGGGTCCGTGCCGGGCTGGCTGTCGTAGTCGCGCAGGTACTGATAGGCGCCGAAGAACCAGACGCGATCGCGCACGATCGGGCCACCAACGGTCGCGGTGAAGTCGCGGTATCGTTCACGCTCGTAGCCGCTCGTCGGAACCGTCCCCCTGGTGACGGGCAGGACGACCGGCTGCGCAGTGAGGTCCGACCACTGCGCGTACTGCGATGCATTCCCTCTGAACCGGTTGCCTCCCTGCTTGGTGACGACGTTGAACACGCCGCCCTGCATGTTGCCGTACTCGACCGACGCGCCCGCCGACTGCACCTGCACTTCCTGGATGACGTCGACGATCGGCTCGGCCCGCGAGACACCCTGGCACGGGCACGTGAAGTTGGTGCCGTCGATGAGGAAGGTGTTCTCGTTCACCGCTGAGCCGAACACGGACACGCTGTTGGTCGTGCGGCTGGCCGGCGACGTTGGCGACACGCCCGGAGCGCTGCGAATCAGGTCGAACATGCTGTTCCGGGTCGTCGGAATCGTGTCCACGTAATCCGACCGGAAGCGGGAGCTGAGGCCGCTCTGGCGCTCGGATGACGTCGACTCGACGGTCACCGTCTGCGTGACGCCTGCCAGGCCCAGCACGGCGTCCTGCTCGACGGTCGCCCCCGGTCCAAGCCGGATGGCTTCGGCGCGGAAGCTGGCGAAGGTCGGGGCCATCTCGATGGTGAGGGCGTAGGTTCCAGGCGCCAGCGAGGGAAACCGCCACTGCCCGCGTTCGTTGGTCGTCGTCTGCTGGTCACCGCCGATCAGCGCCGGCGACGCGACTCGGACGATGGCGCCCGACAGGACCCCGCCCTGAGGGTCTTTCACCGTGCCGACGAGCGTTCCGGTTAGTCCCTGGCCGAGGACCGGAGCCGTGACCAGGGGGAGAAGAGCCACACACAGCAGCGCAAGTCGACAGCTGCGGTTCATCGTCCACGTCCTTTCGGGAAATTGGGAGCCTCTGTCAGTAATGCGCGAAAACAGCCCCCAGGGTGGCAACGACGGTCCCGTCAATTTCCTAACGTCGATGCGGCGGAAATGGCACAGCCGAGGCGGGGGCGGCGGCGATCCACTTTCCATCCGGCGACCAGATCCAGGCCCGCGTGGAGAAGCGCGGTAGGATGCCGACTCATGGGTCCGCCGAAGCTCTCGGTCAACGTCAACAAGGTCGCGACGCTCCGCAACTCGCGCGGCGGCAGCGTGCCCTCGGTGCTGCAGGCGGTGGACGTGTGCCTCGCGGCCGGGGCGCCTGGCATCACCGTGCACCCGCGCGCGGACGAGCGGCACATCCGCGCCGACGACGTGCGCGAGATCGCCCGGCACCTCGCCTCGCGGCGCGACCAGGTCGAGTTCAACGTCGAGGGCGATCCGCGTCCGGACTTCGTGGCGCTCGTGCTCGAGGTGCGGCCGCACCAGTGCACGCTCGTGCCGGTCCAGGCCGGCGAGATCACGAGTCAGGCGGGCTGGTCGGCCGGCTCGCGCTCCGACACGCTGCTCGGTGCCATCGGAGAGCTGCGCGCGGCCGGCGTGCGTGTGAGCCTGTTCGTGGATCCCGAAGAGGAGCCCATCCGCTGGGCCGCCGGCACGGGAGCCGACCGCGTGGAGCTTTATACCGAGCCCTTTGCCCGCGCCTACGAGCAGGGGGCGCTGGCCGGCCAGGCCTCCTTCGGCGTCTATGCGGAGGCCGCCCGGCTGGCCGCGTCGTTGGGCCTCGGGGTGAACGCGGGGCACGATCTGGACCTCGACAACCTCACGCTCTTCCGCACCCTGCCGCACCTCGACGAGGTGTCCATTGGGCATGCCCTGATCAGCCACGCCCTCTTCGTAGGCCTTGACCAGGCCGTGCGCGAGTACCTTGCGGCGCTGGAAGGCCCCCAGGCGGGTAGGGCGGGTGGGGGATAAGATCGGCTGTAGACCTCAATGAGACTTGACGCAGTCGTCTACACCGTGGCCGGAATGGCGTTTGGCGTGATTCTGGGCTGGCTGATCGGCGCGCAGCAGCTCGGACGCACCGCGATCGTGCCGGCCGCGCCGCCCGTTCAGCAGAGCGCGGCCCCGGCCTCCGGGCCGGCCGGCGGACGTCAGGCGCCTCCGCTCGACCAGGCCCGGGTCGATCAGCTCACGGCCACCGTCAACGGCGATCCGAAGAACACGACCGCCATCGTCCAGCTCGCCAACGTGTACTTCGACGCCGAGCGCTTCACCGACGCCATCTCGTGGTACGAGAAGGCCCTCGCGCTCGACCCGAAGAACCCCGACGTGAGCACCGATCTCGGCGTCAGCTACTACTACACGAACCGCACCGACGAGGCGTTGAAGCGATTCGAGGAGTCGCTGCGGATCAATCCCAAACACACCAAGACGCTTCTCAACAAAGGCATCGTGCTCGCGTTCGGCAAGGAAGACCTCAAGGCCGCCGCCGCTGAATGGCAGAAGGTGGTGGACCTGGCGCCCGGCACGCCCGAGGGCGAGGCCGCCAAGCGTGCGCTCGAGGGCGTGGCGGCCGCGGTCCACAACAATCAGGCCGCCCCGAGCCAGCAGTGACTCGCGTCCTCCTGATCTTCGCGCTGATGTTCGTCCTCGCGTGGGCGTTCTGGCGCTTCGTGGATGGCATCATCGAGGCGTTCGGCGGCACCACGAAGCAGCGGCGGCGTCCCTCACCGATGAAGCTGGTGCGCGATCCCGTGTGCGGGACGTTCGTGGCGCCCGGCGAGTCGTTCGCCTTCCGCTCCGGCGGCGAGACACACTACTTCTGCTCCGTCGACTGCCGCGAGCGCTTCAGGAAGAGCGCATGAATTCGCTCGAGGAGCAGCTCCGAGCCGACATCGTCGAGGCTGGCCGCCGCATGGACGCCCGCGGCTACGTGGCGTCGAACGATGGCAACATCAGCACGCGGCTCGACTCGGAGCGGCTCCTCACCACACCAAAGAGCGTGCCCAAGGGGTACATGACCCCGGACATGATGGTGATCGTGGACTACGAGGGCCGGAAGCTGGCCGGCGATCGCGACGCCAGCTCCGAGCTGCCGATGCACCTCGAGATCTACCGGAACCGGCCGGACGTGAACGCGGTGGTGCACGCCCATCCCCCCACGGCGACCGGCTTTGCCACCGCCGGCATCCCGCTGACCCGGGCGGTGCTGGCGGAGGTCGTCACCACGCTCGGCAGCATTCCGATCGCCGAATACGGGACGCCGTCCACCGCGGAGCTGCCCGCGGCGGTCCGGAAGTACATCAAGGCGCACGACGGGATGCTGCTCGCCAACCATGGCGCCGTGACCTGCGGCACCAGTGTCATGTCGGCGTACTACAAGATGGAGACGATCGAGCACTTCGCGAAGATCAGCCTGGTGGCGCGGCTGCTCGGCGGCGAAAACCTGATCTCCCGCGAGGAAGTGGAGCGGCTGCAAGGGTTGCGCGGGATGTACGGCATCGCGTCGCCGGCGCCGCTCTGCGCCGATCCCTCCGAGCTGGACATCGACGATCCCGCCCTGTGTCAGGTGCTCGAGGCGCCCGAAGGCACCGGCGAGCGCCTCATTCCCGACGTGCACGCGGTGCTGAAGACTGCGAGCAGGACCGGGGAAATTCGGCTAACATACGGCGAGTTGACGGCGCTGATTGCCGACGCCGTGAAGCAGCTTCGGGATTGAGGTAGACGATGGGTGAGGCGCTCGGAATGGTCGAGACCAAGGGGCTGGTCGCCATGATTGAGGCGGCCGACGCGATGGTCAAGGCCGCCAAGGTGACGCTGGTCGGGTGGGAGAAGATCGGCGCGGGCTATGTGACCGCCATCGTGCGCGGCGACGTCGCCGCCGTGAAGGCGGCCACCGACGCCGGTGCCGCCGCGGCCCGCCGTGTAGGCGAGCTGGTGTCGGTGCACGTCATCCCTCGGCCGCACTCGAACCTCGAGGACGCGCTGCCCATCGGCAAGTCCAGCGTCTCCTCTAAAGGCTAGACGAAGGCGAGGCATCGCCTTTGATCATGGAGCTCAGCCTCGCTGACAGTATTTCTGGCCCGCGCTTCGCGCGGGCGTAGGGCGTAGCCGAGCATGATCCTCGCCCGCATCGTCGGGACCGTCGTTGCCACGCGGAAGGACCCGCGCCTCGTCAGCAACAAGCTTCTGATCGCCCGGCCGATGGACCCCCACGGCAAGGCCGAGGGCAACTATCTCGTCGCCGTCGATACCGTGGACGCCGGGGTGGGCGAAACCGTGCTCATCGTCAGCGGCAGCTCCGCCCGCATGGCGTCGGGCATGAAGGACTGCCCCGTGGACGCGGCCATCGTCGGCATCGTGGATACCGTCGACGTCGCGGTGGGAGATTGATGGTCAGGTAGGCCAGGTAGGTCGGGTGAGCCAGGTGGGGAATGCTCTCCCTACCAGACCCACCTGACCTACCAGACCCACCCGACCGGCGGTGTTCTTCGTGCAGCTTGCTAAAGTGATCGGCGACGTCGTCGTCACCCGGAAAGACGAGAACCTCACCGGGGTGACGCTCCTCGTGCTGCAGCCGCTCGCGGCCGACGGCAGCCCCATCGGCCGCACGCTGGTGGCCGTCGACGCCGTCGGGGCGGGTGTCGGCGAAACCGTGTTCTTCGTGCGCGGCAAGGAAGCCAGCTTTCCGTTCTCCCCGACGGAAGTGCCGGCAGATGCCGGGGTCGTCGGCATCGTGGATCACTGGGATCTCGGCTGAGGCGGCACGAACACTCATGCAGCTCGCGCGCGTCGTCGGCACGGTCGTGGCTACGAAGAAGCACCCGACGTTCGAAGGCGCCAAGCTCCTTCTGGTCCAGCCGACGACCGTGGACGATCAGCCGCGCGGCGTGCCGCTGCTTGCCGTCGATTCAGTGGGGGCCGGGGTCAGCGAACGGGTGCTGATCGTGATCGAAGGGCGGGCGGCCGGCGAAGCGCTCGGACGCAAGGGTGCGCCGGTGGACGCGGCCGTCATCGGCATCGTCGATCGAGTGGACGTGACGGAATGACCGAACAGGAGCTGCGGGCGCTGGTGCGCGAGGCCATTGCCCAGACCAGTGGCGCCCGGAGCGGCGCGGCGCAGGTGGGCCGGGCGACGGTTCCCGCGGGTGCCGGCGTGCCGCACGCCACCGGCCACAGCAGCCACGCGATGTTCACGCTGGCGCCGGGCGATCCCGAGGGCCGCTGCATGATCGAGCCCGGCGTGGCCTGCAATCACTGCGGCTACTGCAAGTCGTACGGCCACTAAGGACCGGGTGCCCAGACCCACCGTTCTCGTCACCAAACGGCTTCCGTCGCTGGCGATGACCCGCCTCGAGGAGGCGTGCGACGTCGATCTGAACGACCGCGAGACGTTCCTGTCGCACGACGAGCTCATCGCGCGGGTGCGCGGCAAGCACGGGCTGATTGCGATGCTGCCCGACACGGTGGACCGTGCCGTGCTCGAAGCGGGGCTGCCTGATCTGAAGGTGGTGGCCGCGGTGGCCGTCGGCATCAACAACATCGACGCAAGAACCGCCAGCGAGCTCGGCGTCACGGTGACCAATACGCCCGACGTGCTCACCGAGTCCACGGCTGACCTGACGTGGTCGCTCATCCTCGGCATCATGCGGCGCGTCACCGAAGGCGACCGGCTGGTACGCCGCGGCGGCTGGAAGGCGTGGGCGTTCGACTTCATGCTCGGCAGCGAGCTGCGCGGGAAGCAGCTGGGGATCGTCGGGTTCGGGCGCATCGGGCGCGCGGTGGCGAGGCGCGCCGCCGCCTTCGGTGTACGGGTCGCCTACTTCGCGCGCGGCGCCAAGGCGTCGCAGGCGGCGTCCAGCGAGATCCAAGCGGAGCCGATGCCGCTCGACCGCCTGCTCGCGACCTCGGACATCGTGTCGCTCCACTGCCCGCTGACGCCGGAGACACGCCACTTGATCGATCAGACCGCGCTCGCGCGCATGAAGCGCTCTGCGTATCTGATCAACGCGTCGCGCGGACCGGTCGTGGACGAAGCCGCGCTGGCGTGGGCGCTCAAGAACCGGCTCATTGCCGGCGCCGGCCTCGACGTCTACGAGAACGAGCCCGCCGTGCTGCCGGATCTGCTGACGCTCGAGAACGTGCTGCTCTGTCCGCATCTCGGGAGCGCGACGAGCGAGACCCGCACCGCGATGGCGGATCTGGCGGCGCGCAACATCGTGGCCGTGCTCATGGGCCAGCCGCCGCTGACGCCCGTTCCGCCGGTGACGTGAGCACTCCTCGCCCGACGCGCGTGCGGGTGGCGCGGACCATGCGCGCGCTGGCGAAAGCCATTACCGGCATGGAGCTGCCGGCGGTCGAGAAAGTCGCCGAAGCCGAGGCCGACAACGCCTTCCAGATCCTGATCGCGACGCTGCTCTCGGCCCGCACGCAGGATGCCACCACCGCGGCGGCCTCGGGGCGCCTCTTTGCGCGGGCGCGTACACCGCCCTCGATGGCGCGGCTGCGCGTGCGGGAGATCGAGACCCTCATCTACCCTGTCAGCTTCTACCGGAACAAGGCCGAGCACGTGAAGGCGTGCTGCGAGATGCTCATGACCCGCTTCGGCGGGCGCGTGCCGGCGACGCTCGACGAGCTCGTGCAGCTGCCCGGCGTGGGTCGCAAGACGGCGAATCTGGTGCTGATCCTCGCCTTCAAGAGCCGCCAGAACATCTGCGTGGACACACACGTACACCGGATCTCGAACCGGCTGGGCTGGGTGGCGACGAAGACCCCCGAAGACACCGAGCAGGCGCTCTACCGGGCCACCGAGCAGCGGTGGTGGGCCTCGATCAACCTGTATCTCGTCACGTGGGGGCAGAACGTGTGCCGCCCCGTGCATCCGCGCTGCGGCGATTGCGCGATTGCGGCAGATTGTCCAAGAATTGGCGTCACCGGGAGGCTTCGATGAAACAGGTCGGATTGGCGATGGCGGCGGTGGTGGCGATGGCAACGGTCAGCGTATGGGCCGGTCAGGGCGCGACGGCCAAGCCCGCCGCGCGCGGCGCGGTGGCCGCGCCGGCGCAACCGAAGAAGTCGCCGGGGGCCGGACCGATCGTCGTCGTCGAGACGACGAAGGGGACGTTTCAGTTCGAGACCTATCCCAACGAAGCGCCGAAGAGCGTCGAGCACATCCTGGGGCTCGTGAAGCGGAACTTCTACAACGGCATGCGCGTGCATCGTCAGATCCCCGGCTTCATCATGCAGTTCGGCGATCCGTTCTCGCGCGACATGTCGAAGAAGGATCTGTGGGGGACCGGCGGCAGCTTCAACATCGTCGGCGTGGGGGAGCCGAACCCGAAGCGCAAGCACGTGCTCGGGGCGGTGGCGCTGGCGTATCCGGGCCGCGATCCGCGCCAGGCCGACAGCCAGATCTACGTCACGCTGGCGCCGACGCCCAAACTCGACGGCGACTACACCGTGATCGGGCAGGTGATTGCGGGCATGGACGTGGTGCAGAAGCTGGTGGTTCCTGACGTCATCCGGCGGGTGACGGTCAAGGAGTAGGTTCCGACGTCAGCTCGGCCAGCGCGAGCCGCAGGTCTGAGAGCCGCGGCGGCTTGGCAAGGACTCGATCCACGTACGAAGGTAAGTCGCCCTCGTCGATCATTCGCTGGCCCCAGCCGGTGAGCATGACCAGCGGTGTAGACGGCGAAATGGCCTTGATGGCGCTCGCCACCTTGCGTCCGTCGACTGACGGCATGCCGAGGTCCGTGATCACCACCGCAAAGGGGTTTCCCCCTTCCATTTCTCGTCGAAACGCGTCGATGCCGTTCTGTCCACCGTCGGACGCCGTAACCGTGTGTCCGTCGGCCTTCAAGGCATCGTGCAGCGACCGGAGGAGCACCGGGTCGTCGTCGATGATGAGAATCCGCATCGGCGGGACGCGGGTGAGCGGCTTCCGCGCGCTCACCACTTCCAAAGGAGTCGACGGGGCCAGGAACGCGAGACGCACCGTGGTGCCCCGGCCGGGCTCGCTCTCGATTTCGAGGTCCGCGCTGTGCCGTTGCGCGGTGCCGTACACCGTAGCCAGCCCGAGCCCGGTGCCCCGTCTGCCCTTGGTGGAGAAGAACGGCTCCAGGCAGCGCTGACGCGTTTCGTCGTTCATGCCTACGCCGGTGTCGGAGACCTCGATCGCGACGCGTTCCGCCGCCAGCGGCGCGTCGCTGGTCGGCGGTACCATTCGCGTCCGGATGGTGAGGGTGCCGCCCTCGGGCATGGCATCGACGGCGTTGAACACCAGGTTGATGAGGGCTTGACGCAGGTCGCTCTCCGCGCCGGAGACCCGCGGCGTCTCGGTCAGCTGAGTGGAAACGCCGATCACCACGCCCTGCCGCTGCGGCATGTCGCTCCACTTCGCCCGCGTCAGGCTCACGACCTCTTTGGCCAGGCTGTTCAGATCGACGGGCGCGAGTTGGGGCTGTGATTCCCGGTCCCGGTAGAACTCGCGCAGGCGGTCCACCGTGTGCGCCACATCGTCGACGGCATGTCGCATGTCCGACAGGTGCTGCTGCGATTCGGCGCTGAGCGCCGGCTCCGCTTCCATCAGCAGGTCGGTGCACAGCGCAATCGGCGAGATGGCGTTGTTGATATCGTGCGCGATGCCGCTGGCCATCTGCCCGAGAACTCTGAGCCGCTCCTGCTCCGCGACCGCCTGTTGCGTCTGCTTCAGATCGTCGTACGCGTGCTGGAGCGCCGCATAGAGCTGTGCCTGTTGCGCGGCGAGGGCAACGTGCTCGCTCAACTGGCGGAGGAACTCGCACTCGGCGCTGCTGAAGGCCGACCCGCTTCGACGTGCGGCCATCAGCACCCCGAAGGTCGTGCTCTCGACGAGCAACGGGGCAGCCACCAGCGACCGGAGCCCACCGTTCGCCAACCGCTGGGGAAAGAAGAACTGGAGACGTGTGAGATCGGGTTCGTAGACGAGTTGGCCGTTGACGCAGCGCCGCAGGCCGTTCTGACCGACCGGGACACGCGCTTTCTCGGGCATCGAGAGGCGGTCGGCCAGTGGCTGGCTGCGCACGCCGACCCGGGCCATCACCAGAGAGTCGTCGCCCCGGTCGTACAAGCCGATACAGCAGAAGTCGAGCTGCAGCTGGTCCTCGACGCTGCGTACGACCACCTGGAGAATGCTGTCGAGATCCTGACGCGCGCCGATCGCGCGCGTGAGCGTGTCGAGGAGGTTGAGGCGTTCCAGTTGTGCCTGCAGGCGCTCGTCCGACCGTTTGCGCTCCGTGATGTCGCGGACGAACGCGCTGAAGGAGACGCCAGTCGCCGTCCGGAGCGGCGTGATCGCCAGCTCGATTGGGAATTCGTGGCCATCGCGATGGAGCGCCGAGAGCTCGAGTCGCGTGCCCAGCACGGGACCTTCGCCGGTCGCCATGTAGTGTGCGAGGCCGTGGCGGTGCGCGTTGCGGTACTGCTCCGGAACGATAGTGTCGGCCAGAGAGCGGGCGAGCACTTCGTCGCGGCTCCAGCCGAAGATCCGCTCGGCCTGTGGGCTCCATCCCGTGATCGCGCCAGTACCGTCGATGGTGATCACGGCGTCGAGCGCCGTCTCGATGATCAGACGCGTGCGCTCCTCGTTGGCTCGCAGCGCCTCCTCGGTGCGCTTGCGGTCGGTGATGTCGGTGGAGATGCCGAACACCGCGTAGATCTGCCCGGCCTCGTCCCGCAGGGGGCACTTGACGGACAGGTAGGTGTGGACCGCGCCGTCGAGCGGCACCGGCTCCTCGGCGGTCAGGGCGACTCCGGCGGCCGCCACACGCTGGTCCATCCGGCGGAAGACGTCCGCCTCCTCCTTCGAAAACAGGTGGTAGTCGGTCTGTCCGAGGAACGCGCTGGCGGACAGCTTGAACAGTTCGGCGAACCGGGGATTGATGTAGAGGTAACGGCCCTCGAGATCCTTGGCGTAGATGACGGCGGAAGAGTTCTCGCTGATGGCCTCCAGCAGTCTCTGGCTGTGCCCGAGGGCATGTGCGACTGCGCGCTCGCCGGTTTCCACGAGGATGAGGCGCCTCAACGTGAACCAACCGACGGCGCCGATGAT
This sequence comes from Vicinamibacterales bacterium, assembly GCA_036004405.1. Taxonomy (GTDB): domain Bacteria; phylum Acidobacteriota; class Vicinamibacteria; order Vicinamibacterales; family UBA2999; genus DASYRM01. The sequence goes on from DASYRM010000113.1 coordinate 11,885, forward strand.
GACGATGCTGGACACGGTGAAGAGGGCCTGCCCGAACTCGGTGTCGTACAGCCCTCGGCGCTCGCCGACCAGGCGGAGCCAGCCGATGCCGATTGGCACAGCGACGATGACGGGCAAAAGTCGCCGGGCGAGCATGCCGCCGACCGCGTCAGCCGAGAGGACCCTCATCAGGCCGCCCGCCGGCTGTGCCGCCAGCACGCTCAGTCCGAGGATGAGCACGCACCCGGTGGTGTAGATCGAGATCGACCCGAAGCCGGGAATCGAGTACAGCGAGGCCGCCCCGTACGCGTAGCCGCACAGGGTCATGAGCGCGATGATCGTGGCCAGCAGCCCCAGCCACTGTGAGCTGAGGCGCGCCCGTGAGGCGCTGTCGAGCCGGAGGATCGCCGTCGCGATCATCGCGAGCAGCACCGCGGTGCTCGGTGCCATGCGCCCGGGCCTGTTCGTCGAGGCTGGATCCGGGAACAACAGCTCATCGACGTGGAGATTCCAACCGGCGACGTCCTGGCTGAGCGTCACGGCCACCATCCCGAGCGCCAAGCCGGCGAGGAGCAGCGTCGCGCGGCGGTTGCGCTCGCTGTCAAAGAAGAGAAGCGCCGCGCCGAGCAGGGCGAAGCACACGGCGGTGTTGGCCTTCATCGTGGCCCAGGATGGATGGAGACTCGTGAGCCCCGGCACATCGGCGTACCAACCGACGAGGACCAGCAGACCGATCGTCGCGACCATGAGGCCGCCGAGCTGACTGAACCGGCGGAATCGTGTGACGATCGTGGCCGAGACCAGCGTCGTGGCTCCCATGTGCGCTCCATATACCATGCAGGAACGGCGCCGAGCAGAGCCGGCTCGTGCTCATCGTTAGCGGCCTGTGCCGTGCGGCAGCGATGGAGCGCGGCGCGTGGGGGCCTCCAGCAGTTCCTTCAGCTCCGGATAGCGCTCGATCAGGGCGGGTGGATACTCGCCCTCGATCGGCTCGCCGAGCTGCGCTTTCAGCATGAGCGCGTTCACCACTGACTTCGACGAGTAGTGGTTGTTGGTGTAGAGGTACGACTTCTTCACCAGGCGCCGCGCCGCGCCTGCGACGTCTGAAAACTCCTGTAGCTCCTGCGCGGAGTAGAGGTAGTTGTAGCGGTCCTCGGACTTCTCGTGCGTCCACCACTGGGCCGCGTTCCGGCCGTGCAGCCGCATGTAGTAGAAGCCTTTCACGTTCGGCAGGTAGTTCTGGCGGATCGAGAGCTTGAACTTCGGCTCGTCGATCTGCGTGAACGCCGCGTTGAACGAGTTGAGGAGCGACAGCGTGTCGCCCAGCGCGTCGCTCCAGCTCTTGTGCCTGAGTTCCACTGCCACCGGATAGTCGTGGAACGCGCGCAGCAGGTGTGCGAGGTACTCGCGCGACGGCGGCGTGTCCTTGAAGCTGGGAGGAAACTGCGCGAGCAGCGCGCCCAGCCGCCCGCTCGACGCCAGCGGCTCGATGCCGGCGCGGAAATCGTCGATGTCGCTCTGCGTCACCTGGGCGAGCGCCTCGAGCAGCGGCCCTTCCGAGCCGGGCGCCGTCTTGAGCGCCGCCTCCCGGAACATCTTCGGGTGCGTGAACTTCTGGTACAGCTTCAGCGAGAACTCGAAGTCGGACGGCGTCCGCGCCGCCCACTGGCGCGCCACCTCGGTGCGAGGCATCCCGTAGAAGGTCGTGTTCACCTCCACGGTATCGAAGTGCTCGGCGTAGAACCGGAGCTCGTCGAAGTCCTTGGTGCCGTCGCGCTTCGACCGCGTGGCCGGGTAGAACACGCCGTTCCACGTGCCCTTTCCCGTGGGATAGCTCCAGCCGGACGTGCCGATGCGCAGGCTCATGGGCGGGTAGTGCTCTTTCCCCGATAATAGAAGGATTGGTTACCGTTAACGAAATCTTCTACTCGGTGCAGGGTGAGTCGAGCTACGCCGGGCAGCCGTGCGTGTTCGTGCGGCTCACCGCCTGCGACCTGCGCTGCTCGTGGTGCGACACGCCGTACGCGTTTCACGAAGGCTCCAAGCGCGAGCTGGACGCGGTGCTGCAGGACGTCGAGCGCTACGACTGCCCGCTGGTGGAGGTGACCGGCGGGGAGCCGCTGCTGCAGGAGGCCGTGTACCCGCTGATGGCTGCGCTGGTCGCGCGCGGCAAGACGGTGCTGCTCGAGACCGGCGGGCATCGCAGCACCGAGCGCGTGCCCGCCGAAGTGGTGACCATCCTCGACGTGAAGTGTCCGGGCAGCGGCGAGGCGCACCGGATGGACTGGGCAAACCTCGATCGCCTGCGGCCGCACGACGAGGTGAAGTTCGTCATCAAGGACCGCGCCGACTACGAATACGCGCGCGCCGTCGTCCAGCGCGTGGATCTTCGGGCACGAGCCGCGGCGATCCATTTTTCCCCGGTGCACGGCGAGATGGACCTGCGCACGTTGTCGGAATGGGTGCTGGCCGATCGGCTGCCCGTTCGCGTGCAGGTGCAGCTCCACAAGTACATCTGGGATCCCTCCACGCGCGGTGTCTGACGCGGTCGTTCTGCTCAGCGGCGGCCTGGACTCCTACACGGCCGCGGCCATCGCCCGGTCCGAAGGCTTCCGCCTGTTCGCGCTCACTGGGGCCTACGGCCAGCGTCATGCCCGCGAACTGGACGCCGCGCGCGCCGTGGCGCGCGCGCTTGGCGTGGCACGCCACGTCGAGATCGCGGTGGACCTCTCCACCTTCGGCGGCTCGTCGCTGACGAGCGATCTGCCGGTGCCGAAGGACCGGCCGATCGACCCCTCGGAGATTCCGTCCACCTATGTGCCCGCGCGGAACACCGTGTTCCTGTCGCTGGCGCTCGGCTGGGCGGAGGTGCTCGACGCGCGCGACATCTTCATCGGCGTCAACGCGCTCGACTATTCGGGCTACCCCGACTGCCGGCCGGAATTCATCGCGGCGTTCGAGCAGCTGGCCACGCTGGCGACGGCCAAGGGCGTGGGCGGCGCGCGTTTCCGCGTTCACACCCCGCTTATTGCGCTGACCAAGGCGCAGATCGTCCAGCGCGGCGTCGAGCTCGGGCTCGACTACGGCCTCACGCACAGCTGTTACGATCCGATGGCCTCCGGTGCCCCGTGCGGGCGCTGCGACAGCTGCGTCCTGCGCGCCGCCGGCTTCGCGCAGGCGGGCGTGCCCGACCCGCTCGTGCCGGCCTCACGCGGATGACGCCGCGGATCTACTACACCGACGCGTACTGCCAGGCGTTCGAGGCACGTGTCGTCCGCGCGTTCGAACACGAAGGCCGGCCCGCGGCGCTGCTCGACCGCACCGCGTTCTACCCCACGTCCGGCGGACAGCCCTACGACGTCGGCGTGCTCGGCGGCACGGCCGTGCTCGACGTCGTGGACGTGGACGGGGAGGTCGTGCACGTCCTGGCGTCGCCGCTGGCCGAGGGCTCCACCGTGCGCGGCGAGATCGACTGGGTCCGCCGCTTCGATCACATGCAGCAGCACACCGGCCAGCACGTGCTGTCGGCGGCGCTCGTGCGGGTGTGCCACGCCGCCACGGTGAGCTTCCACCTCGGAGGCGACGCCTCGACGATCGACCTCTCCGCCGTGGTATCGCCTGCCGATGTCGAGCGGGCGGTGGACGAAGCCAACCGGATCGTCTGGGAAGACTACGAGGTCGCGGTTCGATTCGCGTCCGACGAGGAGGCAAAGGCCCTGCCGCTGCGGAAGGAGTCGGCGCGTCAGGGCGAGCTGCGCCTGATCGAGGTGCCGCACTTCGACCTGTCGGCCTGCGGGGGTACACACGTCGCCCGTACGGGCGCGATCGGCGTGATCGCTGTGATCGCCACCGAGAAATTCAAAGGCGGACTGCGCCTGACGTTCGTGTGCGGCGGCCGCGCACTTCGAACGCTGCGGCAGCTGCGCGACGCGGTGGCCGGGTCGGTGCGTCATCTCTCGGTGCTGCCGCCGGAGCTGCCGGCCGCGGTGGAGAAGCTGCAGGCCGAAGGCAAGGGGCTGCGCAAGACGATCGCCGGTCTGCAGGCCGCGCTTGCCGTGCACGAGGCCGACCGGCTGCTGGGTGCCGCGGACGGCCGTCGTGTGATCACCGAAATCTACGAAGACTGGGATGCCGCCGGGCTCAAGACCATCGCGTCGTCGCTCATTGCCCGGGATCCGGTGGCCGTGGCGCTCGTTGCGGGCGGCCCCACCGCCACCGTCGTCGTCGGCTGCGCCCCGTCTCTCGGACTCGATGCCGGCGCCGTCGTGAGGCAGCTGACCGATCGCTTCGGTGGGCGCGGCGGGGGGCGGCCGGACCTGGCGCAGGCGGGCGGGCTCTCCGGACACACGGCGGAGATCGCGGCCGCGGCGCGTCTGTGGTTAGATCGCGCGCCATGACGCCGCGCATCAGACTTGCCGACGCCTCGGACGCCGAGGCCATGGCCGCCATCTACCGGCCCGTCGTCGAATCGACCGCCATCTCCTTCGAGACCGTCGCGCCCGATCGTGACGAGATGGCGCGGCGGCTGGCCGACACGCTGGTTTCGCACCCGTGGCTCGTGTGCGATATGGGCGGACGCGTGGCCGGTTACGCGTATGCGTCCAAGCACCGCGTGCGCGCCGCCTATCAGTGGTCCGTGGACACCTCGGTCTACGTGGATGCGGCGTGGCGCCGGTCCGGGGTCGGGCGCGGCCTGTATCGGTCGCTCTTCGCCGTCCTCGCCGCGCAGCGGTTCTTCAACGCCTTTGCCGGTATCGCGCTGCCCAACGAGGCCAGCGTGGCGTTGCACGAAGCGGTCGGCTTCGAGCCGCTCGGCGTGTATCGCCGTGTCGGGTTCAAGCTTGGCGCCTGGCACGACGTCGGCTGGTGGCAGCTCGCGCTCCGTGCCCACGAGACGTCGCCCGATGAACCGGTCACGCTCGCCGCCGTGCAACGCCGCGGCGACTGGCCGGCGCTGCTGTCCTCGGGCGAGCCGTCCATTCGCGCCCACGCCGCGTGAGCCCGGACGACGACTCACCGGGCGGCGCTCCGGCGCCCCGCGTCGGCCTGCGCGCGGCCACGACGCTGAACATGCTGAGCATGATCGGCGCCGGCCCGTTTCTGACGATTCCGCTCATCCTCCAGTCGATGCAGGGCCCGCAGGCACTGCTCGGCTGGATTGTGGGCGCGCTGGTGGCGCTGGCCGACGGCCTCGTGTGGGCCGAGCTCGGCGCCGCGCTGCCAGGCTCGGGCGGCGGCTACCGCTATCTCCTCGAGGCGTATGGTTCGCGCGGCCCGGGCCGTCTCATGAGCTTCCTGTTCCTGTGGCAGACCGTGATCGCGTTTCCGCTGATGATGGCGTCCGGCGCCGTGGGCTTTGCCCATTACCTGCAGTACCTCGTACCGTCGCTCGGTCCCTGGCAGATGAAGGCGCTGGCAGCGTTCGTCTGTCTCCTGTCGGCGGCGCTCGTCTACCGCCGTATCGATCATGTCGGCCGCTGGGGCACATTGTTCGGCGCGCTCGTGCTGGCCGCGATCGGATGGGTGATCCTCGAGGGCGTACTCCACGGACGCACGGAAGCCCTCCGGGTTCCGGCCGGGGCCTGGCAGCTCTCGGGATCGTTCTGGGCCGGCCTCGGCGGTGCGACGCTCTATTCGGTCTACGACTATCTCGGCTACAACAACATCTGCAGCTACGCCGGCGAAGTGCGGCGGCCCGCCGCCACCATTCCGCGCTCGATCGTCCTGTCGGTGCTCCTCGTGGCCGCGCTCTACCTGTCCATGAACGTCGCCATCATCAGCGCGATGCCGTGGCAGGAGGCGGCTTCGTCGCAGTACGTCGTCAGCGACTTCATCGCGCGCCTGCGGCCGGGCATGGCGGCAACGGTGATGACGTGGCTGATCCTGGTGACGATCTTTGCGGCGCTCTTCGCGGCGATGGCCGCGACGTCTCGCATCCCCTACGCCGCAGCGGTCGAAGGACACTTCTTTCCGTCCTTCGGGCGACTGCATCCGTCGGGACGCTTTCCCTCGTTCTCGGTCGTCTTCGTCGGGGCGGCGTCGGCGCTGGCCTGTCTGCTCGAGCTCGACGCGCTCATCACCGCCCTGATGGCGATCTACGTGGTGATTGGCGCGCTGCCGATCATCGGCGCCGCCACCGCGCTGCGCCGTCGCCCCGACGTCGCGCGCCCGTTCTCGATGTGGGCGTATCCGCTGCCCAGCCTCGTGGCCGCGGCCGGCTGGATCGCCATTCTGGTGACGAGCGGTGTCTGGTACATCCTCGCCGGTGTTGGCTTGCTTGTTGTCGGCGTGGCCTCGTACCTCTGGCGCGCCCGACGGGCGGACGAGTGGCCGTTCGCTACGGTTCCGGATGCAGGAACTTGAAATGAACCTGATTGAGATGGCGAGGGCGCACCTTGACGAGCGCGCTGAGCCTGCGGCCATCCGAGAGTGGTCCGTACGCTTTCAGCGCGTCATCAAGGGCACGATCCGTTATCCAGACTTCGACGAGCTGCCACCCGTCCGGAAGCACGCGCCCGATCTGCTCGATGGTATCGAGCAGGTTCGTCGCCGCGTTCGCATCGACGTTGATGAACCCGGCCAGACGACCGTCCACGTCGAGGACCTCATCGGGATTGTCCGTCGGGTCGTGCCAGGTCGCCGCGCCGGTCACCGACCCGACGAGTCTGGTGAAGGCCTCTCTAGCGACTTTGTCGAACGTCACCGGACTGCCAAGTGGACGAAGCACTTTCGTTCCGCCCCTGACGATCAGCGTCAGTGGTGACTGCGGTTCCCGCCCCTGAGTGTTTCCGTAGACGGCCGTGACGACGCTGCTTGGCGCCCGGTTGTCCTTGAACGCCCTCGCTGTCACGTGGGCGTCAGGGCTGACGATGAAAGGCCCTTCATAAACTGGCGATTCCTCAGTCGGCTCGGTGTCATCGAGCGTGACCCGAATCGTGGCGTCCGCCTCCTCCGACGAGATGACCACCATGCCATCCCAGGCCGCCGGGTCGAAGACGTCCCCGGGCGGCGTTATCAACGGGGCAGAAAGCCCTTGCTGCGCAACCGCAACGGAGCCTGCAAGCATCGGCACCAGCAGGCCCACGATCACCGCGGGCCACACGCACGTCGAAGTCATGGCTGGACCCAAATCCTTCTCGCCACAGTCTAAACGTTGGTGACTCATCCGCTGTACGCGCAACGAGTCTGTGGCGGCGATCACCCGTCGATGACGTGCTCAGGGCCGCCGCGTGAATTCGGCGAGCCGCACGGCGATCCGGTCGATCGACTCGTTGGCGTCGGCGCCCTCGCCCTCGTAGTTGTTGACCATGATGACGAGCGCCAGGTGCTCGCCGTCGCGCGTGGTCACGTAGCCGGCGAGCGAGCGGATGTTGCTCATGGTGCCGGTCTTCCCCCGCAGGTTGCCTTCGGCAGCGGTGCCTTTCATGCGCGCGGCGAGCGAGCCGTCCACGCCGGCGACGGGCAGCCCGCTCACGAACGGCGACGTGCCGGCTGGTTCGAACGCCTTCTTGAGCAGCACCATCAGCGTCTCGGGTGCGATCAGGTCGCGCCGCGACAGGCCCGATCCGTCCACGAGGTGCTCGCCGTCCCTGGGGATGCCCCACGCCGCCAGCCGCTTGCGCAGCCCTTCGAGCGCCGCGTCGTTGGTCGCCGGCGCCCCGCTCGCGGCATTGAGCCGCATCAGCGCCTCGCCGTAGAGATTGATGCTGTCCTTCAGCATCGCGCGGGCGATGGTCGCCAGAGGCTGCGAGCGGTGCGTGTAGATCAGCGTGGACCCGGCGCGATCGGGCGGCGGCTGCACGTCGTCGATGTCGGCCGCGCGCCCGGTGACCGCAATGCCGCTGCGAATCAAGCGGTCGCGGAGCAGCGACACGAACCATTGCGTCGGATTGCCGGTCGAAATCGACAGTCTGACCGGTGCGGCGCCGGGGCGGACGAAGCCGGCAATGGTGAGCGCCCCCTCGCCCAGCCGAAGCTCGGGCCACACGAAGGGCGCCGTGGCCGCGGTCGTGATCGTGCGGTTCGCGAGCGGGCGATCCTGCGCGAAGTCGTCGACCGACAGCGTGGCCGGTTGCCCCTCGCCCACCCCCGGCGCGATGGTCACCGTCATGCGGTTCTCGGTGGCGTTGAGCGCGCCGAAGAGCGCGCCCGAGGTGTAGCCAAGGTCTTCCCACGACCACGCGGCGCCAGGCCGCGGCTCGTCGATGGCATCGTCGTCGCCGATGATCCGGCCTTCGATCTTCTTCAGCCCCGTGCCCTTCAGCGCCTCCACCCACACCCGGAAGCCGTCGCCCGCGCGCCCTTCCGGTGTCGGATCGCCGGAGCCCGAGACGATCAGATCCCCGGTCAGCACGCCATCGACGATCGGGCCGGCGGCACGCACGCCCGTCTCGAAGGTGTAGTCCCACCCTACGGCCTCGGCGGCCGAAAGCGCGCTGACGATCTTGGCCGTGGACGCCGGGACGAACAGGGTTTGAGGGTTGAGCTCGAACAGGCGCTCGTTCTTGTCGAGCGACTGGACGATGACGCCCCAGATCGCTCGCCTGACGTTCGGCAGGGTGGTTTCGGCCAGCAGCTCCTGGCGCAGCGCCTCGATGACGGGATCGACCCTGGCAGCGGCGCGACGCGCGGCGGGAGGGGATTGCGCGCCGGCGATCGCATGCGCCGCGAGGCACGCCGCGACCGCCGCGGCCCACGCCCCCGGCGCCCGTCCGCTCATGCGCCCAATGCTACTTCAGGGCGTCCAGCGCCTTGACCGCGTCCTCGAAGGGCGCCGCGTCGAGCTTGGCCGAACCCGGTTCGTCCGGACGGCTGGCGTAGACATCCATGCCGGCGCGGCCGAACGTCACGACGTCCTTCCCCTTGTCGAAGACGGCCGTGACGGTCAGGACGGGCGACTTGAGCGACGGGTGCGCGGCGGTCTCGAACGAGGTGGCGCCCAGCCCCGAGATCTTGGCGAGCAGGTCTTCGACCTTCATGGTGTCGACGGCCTTGCCGGCCGCGTCCTTCCACACGTCCTTGCCGTCCTTGTCTTTCGAGTGATCAAAGGCCTGGGTCGCCCCGCCGCGCGAGAGCTCGATGCGCGTGGCGGTGAACGAGCGGACGTCGAACAGGTCCTTGCGCCGGAATTCGCCGAGGTCTTTCACCACGTCCATGCGCAGCGTCGGGGCGACGGTGAAGATGAGCGGACGCGACGCGTCCTTGGCAAACACCACCGCGTTCTCGGTCTTGCCCAGCGTCAGCGTGGCGTTGGCGCTTCCCGTCCTGATCGTCATCGAGGCGGTCGGGGCATCGAGGCCATACTGTTTGAGCGGCGCGTTCTGATTCTCCGCCAGCCCCTGCATCTGCGCCGACGACAGCCGTTCGATGGCGCCTTCCACCGCGGCGTAGTCCGCGCGTGCGGCGATCGGCTTGACGATCGACCAGCTCTCGCCCGATTTCGTGAACGCCAGCTGCGTGGAGCCGGCCACGAGCTCGAGGCCGTCGGCCTTCTGCCGATCGACCTTCAGCACGGCCTTGTCGCGCAGGGCGAAGCTGTTCTTGTTGAACGCCGCCTCGAGGTACGACGGCACCAGGAACACCCGCGGCGACTCCGGCAGCTTGGCGTAGAGGTCGCCACCGGTGGGCGTCTTGTCGCCGAGGAGGACGCGGCGCTCGGCGCCCTGCCCCTTCACCTTGAAGCGCACATCGATGCGCGAGGGATCGAGGCCGAAGCCCTTGAGGTCGGCCGGCTTGTCGTCCACCACCCGGCTCACCTCGAACGACGACAGGCTGCTCGTGATGCTCGAGAGCTCGCCGGCGTCGGCCGCGGCCTGCACCGGCTCCACGATCGACCACGTGGTGCCGGACTTCTTCAGCCGCGTGGTGTCGCTCGCCGCCTGGATCTGCACCTCTTCGATGTCGTCGGCTTTGACCGACGCGAAGGGCTTCTCCTTGGCGCCCTCAGCGGCGTCGGGCGACCGGTGATCGAGGTAGTAGATGTAACCGCCGAGCCCCGCCAGCACGAGCACCAGCGCCGCGGTGGAGACGACGCGTCCCATCGCCTATCGCCTCCGCCACCAGGAATAGACGCCCGCTCCGAGAATCGCGCCCGGCACGAGGAAGATCGACAGCGCGAACATGCCGGTGATCTGGCTGGCGGTGAGGGTCAGGCGGCGATCCGCGGCTTCGCGCGGCCGGATCGAGATCAGGTTCTCCTGCTGCGACAGCCAGCCCACCACGTTCATGAACAGATCGCGGTTGCCTTCGCCTCCGAGGTAGGCGTTCGACGCGAAGTCCGAGTCGCCGATCACGGCGACGCGCGTTTCGGGCGGCGGCGCCTGATCCGTTTTGGCCGCCTCCGGCGAAGGCGGTGTCGGCGGCTTCGACGGCACCGCCACGGCCATGCCGATCGTTACCGGCCCCGGGAGGTCGCCCTTGGCTTCTTCCGGCTTCAGCTGGTTGGGATCCTGAAGCTGCGACATCGTCGATTCGGCCCAGCTCCGCTGGTGCGTCTGCAGGAACGGCTGCGGCGTGCGCCCCTCGCCGGCGCCGGTTTCGGCGGTGATCGCCCGCGCCAGCGGGAAGACCGTCAGCAGATCGAAGCGCTCGGTGATGGCGTGCATGGGATAGGGAGGTCCGACCACGGCGACCGTGGCGACGTTGGTGCGGCCGCTCAGGTCCACGACCACCGTGTCGGTGGCCTTGATGCCCCACGCGGCGAGCAGCGTGGTCAGGCGCGGCGTGCGGTTGCCGCCCTTCAGATCGTCGGGCGGATCGAGCAGCACCAGGAGCTTCCCCGATTTGGCCAGGTAGCCCTCGAGGCGCGGCACTTCCGATTCGGACAGGTCGGTGCGCGGACCGGCGATGACGAGCATCGTGGCGTCGGCGGGCACCTCGTTGGCCTGCGCCAGCACCAGCTTGTCGAACTCGTAGTTATCGAGCTTCAGGGCTGCCGCGATGGCGTTGAAGCCGGCACGGTCGCTGGTCTGGCTCGCGGTGTCCTTTTCGCCGTGGCCGGCCAGGAAGTAGATCTTCTTCTTGGTGGGGTTCAGCACCTTGATGAGCGCGTTGGTGAGATCCTGCTCGGCGTCGGTCGTCACCCGCTCCTTGCGCCCCATGTACTCGACAACCACCGTCCCGTACTGCTGGATCTCGTACTCCTTGGCACGCAGCGGATACTTGTCGGCGTCGATGTATTCCGCGCTCACCTGCTTCGACGCGTACTCGTAGCCGCTGAGACGAGTGCGGAAGCGGTCGAGCCCGGTGGCCTGCTCGAACACCAGGAACTTTACCGGCGCCTTCAGGTTCGCCAGCAGCTTGGTGGTCTGGTCCGAGAGCGAGAACTGCTGGTTGGCGGTCAGGTCCCAGCGCTTGTTCTGGCGCACCGACACGTAGTTGACGGCCACCAGGATGCCGAGCGCGACGATGACGCTCACACCGGCCAGCGTGCCGTAGCGCGCGTTGCGGCCGCCGAACCACGCCACGATCTGGCGCCACTGCGACAGCGAGTAGAGGACGACCAGCGCCAGACCGGCCCACGACGCGTACATCGCGTACTGATCGAGGCGCGCCGACACCGGAATTACGTCGGCCCAGCCCAGGATGCGGACCGCCGCCGCGGCAAAGACGATCGCCGTGCCCAGCCAGGCGAGCGCGTTGAAGATGCGAGTCATCGGCTACCCCCGCCACCGCTCGGTGTCCACCGACCGCGCGGTCAGGAACAGCCCGAAGGTAATGAAGCTGATGTAGTACACGAGGTGCTTGGTGTCGATGATCCCCTTGGTGAAGTCGTCGAGGTGATCGGTGATCGACAGGTAGTTGAGCACCTGCTGCGTGGTCGGGCCCATGAACGAGGCGATCCAGTTGATCACCCACAGCATCAGGAAGACGCCGAAGGTGATCATGCCGGCCACGATCTGGTTCTTCGTCAGGCTCGAGATGAGCAGGCCGATCGAGATGAAGCAGCCGCCCATGAGCAGCAGCCCGAAGTAGGTCGTGACCACCGGCCGCCACTCGGGGCTGCCGAACACGAACAGCAGGCCGACGTGGACGAGCGTGATGGCCAGCATCGCGGCGTAGAGGCCCATCGCGCCGAGGAACTTCCCGAGGATGATCTGCAGATCGGTGAGGGGCGCCGTGAGCAGCAGCTCGATGGTGCCCGAGCGCTTCTCTTCGGAGTAGGTGCGCATCGTCACGAGCGGCAGCACGAACAGCAAGATGACGGTGGCGTTCAGGAACACCGGGCGGAGGAACTGCTCGTTGACGTTCACCGCCTGGCCGGCCGCCTGCAGGCTCTGGCGGTCGAAGTAGAGGAGCAGCGAGTAGAAGAAGAAGCCGAACATCAGCGCGAAGAAGCCGATGACGACGTAGGCGATAGGCGACGCGAAGTAGGCGCTCAGCTCCTTGCGGGCGATTGCCAGCGCGTTACTCATGGGCCACCTCCGCCTGCTCGGAGGCGACGACGTCGGACGCCACGGGGGCGTCGCTCTCCTGCGTGGTCAGCTTCAGGAACACGTCTTCCAGGCTCATGCGCATCGGCCGCAGCTCCAGCAGGCCCCAGCCGCGGGCCACGACGGCCGCGGCGAGATCGCGCCGCACGTCGCGGCCGGCCTCGCTCTCCACCTCGAGTCCCACCACGCTGTCCTTGGTGTCGGAGACAGTCACTTTGGTCACGCCCGGCAGCCCCGCCAGCCCGCTGCCGGCGTCAGCCCCCATCGCGTCGATCTGCACGTACATCGTTTCCGATCCGCGCAGCCGCGACGTGAGGTTGTCGGGCGTATCCACCGCGACCACCTTGCCCTTGTTGATGATGACCACGCGGGTGCAGGTCTGACTGACCTCGGGCAGGATGTGCGTGCTCAGGATCACCGTGTGGTCGCCGCGCAGGTCTTTGATCAGCTGACGCGTCTCGTTGATCTGCTTCGGATCGAGACCGGCCGTGGGCTCGTCGAGGATCAGCACATCGGGATTGCCGAGCAGCGCCTGCGCGAGGCCGACGCGCTGGCGATATCCCTTCGACAGCTTCGCGCAGTGCCGCTCGGCCATGTCCGCGACGCGCGTGCGCTCCATCGCGGCGACGACCCGCGCTTTGCGGTCGCCCCGCGGCAGCCCCTTGATGCGCGCGCAGAACTCGAGGTACTCGCGCACGGTCATGTCCGGGTACAGCGGAGGCGTCTCGGGCAGGTAGCCGGTGCGCCGCTTGGCTTCGATCGGTTTGTCGAGCAGGTTGTAGCCGGCCACGACCGCCGTCCCCTCGGTGGGCGGCATGTAGCCTGTGAGCACGCGCATGGTGGTGGTCTTGCCGGCGCCGTTCGGGCCCAGGAACCCGAGGATCTCTCCCTTGTCTACTGTGAAGCTGATGTCGTCGACGGCGGTGAATGGCCCGTAGCGCTTGGTGAGGTGTTGGACCTCGATCACGTCTGGTCTCTCCGAGCGGGTTGATTAATTTCTGTTAAGGTCTTTAAGGCCGGCTGTTTACGGGCCAGCGCAGCCAGGAATCCTATCCGAGTTTGACGACGCGTTCCAGCTGGCGGTCTGATGTCTGCTACTATATATGAGCAGTTGTTCATATGTCAGTTCTTGAGCCCTCCGACGTCGACGACCTGACCGAGATCTTCCGGGTGCTCGGCGACCCGACTCGCGTTCGCATTCTGGACGTGTTGTCGCGGTCCGAGGTGTGCGTGCAGGACCTTGCCGGAGCGCTGAGTCTATCCGAGTCGGCCGTGTCGCATCAGCTCCGGCTCCTGCGGGGCGCCCGGATCGTGCGGACTCGCCGCGCCGGCCGCAACGTGTTCTATGCGCTCGACGACCACCACGTGCTGGCGCTCTTCGAGCAGGGCCTCCGCCACGCCCAGGAAGGCCGCCGGGGGGGCAGCCGCTGAATGGCCACCGCCCAGGTGACCTGCGCGGTCTGCGAGGTGCATGCCGAAGCTGTGTTCCGCGTCGAGGGGCTCGACTGCAACGACGAGGTGGTGATTCTCGAGCGCCGCCTGAAGCCGATGGCCGGGGTGGAGGCGATTTCGGCCGACGTGGTGGGCCAGCGGCTGCGCGTGAGCTACGACGCCGCCAAGCTCAACACCGCGACGATGGTGGACGCCGTCGCCGAGGCCGGGATGCGCATGTGGCTGGAGCACGAGGAGCCGCGCGCCCTCGGCGTGGACGTCCGCGCGCGGTTCTGGCTCACCGCCGCATCGGGCGCCATGATTCTGGCGGGCATAGGCGCCGCGGCCCAGGGGTTCGCGGCGGCGTCCATCGCGGCCTACGTGGTCGGCACCGTCACCGGCGCCGCCTTTCCCGCGCGCCGCGCCATCGGCGCCCTTCGCGCCCGCACGCTCGACATCAACGCGCTGATGGTCGTGGCCGCGTCCGGCGCCGTTGCCATCGGGGAATGGCGCGAGGGCGCGACCGTGGTGTTTCTCTTCGCGCTCGCGCAGTGGCTCGAGGCGCGGACCCTTGCGCGGGCGCGGGGGGCCATTCGCGCCCTGCTCGACCTCTCGCCGCGTGATGCGCTCGTCCGCCGCGGCGGGATCGAGCAGCGGGTGCCGATCGAGGCGGTCGCCGCGGGCGACGCCGTCATCGTGCGGCCCGGCGACAAGATCCCCGTCGATGGCACCGTCGCGTCCGGGCACAGCGACGTGAACGAAGCGCCCATCACGGGCGAGTCGCTGCCGGCCGACAAGGGCCCGGGCAGCGACGTCTATGCGGGCACCATCAACGGCCATGGCGCGCTCGAGCTGACGGTGACGCGCGTGGGCCGCGACACCCGCGTCGCGCGCATCATCCACCTGGTCGAGGAGGCGCAGGCCCGTCGCGCGCCGATCCAGTCGTTCGTCGACCGGTTTGGCCGCATTTACACCCCCGCGGTGATCGCGGCCGCGCTGGCCGTGGCCCTCGTGCCGCCGATGCTCGGCGCTCCGGCGGTGCCATGGATTTATCGCGCGCTCGTGCTCCTGGTGGTGTCGTGTCCGTGCGCGCTCGTCATCTCGACGCCGGTGTCGATTGTGGCCGCCGTATCGGCAGCGGCCAGCCGCGGCGTGCTGATCAAGGGGGGCGCCTCCCTCGAACGTCTCGCGGCGGTGAAGGTGGTGGCGTTCGACAAGACCGGCACCCTGACGGGCGGCGAGCTTGGCGTCGCCGGCGTGGAGCCTGCGGCAGGCTTCACGCGCGCCGAGGTGCTGGCGGCCGCGGCGGCGGTCGACGCGCATTCGAGCCATCCCGTCGCGGTGGCGATCGTGGCGCAGGCGCGCCGCGACGGGCTCGCCGTGTCGTCCGCAGCCGGCGTGCGCACGCGGCCCGGCCTCGGCGTGGAAGGCCGCGTGGACGGACGCGACGTGATGCTGGGCAACGCGCGTCTGATGGCGCTGCACGACATCGATGTGGCGGCAGCGCGGCCGAGCATCGCTGGCGCTCGGGTCCTCGTCGCCATTGCGGGGCGGCTGGCGGGAGGCCTGTCGCTCGTCGACCGGCCGCGCGCCCAGGCACGAGACGCGCTCGATCTGCTGCGGCGCGCGGGCGTCCGCCGCGTCGCGATGCTGACCGGCGACGAGAGCGGCGTCGCGCGTCGAGTGGCGGCCGACGTCGGCGTCGACGAGTATCAAGCCGCGCTCATGCCCGATCAGAAGCACGAGGCGATTGGCCGGCTGCGCGCGGCCTACGGTCCGGTGGCGATGGTCGGCGACGGCATCAACGATGCTCCGGCGCTGGCCGCGGCCGACGTCGGCATCGCGATGGGTGCCGTGGGTTCCGACGTCGCCATCGAAGCCGCCGATGTGGCGCTGATGTCCGACGAGCTACTGAAGCTGCCGTTCGCGCTGCGCCTCGCGCGCGCGACGCTGCGCAATGTGAAGACGAACGTGGCCGTCTCCATCGCGCTCAAGGCGGTGTTCCTCGTCGCGGCCGTCACCGGCACCGCAACGTTGTGGATGGCCGTGCTCGCCGACACGGGCGCATCGGTGATCGTCGTTGCGAACGCACTCAGATTGTTGCGAGCACGATAACCGTAGAGGCGGACTTTCAGGTCCGCCTTCTAACGACCGCGGTTCTTCCAGTTTTCCGTGCAGACGTACTCGAGCATGTCGGTGTCCGGCAGCAGCAGCAGCGTGGTGGTGAAGCCGAACGGCCGCGTGTAGTACTTGGGATCGTCGAATGTGATCCCGTAATCGATGTGTCCGACGTCGCGGCGGCGAAAGCGTTCGGTGATGCGCATGCCTTCGCTGCGCGGATGCCCCGAGCCGTCGAGCACGGCCCTGGTGGTGATGCCGACCGTTTCGACGACGAGCGTGTCGCCCTGCCACCCGCCTACGGAGTATCCGGCCCAGGTCGGATCGGGATCTGTCGGAAGGCTGCGGCCATCGATATAGATCTGACGGGGAGGATCGTCGGTCCCGGGCACCACCACGATTTCCCCCGGCGCCTGAATCATCTTGAACGCCAGCACCGAGATCGTCGCGGGCAGGCTCGCCGGGAGACAGTAGGCGGCCGTGAATTCCTGACCACTGGCTCGCCGCTGCGCGAGAATGGCGGCCGCCTCGGGCCGAAGCGGCTCTTCCTCGGGTTTCAGCCCCCAGAACACGTTGACGAAGTGTTTCGTGACGTCGGTGAAATCGATCTGTAGCTGCGGGTACCGTGGTCCCAGGACGCGGACGAATTCATCGACCGGCGTGCGTTCTGCCTGCCAGACGCCGGTCAGATCCGGCTTGCCGTCGAATCGCGGGGCGGGCGCCGACAGGTTCGGCTTGCCGTCGGCGGTGCGAGGCAGCTTCGGATCGCGATGGCTCAGCCACTGCGCGTCGACACCCAGCGTCGCGGCCGCGAAGAGAACGCCGATCGTCGATGCGAGTCTCAGCATCGGTGACCTCATTACGTAGAAACGACGCCCGGGCGACTAGCGAACGCGAAGTTTCTGGTTCTCCGTGCAGATGTATTCGAGCACGTCGGTGTCCGGCAGCAGCGTCGCCGTGGTCTTGAAGCCGAACGGCCGCGTGTAATACGTGGGATCGTCGAACGACACCTCCACGTCCATGTGTCCGACGTCGCGGCGGCGATAGCGCTCCGTGATGCGCATGGCGTCGCTTCGCGGATGGCCGAATCCGTCGAGCCAGGCACGCGTCGTGATGCCGACCGTCTCCACCACCAGCGTGTCGCCCTGCCACGTGCCCACGGAGTATCCCGTCCAGTTCGGCTCGGGTTCTTTGGGCAGGCCGCGGCCGTCCGTGTAAATCTGGCGAGCGGGATCGCCGGTGCCAGGCATGACGACGATCTCCCCGGGCGCGTGAATCATCTTGAACGCGAGGACCGACACGTTCCCGGGCAGGCTGGTGGGCAGGCAGTACGCGCCCTGAAAGTCACGACCGCTGCTCTGGTGCTCCTTGAACTTGGCGGCGCCTTCGGGCCGAAGCGGCTCCTCGCCGGGTTTCGTTCCCCAGAACACGTTGAGGACGTACTTCGTGATGTCGGCGATGTCCACCTGCAGTTGCAGGAGTCCGGGACCGAGGACGCGGGTGAATTCCTCCGGCGGCGTCCGTTCCGTCTGCCATACGCCCGACAGATCGGGCGTGCCGTTGACGCGTGGCGCGGGCGCGGACAGGTTCGGCTTGCCGTCCGCGGTCCGTGGAATTCTGGGATCGCGGTGATTCAACCATTGCGCCTCGACACACGTCACGGCGCCCGCGAGAAGAAGACCGAGGGTCAGCGCGAATCTTGACATGGTGACCTCGTCGATGCGTGTGGCGCGGATGATAGCTCACGCACGGGGCGTACGCAGAGGCGGACCTTCAGGTCCGCCTGACCAGGCCGGAAGCCCGAACCCTTCCGCCTACGCTTTTCTGTTGCTGAAGAAGTGCGACTGCACGAACGCGTGGATCGCGGCCTGCGATTCGTGCTCGAGATTGACGAACTCGACGCCCATGCCGAGGCGCGGCACCGACCACGCGACGCGCGCTTCGGACTCGAGATCGAAGCGGCTGGTGGACAGGCGGAAGCGCACGCGCAGCACCGAGCCGATGTCGAGCGGGCTGGTGGTGCGGATGGCCAGGCCGCCCTGGGAGATGTTGAGCGTGACGGCCGACGAGATCGTGTTGCCGACGCGATACGCCACGGGAATGCCGAGCGTGACGCGCGGACTGCTGCGGCGGTTGTAGAGATCCGGATAGAGGTGCGGCGAGAGCGACGGCAGGATGTGCTGCACCGCCGTGTACTCGTTGACGTAGCCGGCCACGCCGAGCGTCGTGAGCTCGCGGACTTCGGTGGCGTTGGCGATCGTGCCGCTGAAGACGACGATCGTCGGCTTGTGCTTGCTGAGCTTCTGGAGGTCGCGCACCATCTGCACGCCCTGTCCCTGCGGCAGCCTCAGGTCGAGCGCGATGAGGTCGACGCGCTCGCCGGTGCGGCGCATCAGGCCGAGCAGCTCGGCACCAGTACGAACCGTAAGGGTCTCGTGGCCGGCCTGGGCCAGCGCGGCGCGGAAGCGGTCCCGGACGAACGCCGTGTCGTCCGCCACGACAACGGTCTTCACCGCCTCCAGGGTGGCCGTGCTCCTCACGCTTCTTCTATCGGTGTGACACGGCGCGCACGTTAGGGTTCGTTGCCGGGGCCTCGCCGATCTCTATATAATTCCTCTTCTCCGGGAAGTGGCGGATTCTATTGAGGATCTGGCGATATGGCGACCTGCCCTGACTGCGACTACGAAGAGATCGACACCGACGACCTCGAAGAGGGCGATGCGCTGAGCTGTCCCGAGTGCGGGCGCAAGCTCGTCCTTGGAGAGGACGGCGATCTGCAGTTCGCCGACGGAGATGACGATCTCGACGACGACGACGACGAAGACGAGGAAGAAGAAGAAGAGGACGACGACGACGCGGATGACGATGACGACATCGACGACCTCGACGATGACGTCGAGGACGAGGAGGAGTTCGACGAGTGAGCTCGGCAGCTCCGGCGCGGCCGCCAAGGATCAGCGCCTCCGCGAGCTGCTCTCCGGTTTCTCTTCGGCCATCGTCGCCTTCAGCGGCGGCGTGGACAGCGCCTATCTCTCGGTAGTCGCCACGCAGATCCTGGGCTCCGGTGCGCTCTGCGTCACCGCCGACAGCCCCAGCTATCCCGAACATCATCGATCGCTCGCCCGTCAGGTGGCGGAGTCGTTTGCCCTGCGTCACGAGGTCGTGAACACCGCGGAGATCGATCGTCCCGAGTACCGCGCCAACCCCGTCAACCGCTGCTACTACTGCAAGGACGAGCTCTACTCCACGCTGACGGCGATCGCGTCCGCCCGCGCGATCGACGTGGTGCTCGACGGCAACAACGCCGACGATCGCGGCGACTATCGTCCCGGCCGCCAGGCCGCGCGCGAGCACGGTGTGCGAAGCCCGCTCGATGAAGTGGGTTTGACCAAGGACGAGATACGAGAGCTGTCGCGCGCCGCCGGCCTTGCCACGTGGGACGAGCCCGCGTCGGCGTGCCTCTCGTCGCGGATCCCCTACCACCACGAGATCACGGACGAGAAGCTGCGGATGATCGAGCAGGCCGAGGACGCGCTGCGCGCGCTCGGCTTCCGCGTCTGCCGCGTGCGCCACCACGACACGCTGGCGCGGCTCGAGCTCGGGCGCGACGAAATGGCCCGCGCGCTCGACGGAGACGTGCGCGAGGAGATTCTTCGCGCGCTGCGCGCGATCGGCTATCGCCAGGTGGCCGTGGATCTCCAGGGGTATCGGATGGGCAGCCTGAATGAGGGCATCCGGCTCCGCGCGGTCTAGGTCCGCGCTGTGGCCGGCCGTGGGACTGGCCCTCGCCTTCGTCGCCGCGCATCTGCCGTTTCTGCCGCAGTCGCTCGAAGACATCGACTCGATCAACTTCGCGCTCGGCCTGCGCCACTTCGATCCGGCGCTCCATCAGCCGCATCCGCCCGGGTACCCGCTCTACATCGGCCTCGGCCACGTCTCGCTCGCCGTGCTGTCGTGGCTCGTGCCCGCGCTGCCGGATCTGCGCGTCGAGGCCGTCGCGCTCGCCGTGTGGTCGCTCGCCGGCGGTGCGCTGGCGATCATCGCGGCGGCCCTGTTCTACCGTTCGCTCGAGGACGTGTTTCCCGACGACGCAGCCCGCGTGTCGCCGTGGCTGGTCTCCGGTTCGGCGGCGCTGCTGGCGGTGGCCCCGATCTTTTCGATTTCCGGCGTGCGGCCGCTCAGCGACATGCCGGGGCTGGCGCTCGCGCTGCTGGCGCAGGCGCTCATCGTGCGCGGCATCGGCTCGCCGTGGTGGCTCGTCGTCGGCGCCTTCGTGGCCGGCCTCTCCGGCGGCATCCGCGTGCAGTCGGCGGTGCTCACGGTGCCGCTGTTTCTCGGCGTTCTGATCGGCGCACGGCGTGGGCACGCGTGGACGCATCGCGTGCTCGCCGTTGTCGCGGGCGTCGCGGGCGGCCTGTCGTGGGGCATTCCGCTGCTCGTGCTGTCGGGTGGGGTGCAGGGCTACCTGCGTGCGCTTGGGTCGCAGGCGGGCGAAGACTTCGCGTGGGTGGACATGCTGTGGTCGCACCCGACGCCGCGCCTGCTGGCGCTCGCGCTCTATCGAACGCTGGCGCTGTCGTGGGGCGACCCGCGGCTCGGGCTGGTGGTCACGGGGCTGGCGACCGCCGGCGCGCTGGCGGCCCTCGTCAAGACCCGGCGCATGCTCGGCGTCGTCTGCCTCGCGTTCCTGCCCTATGCCATGTTCCACCTGCTGCTGCAGGAGACGGCGACCATCCGCTACGCGCTGCCGCTCGTGCCGCCGATCGTGTGGCTGGCCATGATGGCGCTGCAGCTGGCCGGGCGCGTGTCGGTGCTGATGTGGGCGGCCGTGGCGGCGTCGGCCCTCATCGTCTCGGTGCCGACGGCCATCGACTACGGCCAGCAGGCGCACCCCGCGTTCCGCGCCATCGTGGACATGATTTCCGAGGGCGAGGGCGTGCCGCCGGCCGCCGTCTACTCGCACTTCGCGCTGTATCGCTCGCTCCAGGCGGCCGCGCCCGACTGGCTGCATCCGGTGCCGCCGGTGCGCCAGAAGGAGTGGCTCGGCCCGGTGCAGTTCTTCCGCGACGGCGGCGCGCGCACCGTGTGGTTCCTCGGCGACCCGTTGCGCACCGACATGGCGCTGTTCGATCCAGCCAACATCCTCACCAACGAAGCGAACCCGTGGCGCGCGTGGGCCCACGCCGAGATGGGCGGGGTGCGGCCGGTGGGCGCGGTGTGGCACCGGATCCAGCCGCCCGGTTGGATGGTGGGCGAGGGGTGGTCGCTCACGCCCGAGGCAGGTGGACGGGTGCGCGCCACCCGGACAGGCCTGGACCACGGCCCCATCGAGGCGTTCGTGCGGCGCCGATCGGAGCCGGCAACGTTCCTGATTGGAGGCCTGCATCTCGGCACGGCCGCCGACGCGCCAGCGGAGCTGACGGTGGCGATCGACGGCTCGGCCGTGGAGACGTGGGAGGTGCCCCGCGCCGCCGGGGGGCAGCCGTTCGTGCGGTTCGTCCGGCTGCCGGGCGGGGTGCCGCAAGGGGCGGGGAACTATGCCTCGCTGCGCGTCTCCGCCCGTTCGCTCGAACCGGGGCGGCCGGTGCCCGAGATTGCCATCCGGCAGTTCGATCTGCAGCCCGACGGCGGCCGTCCGCTGATGGCGTTCTCGGACGGGTGGTACGAGGACGAGTATTCCCCGGAAACCGGGCAACGGTGGCGCTGGACGGGCGCCAGCGCGCAGCTGCGGCTCATGTCGTCGCGAACGGTCGTGCTGCGAGTCCGCGGCGAATCGCCCGTGAAGTATGTCGGCGCTGCGCCCACGGTCCGGATCACCGCCGGGGCCCGCACGCTCGCGACCTTTCACCCCGCCGCCGACTTTTCGTGGCGCATCACCGTGCCCGCCGATGCGCTCACCGAGGCCCACGGTGTGGTGACGATCGAAACCGATCGCACGTATCTGCCCGGCGCTGCCGAAGGCACCGGCGACACTCGAACGCTCGGGCTGCGGGTCTTCGAGTGTCGTGCGGATCTGGAGTAAATGCCCTTTGTAGCCGATTGACAGGTAGATCGTCGATCTGTAAGCTCGGCAACGGCTTGGGCTCCGTTTGGAGGATTCCGTAGATGAATGTGCGCGGTCGTTATTCGTGGTTGACCACCATGGTCCTGCTCGCCGTGTTCGTGACGGCGTGCGCCAAGAAGGTTCCGCCGCCCCCGCCGCCGCCGCCGCCGGAGCCGCCGGCTGCGCCTGCACCGCCGCCGCCGCCCCCGCCGCCGCCCGCGCCCAAGCCCACGCCGCCGCCGCCACCGGCGCCGCTCAGCGAGGAAGAGTTGTTCGCGCGCAAGTCGCTGGCGGAGGTGAACGCCGAGATGCCGCTGTCGGACGTGTCGTTCGCTTACGACGAGTCGACGGTCAAGGACGATCAACGCGCGATCCTGCAGAAGAACGCGGACTGGATGCGCCGCTGGACGACGACGAAAGTGTCGATCGAGGGGCACGCGGACGCGCGCGGCACCAACGAGTACAACCTCGCGCTGGGCGATCGTCGCGCCAGGGCCGTCATGGACTACATGGTGAGCCTGGGCATCGCGGCCGATCGGATGGCCGTGGTCAGCAAGGGTGAGGAGGCGCCGGTCTGCACGGAGATGGCCGAGAGCTGCTACGCCCGCAACCGCCGCGGCCACTTCGTCATCACCGCCAAGTAGCGGGACGCCTCGTCACCGCGTTACTCTTTCGGGCGGGCAGGCCACCACGGCCTGCCCGCCTTTGTTTTTTCCGTTCCATTCCGAAGGAGAACTCATGCGCACTGCGCGTGCGGCCCGTTTCGTCGGCGGCGCTCTCGTCCTGGTGTGGCTCGGGGTGGCGCGGCCGTCCGCCACGCAGACGCTCGCCGGTGCCACGGCCGGTGTCATCGATGCCGCCGTCCAGGAGGTGCTCACCCGCACCGGCGCGCCGAGCGCCTCGGTCGCGATTGTCCAGGGCGGCACGATCGTGTACGAGAAGGCGTATGGCTCCGCGCGCCTGGGGCCGCCGGCCGTGCCCGCCACGGCGGCGATGCGTTACAGCATTGGGTCGATCAGCAAGCAGTTCACCTCGGCCGCGCTGCTGCTGCTCGCGGAGGAAGGCAAGCTCTCCCTCGACGATCGGGTGGCGAAGTGGTTTCCCGACCTCACGCGCGCCAATGACGTGACCGTCCGTCAGCTCCTTTCGATGACGTCGGGCTACCAGGATTTCTGGCCGCAGGACTACGTCATGCCCGACATGCTGAAGGACACGACGCCGGCCGCGATCATGAAAGGGTGGGCGCAGAAGCCGCTCGACTTCGAACCGGGCACCCGCTGGCAGTACAGCAACACCAACTACGTCATCGCCGGACAGATCGTGGAACGCGTGGCCCGTCAGCCGCTGCTGTCGTTCCTGCGCGCCCGCGTCTTCGGCCCGCTGAAGATGACGTCGGTCGTCGACACCGATCAGGCGCCGCTCGGCGCCGGCGAGCCGATGCGCTACATGCGCTACGCCCTGGGCCCACCGCGCGAGGCGCCGAAGGAAGGCAAGGGGTGGATGTCAGCGGCGGGCGAGCTGGCCATGACGGCATCCGACCTGGCTCGCTGGGACGTGGCGACGATGAATCGGGCTCTGCTCAAGCCGGCCTCGTACCGCGAGCTGGAGCGCGAGTCGCTGCTCGCCAACGGCGCGCCCACGGGGTACGGCCTCGGCGTCAACATCGCCACGCCGGGCGGGCGCCGTCAGATCTCGCACGGCGGCGAGGTGTCGGGATTCACCGCGCGCAACGAGGTGTACCCCGACGAGAAGGTGGCGATCGTGGTGCTAGTCAACATCGACGCCAGTGGCGCCGCGGGTCAGATTGCCGGCCGCGTGGCGACGACGCTGTTTGCCGGCGCGGGCGATTCGCCGGGCGCCGTCGATCAGGCGCGCACCATCTTCGCCGCATTGCAGAAGGGCGAGCTGGACCGGTCGCTCTTCACCGCCAACATGAACGCCTACTTCACGCCGCAGGCGCTGCAGGACTTTGCCGCGAGCCTGGGGCCGCTCGGCGCGCCGACCGCCTTCACGCAGCCGGGGCAGTCGCTCCGCGGCGGCATGGTGCTGCGCCGCTTCGCGATCACGGCTGGCGGCCGCAACCTGAGCGTGACCGCGTTCTACATGCCCGACGGTAAGATCGAGCAGTTTCTCATCGCGCCGGCGGACTGACCGGATCGGCGCGTGACGAGGCCACATGAGGCGATTCGTCCTTGCGATTGGTGCGGTGCTCGTGGCGGGCGCGTCCGTGGCCCAGCCCGTCGACATCGGCCCCGCGCCTGGGCGACTCGTCGATGTCGGTGGACGGCGGCTCCACATCAACTGCACCGGGGCCGGATCGCCGACCATCGTGATCGAGGCGGGCGCAAGCGCGTTTGCGATCGACTGGGCGCTCGTCCAGCCCGACGTGGCACGCGGCCGGCGCGTCTGCAGCTACGACCGCGCCGGGTCTGGCTGGAGCGACGCGCGACCGGACGTTGAGACGCCAGCTCGCATCGTCGCCGACCTGCACGTGCTCCTGGACCGCGCCGGAGAAGCAGCGCCCTACGTGTTCGTCGGCCACTCCGCCGGAGGCCTCTACGTCCGCCTCTATCAGCTCGAATATCCGGGCGACGTGCGTGGACTGGTGCTCGTCGATCCGGCGACGGAGGATCGGCTCTTCACGATGTTCCAGGGGCGCGCGGTCGCGATCTCGTCGCTGACCGCAGAGCAGCTGGCGACGACGCTGCCCATGTCGGGCAACGTCCCGGTGCCCACACGCTCGCCGCAGACGGGCCCGCCCTTCGATCGGTTGCCGTCCGATCTGTACCGGCGCCGGGTCGAGCTCGATCGGCGGCTCATCGCGTCGTTTCCGCCCACCGTGCCGGCAACGGTCGTGCGCGAGAGTGCTGAAGGGCAGCGGGCGGCACTGGCGCGCCTGCTCGAGAGTCGCAACCGTCCGGACAATCCAATGCGACGCGTACCAGTGGTCGTCCTCACGCGTGGGCTCGAGCAGACGCCAGGCATTGCCGAGAACCACGCGGCGCTCGCCGCCCTGTCAGGCAACTCGCGCCACACGGTGGTGCCTGCCACGCTGCATGAAATCCACCTCTCCGCACCGCTGTCGGTCGTCCAGGCGATCGAGGACGTCTGTGGCGCCGTGCAGATGAAGGCTCACCTGCCCGACCGGCCCTGACGCCGAATGACCGTCCCCGACGATCGCTGGCTGGCCGGAGACGCCTACGAGCGCTACATGGGCCGCTGGAGCCGACCGCTCGCACGCGCGTTCCTCGAGTGGCTGCGGCCGCCGGCGAAGCAGCACTGGCTGGAAATCGGCTGCGGCACCGGCGCGCTCACGACAGCCATCGTGGCCTCCTGCGACCCGGCGTCGGTTGTCGCATGCGATCCGTCCGAGGCGTTCGTCGCGCACGCGCGGCAGCGGGTGACCGACCCGCGTGTCTCGTTCGTCGCCGCGGGTGCCGAAGCACCGCCCGGCCGCGATGCCGGGTTCGACGTCGTGGTGTCAGGGCTGGTGCTCAACTTCCTCGCGGCGCCCGACGCGGTGCTCGCCACGCTGCGCCGGCGGTTGCAGCCGGGCGGCACCGTGGCGGCGTGTGTCTGGGACTATGCCGGGGGAATGGAGTTTCTGCGCGCGTTCTGGGACGAAGCGGCGGCGGTGGACCGCCATGCGGCCGCCCTCGACGAAGGCGCCCGGTTTCCGCTGTGCTCGCCGGGGGCGCTCCGGATCCTGTTCGATGTCGCAGGTCTGACGCAGGTGGATACCGGCGCCGTCGAGATCGAGACACGGTTCGTCGACTTCGACGATTATTGGGAGCCGTTTCTGCGCGGGACCGGGCCGGCCCCGGCATTCGTCGCGTCGCTCGCCCCGCCGGCGCGCGACGAGCTGCGTGAGCGGCTGCGGCGCCGTCTGGCGTCAGCACCAACCGGGGAGATTCGCCTTCGAGCACGCGCGTGGGGCGCGTGCGGGATCAGCGCATGAAGTGGACGTGGGACACGGATCGAATCGTCAGCGTGAGCGCGATGGTGGTGGGCGTCGGCAGCCTGGTCATCATCCTCTATCAGACCAAGTTGATGCGCGAGCAGCAACGCGCGTCGGTCATGCCGCACTTGATGATGGCGATCCAGAGCAGCACCAACGACCACAGAACGTACCTCACCGTGCGCAACGCCGGCATCGGGCCGGCACTGCTCGGCGACGTGCGTGTCCGCTACAAGGGCAAAGATTTCGGCGGCGATCCCTACGACTTCTTCGTCCAGCAGCGCCCCGAAACCGTGAAGACGGTGCCGATGGGTGTGGACAAGCTCATACCCGGGCGGCTGGTGCCGGCGGGTGAGTGGATCATGACGATGGGTTCTGACGGCGAACAGCACACCCGGCTGCTCGAGGACCTGCTGCGGCTTTTCGTGATTGCGGAAGTGCCAAAGTCCTGGCTGACGCCGATTGGCGCCGACGGCCCCGCGTCCGACAAGGCCGTCGTGTTCATCACCTACTCCTCGGTTTACGGCGACACGTGGCACCTGCGTTCGGACAGCTTCGTGCCCGTGCCGGGCCCAGCCGCGCCGATCCGCTAGAGCGAGAGCGCCTGGCGGACTTCGGCGCCGATGGCATCCGCTGCCGCGCGCGGATCGGGCGCCGCGATGATCGGGCGCCCCACCACCAGATAGGTCGACCCGGCCTTGATCGCCTCCCCCGGCCCCATCGTGCGCGACTGATCGTTCTTGTCGCTGCCGGCCGCCGCGCCGCGGATGCCGGGCGTGACCACGGCAAAGTCGCCGCCGCAGGTGTCGCGAATCTCGCGGGTCTCGAGCGGCGACGCCACCACGCCGTCGAGCCCGGCGCGCTGCGCCATCCGGGCCAGTTCGACGACGTGTTCCATCAGCGGTCGCGAGACGCCCACTTCGTGCAGTGTCGGCTCGTCCATGCTGGTGAGCACCGTGACACCGATCACGAGCGGCTTGGGCCGCCGGGCCATGCGCGCGGTGTCGACGGCCGCCTTGGCCGCCGCCTGCATCATCGGCACACCGCCCGCGGCGTGCACGTTGATCATCCAGGCGCCGGTCAGCGTGGCCGCTTCGACCGCCTGCGCCACGGTGTTCGGAATGTCGTGGAATTTGAGGTCGAGGAAGACGCGCATCCCCGAGTCGGCGAGGCGCTTCACGAGTCCCGGGCCTTCGAGCGTGAACAGGCGGCTGCCGATCTTCACGCCGCCGACCAGGCCGTTGAGCTGTTCGGCCAGCTGCAGCGCCCGCGCGCCGCTGTCCACGTCGAGGGCGACTAGGAGCTGATCCACTGCTTTTCCCGCGTGCTCGTGTCGACCGAGCCGACGAGCTCGGTGACGCGCGCGATGCCGTGGCGCTGCATGTAGTCGCGCATGCCGTCGAGGAGCTTCGACCAGATGAACGGATCGACGAAGTTGGCGGTGCCGACCTGTACCGCCGTCGCGCCGGCGATCATGAACTCGAGCGCGTCGGTCGCCGTGGCAATCCCGCCCATGCCGATGAGGGGAATCTTCACCGCGCGCCGGCACTCGTAGACCATGCGCACGGCGATCGGCCGGATGGCCGGGCCGCTCAGGCCGCCGACGATGTTCGATAGCTTCGGCCGCCGCGTCTCGACGTCGATGGCCATGGCGAGGAAGGTGTTCACCAGCGACACGGCGTCGGCGCCGGCGTCTTCCGCCGACTTGGCAATCGAGGCGACGTCGGTGACGTTGGGCGTCAGCTTCGGGATCACCGGCAGGTGCGTCACCTTCTTGATCGCCGAGACGACATCGAAGGTGCCGTGCAGGCTGCACCCGAACGTGATGCCGCCTTCCTTGATGTTGGGGCAGGAGATGTTGATCTCCAGCGCGTGCACGCCTTCGGCATCCGACAGGACGCGCGCCAGCTCCACGTACTCGTCGAGCGTGCTGCCGCAGATGTTGATGACGTTCGTCGCGCCGAGGCGGCGCAGCTCCGGCAGCTTCTCTTTGATGTAGCGATGGACGCCGATGCCCTGCAGCCCGATGGCGTTGAGCATCCCGGAGGGCGTCTCGACGATGCGCTGAGGCGGGTGGCCCGAGCGCTCCTTCATGAACAGCCCCTTCGAGACCACCGCGCCAATCGACGCGAGGTCCACGGCGTCGGCGTACTCGACGCCGTAGCCGAAGCAGCCGCTCGCCGCCATCAACGGATTGCGCAGCTCGAGCGATCCGATCCGAACAGAGAGGTCAGTCCCAGACAAGGTCGGCTCCCTTGAACACCGGTCCGCCGATGCAGGACCGCACGTACTGCTGGCCGCCGCCGGCGTCCTTCACCGGAATCACGCAGCTGTAGCACCCGCCCATGCCGCAGCCCATCACGCGCTCCACCGACACCTGCGACGGACGGCCGTACTTCTCCGCCACGTGCGCGACCGCTTCGAGCATCGGCTCGGGGCCGCAGGCGTACACCATCACGTCGGGCACCGTCTTTTCGGACCCGGCGCGCTGCAGCTCGCGCTCGAGCGGCACGGTGATGCGGCCCCGGTCGCCGTTGGTGCCGTCTTCGGTGGCGAGCTTGAGCTCGATACCACGCGACGCGAACCAGTCGAGATAGAACAGCTCCTTGCCGCTGCGTGCGCCGTAGAAGAGCGTCGTCTTGGTGCCGCGTGCCACGAGCGCTTCGCCGAGCGTGGCAAACGGCGCCAGGCCGACGCCGCCCGCGACCATCCACGCCTGCGCGGGCGGATCGACGAGCTCGAACGGCTTGCCGAGCGGCCCCAGGCACGACACGGTGTCGCCTTCAACCGCGTCGAACAGCAGCGTCGTGGTGACGCCGATGCGCTTGCTCAGCAGGGTGAGGCCGGTGACCCGTCCATCCTCGCGCAGGACCTCGAACACGGAGAAGGGGCGGCGCAGCAGCGGGTCGCCGCCGCGGCCGGGTTTGACCATCACGAACTGTCCGGGGGCGGTCGCGTCCGCAATCTCGGGCGCCGCCAGCTCGATCACGTTGTAGTCGGGGGAGAGGCGCGTGTTGCGGATGACCCGTGCCTCGACGTCGACGGGCATTGACGCTGGACGTCTTGAAGGCTCAGAGTTCATACGTTCGAGTCGAGTCTTCGCAGGCCTTCAAGACGTCCCGCCCGCCCGGAGGGCGGGCAATCAAACACTGCACTGGCGAGACGGAGCCACCATGCTCATCGGTCCGAGGCGAAGTCTCGCCAGTATATAATGCTGGTGCTCTTTAACTGCGGTCCTGCGAGGCCGCAAAGAGGTGTCACATGCCAGTCGTCATGGATGCGGACCGCATCGGCCGCACCCTCGCCCGCATCGCCCACGAAATCCTCGAACGCAACAAAGGTGTTGACGATATCGCGCTGATCGGCGTGCGCAGCCGCGGCGTGCCGCTCGCCAAGCGCCTCGCCCGTCAGATCAAGGAGATCACCGGCGACGAGGTGCCCACGGGCGCCCTCGACATCACCCTCTACCGCGACGACCTCATGCGCCACGCGGTCGGCCCGCAGCCGGTCGTGCGCCGCACCGAGATCCCCTTCTCGATCGACGGGCGGAAGATCCTGCTCGTGGACGACGTGCTCTACACCGGGCGGACGACGCGCGCGGCGCTCGACGCCCTGATCGATTTCGGGCGGCCCAAGGCGATTCAGCTGATTGTGCTGGTGGACCGCGGCCATCGCGAGCTGCCCATCAAGGCCGACTACGTCGGTAAAAACCTGCCCACCGCGCTCGACGAGAGCGTGCAGGTGCGCCTGCAGGAGATCGACGACCGCGACGAGGTCGTCCTCGAGCAGGGAGGCGCGTGATGACGACGACGAGCGAACCGATCGACACCAAACCGGCGCTGACCTCGCTGCGCCGGAAGGACCTGCTGGGCATCGCCGACCTCTCTCCGGAGGAGATCGCCCTCGTGCTCGATACCGCCGAGGCGATGAAGGAAGTGGGCTCGCGTCCCATCAAGAAAGTGCCCGCGCTCCGGGGCAAGACGGTGGTGAACCTGTTCTTCGAGCCGAGCACGCGCACGCGCACGTCGTTCGAGATTGCCGAGAAGCGCCTCAGCGCCGACACCCTCAGCGTCGCCATCGGCACGTCGAGCGTCGTGAAGGGCGAGACGCTCGCCGACACCGCGCTCAACCTCGAGGCGATGTCGCCCGACATGATCGTGCTGCGGCACTCGTCGTCGGGCGCCTGCCACCTGCTGTCGCGGATCTGCCGCTCGGCCATCGTCAACGCCGGCGACGGGACCAACGAGCACCCGACGCAGGCGCTGCTCGACGCGCTCACCATCCGGGAACGCAAGGGCCGCCTGCAGGGGCTGAAGGTGGCCATTGTCGGCGACCTGCTGCACAGCCGCGTGCTGCGCTCGAACATTCACCTGCTCACCAAGATGGGCGCCCATGTCTGGGTGTGCGGGCCGCCAACGCTGATCCCAGCCGAAATGAAGCAGTTCGGCGTCCGCGTGACGAGCTACGTCGACGAAGCGGTGGCCGACGCGGACGTGGTGATGCTGCTGCGGATTCAGCTCGAACGCATGGAGGGCGCCTACTTTCCCTCGCTGCGCGAGTACTTCCAGGTGTTCGGCATGACCGAGGCGCGGCTGCGCCTGGCCAGGCCGGACGTGATGATCATGCATCCCGGTCCGATGAACCGGGGGGTCGAGATCGCCTCCGAGGTGGCCGACGGCCCCTACTCGGTGATCCTCGACCAGGTGGCCAACGGCGTGGCGGTCCGGATGGCGGTGCTGTACCTGCTCGCCGGCGGAGCCGAACATGAAGAAGCTGCTTAAGGGCGGGCGCGTGGTCGATCCCGTCAACGCGATCGACGGGGCGTTCGACATCCTGATCGTCGATGGTCTGATCGGCCGCGTCGGCCGCGATCTGCCGGTCGACGGCGCCACCGTCATCGAGGTGCCGGCGGGGCTGGTGTTGTGCCCCGGGCTCATCGACATGCACGTGCACCTGCGCGAGCCGGGGCAGGAGCACAAGGAAACCGTCGCCACCGGCACCGCCTCGGCCGTGGCCGGCGGGTTCACGGCGGTGGCGTGCATGCCGAACACCAGCCCGGTGAACGACAGCGCCACGGTGACCGGGCTGATTCTCGCGAAAGCCGCGGCCGCGAACCTGGCGCGCGTGTATCCGATCGGCGCGGTGTCGAAAGGGCAGAAGGGCGAGCTGCTGGCGGACATCGCCGAGCTCAAGGCCGCTGGCTGCGTGGCCATCACCGACGACGGCCATCCGACCGCCACGGCGCTGCTGCTGCGGCGCGCGCTCGAATACGCCGGCATGTTCGGCATCCCGGTGGTGGAGCACTGCGAGGATCCGACGCTCAAGGGCGACGGTGTGGCGCACGAGGGCTACCACGCGTCGCGCCTCGGCCTGCGCGGCATCCCGGGCGCCTGCGAGTCGCTGGGGGTCGAGCGGGGCGTGCTGCTCGCCGAGCTCACGGGGTCGGCGTTTCACGTCGCGCACATGAGTGCCCGCGGATCCATGCGCGCCGTGCGCAAGGCCAAGGAGGCCGGCATACGGGTGACGTGCGAAGTGGCGCCGCATCACTTCACGCTGACCGACGAGGCGCTCGGCGCGCCGGTGCCGTACGACACCAACACCAAGATGAACCCGCCGCTGCGCGAGACCGCCGATCGCGACGCGATGATCCAGGGGATTGCCGACGGCACCGTGGACGTGATTGCCACCGACCACGCGCCGCACCATTACGACGAGAAGAAGGTGGAGTTCGACCGCGCGCCGTTCGGCATCGTCGGGCTCGAGACCGCGGTGCCGCTGACGTTCGATCGGCTCGTGCACGCGGGACACATTTCGCTGCGCCGCATGATCGAGCTGCTGTCGGTGAACCCCGCGCGCGTGCTGAAGCTGCCGGGCGGGACGCTGTCGGAAGGGGCGGCGGCCGATATCACCGTGCTGGCGCCGGATCTGCCGGTACGAATCGAGGCCGCGAAACTGCGGTCGCGGTCGAAGAACACGCCGTTCGACGGCTGGGAGCTGCGGGGCGGCGTGGCGGCGACCATCGTTGGCGGGCGCATGGTGTTCGCGAACGAGCAGCTGTTCGCGTACGTAGAGGCGGGCCTGTAGGCCCGCCTGGGGTGTACGTAGAGGCGGACCTTTCCGCGCGAAGGTGGGCAGGTCCGCCTGGAGACGCATGAGCAAACGAGAAGAGATACGAGACAAAGCGCTGACGGAACTGCAGAAGCATCACGTGCTGATGCTCGATGGCCACTTCGACTTCGGCAACGGCTACCACGGGCGCGTCTACCTCAACCCGCATCAGCTCTTCTGCCAGCCGTCCATCATCTGGCGCTTCGCGCAGGACCTGCTCGACGTGCTGCCGGCGGAGCTCCTCGGGCAGGCCGAGGTCGTGGCCGGCCCGGCGACCGGCGGCGCGCTGCTCGCGCACACGATGGCGGGGTTGCTCGACAGCCGGCGCGCGCTGTCGCGCCCGCCCATGCTCTTCGCGCCGTTCCGCCCCGAGGGCTCGGGCAGCCACGGGTTGACGCCGTTCTACGCGCGGCAGATCAAGGGGCGCCGGGTGCTGCTGGTGGACGACGTGCGCAACACCGGCCAGACGCTCGTGCGCTGTGCCGAGCTGGTGCGCGCCGCCGGCGGTTCGGTGGTCGCCACCGCGCAGATCTACGACCGGATGGAGAGCGTCTTCGACGCGGGCGTGCCGAACGTGGCGCTGGCCGAGTACAAGGCGCCGGAGAACCACGAGGCAAGCTCATGCCCGCTGTGCCGCGACGGCGTGCCGATCACCGCGTTCTGACGGCGGCGTCGCGCCCCGGCCTGCAGGAGCGGCTCGACACCATCTACCGGACGTTCGACCACGTCGATTCCGCGCTCGATCCCGTCCACATCGTGCGGCGCTACGCCTCGCGCGAGGACCGCGAGATCGTGGGCTTCTGCGCGGCGGCCCTGGCGTTTGGACGCGTCGCGAGCGTGCTGCAGTCGGTGGAGGCGCTGCTGCGCGTGATGGGCCCGCGGCCGGCGGCGTTCGTGCGCGGGTTCGATCCAGCCGTTCATGGTCCGCCGCTGGCGCCGCTCGTGCACCGGTGGATTCGCGGCCGGGATCTCGTGGCGCTCCTGATCGTCCTGCAGCGCATGCTGCGCGAGCACGAGTCGATCGAAGGGTTCTTCCTGGCCGGTGACGATGCGTCGGCGCCGGATGTGCACGCGGCGCTCGACTCGTTCTCGACCCGCGCGCTCGCCACGGATCTCACCGCGGCATACGGGCGTCGCCGCCCTGTGCGGGCTGGCGTCGCGTACTTCTTTCCGCGGCCCTCGGCAGGCAGCGCCTGCAAGCGGCTCAACCTGTTCCTGCGCTGGATGGTGCGCAAGGACGCGATCGACATGGCGGTGTGGACGCGGCTGTCGCCGTCGCGCCTCGTGGTGCCGCTCGACACGCACGTGATCCGCCTCGGACGCTGCCTGCGCCTGACGCGCTACACCAGCCCCGGGTGGAAGATGGCGGCGGAGATCACCGCGTCGCTGCGCGAGATGGACGCCGCCGATCCGGTGCGTTTCGACTTCTCGCTCTGCCACGTCGGCATGATGAACGCCTGCGGCTTCGGTCGCGCACAGCGCGACTCGCAGTGCCCGCTGCGTGGGGCATGCCGGCCCGTGATTCGTCCGAGTCGTAAGGGTTGAGCTGGCGTACCCGGTCCTGATCTAGGATCGCGACGCCATGCTGACGACTCGCCGAGCGGCCCACGCCGCACTCGTGTTCGCCGTCTGCGCCGCCGGCTGCGCGCGGGACGAGTGGCCATCGCCCCCGCCCGTCGACGACGCGAAGTACCGGCAGGAGTACGCCGAGTTCAAGAAGAGCCAGCAGGAGACCGCGCAGTACGCGCTCCCGATCGTCGGCACGTGGCGGCTGCCGGACGGGGACACGCCGTTCGGGAGCGATCCCGATCTTCCCATCGTGCTGCCGGCGAAGGCGTCACTCGCGCGCGCGGGTACCTTTCGGCGGACCGGCGACGGAGTGACGGTGATCCCGGCGCCGAACGCACAGCTGCGCCGCGAGGACGGAACGACGGTCACCAGCGCAGCCCGCGTGGACGAGGGCCCACCACTGGTGATGGGCTCGGTGCATTTCGACGTCTATGGCGCGCCGCCGGACGTGTTCGTCAGCGGTCGTGACGAGAGCGATCCGGCGCTCGAGGATCTGCACGTCGAGACCTACCCGCTCGATCCGAAGTGGCGCGTGGCCGCGCGATTCGACGCCTTCGAGACGCCGAGGCCGATCCGGATTGCGACCACGCAGGGGACTTTCCACGACGCGACGGCCATCGGCCAGCTGGTGTTTCGCCTGAACGGCCAGGAGCATCGCCTTACCGTGCCCGAAGCTGAGGACGGCGGCAACGGTTCCTTCTTCGTCATGTTCAAGGACGAGACCAACGGCAAGACGACGTTCAGCGGCTATCGAATGCTGTCGGCGCCAGCGGTCAAGAACGGCGAGTGGACCGTGCTCGACTTCAACCTGGCGAGCAATCCGCCCTGTGCGTATTCGAAGTTCACGTTGTGCCCGCTCCCACCAAAGGAGAACCGGCTGGCGACGAAGGTCGAAGCTGGTGTAAAACGGCATCCCACCGCGCGCGGCTACTCAGAGTAGGTGTATTCAACGCGCGTCAGCCCGCGCCTGCCGGATGCTGCCGTTTTCCGTTTCGCTGCGCGAGGGCGTTCCCGTTTACGAGCAGGTGACGTACGCCGTCACGCGCGCCATCGTCAGCGGTCAGCTGCGGCCCGGCGATCTGTTTCCGTCCGTGCGTACGCTCAGCCAGGAGCTGAAGATCAATCCCAACACGGCGCACCGGATCGTCGCGGCGCTGGTCGAGCAGGGGCTGCTCGTCGTGCGACCGGGCATCGGCACCGAGGTGGCGGACGCCAGCCGGCCGCCGACACCAGTTCACCGCGAAGCGATCGAGCAGGACGCCGACCGTCTGACCGTTGCCGCTCGACGGGCCGGATTGACCCTTCCAGACATTCTTGCGGTCGTTCGCCGTCAATGGGCGCGGCTCACAAACGCGCGCGGGTGAGGACATGGCTGACGCGATCCAGACCCACGGGCTGACCCGGCGATTCGGACGTCATGACGCCGTCGACGGCCTCACCCTGGCGGTGCCGGAAGGAAGTGTCTTTGCACTCATCGGCCCGAACGGTGCCGGCAAGACCACGACGATCAAGCTGCTGATGAATCTGATCCGCCCGACTGCCGGCGTGGCGCGCGTCCTGGGCACGGACGCCACGCGGCTGGGCCCGGCGGAACTGGCCCGTATCGGCTACGTGTCTGAAGGTCAGGAGCTGCCGGAGTGGCTCTCTCCAGCGGAGATGCTCCGCTACCTGCGGCCGTTCTATCCGACCTGGGACGACACGCTGTGCCGCAGGTTGCAGGTGGTCCTCGACCTCACCGCGCGCGACCCGATACGAACGCTCTCGCGCGGCACGCGCATGAAGGCGTCGCTGCTGGCGTCGCTTGCGTACTGTCCCGAGCTCGTCATCCTCGATGAACCCTTCAGCGGCCTCGACTCGCTGGTCCGCGACGAGTTGATTCGTGCGCTGCTCGAGCTCTCCGGCGAACGGCCGCGTACCATCCTGGTCTCGTCCCACGACATCGCCGAGGTGGAGCGTCTTGCCGACTGGGTGGGTTTCATCGACCGCGGACGCCTGATACTGGCGGAGCGCGTGGACTCGCTGCTGGCGCGGTTTCGCCGGGTCGAGGTCACGACGGACGTCCCGTCGGCCATGCCGATCACCGATCGGTGGCTGCTCGAAGGAGCGGCCGGCCGGATGGTTCGCTTCATCGACCTCGATCATTCCTCGCCCGACGCGGCGGCGCGAATTGCGGCGGCGTTTCCCGGCGCCGCGGTGCACACGTCGCCGCTATCGCTACGAGAGATCTTCGTTACGCTGGCGCGGCGCGCGGCCGGAAAGGCGATGGTATGAGGCTCCTGAGACACCTGGTGGCGGCCGACGTCCGCTGTCACCGCTGGCTGCTCGTCTCATGGCTCGCGGTGGTCGCCGTCGGCACGGTCGTCGATGGCATCCGACCGCTCATGGCGCCACGGCAGGCCGCGGATAACCCCCTGATCCTGCTCCATGGTCTTGCTGAACATTGCGTGGGTGCTCCTGCGCATCATGGTCGTGGCGCAGGTGATTCACACGCACCCTGTTGTCGGCAGCACAGCCTTCTGGCCGACGAGGCCGATTCCCCCGTTGCTGCTGCTGCGCGCCAAAGTCGTCCTGCTGGCCGTCACCCTGATCGTCGTGCCGGTCGCGGCCGAAGCGCTGTTGATGGCCGCCTACGGCGTGACGTTCGGCGAGCTGCTGCGCGTCGCGGCCGAGACGGCGCTGTTTGCCACGCTGTGGCTGGCGCTTCTGGCACTGCCCGCGGTCCTGACGCGCACCTTCTCACGCTTCACGCTGGTGTGCTGCGGCGTACTGGCCGCGCTGGCGTTGTACGTCGCCGTCAGCATCACGATCTCATCGATCGCACCGCCGTCAGCGCCCCCCACTCCACAATTGGTGACGGCCGTCGACTCCACCGGGCTGTTCGTGTTCGTCACCGGCCTGATCGTCGCGTGCGGGCTCACGTTGACAGCGCAGTACCGCTGGCGGCGCGCTGGTCGCTCGGCCGGCATTGTCGTGGCCAGTGTCGTGGCCGCAGTGATCGTCGCCGATCGCTGGCCCTGGCCGGTGCTGCGGGCCGAGCCCGAGCTGCCTTCGTGGGCGACGGTGTCGTCCCTGTCACTGTCGGCAGATGCGGAGGCGATGCGCACGTTTTCGATGACGAGGAACAACGATCAGGCGTGGAAGGGCACGGTCGGAGCGATCGAGGTCGGTCCGCTGCCGTCCGGGTGGTCGGCGGAGACGGCGCTGCTCGAGGCCACGCTGGAGATCGGGGGCCGCAGGCTGACGAGCGCGTCCGAGCCGTTCCTGACTCCCGCGGCGGCGTCAGACGGTTCGAGTCTCGCCCGGAACGTGGTGATTCAGCGGCTGTTGGGTGCGGTGCGACTGACCACCGAGACGCCGCCCGGTCCGCCGCGCGGACAGCTGCTCGTCATCCCGGAAGACGAATTCCAGCGCTATCAGCCGGCGCGGGGCCAGTACCGGGGACGTCACTATGTCCAGCTGGTGCATCACACGGCCGAAGCCGTGGTGCCGTTGCGCCCCGGAGCTGCTGCCGCGCGCGGCAGCTACCACCTGAACGTCGCCGCGGTGATGCTGAGTAACCGTAGCGCGCGCGTGCGGGTGCGGGAGTCGAACGCCTCCTCGAGGCTCGATCGCCGCGTTCCGCCCGAGCGCGAATTCTTTGCCGTCAACCGGCGAACCGGCGACGCCTACGCGCTCGGGCAGGGCGCGGCGCCGATTGGCCTCCTGCCGCGGATGTTCAACGGTGTATCGCTGGGGCAGACCCCAGGCGACCCCGGCTTCGTCACCCGCGTGCTGGACCTGCAATTCCCACTTCCGTGGCAGGGGGCGGCCGGCGAACCGATTACGCGGGAGTGGCTCGCGAACGCCGAGCTGATCGCCGTCATCAGCACCCGCGAAGGCGCGCTGGAGCTGCCGCTCGTCGCGCCCGACTTCAGGCTCGACGAGACGGCAGACCGATAGAGACGACCCCTACTGCATCTGGAGCCGTGCCATGTTGCTGGCGAGCAGGCGGTCCTGCTTCGCGCCGGCGCGCGCCTTCAGCAGATGGGGCTGTCTATCCTCTGTCTTCGAGATCAGCGCCAGCGCGAAGGCGATGCCGGCGTCGTCGGTGCGCAGCGAGGCGCTCTTGAGAATCAGCGCCTGCCCCTCGTGCGGCCGTGTCATGCCCGCGAGGGCGCGCCCGCGATCGGCGAGATCGCTTGCATAGTGCGCGAGCTCTTCGACCTCGTTGATCGCTTCGAGCGCGTAGCCCAGATCGAAGAGCGCCCGCGCGTCCGTACGCCCGCCCTTGTCTGCCGCGTCCACGCGTGCGGCCAGCGCGGCCACCAGCCGTTCGGCGAGCGCGCGGTCGCGCGAGGCGTAGAGCACGGCGCGGCGCAGCGTCTCCATCCGCGCCAGCGTCGGCATGTCGGTCTTCAGGAGCGCCTGGGTGTCGGCGACGACGCGGGTGATGTCGTAATCGCTGCGCGTACCCAACCAGTCCCCGTCCACCCAGGACAGCGACGCCGTGCTGCCGATGTCGAATACGTGACAGAGGAAGGGCGGACCGGCGAGCGCCGGCGCCGCCAGCGAGAGCACGGCGAGCGCGCACGAGACGACGAGAGTCTTCTTCGGCATGACTACCTCCGGTAGTTGTCTTTCCACTCCTGGCTCCACGTGCGCCAGAGTGAGGTGGTGCCGAGCCCGAGCGCGTCCCACCACGCGTCGAGCATCCGGCGGTCGTCCGCCCGGATACCGTCGCGCGTGACGCCGGTGGGCGGCGGCACGAACGAGGCGAGGCGGTCGAAGACACGATCACGATCAGGAGCCGGCACGCGCGACAGCAGATGCCACAACGTCACCTCGTCGCGCTCCTCCGATTGGTCGAGCACGAGCGTGAGCGCCTGTGAGGAGTCCGCGCCGGGGCTGAAGTCGAGAAGCGCCAGCGCCTGCTGGTAGGCCAGT
This sequence comes from Vicinamibacterales bacterium, assembly GCA_036004405.1. Lineage (GTDB taxonomy): Bacteria > Acidobacteriota > Vicinamibacteria > Vicinamibacterales > UBA2999 > DASYRM01. The sequence continues at coordinate 50,445 of DASYRM010000113.1, forward strand.
GTCGTACGCTCGCTGTACGGCGTCCCGGGTCCGATGCGCGGGCGGGTCACCGCGGCGAAGCCGGCGGGGATGAACGATTCGCGATCCCCCGTCGAGAAGCCCACCCAGCCGACGAGCACGGTCACGAGTCCGCCGCCGTCTTCGTCCACCGTGAGGGTGTAGGCGCAGCCGAGATCCACCGCCAGCGTGGACGGTGTTTCGACGAAGAACTGGTTGGGCGGCGCCCAGATCGTCGCGTGCATCGTCCCGCGCGCCAGCTCCATCCGGTGATGCCCGGTGCGCGAGTCGAGCAGCCGCACGCGGGCGCCGGGCTCGACGGTGACGGTGCCGATGTCGGCGACCGCCATGGTCGCTTGCCCCGCGCTGGTGTCGAGCCAGGCGCCGATGGGAAGCGACGAGCGGCCGCCCGCGGTCGTGACCTGCCAGGCCGGCGTCGAGCGCCGGAGTATCAGCGCCAGCACCAGCCCGCCGACGACGAGCGCCAGGCTCGCCGCGATGAGCAGGGCGCTCCTGCCGTAGCGGTTGCGGACCTCGGCCGGGCGCCGCAGATCGAGCGGTGGGGGCGGCATGCTCTGGGCGAACACCCCGAGGGTGCGCTCGAGACGGTCGACCTCCGGATCGACGTCGCCGCCCTTGTCCCAGAGGTGGTCGCTCATGACAGCTTCTCGCGCAGCAACTTCATGCCACGGTGGAGGTTCACGCGCACCGACGCGGGCGTGAGCCCGGTGCGTTCGGCGATCTCGGCGCCGGTCATGCCCTCGACCAGTCGGAGCACGAGCGTCTCGGAGTAGGCCTCCGGCAGCGAGCGGATGGTGTCGAGAATCGCCAGCGCTTCAAGCCTCTCGTGGCTCTGTGAGGGGACCGCCGTTTCAGTTAGCGGGCTCACCGGCGCCAGCCGCCGCCAGCGATCGGTGGCGCGATGTCGCGCAATCGCGGCCAGCCAGCCCCCGAAGGCGGCCGGTTCGCGCAGCTCGGTGATGCGCTCGAGAGCCGCCACGAACACGTCCTGCACCACGTCATCCACCTCGGTTCGCGCGATACGGGCCAGGACCACGCCGTGCACCATCCGCGCAAAGCGCTGATAGAGCTCGGCAAAGGCCTCTTGGTCGCCCGCTTGGGCGCTCCGGACCAGTCGGGCGATGTCGGTCAATCGCGATTCAAAGAGAAGGACGGCCGGGACGGCCATCTGTTAACCTCCACCGTGCCCGCCATCACCTGCGGCCTCTGTCGCAAGAGCTTCGAAGCCGGACCCGAACACTGTCCGTACTGCCATCTCCGAGTCCCGGGGGCGCCGTTACGTCCCGCGCCGGCCAAGCGGGCAGCGCCACAGCGGCCGGCGCCGCGACGCAGTGCCGGCTCCTCGCGTACCGCGAGTGCCGCCTCCTCACGTCCGGCGAAACCAGCGGGACAGTGTCCCGCCTGTTCCCATGACATCACCAGTCAGGACACCTGGTGCAAGTGGTGTCACTGGCCGGTCAATCGGTGACGAAGGAGGATCACGAATGAAGACGCAAGCCGCCGGTGCGGGAGGCCCTGCCCGGACGGCGGATGCTGCGCCGCGCGCCGAGCTGGTCAAGAGCGGCGGCAAATGGCTGATCAAGCGCCGCTACATCAGCTCCGACAGCGGCCTGGCGGATCGTTTCGACAAGACCTTCACGCAGCGGAACAATCCGCTCGACTGGGACAAGTGAGGTCAGCGCGGCAACGCGAACGTCTTCACCGTTCCGCCCGCGACGACCGCGACGTACTGCCGCCGGTCCGAGCCCAGATAGCTCATTGGCTGCATCGTCGCCGTAGCGCCGAGGTCCACGCTCCACAGTTCTTTGCCGCTCGTCGAGTCGAACGCCCGGAGCCTCCGGTCCGCCAGCGCGCCGTAGAAGAGCAGGCCGCCGGCCGTGGCCGTCGGGCCTGCGAAACCGCCGGCCAGCCCCGTGTTCTGTTTGCCGGCCGGTAGACGCTCGGCGACGCCGACCGTCGTCTGCCAGAGAATCTCGCCGGTGTTTGCGTCGACGGCATTGAGCTGTCCCCACGGTGGCCGCTGGCACGGGTAGTTGCCCAGCCCCTCGCCGGCCGACGCCGAGAACGTGAAGAACGGCCCCGGCCCGTTCACGCTCGCGCGCGTGTACGGCAGGTTCGACTGGGCCTCGTCGAAGGCGTAGTTCACGCCCGGCTTCTTCTTCTCGACCCAGCCGATCTGCCCCTGGTTCTGCGTGTAGACGAACACGTACCCGCGCTGCTGGTCGGTGGCCATGCCGCCCCAGTTGGTGCCGCCCGTCGCGCCCGGAAAGATGATCGACGAGCGGGGCGGAGTGCCCTCCTCGTGGAGGAGGAACGGTGTGAAGGGACCCGCGTTGTAGAACCCGCCGCTCTTCTCGTACAGCGCCCTGCAGTTGGCGGCGTGCGCCGGCGTCGTGTCCTCGGCCGTCACCAGATCTTCGTAGCTGAAGCTCATACGGGCGAGCGCCCTCGGCTTGCGCGGAAACGGCTGCGTCGGTGCGTACCATTCGCCGGGCACGTCGCCCTTTGCCACGGGACGCTCGTCGACGCCGAAGATCGGCTTGCCGTTCCGGCGATCGAGGATGAACATCCAGCCGGACTTGCCGATCTGCGCGAGCGCCGGGATCCGCTGCCCGTCGCGCGTGATCTCGAGCAGCACGGGCGCCGGTGGATTGTCGAAGTCCCAGATGTCGTGGTGCACGAGCTGAAAGTGCCAGCGGTACACGCCGCTGTCTCCGTCGATGGCGACGATCGAGTTCCCGAACAGGTTGTCGCCCGGACGGTCGCCGCCGTAGTAGTTGGACGCGGGGCCAGAGATCGGGAGATAGAGCAGGCCGAGCTGCTCGTCGGCCGTCATGTGGTGGTTCCAGATGTTCGTGCCGGAGCGGTCCTTCCACCCGTCGTTGAGCCAGGTCTCGTGACCTGTCTCGCCTGGGCGGGGCACGCTGTGAAACGTCCATTTCAACTTGCCGGTGATCGCGTCGAAACCGCGCGTGTCGCCCGGTGTGTTGGGATCCTGCGGCGTTTCGAGGGTACTGGCCCCCAGGGCGAGCACGTTCTTGAACACCACCGGTACGCCGCTCCATCCGACGCTCCCAAGGTCGGTCACACCGTTCTGGCCGAATCCCGCCGCCGGCTTGCCGGTAGCCGCGTCGAGGGCGACGAGGTAGTTCCCCGACTGGCCTCTCGTCGTGAAGACGATGCGCGGTCCCACGGTGCCGTTCCCGGCCCAGTAGTTGATGCCGCGGTTCGACGCCGCCCCGGTCGTCACCGTGTACCGCCACACTTCTTTGCCGGTGGCACCGTCGATCGCTACGACCACGTTGCCGGCCGGGACGTACATCACGCCGTTCACGACGACCGGCACGACCTGGGCACCCACGCCGCCGCCCGCGCCGCGCCCGCCGCCACGCCCTGCGCCGCCCGCACGGCCCGCCGGTCCAGGGCCGGCGCCTGGCGGCGGCTCCACCGCCGTCGTGAACGTCCACGCCGGCTGCAGCCTGGTGACGTTGGTGGCGTTGATCTGATCGAGCGGGACGTACCGCGTGCTTCCCGAGTCGCGATTGAAGTGTGGCCAGTCGCCGGGCGCCGCCTGCTGCGCCGACGGCGTGGCGGCGGTCATGATGAAAACGGTCACCGCAGCGGCCACGCCCAGAATCACCTTGCGCATCAATCCTCTCCCGGCGCCCGCGCACGCGCGGGCAATCATGTAGTCTGCCTCGTGATCCTATGCCAACCCTGACCCCCCTGCAGTGGACGCTCGCCCTCGCCGGCGCGCTCGGCATGGGCATCTCCAAGGCCGGCTTCCCGGGCATGAGCCTGGTGCACGTGATCGTCTTCGCGCTGGTTTTCGGCGCGCGAAATTCCACCGGCATCATCCTGCCGATGCTGATCGCCGCCGACGTCTTTGCCGTGCGGGCGTTCCGCCAGCACGCCCGATGGATCTACATCCGCCGGATGCTTCCGGCCACCGTCGTCGGCATCGTGGCCGGCTTCGCGCTCATGGGGCGCCTCGACGACAGGGCGTTTGCGCCGCTTATCGGCGTCATCGTCCTGGTGCTGACCGTGCTGCAGGCCGGCCGGATGACGAGACCCGATCTGCTCGCCGACGTGCCGCACTCGCATGCGTTCGCCTGGACGATGGGTCTGCTGGCGGGGATCACCACCATGGTCGCCAACGCGGCGGGACCGATCATGACGCTCTACGCGCTGTCGGTGTCGCTGCCGAAGTTCGAGCTGGTGGGAACCCTCGCCTGGTTCTTCTTCATCGTGAACCTGGTGAAGGTGCCATTCAGCGTCTGGCTCGGCCTGATACGGACGGACACACTGACGCTCAATCTGGTGCTGGTGCCCGTCGTGTTCGCCGGCATCGCGATCGGCCGATGGCTGACGCACCGGGTCCCGCAACGCCTCTTCGACAGCCTGCTGCTGGCGTTTGCCTTCGTGGCCGCGCTGCGCCTCGTCGGGGCCTGGTAGCGGCGGAATAGAGCCCGTGACGCTCAGAGGCCGCGAGTCAGCCGGTCATACACCGCGCTCGTGCCCTCCACCATGTGCTCGACGGTGAAGCGCTCCCGTGCCCGCGCGAGGGCGGCCTCGCCCATCCTGGCGCGCAGGCCGTCGTCTTTCAGGAGCAGCACCAGCTTGTTGGCCATCGCCGTGTGGTCGCGCGGCGGCACCAGGAAGCCGGTCACGCCGTCGACCATCACCTCGGGGATGCCGCCGGCCGTTGTCGCCACTGCCGCCTTCGAGGCCGCCATTGCATCCACGAGCGCGGTGCACATGCCCTCGCTCACCGAGCTCATCGCGAAGACGTCGAAGCCCTTGGTGAGCTCGAGCGCGTTGGCGCGGAACCCCGCCAGGAAGACATGCCGCTCGAGGTGCATGTCCCTGATCTGGCGTTCGAGCTTTTCGCGCAGCTCGCCCTCGCCGAGGATTACGAACCGCGCGTCGGGCACCTGCCTCACCACGATGGCCGCCGCGTCGATCAGGTGCTGCTGCCCCTTGTGCGGCACGAGCGCCGCGACATTGCCGACGATCGGCGCGTGCGTCGGCAGGTAGAGCTCCGCGTGCACGCTGGCGGCGCGCAGGTTGACGATCCGCTCGACGTCCACGCCCTCGTTGACGATGGTGGTCTTCTCGCGAGGGATGCCGTCGGCCACCAGGCGGTCGCGAATTGCCGTGGAGTTGGCGATGAAGCAGTCCACCTGGCTGTATTTCCAGCGCGAGAACGAGTGGTGCGCGATGCGGAACTCGACCCGCCGAGAGGCCACGAGCGGCGGCCGTGGCTTGGGTGACGAGATCGACAGGGCCGTGGCGGCCATGGCCACCGCATGCGGATCGTGCGCCTGCAGGATGTCGGGCCGGAGCTGCCGGATGACGCGCGACAGCCGCCACGCCGCCGCCAGATCGATCTCGTGCATCGGCGCCAGCGGGATGAGGTCGAGCCCTTCCGACATACGGCGGTACAGCTCGCCCTCCGGATGCGCCACCAGCGCGGCCCGCTGATCGAGCTGGCGCAGCCCCATCACCGTGTACATCACTTGACTCTGGCCACCTCGCCACGTGCGGGCCGTGTCGATGTGCAGCGAAAACATCGCGCTATCTGTCGGTGGTCTCGTGGCCGCGTGCGTGGATGGTGCGCTGCAGCTCCCACAGCTTGGCGAACTTCAGAAACACCGAATACGCGTTCACCATCGACAGCACCAGTCCGACCGAGCCGTCGAGCACTCCGCGCCGGAGGATGTAGTTGCGAAGGAACGCCGCCGGCGCCTGCACGACCAGATCGAGCGCGCCCGCCCGGCGGCCGCGCTCGTACATCTGCCGGGCCGCCAGCGTGGAGTAGGCGTTGATCCGATCGAGATGATCGCTGAGGTCTGTGTACGAGTAGTGCTGCAGCTCCTGGGTGAGCCGGCCCACGGATCCGATGGCCGTCACCGATTCGTGGACGTAGTGACCGGCCCACCGCGCCGCGCGGCGGTCGTAGAGGCGAGACTGATAGTCGGGATAGAAGTCGGTGGTGCGGATCCAGCGCCCCAGGTGAAAGGTGACGCGGGGCACCTTGTAGGCGACATGCGGCGGGTCGCTGCCCAGCAGGCCTTTGATCTCGTGGGCCAGCCCGGGCGTGACGCGTTCGTCGGCGTCGAGCGAGAAGATCCAGTCGTTGGCGGCCAGGCTGGCCGCGAAGTTCTTCTGATCCACCCAGCCGGTCCAGGTCCGCGACTCGACGCGCACCCCCTTGGCGGCCGCCAGCGTCACCGTGTCGTCGCTGCTGCCGCTGTCGACGACGATGATCTCGTCGGCCCACGACGCGCTGTCGATGGCCGCGCCGATATGGGCCGCCTCGTTCTTGGTGATGATGGTCACCGTCACGCGCGGCACGGGGGCGATCTTACAAGGCTTTGGGCCTTGGGCCTTTGGCCTTGGGGCTGGTGGTCTTCAGGCCCGCCAAGCCTAAGGTCCAAGGCCTAAGGCCTCAGGCCTAAGGCCGTCATCACCGCGGAGCGGTGGCGGTGAGTGGCACTTCCTGGACGGTCTCGAGGTCGACGACCGACTGGTTGTAGTCGAGGATGGCCTTGAGCTCGTTGTTGCGCGCGAGCGCGAGGTCGCGCTGCGCCTGGAAGACGATGAAGCTCGTGGACGTGCCGGCCGCGAACTTGCGCTGCTCGGCCTCGAGCCGGCGCTCGGCGAACGAGCGCGCCGCGCGCGTGGTTTCCACGCGCTTCTGGTTCGTCTGCACCTGCCGCGCCGCCTCGCGCACCTGCGTGGACACCTGCAGCTGCTGGTTCTTCAGCTGCGTCTGCGCCTGGCTGAACTCGATGCGCGCGCGTGCGAGGTTCGCCTCCTGCTGGCTGGCGCCGATCGGATAGCTGATGTTGAGCTGCGCGGTCCACTGCGGATAGCGATTGGCGAAGAGGTCGCCAAGCGTTGCGCCGTAGCTGCGTCCCACCGTGTCGATCACCGAGCCGGACCCCGGACCAAAGGGACCGGGTCCGCGAATCAGGTTCAGACCGCCAAGACCGGTCAGCCCGTAGTCGAACTGGGCACTCACGTCCGGCAGTGTCTGATTGCGCAGGTAGCGGATGTTGACGTCGTTGACCTCGAGCGACTTCGACTGGCGCTGCAGGTCGGTGCGCTTCTGGAGCGCGTTGCGCACCGCGCCGTCGGTGTCCACGCTAATGGGCTGGAAGGGCGGCAGATCGACCGCTTCGATGGTCATCGTCCAGAAGTCGGGCGCGGATGGATCAAACACCAGCGCTCGCAGGTTGTCTTCCGCCGTCTTGATCGCGGCCTCGGCGACAATCACGGCCTCCTCGCGGGTGGCCACTTCGGACTCGGCCTCGACGATGTCGATCGGCGGCGTGGTGCCGATCTCGACGCGCGCGCGTGTGTCGCGGAGCGACTGCTGCGCCAGCTCGAGCGACTGGCGCTGCACCGACAGCGAGGCGGTGGCGTAGGCCAGGTTCCAGTAGGCGTTGCGCACCGTGCGCATGGTGGTGGCCACGGTCTGCTGGAGCTCGATGTCCGAAATCTCGCGGTTCTTGAGGCTGACGGACACCTGCTGGCGCAGCGAGTCGATGCCGAAGTTGCGCATCAGCGGCTGCACCGCGCTGAAGGACAGCCCCGAACGCACTTGCGGCGAGAACGTGGAGAAGTTGCTGTTGGTCGTCGACCGCGAGCCGTCCCACGAGGCACTGTAGTTGCCGCCCCACGGCGTGTTCTGCTGCAGGCCGGCGGAGTTGCTGAAAGCCGCCTGCGAGGTCTTGCCGCCCAGGCTGCCGGCCAGGAAGTTGTTGTTCGGCGAGTCCTGGCTGTTCTTCTGGAACGTGTTCGTGAACGAAGGCGCCCACGCGGCCTTGGCCGAGGCGACTGTGAGGTCCTGCGCTCGCGGGTCGTAGCGCGCGATCTGGATGCCGAGATTGTGCTCGAGCGCCAGCTTGACCGCTTCCTCGATGGTCAACCGCCGGGTTTGTCCCGGCGCCGCGGGCTGGGCCCCCGCCGCCTGCCCACCCGACGTCGCGGCCTGCGTGAGCAGCGCCGACGTGACTCGTAGATCGAGGTGCGTGACCGGCACGTACTGCGCGAAAACGGACGCCGGTGTCCCAGGAATGGTCAAGGCCGCGGCCATCAGGCCCAGCAGGTGCCGCGTGTAGACAGACCTCTTGCGCATAATCAGTGGCTTCTCCGAATGAAACCTAAGACGGACGGTATCGAGTAGATGTTCTGCCGTGCAAACCTGCCGCCGCAAACGCTAGGATACTAGCCAACCTCGAATGACATCATTGACTTCCAGTCAGGTTCTGGACCTGTTTCGCCGCGTCGGCGCCCTCCTCGAAGGACATTTCAAGCTCTCGTCGGGTCTGCACAGCCCGGGTTTCATGCAGAGCGCGCTCGTGCTCCAGTATCCCCGCGAGGCCGAGGCGCTGGGGGCGGCCCTGGCCGAGGCCGCGCGACCCCTCAAGCCGGATGTCGTGATGTCGCCGGCGCTCGGCGGCATCGTCATCGGACAGGAAGTGGCGCGGGCGTTGAACGTGCCGGCCATTTTCGCCGAACGGCAAGACGCCACCCTGACGCTTCGGCGCGGGTTCAGCCTGGCGGCTGGCGCCCGTGTGTTCGTGGTCGAGGACGTGGTGACCACAGGCGGATCGACGCGCGAGACGATGGACGTGGCCACGCGCGCCGGCGGTGTTGTGGTCGGCGCCGGGTCGATCATCGATCGCAGCGGCGGCGACCAGGGGCTGTCGGTGCCGTACTCGTCGCTGGCGCAGGTGGCGTTCCCCACGTATCAACCAGACGCGTGCCCGCTCTGCGCGGCCGGGTCCACGGCGATCAAACCAGGCTCGCGCGCATAAGAAGGAAGGCGAACCTAAAGGTTCGCCTCTACGGGTTCGCGTCCACGACCTCAAGGTTCGCCTCCACGACGGTGCGTACTCTCAAGCTGACGCTCTCGTACGACGGCACGCGGCTCGTGGGCTGGCAGCGCCAGGCTGACGGCGAGTCGGTGCAGGGCGTGCTCGAGGACGCCCTGGCCCGCTTCGAAGGCGCTCCCGTCACGGTGCACGGGGCTGGCCGCACCGATGCCGGGGTGCACGCGCTCGGCCAGGTGGCCAGCGTCGGGGTCAGCTTCACGCACGACGTCTCCACGCTGGCCCGCGCCCTCAACGCCCAGCTGCCCGAAGACGTGCGCGTGCTGTCGGTGGAAGACGCGCCGTCCGGCTTTCACGCCCGTTTCGACGCCCGATCGAAAACGTATCGCTACTACATCCGCAACGGCCCTCTCGCCAGCCCGTTCGAGCGCCAGTTCGTCTGGCACGTACCGCAGCCGCTCGACGTCGACGCGATGCGCCAGGCCGCGTCGCGCCTGCTCGGACGTCACGATTTCTCGGCGTTCCGGAGCAGTGGCACCGAGGTGCCCGACTCGGTGCGGACCCTTCACACCTCGGCGGTCGTCGAAACGGCCGGCGCTGTGCCGTGGCTTGCGTCTACCGCAACCACGACGCCTTCGGCGTCGCGTTGCTCCAGTGACGCCGGGTCGGTGCTGACGTATGAAGTCACTGGGGACGGCTTCCTGCGTCACATGGTGAGGGCCATCGTGGGCACGCTCGTCGAGGTCGGCCGCGGGTGGCGAGATGCGGCACAGATGGACGCGCTGCTGCAGTCGGGAGACCGCGCACGAGCCGGCGCCACGGCGCCCCCGCAGGGGCTCTTTCTGGTGCGAGTGGATTATGATTAAGTGCTTGTCTCTTCAAGGACTTTGCCGTGCCACTCGATGAATTGCTGGCGTGGATGCCCCAGGGGGATCCCGACGCGGCGCTGGCGCGGCAAGTCGCCTACGACCGGCTGCCGGCGCACATCGCCATCATCATGGACGGCAACGGGCGGTGGGCGGCACAGCGCCACCTGCCGCGCGTCGAGGGGCACCGGGCCGGCATCGAAGCCGTGCGCGATACCGTCGAGTGCGCGGCACGGCTCGGCATCAAGGTCCTGACGCTCTACGCGTTCTCGGTCGAGAACTGGAAGCGTCCCAAGTCTGAAGTCAGCACGTTGATGATGCTGCTCAAGCGCTATCTGCGCTCGGAGCTGAGCACGCTGCTGCGCAACGACATCCGCTTCGGCGTCATCGGGCGGATCGAGGAGCTGGCGCCCGACATCCAGGCGGAGCTGCGCGAGGCGATTGCCCGCACCGCCAGCAATCGCGGCATGCTCTTCAACATCGCCCTCAACTACGGCGGCCGCGCCGAGATCGTGGACGCCGCGCGACGCGCCATCGAGTCTGGCCTCAGGCCCGAAGACCTCGACGAAACGCGCTTTGCGAGCTTCCTCTACACGGCCGGACAGCCCGATCCGGATCTGATGATCCGCACGAGCGGCGAGATGCGCGTGAGCAACTACCTGCTCTGGCAGATCGCCTACGCCGAGATCTACGTGACCGACACGCTGTGGCCCGACTTCCGGCGCCGCCATCTGATCGAGGCCGTGCTCGCCTACCAGAAACGCGAGCGCCGCTACGGCGGCATCCCCACGCCCGCGGCAGCGACCTCGCGCTGACGCCTGCATGACTCGTCTCGTCAGCGGCGTCGTCCTCGCGCTGGTCGCGGTGGCTGCGATCGTGTGGCTGCCGCTGGTAGCCCTGCGAGTTCTGGCGGCGGCGGTGGCCGCTGCGGCCGGCCTCGAGTACGCGGGCGCCGCCGGCGTGTCGCGCGACCTGAGCCGCGCCCTCATCGTCGTGATGGCCGCCATCACCTGCTGGTGGTTCGGCATGCCGGCGTTTGCGAGCGTGGCGGTGGTCACGGCCGTCGTCCTCGCGTGGCTGGCGGTTGAAGTGCTGCTCTTCGGTCACGACATCACACGCGCGGCGGTGGCGGTGGTCGGAGCTGCATATGTCGGCGGTCCGCTGGGGCTGCTGGTCGCCATCCACGCGCGCACCGGCTGGAAGGTGACGCTGCTGCTGATCGCGACGGTCGTCGTCAGCGACACGGCGCAGTACTACTCCGGCCGCGCGTTCGGCCGCCGGCCGCTGGCGCCGGTCGTGAGCCCGAAGAAGACGATCGAGGGGGCGATTGGCGGCCTGGTGGCCGCGGCGCTCTTCATGGCCATTGCGGGCGGGCGCATTCTGGTGGGAGAGGCGCCCGTGCCGCTCGCCGTCCTGGGCCTGTCCATGGCGGCCGTCGGCATCTGCGGCGATCTCTTCGAGTCGAGCCTGAAGCGCCGCGCCGGGCTCAAGGACAGCTCGTCATTGATTCCGGGGCACGGCGGGGTGCTCGATCGCATCGACGCGCTGCTGTTTGCCACGCCGCTGTTCTACTTGTTCCTGCGGGACCTGCCGTGAGAACGCTCGCCATTCTCGGCTCGACGGGATCGATCGGGCGCAGCGCGCTGGCCGTGGTGGATGCGCACCCGTCACGCCTGCGGGTGGCCGCGCTGGCCGCCGGAGACAACGCGGCGCTGCTGGCCGAGCAGACGGCGCGCTATCGGCCGGCGATGGTGGCGCTGGCCTCTGGCGATGCCGCGGATCGCTTCCGCGCCGCGGGTGGCGCTGCCGCGGAGCTCGTGTGCGGTTCCGACGGGCTCGTCGCGGTGGCCACCCATCCCGACGTGGATATCGTGTTGTGCGCGTCGTCGGGAACCGCGGCGCTCGATGCCGTGCTCGCCGCGATCGAGGCCGGCAAGACCATCGCGCTCGCCAACAAGGAAGTGCTGGTCATGGCCGGCGCGCTCGTCACGAACGCGGCCCGCCGCAAGGGCGTGCCGATTTTGCCGGTGGACAGCGAGCACAACGCCATTCACCAGTGCCTGCACGGGCGGCCCACCAGCGAGATTCGCCGCCTGATCCTCACGGCCTCGGGCGGCCCGTTCCGCGATCTCACGCTGGAACAGCTGCAGGCCGTCAGCCCCGAGGCGGCGCTGCGCCATCCCACCTGGCAGATGGGGCGCAAGATCACCATCGACTCGGCCACGCTGATGAACAAGGGGCTGGAGGTCATCGAGGCCCACTGGCTGTTCGGGGTGCCCGGCGAGCGCATCGACGTAGTGGTGCATCCGCAGTCGATCGTCCACTCGATGGTGGAGCTGAGCGACGGGTCGGTGCTGGCCCAGCTCGGGGTCACCGACATGCGGCTGCCCATCCAGTACGCCTGCTCGTATCCCGAGCGCTGGGACGGGGCGCTGCCGCGGCTGGATCTGGCCAAGGCCGGCCGGCTCGAGTTCCACGAGCCGGCGCACGACCGCTTTCCCTGCCTGCGGCTGGCGTACCGTGCGCTACGAGAGGGCGGCACGGCGCCGGTGGTCCTGAACGCGGCCAACGAGGTGGCCGTGGCGTCTTTTCTCGAGGGACGGCTGGGGTTCACGTCCATTCCGCTCGTGATCGAGCGGACGTTGAACGAGCACCAGGCCGAGTCCGTCCTGACACTCGAGCTCATCCGGCGTGTGGATGCCTGGGCTCACGAACGCGCCGGGGCCCTGGCCGCCCGCCCGGAGGGCGGGCAATTAGATACTGTGTAGCGAGGCGAAGCCTCGCTACAATTGATGGGTTGAGGATCCGCTCGTGACGACTCTCTTGTCGTTTCTCTTCGTGCTGGGCGTGCTTATCTTCGTGCACGAGCTCGGGCACTTTCTCGCCGCGCGCCGGCTGGGCGTGCGTGTGCTCACCTTCTCGCTTGGATTCGGGCCCAAGATCCTCAAATTCACGCGCGGCGACACCGAGTACTGCATCAGCGCGGTCCCGCTCGGCGGCTACGTGAAGATGGCGGGCGAGAGCCCGGACGATCCGCGATCGGGCGCGCCAGACGAGTTCCTGTCGAAGACGAAGTGGGAGCGGTTTCAGGTCCTGATCATGGGGCCGGTGATGAACATCCTGCTGGCGGTCGTCGTGCTGGCGATCGTGCTGGCGCAGGGCGCCGAGGTGCCGGCCTACCTCGATCAGCCTCCGGTGGTGGGCGTCGTGGACGCGGGAAGTCCCGCCGAGCGCAGCGGCATCCGTGCCGGCGATCGCATCCTGACGGTGGGCGGCGAGCGCGTCGACACGTGGGACCACGCCGAGATCGCGGTGAAGATGCGTCCCAGCCGCACCATCCCGGTGACGGTCGAGCGTGCCGGACGCACCGTGGCGTTCGACGTACAGTCGACGAGCGAAGGGCGATGGGAGGCAGGCGCGATCGGTATCGCACCGATGATCCGCCCCATGGCCAGAGCGCTCGAACGCGGCGACCCGGCCGACAAGGCCGGCATGAAACCCGGCGATGTCATTGTCGCGGTCAACGGCGCGCGCATGTCGTCCACGCAGGACCTCACGACGGCGATCCGCGGGAACGCCGAAAAGCCCATCGATCTGCTGATCAGCCGTAGCGGAGTCGAACAGCACCTTCCCGTCACGCCGATTCTCAAGGAAGACCGGGGCTGGATCGGGATCACGATCGTGGCCGAGACCCGGTCTTTCACGCCCGGTCCGTTCGAGGCAGTGCGCATGAGCGTGGTGCAGAACGCCACGTCGGGCGTGATGATCTTCAAGATTCTCGGCGGCCTCTTCACCGGGTCGACGTCGGTGCGCCAGCTTCAGGGCCCGGTGGGCATCGCGCAGCTGTCGGGCGAATCGGCGCAGGCAGGCTTCGTGCAGCTCCTGTCGCTGATGGCCGTCATCAGCCTCAACCTCGGCCTGCTGAACCTGATGCCGGTGCCGGTGCTCGACGGCGGTCACATCCTGATCATGGCGCTCGAAGGCGTGGCGCGCCGCGACTTCAGCATGGCGGTCAAGGAGAAGATGCTGCTCGCCGGCTTCGTCGTCCTGATGATGCTGATGGTGACCGTGATCTACAACGACCTCACCCGTATCACCTGGATCGAACGCCTCATGCCCTGGCGTAACTGACGGCGGCGCTGTGCGCCGCCGTGGCAGCATCTTTTTTGGCGCGCTTCGCGCGCCGGCGAGTGGACGGCTGGGCTCGGCCCACGGCTTGCACTTCTCGTCCACAAGGAGGATTTCATGAGCCTCGTCACTCGCGTCGCGTCGACCGCCGCGCTCTTGCTGGCGTTTGCGGCCTCGTCTCCTGCGCAATCCGGCCGCATTACCCAGGCCGACGTGCAGAAGCTGCAAGACAGCGTGTATCTGGCCGAGCGCGACATCTCGACCCTGCGCTCCCGCGATTCGGCTCGCGCGTCGTCGCTGCAGACCGAGCTCGACGACCTCAGCGACGAGGTGATCTACCTGCGCGTGAAGCTGCGCAAGGAGCGGACGCTCGCGCAGAGCGAGTACAACGACGTGCAGACGCGGATCGAGGACGTGCGCTCGCGTGCGCGCGGCGATGGCCGCGTCTCGTCGGCGGTTCCGGCGCCGTCGGTTCGCCCCGTCGATCCGCCGGTGGCACCGGCGATTCAGACCCCGCGTGCACCCGAGCGGCCGCGCGCGGCGGCCGCACGAGCCGAGATTCCGGCCAACACCGAGCTCGACGTCCGGCTGTCGAACATCCTCAACTCGGGTACCGCGCAGGTGGAGGACCGGTTCGAAGCTACCACCGCGGCCGACCTCATCATCGACGGCCGCACCCTGGTGCCGGCCGGTTCGGTGATGCGCGGCGTCGTGTCGTCGGTGCAGTCGGCGGGCCGCCTCAAGCGGAAGGCCGAGATGATGGTGACGTTCGATCAGCTCACCATCAACGGCCGCAGCTACCCGATTCGCGGCACCGTCACGCAGGCGATCGAAGGCGAGGGCGTGAAGGGCGATCTGCCGAAGGCCGGCGTCGGCGCCGGCGTGGGTGCGATCATCGGCGGCATCCTCGGCGGCTTCAAGGGGGCCATGGCCGGCGTCCTCATCGGCGGCGGCGGCACCATCGCGGCCACCGAGGGCAAGGAAGTAGAGCTCCCGCAGGGCACGGTCCTGCGCGTCCGGATCGAGTCGCCCGTTCCGCTGTAACTGTCGTGGGGGCCGCCTGCGCCGTTTTCGTAGGGGCACATCTTTAGATGTGCCCGACCCCTGCCTCTGTTTCAGCGACGCCACGGCGTGGATGGGAGGCATGTGGGTCTCCGCGAGCCGCTTCTCGACGGCGCCGGAAACCGCTGCGACGGCACACCGGCCGCTGGCCGCGGGAATCGGGCTGCTCCCGCATCCCTCAGACCCCGCTGGTCCCCAACGCCGTCTCGCGGTTTCGCGCGGAGTCGATCGGCGCCGCTCGAACGCGGTCGCGGAGCACCCACATGCCTCCCCTTCGACTGCGCCGTGGTCCTGATCGTTCGCGTCGTGCGTGCTCTTAGTGGGACCCTGCTCCGTCGAATTCGCCCACTCCGCCCACTACTCTGCTCACTCTGCCCTTTTGACGTCTTGCATCGCCTCGTGCGCTGCCGCCACGGTCTTCGTGACGTCGCGATCCGTGTGCGCCGCCGACAGAAACCACGCCTCGAACTGCGACGGCGGCGGATAGATGCCGCGCTTCAACATCCCCTGGAAGAATGCCGCGTAGGCTTTCGTGTCGGATTTGAGCGCCGACTCGTAGTCGCGCACCGGCGTGCTGGTGAAGAACGGCGTCACCAGCGACCCGAAGGCGTTGGCCTGCAGCGGCACGCCGGCCGCGCGCGCGGCGTCGGCAAAGCCCGCGGCCAGCCGGGTGCCCCGGCGCGCGAGATCCTTGTACAGCTTCGGCGTGAGCCGCTGCAGCGCCCACAGGCCGGCGGTCATTGCCACCGGGTTCCCCGACAGCGTGCCCGCCTGATAGACCGGCCCCGCCGGCGACACCATCCGCATGATGTCGGCCCGGCCTCCGTAGGCGCCCACCGGCAGGCCGCCGCCGATGATCTTGCCGAGGCAGGTGAGGTCCGGGGTGATGCGGAACAGCTGCTGCGCGCCGCCCGGCGCGGCGCGGAAGCCCGAGATGACCTCGTCGAAGACCAGCAGGATGCCGTGCTGCGAGCAGCGCGCGCGCAGTCCGTCCAGGAATCCGTCCGACGGCGCCACCAGCCCCATGTTGCCGGCAATCGGCTCCACCATCACGGCGGCGATCTGGCCGGCTTGCCGCTCGAGGAGCGCATCCACCGAGGCCAGATCGTTGTAACGGGCGAGGAGCGTGTCGGCCACCACCGCCGCCGGCACGCCCGGGCTCGTGGGCGCGCCGAACGTCGTGGCGCCTGAGCCCGCCTTCACGAGAAACGCGTCGGCGTGGCCGTGGTAGCAGCCGGCGAACTTGACGATCTGATTGCGGCCGGTGAACGCACGGGCCACGCGCGCGGCGCTCATGGCCGCCTCGGTGCCCGAGCTGACGAAGCGCACCATCTCCATCGACGGCATCAGCGCGCGCACGCGTTCGCCGAGCGTGTGCTCCAGCGCGGTGGGCGCCCCGTAGCTCGTGCCCCGCTTGACGGCGGCGGCAATCGCCTTGATCTGACCCGCGGGCGCGTGTCCGTGCAGCAGCGGCCCCCACGACATCACGTAGTCCAGGTAGCGGTTGCCGTCCACGTCCACGAGCGTCGCGCCGCGCGCGCGAGACACGAAGACGGGCGTGCCGCCGACCGCCTGGAAGGCGCGCACCGGGCTGCTGACGCCGCCGGGCAGCACCTTGGCGGCGCGCGTGTACAGGGACTTGCTCTTCTTGTAGCTGGGCATGCGACGCGGTTCCGGGCGCGGGCCTACGCGAGCAGACGTGCCGCGTGTCGCGCGTAGTAGGTCACGATCAGGTCGGCGCCGGCCCGGCGGATGGCCGTCAGCGTTTCGAGGACGGCGCGGTCCTCGTCGATCCAGCCCCGCTCGGCAGCAGCCTTGATCATCGAGTACTCGCCGCTCACTTGATAGGCGGCCGTCGGTTGGCCGAAGCGGGTTTTTACCCGGGTCACGACATCGAGATAGGGGAGCGCCGGCTTCACCATGACGATGTCGGCGCCCTCGGCGAGGTCGATCTCCACCTCGCGCAGCGCCTCTTCGACGTTGGCGGGATCCATCTGGTGGCTGCGGCGGTCGCCGAACTGCGGCGTCGAATCGACAGCCTCGCGGAACGGCCCGTAGAACCCGGAGCAGTACTTCACGGCGTGGGCGATGATGCCAACGTGGTCGAAGCCGCGCGCGTCGAGCGCGGTGCGGATGGCCGCCACGCGCCCGTCCATCATGTCCGACGGCACCACGAAGTCCACGCCGGCGGCGGCGTGCGAGAGCGCCGTGTCGACCAGTCGTTCCACTGTCGCGTCGTTCACGATCTCGTCGCCTTCGACGATGCCGCAGTGGCCGTGCGAGGTGTACTCGCACAGGCACACGTCGGTCGTGACCACCAGCGACGGGGCGGCGCGCTTGATGGCGCGAATCGCCTCCTGCACCGGGGCGTCAGAGGCCGACGACTGCGAGCCCGCCGCGTCCTTGTGGCTCGGCAGGCCGAAGAGCATCACGGCGCGGATGCCGTCGTCGGCGGCGGCCTCGGCTTCGCGCACGGCTTCATCCACCGACAGCTGCGACACGCCCGGCATCGACGAAATCGGCCGGGTGACGCCGCGCCCCTCGCACACGAACAGCGGGTAGACGAAGGAGTCGGCCGTGAGCCGCGTCTCGCGGACCAGCGAGCGGATGGCCTCGGTGCGGCGGAGCCGCCGGGGCCGGCGCGTCAGGTTCAGGCGGGTGGCAGCAGTGGTCGCCATACTCTGGATCCTGTCACGAAGCGGCGCGCTGCGCGACCACGTGGGCCCGGATGGCCTCGACGAGCGCCGGCACCGTATAGGTGGTGGGCTGCACCGACGTCTCGATGCCGAGCCGCGCCGCCGCTTCCGCGGTCACCGGGCCGATGGCGGCGACGATCGTCTTTCGCAAGAGGTCGGCGGCCTGCTCGGGGCCGAGCACCTTCGTGAAGTTGCGGACGGCCGAGGCGCTGGTGAACGTGACCACCTGGATCTCACCGTCGAGCAGCATCCGGTAGATGTCGGGCCCGCCGTTGCTGTGCGGGTCGTCGAGCACGTTGCGGTAGGCCACGACGTCGGTGACGAGCGCCCCCGCCTCGCGCAGCTGCTCGGCGATGACCTCGCGGCCGATGTCGGCCCGGGGCAGCAGCACGCGCACCGCGTCGAGCGAGCCGCGCGTCTTGAGCGCGCTCACGACGGCGTCGGCCTTGAACTCGGGCGGCATGAGATCGACCTTGATGCCGTACTTGGCAAGCTGCTCGGCGGTGGCCGATCCGATCGCGCAGAGCTGCGGCCCCTTCAGCGAGCGGACGTCGCCGCCGGTCTCGAGCACCGCGGTCATCAACGAGTCCACCGCGTTGGCGCTCGTGAACACGACCCAGTCGAACACGTCGAGCTGCCCGGCGGCACGCAGCAGCGGCGTGCGATCGTCCGGCGGCAGGATGCGGATCATCGGCGCCTCGATGGGATCGGCGCCGAGGGCGGCGAGTTGATCGGAGAGCTCCGCCGCCTGCTCCTTGGCGCGCGTCACCAGGATCTTCAACCCGAAGAGCGGCTTGGCGTCGTACCAGCGCAGGTGCTCGCGCAAGCCGGCGACGCGGCCGACGATCAGGATGGCCGCCTCGCGCTTCGGGCGGGCCTTGACGAGCGTCGCCAGCTCGCTCAGCGTGCCGCTTAGCGTTTCCTGCGCCGGCAGCGTGCCGCGATAGACGACGGCGGCCTGTCCGTCTTCGGGCCAGCCGTTGTCCTGCAACGCCTCGAGAATCAGCGGCAGCTGCTGCGCGCCGGCGTAGCAGACGACGGTGCCTTCGAGCCGCGCCAGCCCCGACCAGTCGATGTCGGGCGGCGTGCGGCTGGCGTCCTCGAATCCACGCACCAGCGTGATGGTGTCGCCGCCCCCCGGGTAGCTGACGGGCACGCCGGCGTAGGCCGGCACGCCGATCCCCGCGGGCACACCCGGCACGACCTCGAACGGCACGCCGTGCTCCTGCAGGAACAGCGCTTCTTCGCCGCCGTGGTCGAAGACGAAGGGGTCGCCCCACTTGAGGCGCGCCACGGTTTTGCCCTCGCGCGCCTTCTCGGCAATGAGGTAGCTGATGGCCTGCTGCGCCATGGGCTGCGGCGCCGACGCACCGACGTCGATGAGCTCGGCGCCCCGCCGCGCGTAGAGCAGCAGCCGCGGCGACACAAGATGGTCGTAGATGACCACGTCGGCCCGCTGCAGACTGGCGAGCCCGTGCACCGTGATGAGGCCCGGGTCCCCAGGGCCCGCGCCGATGAGCGAAACCGCCGCCTGTTTCATGTTCGAGAGCTTCCGGCGTGATCCGTCGCGCGGATCCGCGACAGGATGTCGTCTGCGCCGCCGGCCAGCAGTCGCTCGGCTGCCTGCCGTCCGATCGCCGCGGCATCCGACCGCGGCCCGTCCGCAGTGGCGCGCGCCGCCCGGCTGCCGTCGGGCGCGATCACCACGCCGGCCAGCGTAATCCTATCGCCGCTGATGGTCGCGTGCGCGCCGATCGGCATCTGGCAGCCACCGCCCAGGCCGGCCACCACCGCCCGCTCGGCGTGCAGCGCGTCCAGCGCGTCCCGGTCGCCGATGCGGTCGACAAGGCCGGCGGTGGCCGCGTCGTTCACGCGGATCTCCACCGCGACGATGCCCTGGCCGGGCGCCGGCACGCAGACGTCCGGGGGCACGAACGCCGAGATGCGCCCTGCCTGTTCGAGGCGGCGGAGCCCGGCGGCCGCCAGGACAATCGCGTCCACGTCGCCCTGATCGAGCTTGCGCAGCCGCGTGTCGAGGTTGCCTCGGAACGGCACGAACTGGGCGTGCGGCAGGAGCGCGGTGAGCTGGGCGACCCGGCGGACGCTGCTCGTGCCCACGCGGGACGACGCGCCCAGCCGACGCACCGCGTCATCGAAAGGCATCGACTCCGCGGGCGCGGGCAGCACCAGCGCGTCGCGCGGGTCCTCGCGCGGCAGCGTGGCGCGAACCTCGAGCCCGTCAGGGATCTGCGCCGGCATGTCCTTGCTGCTGTGCACGGCGAGGTCGATCGTGCCGGCGAGGAGCGCCTCTTCGATCTCCTTCACGAAGAGCCCCTTGCCGCCGATCTCCGACAAGCGTGCGTCGGCCATGCGGTCGCCTGACGTCTTGATGACGACGATCTCGCAGTCGGTGCCGGTGCGCGCCTGCAGGAGCGCGGCCACGGTACGCGCCTGCACGAGCGCCAGCGCGCTGCCACGAGTTCCGAGTCGCAGGGTTGCCATCGACTACGAGCGTGTCCGATTGGGGGGCTCGGCGTCCACCTCGTCGCTGGCCGGGGACACCGCCGCTTCGTCCCGCAGCTCGAACAGCCGGTTCACGGCTTCGGTGTAGGCGATCTGGGTTTCCTCGTCCGGGAGCGCTTTCAGCTGCGAGGTCGGCGCCAGCAGCAGCTTCTCCACGATGAGCCTCGTCACCTCGTCCACGCTGGCGCGGGCCTCTGGCGTCAGCCCGCCGAGCTTGTGCTCGAGGCGCTGCAGCTCTGCGCGCCTGATCTGCTCGAAGCGCTGGCGCAGCGCCACCACCGTGGGCACCGCGCCGCGCGAGCGCCGCCACGCGGCGAAGCGCTCGACCTCTTCGCCCACGATCGTCTCGGCGTGGACGATCTCCGACGACCGCCGGCTCAGGTTCTCCTGCACGATCGCCTGCAGGTCGTCGACGTTGTAGAGGAACACCTGCTCCATCTCGCCGACCGACGCATCGACGTCGCGGGGCACCGCAATGTCGATGATGAACAGCTGTTCGCCGCGGCGGCGGCTGGTGACGGCTTCGACGTCGGCCCGCGTGAGGATCGGCCGCGGCGAACCGGTCGCCGTGATGACGATGTCGGCGGTGGCCAGTGCCACGCGCAGATCGCTCCATGGGATCGCGCGTCCGTCCACGTCGACGGCGAGCGCTTCGGCGTGGGCGGCCGTGCGGCTGGTGATCGCGATCTCGCCGACGCCCTGGGCGCGCAGGTGCTGCGCCGTCAGCGTGCTGATCTCGCCGGCGCCGACCACCAGCACGCGGCGTCCGTCAAGGCGGCCGAAGATCTTGCGGGCAAGCGCCACGGCCGCAAACCCCACCGAGATTGCGCCCTCGCCGAGCGCCGTCTCCGACCGCACGCGCTTGCCGACGCCGAACGAGGTGTGGAAGAGCCGGGTGAGCACCGGCCCCACGCACTGCCGCGTGGCGGCCACCTGGAAGGCGTCCTTCACCTGGCCGAGGATCTGCGGTTCGCCGACGACGAGCGAGTCGAGACCGGCGGCCACCCGGAACAGGTGCCGCGTGGCGTCTTCGTCGGTGTGCTCGAAGACGTGCGCTTCGAACGCCTGGGGCGGCAGCCCGTGATAGCTGCCCAGGAAGTCGATGAGCTCCTGGCGCGCGCGCGCGGGATCGTCGCTGGCGACGTAAATCTCCGAGCGGTTGCAGGTGGAGAGCACCACGGCCTCGCCGGCGGAGTACCGCGCGGCGAGCGCCTCTACGGCCGCGCCGACGTCGCGGCTCGAGAAGTCGAGCTGTTCGCGGACGTCGATCGGCGCGGTCTGGTGGCTGACACCTAACAGGAAAACGTGCATCTCACTGAAACGTGTGGCTCGTCGTCACGAAATAGCCGATGGGCAGGAAGTTGAGGAGCACGATCAGGAATCCCACCGTCGCCAGCCACGCCGCGCGGCGTCCTGTCCATCCGAGACGCGTCCGCGCAAAGAGCGCGAAGGAATACACCGCCCACGTCAGCACCGCAAAGAAGATCTTGGGGTCGTCGAGCGACATCGCGCGCAGGTTCGGGTCGTCGGGCGACAGCGGGCGTGCCTGCGCCGTCCACACGATGCCGACCGCCACACCGACGGTCAGGAACACCCAGCCGATCGTCATCGCCCGGGAGTTCATGACGTCGAGCGTCAGCAGCGACGGCAGGCGGTTGTAGAGATATCCGAGGTGCTTCTTCTTGATTTCCTTGAACTGCAACATGTAGATCAGGCCCAGTACGGCGGCCAGGGCGAAGCTGGCGTAGGCACACAGCAGCGACGCCACGTGGATCCAGAACCACGGGCTGTCGAGCACCGGGTCCACTTTCTCCACGCCCGGCGTCAGCGCCGAAATCGTCTGCAGCCCGATGGCGATCGGCAGAATGAACACGCCCATCGCGCGCTCTTCCGTCGAAATCTCCAGATAGAGATAGGACAGCGTCAGCAGCCACACGAAAGTCGAGACGACGTTTGGGAGGCTGGCAAACGGAATGTGGCGCACCTCCATCGTCTGCATGCCGATGACGAAGGTGTGCGCCAGCGCCGCGACGAGCAGCGACGCCGTGGCCGCGCGTCCGGCGGCGGGATCGCGCCGCGCGAAGTGGATGGCGTACGCCACCGCCGATACGGCGTAGAGGAGGAGTGGAAGAATCTTCACCGGGCGGTCGGGGCGAAGTACCCCTTCTTCGTCCGCGGCGTCAGCCCCTGACGGGCGGTCTGCACGACGATCCGCCGGAAGGCGCCGTCGCGCCGGGCGTTCCTCGACGTGTAGCCGATCGTGTACTGGCTGGCGAGCTCGTCGGCAATCTGGGCGTATACGCCGCTCAGCTCGTCGACGCGCGACGGAAAGAACGAGCGGCCGCCGGTTTCCTGTGCCAGCTGCCGCATGACGAACTCGGCCTCGCGGAAGCCCTTGGTCTGGGTGTCGACGCCGCGCAGCGCGATGGTGTAGATGGCGGTTTCGGAGCGCTTGGCCAGATCGAGCACCTCGTCGAACGAAATCAGGCTCGACGTGTCCTCACCGTCCGAGAACACCACCAGCGCCTGCCGGCGCACGTCCTCTTCCGACACCGCGCGCACCTTCTTCAGCTCTTTGAGCGCGATGTAGATGGCGTTGTGCAGCGACGTGGATCCGCCGGCCGATGTCTTGCCGATGGCGGCCTCCAGCTCCGGAATGTTTCCGGTGAAGCCCTGGCGGATCTCGACGCGGCTGTCGAAGTCGATCACCTGCGCGATGTCGTTCGGCTTCAGCCGCTTGACGAAGCTCTTGGCGGCAATCTGGAGCTCTTCCAGCTTGTCTTCCATGCTGGCGCTGCTGTCGAGGAGCAGCGACAGGGCAATCGGCTGCTGGCGGCGGTTGAAGAACGAGATCTCCTGCTTGGCGCCGTCCTCGAAGATCGAGAAGTCGGCCTGGTCGAGATCGGTCACGTAATGTCCGGCGGTGTCCTGCACCGTGACGTTGAGCGACACGATGTCGACGCCGGCGCGGAACGCCGGCCGCTGCGGCGGCGGCGCGGGCGTTGCGGGCGTCTGGGCTGGTGCCGGGGGCGGCTTGGGCGCCTCCTGCGACGGGGTCGAGACCGCCGGAGCAGGCGCCTGCCATGCGAGCGCGTGCGACCACTGGCTCACCACGACCGCCGCGACCGCCAGGACGACGAAGAGTCTTGCACCCATCAGCCTGTTACGCTCCCGTCTCCCCGCGAGCTTCGGCCCCACGCACCGTCAATCCCGACTTGCCCGCCGAGACGGTCACCTTCTCCGGGGGAATCAGCGATTCCGGCCGGCTGTAGACGACCTTGTATTGCGACTTCAGTTCCTTGGCGAGCTTCTCCATCGCGCCGTCGAGCGCGTGGGCGCTCAGCAGCGAGATGCGCTGGCCGCCGGATTCGCGCGGGCCGGCGTCGAGCAGGAACGATCGCTCGCGCGTGCCGTGCTCCTCGTCGTGATAGAACGGCCCGATCGTCACCATGTGCAGCGCCACGCGGTTCTTGACCAGCGTGTTGACGATGTCGCGGAAATAGTGGGTCGTGAACTCGACGCCGTCGGTGATCACGGGCACGACGACCGCGCGCGGGGTCTCGCGCTTCTGCAGGCCGTTGACCGTCTCGAAGATGCCGTCGAGGAGCGTCATACCGCTCTGGGGGGTGGAGAACAGGCTGCTGGTGGCATCCTTCAGCCGGACCGCGTCGCCGGTGTAGTCCACTTTGATGGTGGGCCGATCGGCCAGGGTGATCACGGCGATCTTGTTGCCCGCCGCCATGATCTGGACGAACGTCGACAGGCTCGAGCGCAGGAAGGTGATCTCGTCGGCCGCGGCGGTGCTGTTGTCGACGAGGATCGCGATGTCCATCGGCTCGGTGGCGGGCGAGACGCGCAGCACTTCGCGCCGCACGCCGTCTTCCTTCACCACGAACGCGTCCGGGCCGAGACCGTCGACGGGCTCGCCCTTGTCGTTGACGGCGCCGACGAAGAGCGTCCGCTCTCGTCGATCGCGTTGCGCGCTGAGGGACGTCAGCGCGGATGGCACGAGCGCGACCGTCAGGGCGAATGCGGTCGCCATACGGATCGATCGAAGCCCTCTCATGCGGCCAGTATATAGGTCCGGGGCCCACCCGGGTCAAGCAATTGGGTCACCCAAAGTTGTTGAAAACAGGAGACTTGATCCGACAGGCGCCGGGCTGGCCAGGGCCGCGGCCGGGCTCCGGCCGCAAAGCCCCAACAAGCGCTGTGAAGTTTTTCACAAAGTCACGCTATACTGGTGGGCGGTCCAGCCGCCTGAAGGGCGGGCAATAGGGCTTTGGTGGGCAATGCCGTGTGTACTAGGCTCCTCCTGCGGCAATTTCCAAGGAGCTCAGTAGATGGCACGGACGGGTCAGCGGTTTTCGGTCAGCCGGGCGGCGCGCGCGTTTCAGAGCAACGTGACGAGCGCCGGACCGGTGGCAGCGGCCAGCTACACCCTGGTCGGCGGCATCATCCTGCTGGGCGGAATCGGCTACGCTGTCGACCGCTGGTGGGGGACGGCGCCCTGGGGGCTGGTCATCGGGT
This sequence comes from Vicinamibacterales bacterium, assembly GCA_036004405.1. GTDB lineage: Bacteria > Acidobacteriota > Vicinamibacteria > Vicinamibacterales > UBA2999 > DASYRM01. The sequence continues at coordinate 75,108 of DASYRM010000113.1, forward strand.
TGGCTCTGGGCATCGTGGTCGGCTTCTACGAGATTATCCGGGTGAGCCTGCAGCCGCCGGCCGGGGGCCAGTGAGGCTCGCGACCTCGTGATGGCGCCGCTCCTCTGGATGACCGGCCTGTCTGCCGGCGCGTGGCTGGTGCTGGTGGCGGTTGCGCCGCAGCTGAACCCCGAGGCGCTGTTGGGCCTGCTGGGACCGCTCGTGAGCGCGCTGGCGACGTGGGTCGTCGTGGCGCGCACCGCGGCCACAGCGCCCGCGAAGGTCACCGGTGTGATGGTGACCGGCCTCGCGGTGAAGATGGTGTTCTTCGGCGTCTACGTCGTTGGAATGCTGAAGGGCGCCGGGCTGAGGCCGGTGCCGTTCGTGTTGAGTTTCGCGGGGTCCTTCATCGCCCTGCACGCGGTGGAGGCGGTGTTCCTGCGACGGTTGTTCGTGGAGATGCAACGCTCCTCGCCGAGCGAGAGTAGGGGCCGCCTTTAGGCGGCCCGTCAGTAACGACGACGATGCAGATAGAAGAAGCCGCCGGGCACGCCGCCGCGCCCTTCGACGCCGGCAAGACGATCATCGAGCACGTCTCCAACAGCCCGTTGTCGGAGCCGTTGATCCATCTGCCGCCCGTCTTCGGCATCGATCTCTCCGTGACCAAGCACGTGATGATGCTGTGGCTGGTGGCCGCCACGATCTTCGTCGTGGTGACGCTCTCGGTGCGCCGCTACCTGCGCCAGGACCGCCAGATTCCGTCCGGGTTCATGAACGCCCTCGAGGCGATCGTGGACTTCATCCGCGAGTCGATCGTGCGCCCCAACGTCGGCGACAAGTGGGTCGACACCTGGACGCCGCTGCTGGTGTCGCTGTTCGTCTTCATCCTGGGCGCCAACGCCATCGGGCTGATTCCCATCTTCGACGTCCTCAACCTGCTCAACCACACGGTGCTGCACGCGTCGCACGACTCGTTCTTCTCGAAGATGCTCGAGGGCGGCGTGACCGCCACCGGCAACTTCAACGTCACCGCCGCGCTCGCCACCATCACCTTCTTCACCATCATCATCGCCGGCGCTCGCGCTCACGGCTTCGTGAAGCACTGGAAGAACATGGTGCCGCACGGTCTGCCGCTGCCGGTCACCCTGTTCCTGATCCCGATCGAGATCATGGGCATGCTGGTGCGCCCGTTCGCGCTCACGATGCGTCTTGCCGCCAACATGACCGGCGGCCACATCGCCATCCTGGCGATCCTGTCGTTCGTGTTCATCTTCAATCAGCAGTTCGGGGCCGCCGCCGGCATGGGCGTCGGCGTGTTCTCACTCGTGCTCGCGGTGCTGATCTCGGCGCTCGAAATCATCGTCGTGCTGGTTCAGGCGTACGTGTTCACGCTCTTGTCGGCCGTGTTCATCGGCATGGCCATTCACGCTCATCACTGAGCGCTTTTACGGAGGCACTGGAAATGCAGGGATTTGCGCTTGCTTATATGGGGGCCGGCATTGGCCTCGGTCTGGCCGTCATCGGAGCCGGTCTTGGCATCGGGAAACTCGCGGCCGGCGCGGCCGAGGCGATCGGCCGGCAGCCGAGCGCGACGGCGCAGATCACCGGCGCGGTCAACCTTCCGCTGTTCCTGCTCGAAGGCGTCGCGGTGCTCGCCGAGGTGTTCGCGCTCCTCATCGTGCTGCTGAAGAATTAAGGACATCACGATGGACAATCCGCTGGTCCAACCCGATCCCGGGCTGTACATCTGGACCATCGCCACGTTTCTGGTCCTCGCGGGGCTGCTGGCGAAGTTCGCCTGGAGGCCGCTGCTGGCGGCGCTCGCGGCGCGTCAGGATGCGATCCGGAAATCGCTCGACGAGGCCAGACAGGCCAAGACGGAGCTCGAGCGCCTCAACGTCGAGTCGCAGCGCATCCTAGCCCAGGCCCGTACTGAGGCCGAGGCGATCATGGCGGCGACGCGGACCGACGCCAGCAAGTTCCGCGAGGAGCTGATGCAGAAGGCGCGCGCCGACGCCGACCTGAGGGTGAAGAACGCGGAGAAGCAGATCGAGCTCGAGACCGCGCGTGCCCTGCAGCAGATCCGCCAGGAAGCCGTGGACCTCTCGGTCACGATTGCGTCGAAGCTGTTGCAGCGCAACGTGTCGAAGGACGACAACCTGCGGCTGATCGAAGACACGTTCAAGAGCATCGAGTCCTCCGAACGTCCTAGTTAGTTAGCGAGGCTTCGCCACGGGTGAACGTAAGGCTTCGCCTCGCTAACGCAGTGTCTGCTTGGCCCGCACTCCGTGCGGGCGGGCTCACCCGGCGTCGGCAGTACCTCCTCACAGGAGTGACGGCGCTGGGTGGCGTGGTGCTCTTTGCCTACGCCGTCCGCAGCGTGGGCCTCTCTCCGATTGCAGACGGCATCCGGCGTGTCGGCCGGGGGCTGGTCCCGATCCTGGCGCTCGGCGGCGTCCGCTTCGCGCTGCGCACGGAAGCGTGGCGGCTGTGCATGCGCCCGGCGGCGCGCCTCCCCTTTGCGTCCGCGCTCGCGGCGTTTCTCGCCGGCGACGCCGTGGGCAGCGTGACGCCGTTCGGGCTTGCCGCCAGCGAGCCCACCAAAGCGTTCCTCTCCCGGCACCATTTGGCCACGTCCGACGCGGTGTCGTCGCTTGCAACCGACAACCTCGTCTATGCGGCGTCGGCGCTGACGATGGTGCTCGTGGGCGTCGCGGTCCTGCTCGCCACGGTGCCGCTGCCGTTCCAGTGGCAGGAGTGGGGCGTGGCGGCGTTGATCCTGCTCGTCGCCGCGGCGCTGGCCGGCCTGCGGCTGTTGCGAGGCACGTGGTCGCCCGAGCAAGGCGCGCGCCCGGCGTGGCGCGAGCGGCTGGCGGGCGTGCGGCAATCAGTGGTGGGCTTTTCGGCGGCCAACCCGGGCCGGTTGTGGCGGGCCTTCGGCCTGGGTATGGCATTCCACGCGCTGGCGGTGGTGGAAGTGTTTTTCACCCTCGGATGGCTGCAACCGGGCGAGGCGCCGACGCTGTCGCAGTCGGTTGTCTTCGAAGCGCTCAACCGGGTGCAGATGCTGGCGTTCAAGTTCGTGCCCTTCCGCGTCGGCGTCGACGAAGCGCTCACCGGCGCGCTCGCGCCGGCGCTGGCGGTGCCCGCCGCGGTGGGCGTGACGCTGGCCATCGTGCGGAAGGTGCGGAACCTGTTCTGGGCCGGGATCGGCTTCGTGGTCCTTGGTCCTTGGTTCTCGGTGCTTGGTCCAAGGGACCAAGGACTAAGGACTAAGGACGGACCAGGCACCAAGCACTAAGGACCAAGGACTGCGTCTTACGGCCGGCCGCGCCCCAGGAGGCTCAGCGACGGGTCGCCCTTGAACCGCGTCCGTGCCTCGGCGCGGATGGCCTCGGCGCGTTCCTTGTTGCCCATCGCCGTCCAGGCCCGGGCCGCGGCGCTGCTGCCCTCGGGCGTCGGCAGCGCTTCGACGAGATCCTCCAGCACCAGCGCCGCATCGTCCTCGCGATCGAGCGAGTGATAGAGCAGGGCGAGCGTGACGTAGGCGCGAGGGTCGAGCGGAAACAGCCGGACTTCTTCCTTCAACTGCGTTTCGGCGTCCGCCGGCTGTTCGAGGTGCACGAGCGCTTCGCCGAGCGCCAGGTGCAGCCCGGGCAGCGTGCCGCCGCCGCCTTCGCCGCCGTCCCACCGCGACGCTTCGAGCAGGGCCGCCTGCGCTTCTTCGTAGTGCCCGCCGTCGAGCAGCTCGCGGCCGCGCACGAACTGCCGCAGCGCGCGCGAGCCGTCGAGGTCGAACCGCGCCTGCGCCGAGCGCTCCGCGGCGGCGACGTCGCGACGATCGATGGCGATGCGGGCGGCGGCTTCGAGCGCCGCGGCGCGATCGGCGGGCGCGCCGCCCTCGCTCAGCGCCACGGCGGCGTCGGCCTTCTGCTGCGCCTGATCGAGCTTGCCGGCGCGGGCGAGCGCGTGCGACAGCGCCAGCGTCGTCGTCACCCGATCGGGCCAGGTCTTGTCGGCGTCGCCAAACACCGTGACCGCCTCCTCGAGGCGGCCGGCGCGCTCGAGCAGCGTGCCGAGCTGCAGCTGCAGCGCCGGCACCTGCGGGTTGGCGCGCACCAGCTCCCGCAGCCCCGCGGCTGCGGCGCCGAACTGACGCGTGCCGACGAGCGCGGCGGCGCGGCGATGACCGTCGAGCAGCATGGCCTGGTCGTCGGGGAGTGCCGTGGCGGTGGTCTCCGGCAGATCGGGCGCCGCCATCAGGATGCCGAGCTGCGCGAAGAGCTCGGCGTCGAGCGTCGAGAGCGCCGCGGCAGCGGCCGGCATGCGTGAGTCGAGCAGGCGGTTGAGCGCGGCGCCGAGCGCCGCGGCGTCGTGCACGACCGGCGTGGGGTTCGGCAGGTCGGCACGGTCGAGCGTCACCAGCCGGTCGGTGGCCTCGCGCACGAGACGGGCGCCGTCGCTCGTGAGCGCGTACGACGGACGGCCGCCGAACCGGTACCACGCGGCGAGCGACTCCGCGTAGAGCGGACGCACCGGCACCGTCTCGTCGCTGTCGTCGAGCACCGCGCGCAGCGAGCGGCCGCGGAGGCCGCCCGGGATCGGGGCGCGCACCAGGTCGAGCACCGTCGGCAGGAGGTCGATGTGCTGCACGGGCGGCCGCACCCGCCGTCCGGCGCCGTCCTGATCCGGCTGCTTCACGATGAGCGGGACGCGCAGCGTGGCGTCGTCGAGCCGCCCGGTGACGGCGCCGGCGCCGCGCCCGCCCACCACGATGATCGTGGCCTTGTCGTAGAGCCGGCGCTCTTTCAGCAGATCGAGCAGGCTGCGCGCCACGGCGTCCACGCCCGCGGCCGGCACCTCCACGAAGAGCATGAACCGCTGGCCGTTCTGCGATCGCAGCCACTGCGCGGCGGTCTCGAACGTGGCGGCTCCTGGCCGCTCGACGACCGGCCGATCCTGCGCGTCCTCGCCGAGCTCGCCGCCGTAGAACGCGAAACCGCGCGAGAGCCCGGTGGTCTTGCGCAGGAGGAACGACGACACCGCGGCGCCGGTGGAGAAGCCGCGGCTGCGCAGCAGCTCCGCCAGCGTCCGGGTATCGGTCTTCAGCGCGAATCCGGCTTCGTCACGGACGCCGTGATCGAACGGCAGCTGCCCGGTGAGGAGCGACGTGTAGGCCGGCAACATGGCCGGGGAATGGATGTAGGCGTGCTCGAAGACGACGCTGTCGGCGGCGAGCGCGTCGATGGCCGGCGCCGCGCTCGTGCGCGCGCCGTACGACGTGAGCGCCGTGCTCGACAGACCGTCCACGGCGAGCAGGACGATCGGCCCCTGATGCGGCGGCGACTCGCGTGCGTACCACCAGCCCACCGCCGCGGCGCCCACCGCCGCCGTGAACACCAGCGTGACGATGAGCGTCGCCTGCCAACGGCGAGTGCGTACGCGTGGCCGGCCCGGCATATCTCTGAACGGGATCCTGAGGCCTGCTGCTACTGGTTGCGCGAGACGGCGCGGATGGCCGCGCTTTCGGCCAGCGCCCGCTCGTTGGTGGCGTCGCTCTTGAGCAGTTGATCGTAGGCGTCGAGCGCCTGGCGGTAGAGGGTCTGCCGCGCGCCGGGATCGTTTTCGGCCATCGCCTTGCGGCGATACAGATCACCGATCACCAGGTTGACGGAGGTGAGCTTCGGGTTCTTGGTGCGGATCTCCTGATACGCCGTGATCGCCTGATCGAGCCGGCCGGCGTCGCGCAGCCCCGCGGCCTCCTGAATCATCTGCTGGATGTTGCGATCGAGCGCGTTCGGGATCGGCCCGGGATCCTTGCCGAGCATGAACTGCATCGGCGGCGCCGCGGCGACGCGAATCGGGGCGTTGGTCTCGACGGTGAAAAAGCCCGGCGCCTCCACGGTAAAGTGCCAGGTTCCGCTCTTGAGGCCGATCATCGCCCAGCGCCCCCGATCGTCGGTGGCGGAGGCGAACTGCGCCGGCGAGGCATCCGGGTTGGTCGCCTTTACCGTCGCGCCCTTGATGGCCTTGCCGGTTGTGTCCTTCACCGTCCCCATGGCCCGCCCCTGCGCGTGGGCGGCGGCGGCCAGGCCGAGGAGAACGGCAACGGAGGCCGTTACGATGCGGAGCTGCAGTCGCATGGGCCCCATCTTATCGCAGCTCGGTAAGTCCCGGTCCGGCCGGATTTGCCGCCTAACTCACACGAGATTGGAGACTTATCGATTTCCGGCCACCAGCGCCGGCCGCCGCCCGACCTTCCGGCTGTTCGAGCGCGAGTCGAAGTGGATGTCGTCGTCGGTGTTCGGGCGGGTATCGGGCCCGCTGCTCCACAGCACGAAGGCGTCGCCATTCGTCTCGTAGCCATACCGTCGGCCGTCGAACGGATCTTCGGGCTCGAATTCGTAGCGCCGAGCCCGATTGAATCGTTTGTAGAGCTCGTCGTCGTCGGCCGGCAGGTCGCGGCCAGCGGACGATTCCTGCCGCAGGAAGATGACCAGGCGATCGAAGTCCTCGGCGAGCTGCTGGTCCGCGATGTCACGCGGGAGCGGCTCGAGTCTGGGCTCGGGCTGCGCGGCGGCCGCGGCCTGCTGTTGCGACACGGCCTGCGACAGCTTCGGAAGCAGCACCGCGACGGCCACGCCGCCGACCACGATGGGCAGCGTCACGGCGGCGATCACCGCGAGCGCCCGCACGTTGCCGGCCGTGCGAGGCACGGGAACCGACTCGAGGGACGGTTCGAGTACTACGAGGCGCGAGGCGAGAGGCGGGTGCGTGGACACCCACTCGGCCAGGCGCATCAGGCCGGTATTGAGAGTGGCGCGCTGCGCCACGAGCGCCCGCTGGTTCACGCGCGGGCCGTGTGCCCCGCCCACTGCGAGAATGGACAGCCCCAGCAACGCGCCGTCGCGGTTGCCCGCCAACGCAAGGCCGTATCGATCGCAGGTGTATTCGCGGGCGCGCGAGAGCGTCGTGCCAAGAAACGGGACCAGATAAGACGGCAGGAGCAGCCAGTGCCAGCGCAGATGCCCGCGCCAGACGTGCGCCAGCTCGTGACCCACGACCATCTCGCACGCCGCCGTGTTGTCGCCGCATGCGTTCACCAGATCGGAGTACAGCACGATGATGTCGGCGGACAGGAATCGCGTCGCGAACGCGTTGAGGGCGCCGCCCGACTGCAGCAGGTACGCTTCAGGAGCCCGCGCGAGCCCGATGCGCTTCGACAGCCGCTCCACCATCTCGTGCAGCTCGGGAAACTGATCCGGGCCGAGACGGACGCCGTTGCCGCGGACGTGCGCAATCAGCAGCATGTGCGTGACGAAGAAGAACCACCCGAGGAGGATCGCGTAGACGATCCCGATGACCGAGATCGTCAGCAGGGCCCAGAGCAGGACCGAGACGAGGAGCGCCAGGACGGAGAGCCAGGGCTCGCTGCGCCAAGGCTGGACGCGAACGCGTTCTTCCGACGGATGCAGCACGTGACCTCCCTGTAAAGGCGATGGGGTCCGTCAGTAAATCCGATAGAGCATCACGTAAATAACGACGCCGGTCACTGAGACGTACATCCACAGCGGCAGCGTCCAGCGGGCCAGCGGTACGTGGCGGTCGAAGCGCCCGCGCAGCCCTCGATTGGCGGTCACGAGCGCCATCGGCAGGATGACCGCGGCGAGCACGATGTGCGTGACGAGGATCGTCAGGTAGACCACGCGCACGGGACCCTGGCCTGGGAACGGCTTCGATCCGATGTTCGCGTGATAGGTGACGTAGCTCACCAGGAAGAGCGCGGAGGTGCCGAGCGCCGTGAGCATGGCGCGCTGGTGGTTCACGCGGTCGCGACGGCGGATGAAGACGTAGCCAAGCGTGAGGCAGAGCGCCGAGATCGCGTTCAGCGTGGCGTTGAGCGCCGGGAGGTCGGAGATCTGCATCCGCCTGGCTACATCCAGACGCGGTTGGCGACGAGCGCGCCGAGCAGCAGCGCAAGGTAGAGGATCGAAAACAGAAACAGGCGGCGCGCCGTGCCGGGCGAGCGTTCCTGCGCGAAGCGCACGCTGAGCCCGATGTAGAGGAACCCGAGCACCGTGGCGACGGCGGCGTACGGCAGACCGGCGAGTCCGGTGATGACCGGCAGCAGGCTGACCGGCCACAGCACCGCGGCGTAGAGCAGCGCCTGATACCCCGTGCGGCGGCCGTCGGGTTCGAGCACCGGAAGCAGTGGAATGCCGGCCCGTGCGTAGTCGTCGCGATACATCCACGCGATGGCCAGGAAGTGCGGCATCTGCCACAGGAACACGATGCCGAACAGCACCACTGCCGGCCCGGAGACCGATCCGGTGGCCGCCGCCCAGCCGATCACGGGCGGCAGCGCGCCGGGCACGGCGCCGACGAGCGTGGCGAGCGACGTCCGCGTCTTGAGCGGCGTATAGAGGAACACGTAGCTCGCGAGCGTCGCGGCCGCCACTGCGGCCGCCGTGAGGTTGGTGAACACGGCGAGCTCCACGAGGCCGGCGATCGACAGCACGGCACCGAGCGCCGCGCCTTCCGCCGTCCCGAGCCGGCCGGCCGCCAGCGGGCGGTTGCGGGTGCGTCGCATCAACGCGTCCGTCGTGCGCTCGAACACCTGGTTCAGCGCCGCCGCTCCGCCCGCGACCAGCGCCGAGCCGACCAGCGTGTGGACGAGCAGCGACGCGGAGACGCCGGCGGGTTCCGCCAGGTACAACCCCGCAAGCGTCGTGATCAGGACGAGCAGGTTGAGCCGCGGCTTGGTGAGCGTCACCCAGTCCGCGGCGCGCGCGACGCTGGCGCCGCGCGCGTCGGCCTGCGGGGCGTCGGCCGTGGGGGCCCCGCTCGTCACGCGCGCGCCCCGGCCGCGGCACCCGAATGATCAGGGCCGGCCGTCAGGCGGCTGTCGGCCACGCGGCCGGCGGGCCCGAGCGCGTCGCCGAAGCGGGCCCGATGCGCGCGCAGCGTCAGGATCAGCGTGGTGGCCAGGATGCTGGCGCCGGTGACCACGTGCAGCGAGTTGATGATGTATTCTTTGCGGCTCAGCACGGTGAGCGCGCCGAGCGTGATCTGGAGCGTCACCAGCGCGAGGAGCAGGATCGAGGGCCGCAGCAGTTCGAGCCGGTTGCGGTGACGCGCGAGCACGTGGCCGGTGGTGGCCAGGAGCATCAGCGTCACACACAGCGCGCCGACGCGATGCGCGAAGTGGATGGCGATCTTCGGATCCCAGTGGTCCGGCACCAGGTGGCCGAACATCCACGGGAAGTCGGGAATTGCCAGCCCCGCGTCGGTGTGCCGCATGGTCGCGCCGACGACGATCTGCAGGTACACCGTGGCCAGCGTGGCCAGCGCGACGCGCTGCAGGGTGCGATCGTCTGGCGCCGGCCCGCGGCGGGAGTAGCGCGAGCGCCAGCCGGGCGACGTGACGAGCGCAATCGTGGTGGTGAGGCAGAACACGATCTCCGCCAGGCTCGCGTGCGCGATCGAGATCGGATCGGGCAGGTACCACAACACGGTGATGCCGCCCAGCACTCCCTGCGTAATCACCGCGCCGAGCGCGATGAACCCGAGCCGCCGCACCCAGCGCCGCGGTTCCACCCGCCAGAGCCAGAACGCGAGCACCAGGATCAGGAAGCCGACGGTGCTCGCAATCAGCCGGTGGCTGTGCTCGTAGAAGATGCCGCCGACCCAGTTCTCCCTCGGGAAGGTGAACATGAACCAGCCGTAGGAGTTCGGCCAGTCCGGTACGGACAGGCCCGAGCCCGTGCTGGTGACGAGGCCCCCGGCAAAGATCAGGACAGCCGTGGAGGCGGCCGTCAGGAGCGCGAAGAGAAACAGGAGCATTCGAACAACTTCCGGTGCCTTACCCGCTGAACGTGAAGGCGACGTCCTTCGATTCCTTGGCGCCAATCGTCACGCTGGCCGTCTTGGTGCCGAACTTCTCATGCCAGGCCTCCAGCGTGTACGTGCCGGGCGGCAGCCCCTTCAACTCGAACGCCCCGTCGGCGCCGGTGACCGCGAAGAACGGGTGCGCCACGACGCCGACGAACGAGTTCATCCAGCGGTGCACGTCGCAGCGGAAGGGCACCATGATTTCCGGCGTCGTGAAGACGTGCGTGTCCTTCATGCCCTGCAGCGACTGGCCCATGTTGAACTCCTGGTTCGTCTGCGGCCAGGCGTGGATGTTGTGCAAGGTCATGTCGCTGTTGAGGATCTCGATCGGCTGGCCAGCCTGCACGCCGAACACGTGCGGGCGGTACTGGCAGCCCTTCTGGTCGAGCACGAGCGCGCTCGTCGGCACCGGGAACTTCAGGTTGCCAAGGCCATCCTTCACGTAGACGAACACGTTCTGCAGCGAGCCGTCGCCCGACACCATCACCGACTCCGTCTTCGCTCCCGCGTTCATGCAGCGCGGGTCCGACGACATCGAAATCGTCTCGGCCTTCGGCGGCGTGCCCATGAAGGTCACCTTGCCGATGACGGCGCCGGCTGTGGCCGGGTCTACCGGGTTGGTCACCGGGGCCGCCGGCGCGGGGCTCGACGACTTGGACTCGCCCCCGCACGCCGCCGCCAGCGTGGCGACGAGCGCCGTGAACACCATGGTTGTCGAGCCGATGCGCATGCGGGACCGCTCCTCAGGGAGTAACAGGTAATTATCCCACTTCTACGAGGCCGGCCCCCCGGCCGCCTTGATCTTGCGGAGCACCCGGTCGTCCATCCACTGCTTGCTCCACCAGTCCACCGGCGTCACCTGCTGGCCGCCGACGAGCATCGTGAAGTGGAGGTGGTCGCCGCCGGCCAGACCGGTCATGCCGCTGCGGCCGATCACCTGCCCCTTCTCCACGCGGTCGCCGACCTTGACGCCGAGCGACGACAGGTGTCCGTAGAGCGACTGCACGCCCATTCCGTGGTCGATGATCACGCAGTTGCCGTAGATGCCCAGATACGCGGCGTGCACGATGACGCCCTTCTGCGCCGCCTTGATCGGGACGTTGGCGGTGACGGCGAGGTCGAAGCCGAGATGCACCTGCTGATCGACGTCCTTGCCCTTGTAGATGTAGGTGCGGGTGTCGGCGAACTTCGCCTCCACCTGCGAGTCGCCCAGCTGCTGAAAGGCGTCCATGAACATCAGCTCCGGCGACGACTTCTTCGCAAGGCTGGCGATGTAGGCGTTGTTCTCGCGGCGGAGGTCGCCGTTGATCTTCAGGAACCCCGCGAGCAGGTCGCCGGGCGGCACGCTGATCGACGGTGAGTTGCCGGCGATGGCCGGCACCACGCGGCCGAGGAACTTGTCGTCGATCTCGATGCGGCTCTTCTGATACGCCTTCGGGAACACGCGGTTGTCGAGCGCGGCCTGCGCCTCGTTGCCCGCCTCGTCGCGCGCGAACACCTGGATGGGCGCGTCGAGCGGCTGATCGAACAGCAGGGCGAAGAACGCCACGCGCATGGCGGGGTCGCTGGTGATGCCGACGCCCTTGGCCGGGTAGCCCGGATACTCCTTGTCGCCCACGCGGACACCCGACGCGACGTCTTCGGGCGTCGCGCGGTACACCACGAATTCGCTGCCGCCGTGGTTGATGTAGTGGAAGGTCGAGAGCACCGCGAGCTGCGGCGGCTCCAGGCGGACCTGGACGTCGCGGGTGACGACCGTCTCGATTTCGCGCAGCCCGTAGAGCACCGGCCGGGCCGCCCGCACCGTGATGCGCGCCGGTCCCGAGCGCAGATCGGGAATGGCCTTCTGCCCGATCGGCTTGATGACATAGACCTTGTCGGCGGCCTCCTTCTTCGCGTCCGTACTAGCAGTGCGCGCCTGCGGCTCGAGGGTGAACACGTCGTGGTTCACGCCGTTCTGCGCCAGCGTCACGCTGGCGTGTGAGAACCGTCCCTCCGGCGCCTGGAGCGTCAGCTCGAGCGATGTGGACTGCCCCACGAAACGGTCGGGGTACTTGAGATCGATCGTCGGGCCGCTCATGCGGCCGGCCCACCACCAGGCGCCGCCGAAGCCGACGGCGGCGAGAAGGACGATCACCAGCAGGAACTTCAGCAGCGCTCGCATCCAGCGATGATAGCGCGGTCGTGGCGCGCGACCGCATGTACGGCTAGCAATTCGCGCTGTCCTCCAAGGGATTCCCGGGCGCGGTAGGCCGTGACGCTGAGTTAAGCTGCCGGCGCAGCCTTCCGTCAGAGCGAGGTACTGATGAAGAGGACCTCCGAAGCGACGCTCGTCGAACGAGCCGGGTTCCTGTACCGCCAGCTGCTCCTCTTGCAGCGCGTGTTCCCTGATGCCAATGAGGACACGCGGCCCCTTCCTTTTGGAGACGACGGCGACACCCGCTCGCTCTGCTTTGGCGTGCGCGAGGTGCTGAACCAGCTCGCCGAGGAGGCGCGCGTCCTCACGACCGTGCCGCTGCCGATCGGGCACTGGCGTCCCGGCGACAGCGCCGACGACGAGCGCTGGCGCGCCCTGACCGAGGTCGAACGGCGCGAGGTGGCGTCGCTGCTGACCGGCTACGAGGAGCTGATCGCGCTGATCGAACGCGAGCCGTTCCGCAACACGTCGGAGGCGCGCGAGACTCTGCAGGTGGAGCGTGCGCGCCTGGCGCGGTTCCGCCAGGACATGGGGTTCCTCGACCGCCGGCGGTCGCAGCGCGAGACCGCCTGAGCCCGCGTCAGAACCGCAGGAAGTAGCCCACCGACACGGTCGCGTGGACGGTCGTGCCCTGGCTGGTGAACGTCTTGAAGCCGTCGATGCGCGCCCCGCTGAGCGTGGAATCGAGCCCGACAAAGTTGCTGAACTGGATGCTGGGGACCAGCGTCGAGGCGATCAGCCCCATCGGTTGTGTGCCGACCACGACGCGCGGTGACGCGTCCACCAGCAGATCCAAGGTGTTCTTGCTGATGTACGCGCGAACGTCGGCGCGAACGCCCCACCGGTTCGAGCCGAACACTCGGACGCCGCCGCCGAGCACGGTGGTCAGCGGATGCTGGCGAGCGCTCACGAGCCGCACGGTGACGGTGTCGGTCTCGTTGACCGGGAAATAGCCCGTCAGCGCACCGAGGCTGTCGAATCGATAGCTGCCGGCGAGCGTCGCGCGCGGCAGGTCGCCGCTCTTCATGACCACGCCGGCTCCCACCGCCGCGTACGGCACGATGCGCCCGCGCGTGGCCAGGTTGATGGTCAGCGCCCCGCTCGTAAAGAGCTGCCGTCCGCGGTCGTCGTCGATCGTCGAGACGGATGCGATCGCAGGATTGATGAAGACGATGCCGGCTCCGCTGGTGACCAGACCGGTGCGCTCGTTCCAGGCGCCGACGAAACTGGCACGCGTGCTTTCGATGCCGGCGAGCGCGGTATCCGTGAACTTCGCGTGCCCTTGGGGAGCGTCGAGCGTGAATTCGACCCCGAATCGTGGCGTGAGAGTCCTTCCAATCCGGAAGCCGACGCTGCCGCCAGTGCCGCGCCGCGCGACGGCGCTCTGCAGCACGGGATCGAGCGGCGTGACTCGGCCGCTGAGGAGAGTGGAGGAAAAAGACGCGTTGATCTGATTGAGAAGAACTGCGCCGTCGCCGAAGTACCACGTAGAGGCGCGGCGGCTCGGGAAGCCGACAATTGTCGTGAACGAGGCGCCCGCCGGTGGAAGGGCGCCGCGGCCGTCGGTGCTGCTCCGGTCGAAGCCGCCTCCGCCATGGATCTCCACTTCCCAACGGGGCTCTTTCGACCTCGACGCCGATTGCGCTCCTGCGCCGCTGGGAGCCACGAGCAGCAACAACCCGACGATCAGAATCTCAGCGCGACAGCGCATGGGCACCTCGACAACGGATAACGTCGCGAGCGCGAGATTCGTACAGGGTCGCCCTGATCTATGGCTGCTGTTTCTTGAGCCAGGGGAGGAAGCGCTCGTTTTCGCCGCAGACGAACTCGATGAGGTCGGTGTCGGCGAGCAGGCGCTGATTGACGCGCACCGTCCAGGGCTTCGTGTAGGCCTTTGGATCGTCGATGGTGATGTCGATCTCGAGGCGGCCGACGTTGACGCGACGGAAGCGCTCGATCAGCTTGCCCTCGGTCGTCAGCGGCGCTCCGTTCACGTCGAGCCAGCCCTCGTCGCGGAAGTTCGTGCTCTCCACCACCAGCGTGTCGCCTTCCCACCAGCCGCGGGAGTAGCCGAACCACCACGGCTGCGCGTCCTTCGACGGCGCCGGACGGCCGTCCATGAAAATCTGGCGCACCCCCGCGTTGGCCTCGTAGAGGATCACGATCAGATCGGCGGTTTGAATGATCTTGCGCGGCTGCGAGTGCGTGTGCAGCTGCATGTAGCCGAGCGGCAGGCACGCGGCGTCGGGATTGTCCGCGCTGTTGCGGGCCATGCGCTGGCGCCGCAGCTCGCGCGCCCATGGAGTGAAGGGCAGCCCTTCCTTGAAGCCGGCCTCGATGTTCCAGAACGTCGCTTCGGGCGGCGTACCCGGCGGGGGCGGCGGCGGTCCGCCGCGGAAGCCGAGCACGCCGGCGAAGTTCCAGATGCCGGAGAAGTCGATTTTGCCGGCCGCCGTGCGTGGCGCCGGCGCCGACAAATCCGGCTTGCCGTCGGCGGTCCGCGGCGTCTTCGCGTCGCGATACGCCGGCCACTGGGCGCCGATCGACACCGACATCGCGACGACGACGGCAAGCGTCGCCGCCGCTCGTAGAGGCGAACCTTGAGGTTCGCCTGCGCCTCCAGACGGACCTTCTGAAGGTTCGCCTCTACGTACGAGTGACGACATGCGCTAGTTGCCGCTCAGATTGCCGGGCCACGGCGACGTGACGTGATACGTCGCTGCCGGGCCGACCATCTCCACGCGCCGGATCTTGGCGTTTTCGATCAGGAACGCTTCGCTCACGAGGATGCTGCTCGGACGGTTGAACCCGGGGTAGCTGTGTTTGGTGCCGTCGGAGAGCACGCCCGAGTTCACCGTGCCCTGGTCGAACGTGCAGTGCGCCCAGACCACCCCGCGCTCCTGGTCCACCAGCGGATAGCGGCGGTGATGGATGTTCTGCACCACGTAATAGAGCCCCTTCTGGAACTGCGTCAGGCAGTCCATCGAGAACAGGTTGATCGTGCCCGGAGCCTGGTTCGGCGGTGCCGGGACGTTCGTCGTCGGCGCGCCGTTCTCGATGCGGTGGCAGTCGTTGGTGAACGGATAGGTGGGCGAGCCGTTCACGCCCTTGCCGTCGTTCTTCTGCAGGCCGCTGAAGTAGGCGTCGGCGACCGAGATCATCTGCTGCCGCGACAGCCGCTGCGCCGGCGGGATGGTCCGGAACCACAGGTCTTCGGCCTTGCCCATCTTGTCCATGGCGGCGATGTTGTTGGGACCGCCGCCGCCCGGCTTGAAGTAGATCGACTCGATCTCGGTGATGCGCCCGAGCTCCACGCGCAGGCGCAGGCTCATGAGGATCGGCGTGCCCGCCTCCATCATCGTGCCCATCATCGCGACCTGGCCGAACTCGGGATCCGCGAAGACGTGGCGGTAGTTGCCCAGGCCCTGTGCGGTTTTCCAGAACCCGTCGCCGACGTCGATCACCTGGTTGTTCTCGGTGTACATCACGTCCTTCGAGAGCGGCACCCTCGACGGATCGTGGGCCACCACAGCCTTCAGGTACTGATCGATGAGGCCCTCGAGGCAGGCGCGGTTGCAGTCGAGCGGAATCGGTCCCGTCGAGCCGCTGACGCGAGTGCCGAGCGAACCCACGAGAAGCGCCGCGCAAACCGCGGCCACGGCCAGTGTCGAGCGCATGGACATCCTCCTGATAAGGCCGTGATTCTACCCCTCCGAACCTCCGCCGGGCGGTCTTCGTCTCATCCTCTTGTGACCACACTGCAACCCACCCCGCCGTGGTCCGCTCTCGGCGCGTTCCCGCCGAAATAGGCTCCCACCCCCAATCGCGTACGATCGCCCCCCTGTCCGTCGTGTGACGGACTGGAGCCCGTGCGCGCAACGTCCCGCCCGTCCGCGGGCATTTGAGAGGACCGTGTGTCATGCCTGTGCTGTCTCTGTCGCTCGTGTTGTGGGTCGTGCTCGGCTTGTTCATCGCCGCCGTGTTCGTCCTCACCTTCCGGTACATCCCCAACGACCGTGTCGGCATCGTCGAGAAGCTGTGGAGCCCCTCGGGCTCGGTGAAGAGCGGCATCATCGCGCTGCAGGGTGAGGCCGGCTTTCAGCCGGACTTGCTGCGAGGCGGGTGGCACGTGCTGGTCCCGTTTCAGTACCGCCTGCACAAGATGTCGCTGGTGACGATCCCGCAGGGCAAGATCGGCTACGTGTTCGCGCGCGACGGCCAGCCGCTGCCGCCGACGCAGACCCTGGCCGGCAATGTCACCGCGAACGACTTCCAGGACGTGACGGCGTTTCTGCGCGCCGGCGGCCAGCGCGGGCCGCAGCGGAAGATCCTCCGCGAAGGCACCTACGCGATCAACACCGCGCAGTTCGTGATCGTCACGAGCGAGCGCGTCTATTTCCTGGCCTTCAACGAGGGCGAGGCCGAGACGTTCAAGCAGATGGCCCGCCTGATCGACGAGCGCGGCGGGTTCGAGCCGGTCGTGATCAAGGACGCGCTGGACGCCATCGGGATCGTCACCGTACACGACGGCGCCTCGCTCCCTGACGGGCAGATCATCGCCCACACCGTTGGCGACGAAGCCGGGACCCCGGAGCTCTACCACAACAACTTCCAGGATCCGGAGAAGTTCCTGCTCGCCGGCGGGCTGCGCGGCCGGCAGCTCCAGACGCTGGTCGAGGGCACCTACTACATCAACCGGCTGTTTGCGACCGTCGAGATGATTCCCAAGACGACCATCGAGGTCGGCAACGTCGGCGTCGTGGTGTCCTACACGGGCGACGCGGGAGTGGATCTCACGGGCGAGCAGTACAAGCACGGCGAGCTGGTGAAGAAGGACTCGCGCGGCGTGTGGAACGTGCCGCTGCTGCCGGGCAAGTATGCGTTCAACACCTACGCCGGCAAGGTGTTGTCGGTGCCGACCACCAATTTCATCCTGAAGTGGAACAAATCGGAGTCCGGCTCGCACCACTACGACGAAAACCTGTCGGAAGTGCTGCTCATCACCAAGGACGCCTTCGAGCCGTCGCTGCCGCTGTCGGTCGTCGTGCACATCGACTACCGCAAGGCGCCGCTGGTGATCCAGCGCTTCGGCGACATCAAGAAGCTCGTCGAGCAGACCCTCGACCCGATGGTCTCGGCCTATTTCAAGAACGTCGGGCAGACGCGCACGCTGATTCAGCTGATTCAGGATCGCAGCGCGATTCAACAGCAGTCCGGCGAACAGATGAAGGCGAAGTTCGCCGAATACAACCTCGAGCTGCAGGAGGTGCTCATCGGTACGCCGACGGCCGGCACGCCGGGCAGCCAGATCGAGACGATCCTGACGCAGCTGCGGTCGCGCCAGATCGCCGAGGAGCAGGTGGAAACCTACACCCGGCAGGAAAAGGCGGCGATGAAGGAGAAGGAGCTGCGCGAGGCCGAGTCGCGCGCCAAGCAGCAGACGTTCATCACCGAATCGGAGCTGTCGATCGCCATCCAGTCCAACCAGGGCAAGGCCGAGTACGAGCGGTCGCGTCAGGAAGCGGCCCGCATTCAGACGCTTGCCACCGCCGAGGCCGAGAAGGTCCGCATCATGGGCGAGGGCGAAGCGAAGCGGATCCAGGCGATTGCCGGCGCGGATGCCGAGCGGACCGCGCGCGTCGGCGTGGCGCAGGCCATGGCCATCGAGGAACAGGTGCGCGCCTACGGCGGCCCGCGCCTGCAGTTGACGCAGCAGGTGTTGAACCGCTTCGCCGAGGCGATTCAGGTGTCGCAGGTGGACGTGGTGCCGAAGATCCTGATTGCCGGCCAGAACGGCAAGGACGGCGCGCCGATGACGGGCAACGTCATGGAAGCGCTGCTGACGATGATGCTGTCGGATCGGCTGGGCGGGGACATTGCCGCGCCGTCGACGCCGCGGAACGCGTCGGCGGATGCCATCCGCAAGCGCATCGAAGACGACATGAAGCGCTAAGAGCGCGCTGCAGAATCGACGTGGGGGCCGCCTTCAGGCGGCCCTTCACGGCTATTTCGCGTTGAGCAGGTGGGTCTGATCCCTCTCGTTCTCGTTGCAGAAGTATTCGAGGATGTCGGTATCGGGCTGCAGCAGGTGGGTCACCTTGATCGTGAACGGCCGCGTGTAGACGACTGGATCGTCGAACGTGAGCTCCACGTCGAGGTGCCCCACGTCGCGCCGGCGATAGCGCTCGGTGATGCGCATCTTCTCGCTGCGCGGGTGGCCGAAGATGTCGAGCGGCCCCTTGCCGTTGAAGCCGACGGTCTCCACCACCAGCGTGTCGCGATCCCACCGCCCGATCGAGTAGCCGAGCCACGACGGGTTCGGATCCGCGGGCAGCGGCCGGCCGTCGGTGTAGACCTGCCGCGTGGCGTTGTCGAGCTCGTGCATGATCAGCGTCAGGCCGGGCGTCTGCACGATCTTGGTGAATTCCGAGAGCAGCGTCGCCAGCGGGATGCTGGCCGGCAGGCAGCGCGTCAGGGTGTCGAGACCGGAGCTGTGCTCGTTGCGGCGCGCGATCTCGTCGGCGACGTCCTTGCGGATCGGCTCTTCGCCGGGCTTGAAGTCGATCAACACGCTGAGGCCGTATTTCGAGATCGTGTCGGCGGTCATGCCCGGCACTTCTACCGCATCCACGTCGTTGCCGAAGATGCGTTTCATGGCCGGAAGCCCGGTCGGCTCGACGTGCCACACGCCCGACAAGTCCGGTTTGCCTTCGCGCGTGCGCGGAGCCGCCGCGCTCAGGTTCACCTTGCCGTCCTTCGTGCGCGGCAGTCCTGGCGTCGGGTAGTTCACCCACTGCGCCTGTACGGCTTCGGTGGCCAGGCACAACATCAATGCAAGGAGGAAGCGAGACATGCGCGTAGACTAATCGAATCGTGCGCCTGCCGTGCGTGTCTTCGTTTGCGCTTCTAGTGCTCGCTGCCGGTCCGGCGGTGGGTCAATCCATCACCGTCGATCCGTCATCCTCCGCGCCGGCGGTGCCCGACTCGGGGTCGGTGCTGGTGTCGGCCGATGCCGCAGCGTGCGCGAGGAGCGTGACGCTGACACTGGCGACGGTCACGCGTCGAGTCACGAACGCGGGTCGGCCTGGATCCAGTCGGTCGGCGGTCGCTACCTCGCGCGTCGGAGCCGCGTGCCGGTGGCGCATCGACGGGCTCGCGGCCGGCGAGTACGAGGTCGACCTCTGGGGCCCGGGAGGGTCTGGAGGTGTCGCCACGGTGATGGCGCCTCCAGGCACCCTGCGCGAAGTGCGGATCCCGGGATCCACCGTTCATGTGACCGGGACGATCCGGATCAATGGCGCGGCCGTCGAGCGTGCTCGCCTGTTGTTTGCGGGTCAACCCAGTCAAGCCGGCGGAAGGACAGTGGAGACCGACGCAGCCGGGCGCTTCGACGTGACGCTTGCACGGCCCGGCGACTACCGCGTGTTCATCTCCGGCGATTCGGTCTTCTCCCAGTCGAGGGCAGCGTCGTTCGACGCCGGCGACGATGAATGGGACTCGAACATCGTGGGCGGCGTCGTGATGATGGACGTCATCCCCTCGAGCAGCGGCGGGAATCTCGAGTTCTCGTTCGAGCAGGCAAACGGGTCTTTCTGGGGCGGAGGGGTGCCCAACGTCCGAACGCGTCTTCTCAAGCGCGGCGTTCCAGCCGGTACGTATCAGCTCTCGCTCAAGCGGAACAGCCAGCGCGTGTCCGACGTGACCACCGTGACCATCGAAGACGATCGTTCGACCGCGGACGTGGTGCTGCGGGAAGTCGCCCGCTAATCCTTGTAGAGTAGGCGCGTCCATGACGCGTCAGATGAGCGCGGCTCTCGTGTGGGTAGCGGTCGTCGCCTGGGCGGCGGGTGCCGCCGCGCAGCCGGCAGTCGACGAGCTCCGCATCATCGCGCCCGCGGCGCCCGGCGGCGGTTGGGATCAGACCGCGCGTGTCATGCAGACCGCGCTCCAGCGCGCGGGTCTCGTGCGCATCGCGCCGGTCGAGAACGTGCCGGGCGCGGCCGGCACGATCGGGCTGGCGCGGTTCATCGGCGCCGAAGCGGGACGCCGCGACGTGGTGATGGTGTCGGGCCTCATCATGCTCGGCGGCATCGTCACGCACCACGCGCCGGTGACGCTGCACGACGTCACGCTCCTGGCGCGCCTCACCGGCGAGTACGAGGTCATTGCCGTGCCGGCGACGTCGCCCTTCCGCACCCTGCGCGACCTGCTCGACGCGTTCACCGCGCGCCCCGAATCAATCTCCTGGGGCGGCGGATCGGCCGGCGGCAGCGATCAGATCCTGGCGGGGCTGGTGGCCGACGCGGTCGGCGTGTCGCCCTCGCGCGTGAACTACATCGCCTTCTCGGGTGGCGGCGAGTCGCTGGCCGCGATTCTCGGCGGCCAGGTGTCGGTGGGCGTCAACGGGCTGGCCGAGTTTGCGCCGCAGATCGAAGCGGGCACGCTGCGCCCGCTGGCGATCTCGAGCGCCGAACGGCTGCCGGGGGTGGAGGTGCCGACGCTGCGCGAGCAGGGGCTCGCGATCGATTTCGAAAACTGGCGATCGCTGGTGGCGCCGCCGGGCGTCGCTCCCGCCGACCGCGCGCGGCTCGACTCGCTCATTGCGGCGATGGTCGTGTCACCGGCATGGCGCGAGTCGCTCGCGCGTTACCGGTGGCTGGACCGCTACCTGACGGGCGACGCCTTCTTGCAGTTCGCGGCCGCCGAAGAAACGCGGGTCAGAGACGTGCTGCGAAAGTTCGCGGCGGGGCAGGAGAGCAGCCGCACGTCGCCCGAGCCGTATCCCTGGCTGGTCATTGCCGGTCTGCTCGTGACCGGTGCGCTTCTCGCGAGACAGATCGTCCGGTCCGGGCGCGGCCAGTCGGCAGAGGGCTCGGGCCGCGCGCCGGTGGCGCTGCTGGCGGCCGCGGCCGTGCTCCATCTCCTGCTGCTCGAACGGGCCGGCTTCGTGCTGGCCGCGGCCGTGCTCTTCTGGCTCGCCGCGCGCGCGTTCGACCCCCGCCATCCGGTTCGTGACGGCATGTTCGCCGTCGGCGTGTCCGTGTCCACCTACCTGCTCTTCGCGCACGTCCTGCACCTGTCGCTGCCGGCGGGACTGCTGGCGGGCTGGCTGTGAACACGATTGAGCTGCTGCGCGGCGGGTTCGACAGCGCACTCTCGTGGACCCACCTGCTGTGGGCGTTTGCCGGCGTGACGCTGGGGACGGCGGTGGGCGTGCTGCCGGGCATCGGCCCCGCGCTCACCGTGGCGCTGCTCCTGCCGATCACGTTCAACCTCGACCCGACCAGCGCCTTCATCATGTTCGGCGGCATCTACTACGGCGCGATGTATGGCGGCTCCACCACCAGCATCCTGCTGAACACACCGGGCGAGACGGCGTCGATCGCCACCGCCATCGATGGCTACGCGATGGCACGGCAGGGCCGCGGAGCATCGGCGCTCACGACGGCCGCCATCGGATCGTTCGTCGCCGGCACGCTGGCCACCATTGCGTTGACGTTCTTCTCGCCGCTCTTGGCGTCGGTGGCGCTCCGGTTCGGACCGGCCGAATATTTCGCGCTCGCCGTGCTGGCGTTCACGACGGTGTCGGCGCTCATCGGCGGGTCGCTCACGCGCGGGCTCTTCAGCCTGTTCCTCGGCCTCGCGCTGGGTCTCGTCGGCATCGACCAGCTGACGGGCGATGCGCGCTTCGCGTTCGGCATCCCACAGTTGCTCGACGGCATCGACGTGCTGATCCTGGTGATCGGGCTGTTTGCCGTCGGCGAGACGTTCTATCAGGCCTGGCGCCACGGGCGTGATGAACCCGAGGTGATTGCGCTGCAGACCTTCACCGGCATGAGCCGCCAGGACTGGTCGCGATCCTGGCGTCCCTGGCTGCGGGGGACGGCCATCGGCTTTCCGCTCGGCGTCCTGCCGGTGGGCGGCTCGGTGATTCCCACCTTTCTCTCGTACAGCGTGGAGAAGCGGTTGAGCGCGACGCCCGAGGAGTTCGGGCGCGGCGCCATCGAGGGCGTGGCGGGGCCCGAAGCGGCCAACAACGCCGCGGCGGCGGGCGTACTGGTGCCGCTCCTCACGCTCGGCCTGCCGTCGTCGGCCACGGCCGCGGTGCTGCTCGCGGCCTTCGAGCAGTACGGGCTGCAGCCGGGACCGCTGCTGTTCTCGTCCCGTCCCGACCTGGTCTGGACGCTGATCGCGAGCCTCTACATCGGCAACGTGATGCTGCTCGTGCTCAACCTGCCGCTGGTCGGCGTGTGGGCGCGCGTCATGCTCGTCCCGCGGCCGCTGCTCTTCGGCGGCATCCTGGTACTCGCCTCGCTTGGCACCTACAGCCTCAACGCGTCGATGCTCGACGTCGTGCTGCTGTTCGCCACCGGCGTGGTCGGCTGCGCCATGCGTGTGCATGACGTGCCGCTGGTGCCGGCGGTGCTGGGGCTGGTGCTCGGGCCGCTGGCAGAGCTGCAGTTCCGGCGCGCGCTCGCGATCAGCGAAGGCGACCTGACCGTCTTCCTCACCCGCCCGCTGTGCGCGGCGCTGCTGGCCGTGTCGGTGGCGGCGCTGATTACGCCCGCGGTCGTCAAGGTGCGGCGCGCATGATGGCGGCACGTCGTGGCGGGTCTTCCGCCTTCGCCAAGGCTACGGCGGACAGGTCAGACGCGCCTCCGGACTACGACGTGGCGGTGCTGGGCGGCGGCAACGCGGCGCTGTGCGCAGCGCTGACGGCTCGGGAAGCCGGCTGCCGTGTGGTGATCGTCGAGCGGGCCCCGCGACACATGCGCGGCGGCAACAGCCGGCACACCCGCAACCTGCGCTGCGCGCACGGCGCGCCGACCGACGTGCTGACCGACGCGTACGAGGACGGCGAGTTTCTGTCCGACCTGCACCGCGTCAACGGCGGCGAGTCGGACGCGGGGTTGTCGCGTCTGCTCATCGAGCAGTCGCGCGACTGCGCCGGATGGATGGAGCGCCACGGGGTGCGGTTTCAGGCGGCGCTCCGGGGCACGCTGCACCTGTCGCGCACCAACGCGTTCTTCCTCGGCGGTGGGAAAGCGCTGATGAACGCCTACTACGCCGCGGCTGCGCGGCTGGGGATCGACGTGCTCTACGATGCCGACGTCGTGGCGCTCGAACTCGACGGCGGCAGGTTTCGCGCGGCGACCATCGTGGTGGACGGAGAGCATCGCGTCGTGCGCGCGCGCGCGGCGGTGGTGGCCACCGGCGGGTTCGAAGCGAACCTCGAATGGCTCAAAGAGGCGTGGGGCGCCGCCGCCGAGCATTTCATCGTGCGCGGCACGCCGTACAACACCGGCGCGGTGCTGCGCCTGCTGCTCGACGCCGGCGCAGTACCGGTAGGCGACCCGCGCGGCTGCCATGCCATCGCCGTGGACGCCCGCGCGCCGCGCTTCGACGGCGGCATCGTGACGCGACTGGACTGCATCCCGCTCGGCATCGTCGTCAATCGCCATGGCGATCGGTTTGCGGACGAAGGGCAGGACCTGTGGCCGAAGCGATACGCGAGCTGGGGCGCTCTCGTCATGGCACAACCGGACCAGGAGGCGTACTGCCTGGTGGATGCCAAGGCGATCGGCCGCTTCATGCCCTCGGTGTTTCCTCCATTTGCGGCGCCGTCGATTCGCGAGCTGGCGTCGGGGCTCGGGCTGGCGCCGGATCGCGTCGTCGCCGCCGTCGAGGCGTTCAACCACGCGGTTCAGCCGGGCACGTTCGATCTCGAGACGCTCGACGGCTGCCGGACCGCAGGGCTGACGCCGCCGAAAAGCCACTGGGCGCAGCGGCTCGATACGCCGCCGTTCTGGGGCTACCCGCTGCGGCCCGGGATCACCTTCACCTACCTCGGCGTGACCGTGGATCACGACGCCCGTGTCGTGATCGGTGGAGCGCCGTCGCAGAATCTCTTCGCCGCGGGCGAAGTGATGGCCGGCAACGTGCTGCGGCGCGGCTACCTCGCCGGCATCGGCATGACCATCGGCACCGTCTTCGGCCGGCTCGCCGGCCAGCGTGCGGCAGATGCAGCTCGATGAGACGGGCCGCCTGAAGGCGGCCCCTAGGCTGGAGAACGGGGCGCGCACCTTGACGGTGTGCAACGCCTGCCGCTACTGCGAGCAGTACTGCCCGGTGTTTCCCGCGATGGAAGCGCGTACGGCGTTCGCGCGCGTCGACCTGGCCTACCTCGCCAACCTCTGTCACAACTGCGGCGAGTGTCTATACGCGTGTCAGTACGCGCCGCCGCACGAGTTCGGCATCAACGTGCCGCGGACGCTGGCGGAGATCCGGCTGGCCTCGTATGAGGAATACGCGTGGCCGCGCCGGCTGGCGGCGGCCTTCCGCGGCCACTCGGTGCTCACGGCGGTGGCGCTCGTCATCGCCTTCAGCGTCGTGATGCTGCGCGTGGCGCGAGTGACGGGTTCGGCGGTGCCGGCGCCGGCGGACCCCGGCGACTTCTACGCCGTGGTGCCGCACGGCGTGATGGTGGCGCTGTTCGGCGGCGTGTTCGCGTTCGTGGTGTTCGCGATGGCCATCGGCGTCGCGCGGTTCGTTCGCGATGCGTCAGGCAGGCCTGAAAGCCTGCGGCCACGTACTGGTGCGACGTGGCGGGCGCTCCGCGACGCGATGACGCTGCGCCACCTTCATGGAAACGGGGCCGACTGCGTGTCGGGCGAGGAGGAGCGCCGGCCGTGGCGCCGCTGGTCGCATCACCTCGTGCTCTCGGGGTTCCTGCTGTGCTTCGCGTCGACGTCCGTGGCGGCGGTCTACCACACCGTGTTCGGGTGGCTCGCGCCGTACGCCTACACGAGCGCGCCGGTCGTGCTGGGCTCACTTGGGGGAGTCGCGTTGCTCGCCGGTTGCGCCGCGCTATGGGTCCTGCAGGCGCGGCGTGACCGCGCGCTGGGCGATCCGGCACAGAGCGGCCCCGACCAGTCGTTCATCGCGCTGCTCTTCGTCGTCAGCTTTACCGGCCTGGCGCTGCTCGTGCTTCGCGATTCGGCCGCGATGGGTCGTCTGCTGGCGCTGCATCTGGGCGCGGTCCTGGCCCTGTTCGTCACGCTGCCGTACGGCAAATTCGTCCACGGCCTGTATCGACTCGCCGCGCTGTGGGTGTACGAGCGCGGCCGTGCGTAGAGGCGGACCATCAGGTAGACGTACGTAGAGGCGGACCTTTAGGTCCGCCTGCTCTAGAATCACCTCCATGACGCGCCTTCTCATCGGACTGACGATGGCTCTCCTCGTGGTCTCCGCGTCCTCGGTGCGCGCCGAGTGGGACCCGGCGCTGGCGGCCCGCTATCTCGACGCACGGCAGCAGGCGTGGTTCGACTGGAAGACCGCGCAGTCGTCCGACGGTCCGTGCGTGTCGTGTCATACCGGCATGACCTATCTGCTGGCGCGGCCAGTGCTGCGCCGGTCGCTGCACGAAGCCGGGCCCACCACCTTTGAGACCGGCTACCTGAATCGCCTGCGGACAAAGATGAACAAGCCGGCGGAGGGCGCACTCGGCACGGTCGAGGCCGTGATGAGCGCGATGTTCTTGAGCCGCGACGACGCCCGCGCCACCATGAGCTCGCATTCGAAACAGGCGTTCGATCGTCTGTGGGAGCAGCAGGACAGCGGGGGTTCGAACAAGGGCGGGTGGCAATGGTACGAGGCCAACCTCGATCCGTGGGAGAACCACGAGTCCGGCTACTACGGCGCGTCTCTGGTCGCGCTGGCGCTCGGCCAGACGCCTGACTCGTATCGGCAGGATGCCGCCGTTCGCGACCACGCGTCAGCGCTGACCGCCTATCTGACCAACCCCGTGGCCCCGCCGCGGCTGCACGATCGATTAGCGTTCCTGTGGGCGTCGGCCACGATGCCCGGGCTCTTGTCCGACGCCTCGCGTCCGACGCTCATCGCGGAGGTGTTCTCCAAGCAGGAGCCCGACGGCGGGTGGAGCCTGGCTGGTCTCGGGCCATGGATGGCGCACGCGGATCCGCCCCCGTCGACCGGCAGCCACGCGTACGCGACCGCGTTCACGGCCTTCGCGCTGCAGCGGGCCGGGGTGCGCGCCTCGAACCCCGGGCTCGCCAAAGCCATCGGCTGGCTGCGGTCGCGTCAGGATCCGGTCACCGGCGCCTGGCCCGCGGTGTCGATGAACAAGCGCTACCCGGACGGGTCGATGATGTCGCTGTTCATGCAGGACGCCGCCACGGCGTTCGCGTCCATCGTCCTCGTGGAGGCCGACGCGGCGCCGCGCCGTTAGCCTCGGCGAGATGCCCGGCCGAATCTTCATCTCCTACGCGTCTGAGGACGCGGCGGTTGCCGATCGCATCCGCACCGGGCTCGAGCAAGCGGGCGTCGCCTGCTGGATCGCGCCGCGCGACATCGAGCCCGGCACCAGCTTTCCCGCTGCCATTACCGCTGCCATCCGCGAGTGCACCGCACAGGTGCTGCTGCTCACGGCCGAAGGCAACGCGTCGCGTCACGTCCTGAGCGAGGTCGAGCTCGCCTTCAACGCCGGCAAGCCGATTCTCGCCGTCCTCGTCGGCAAGGTCACACCGTCCACCGACCTGCAGTACTTCATTTCCACCTCGCATTGGTTCGACGCGGAGGCCTCGTTCGACGACGACGATCTGGGGAAGCTGAAGGTCGATCTCGAGAAGCTGGTAGCGGGCGAGCGGTTGCGCGTCGAGCAGGCACGTCAGCGGTGGCGCACGTTGCGGGGCGCGCGCCCTGCGCTCATCGCCGCCGCCGTCGTCTTTGTGCTGGGCATCGGCGGCGCCTTCTACTTCACCTCGCGACGGGCGCCCACGGGTCCAGCATCGAGTGCGCCTCCGGGCGCCGCGCCGGAAGCGACGCCGCCACGGTCCGAGCCGGCGGCGCCTGCACCCACGCCGGCGCCGGCCGCGCCCGCGGCGACGCCGTCAGCCCCCTCGCCGCGCACGAAGGTCAACGCCGCCGACGGACAGACGTACCTGTGGATTCCGCCGGGGAGCTTCGCGATGGGCTGTTCGAGCGGCGACGGCGACTGCCAGCCCGACGAACTGCCGGTGCACACGGTGCGCATGCGCCGCGGCTTCTGGCTGGCGCGCACCGAGGTGACCAACGCGCAGTACGCGAAGCACGCGAAGACCGAGCGCGCGACCGGCGCGACCGACGCCGATCCGGCCGTCGGCATGGACCGCAGCGAGGCCAAGAAGTACTGCGCCGCCGTCGGCGGCCGGCTGCCCACCGAAGCGGAATGGGAGTACGCAGCGCGGGCGGGCTCGCGCGAGCGCTACTACGACACGCTGTCGGACGTGGCCTGGTTCGAGAACAACGGCGGCGACAGGAGCCACCCGGTGGCGCAGAAGTCGCCGAACGCGTTCGGCCTCTACGACATGCTCGGCAACGTCTACGAGTGGGTGCTCGATCGCTATTACGACAAGTACGACGATACCGACGACGCCGTCGAGGAGCCGCTCGCGCCCAACGCCTCGGCCGTCGCGCGCGGCGGCGCCTGGCATTCGAGCGCGAAGGAGCTGCGCGTCAGCAACCGCTTCGGCGTGCCGACCGACTACGCCGACGCGAACGTCGGCGTGCGGTGTGCGTTGAACGGATCGTCGTAGGGGCCGCCTTCAGGCGGCCCAGGGCCGGCTAAAGCCGGCCCCCACGTCTACCGGAAGAGCAGCGGCGCGAACTCCGAGAGATAGTCGCGCCAGTTGATCCAGGTGTGCCCGCCCTCGCTCTCCGTGTAGACCGGCGAGAAGCCGTACTCCTTGAACAGGTTCACCGTCGAGCGTGTGGTCTGCAGCAGGAAATCGTCCTTGCCGGTCGAGAACCACAGCAGCTTCAGCCCCTTCTTCGTCTTGTCGTCGGCGAGCGCCGCGGCGTTGCGCTTCTCCCACTCGCTCGACCCCTTCGACCACGCGGGCGGCGCGGCGCCGCGCCCCGGAGTCGCGAAGACGCCGAACAGCCCCGAGCTGAAGACGCCCACGTAGCCAAACTTCGCGCCGTTGGCGGTGGCGATGTCGAGCGTCTGGCCGCCGCCCATCGAGAGCCCGGCGATGGCGGTGTTCTCGCGCCCTCCGGCCACGCGGTAGTGCTGTTCGACGTAGGGCACGATGCTGCCGAGGAAATCGCCCGAGAAGGCAGCGTTGGCATCCGCGCTCACGACACCGGCCCCGGCCGGCCCGCGCGTGTGCCCGGCCGGCATCACCACGATCATGTCCTTGGCGGCCTTTTTCGCGATCAGGTTGTCGAGGATGAACCCGGCGCGCCCGGCGGTGGACCACGAGTGGTCGCTGTCGCCGGCGCCGTGCAGCAGGTAGAGCACCGGGTACTTCCGGCCGTTCGTCTCGTAGCCCGGCGGCGTGTAGACGTGCATCCGGCGGAACATGCCGAGCGAGTCGGAGTAGTACGTCACTTCGGCGACGGCGCCGCGCGGCACCGGCCTGGTGTCGAACAGGTCGGAGCCCGGCACGTACACGAGGCTCCACGCGTTGGTGTTGGCCTCGCTCGTGGCCGGGTTGCGCGGATCGAGCGTGGGCACGCCGTCCACGACGAAGGCATAGCGATACGCGCCAGCCGGCACGGGGCCAAGCGTGACCTGCCATACGCCGCTCTCGGCCTTGGTCATCGGCGCACCGGCGCCGAAGGGCACGCCTGGGACGTCGCTCGCGTCGAGCCGCACCGCTTCTGCCTTCGGCGCGTAGAGGCGTACGGTGATGCGGCGGTCGCCGGAGACTTCCGGCGAGACCACCACCGGGGCAGCGGGGCCGCCTGCGCGCGCCGGCTGCGCCGCGGCGGGGGTCGCGAGGGCCAGAAGCAGCACCGGCACTGTAATCGATTGCATGGAGGCGATTCTACGGCAGTCGGCCCACCTCCAGATAGCGGGCGGTCAGCCGTGGGACCAGCCAGCGTGCCACCGTCCAGATGCCCAGTGCCGCCATCCACCGCGAGATCCACGAACGCATGGCGCCAAGCGGGTCGGCCAGCTTCAGGGCCAGATCGGTGAACTTCGACTTGAGGATGAGCGGAACGACGAACGCGGCCAGCGTCACCACGATCCAGCCGACGGACACCTTGCGGTCCCAGGTCGCCCACAGCACTACGAGAACGGCCACAGCCACCAGCGCCACGAGGCCGACCAGCAGCCAGCGAACGGAATCGTCGAGCTTCATGATGCGGAGAAACTGCTCGGCGCCCGCTTCGAGGTGCCGCGTCAGATCGGGGTCCGCCTTGCCCAGGCGGGGAACGATCCTCGAGAAGCTCCAGTCCTTCTGTTCACGTTCAGCGGCAAGCGCCTGCACACCAGTCATCAGGCGTTTGATCTCGACGTTCATGGCCAGGTAGCCGCTCGCCATGAGCGCCGCGCATTCGATCTCGCTGAAGACATCCAGGTCGGTGCGCATGGCGGCGAGCAGCTTCTGGTGCGGCTTCCAGACCTGATACCCAGTGACCGGATTGTTGAGCGCCGAGGCCGGCAGCTGGTCGTTGGGGTTGCTGGGATCTTCGCAGTCGATCCAGTCCACCGGCGTCTCTTCGAGGTCCTGCGTGAGGTGCACGATCCCCAGCCCCGATAAGCGTCCGCTCTGGCGCGCCGCGCGCAGCCCGTCGTAGTTCTCCTGCCGCATCCGCTCCTGAAAGATGTCGAACGCGCGCAGCAGAGGCGAGACCCGCCCGGGTCCCGGCACTCGGGACAGCCCGAGCTGGCCGCACCCGTCGCTGAGGATCAGCACGTTGCAGTCTTCCTGCAGCAGCGCCAGCGACCCCTGGTTGTCGTAGACGCCGCCGTCCACCAGGCGCACCTGGTAGTTCTTGTAGAGCTCCCTGAGCGCCAGCGGCGCGAAGAGGCCCGGCACGCACGCGCTGGCGGCGACCGCCTGCGAGAGCGTCACGGCCCGCGCCGTCACGCGCTCCCCGAGCTGATCGACGTAGTAGGCGCGTCGCAGCCGCGGGAGAGCGTCGGCGCCCTCGACGATCGAGAACGGCGATTCGCCCATCGACGTGGCGGTGAACTGCCACGAGTGCCCGGTGTTGAGCGCGGTGGCGTTCACGATCAGCGTCGGCACCTTGGCATGGCGATGCAGGTTGTTGTAGCGGGGGTGGAAGTGCGCGGCGCCCATCGGCAGGATGGCGAGGTCCGCCATGTGGGGGTCTTCGTTCACGGTGGGCTTGTAGATGTTCTGGAACAGCGCTTCGGCGACGCTCCTGGCGTAGACGTCGTCGTCGTTGTTCAGAACGGCCCGGACGGCTCTGAGATTGGTCAGCAGACCGCTGCGAATGTTCGTCGCGACGCCGCGACAGAAGTCGCCGATCAGGCCGTCGACGAGCGCCACGTAGTCGGCGCGCTCGGGCGCACGGTTGCTTTCGAGCAGCTGCTTCACCCGCAGGTGATACGCCGCTCCGACGATCGATCCTCCCGACACCGTGGAAATCACCTGGACGTGGCGCAACACGTCCGACTCGGCTAGCCGAGCCAGCACGCCGAGGTGATAAAGCGATGCACGGAATCCGCCGCCCGACAGCGCGAGTCCGACTTTGCCGACGAGCACCGACCGCACGGCCGCCTCGCTTTCAGGTCCGTCGCCCAGCAGGGCCCCGACGACCCAGCGCGTCTCGGGCAGCGGCAGGTCGAGCGCGTCACCCAGACGAGCAAGCTGGCGAGCGGTGGTTTCGCGCTCCCACGGATCGGGCTGCTTCTGCGCCGCCTGCGCCAGCAGGACGGCGGCCTCGTAGAACGCCCGCTGTCCGAAATGAGCCTCGGCGCGTGTGACGAGCTCCCAGTAGCTCGTGCCGTTCACGACGTTGGTGATTCTGGTCCTGAGGCCGGCGGCCAGCGCCCGGAACGACATCCGGTTGGCCCGGTTCGTGGTCTGGTGTGCGAGCAGGTCGTAGACGAACGCCGCGTTGATGGCGGGATAGCCTTCTACCGTCGCCACGCCCTGTCCGGACGCGTCGTGCGCCGCGGGGCTCGCGAAGGCGTCGGCGCCGCGCTCCACCGGGGCGAGGTAATGACGCAGCGACTGTTCCAGGTTCTCGACGCGGCCGCTCCACTCCCAGCGCCGCTTCCAGATGCCGCCGGCGATGCCGAGCGTTTCGGCGCTCGACGTCTCAAGGCTGAGGCCGATCGTCTCCAGGATCTTGAGCGCCCAGTCGTGGCGCACCGAGGCGGCGATGTCGGGATCTTTCGAGGTGCTGAGGGCCCACTTCTCGACCAGCGTCACGCGGTCCGGACGTTTGGGGTAGGAATCGAGCTTCCGGACTCCCTCGTCGCTCACTCGACGCTTGAGCACGCGGCGGGCCTGTGAGAAGGCGTCGTCGGCCATACACGCTTTCCACACGCCGTCCACGTCGTCCTCGGCCATGGGGATCCCGGAGATGAACTGCTCGGCGAGTCTTCGTGACAGCGCGCGTGCCGTGGCCGGCTGCCCACCGTCTCTCAGGGCGGTCCGCCACTTGAGAACATGCTTGGGGTCGCGCTCGTGGCCGGCCAGAAACGCCTTGGCGTTGGTGAGGGCTTCATCGAGATCGGACGCCATCGGTCGAATCCTCCGCGGTGCAGCCTACAGCTTTCCATCCGCCGCGCGCACGCTGACCCAGCGTATGGCGTATGCTCTGCGCGTTCGGAGCTGGAGGGAGCATGCGGCAGACGATCACGCGCGCCATGATTGCGGCGGTCCTGGTGGCGGTGGCCTTTTCGGAAACGGGCCGTGGGCAGGGAGGCATTGCCAGCGCCCCCGCGCGGTTCATCGCACCGGCCACCCAGGTCATCGCCGTCCGCGCCGGGCGCCTCTACGACAGCCGGAACGGCACGCTCGGCGCCAACCAGACCATCCTGATCCGAGGCGATCGCATCGTGGACGTCGGGTCGTCGGTCACCGTCCCGGCCGACGCCCGCGTCATCGATCTCGGTGCCGCCACCGTGCTGCCGGGGATGATCGACGCGCACGTGCACGTCTATCCGCCCGACGAGCTGTCGCAGTCCACGCGGACGATCGTCGCGGTGGCCAACGCGCAGGCCGATCTCGACGCCGGGTTCACCACCGTGCTCGACATGGACTCGCGCGGCGGCTACGGCACCGTCGATCTCCGCAACGCCATCAACCGCGGCGTGGTCATGGGCCCGCGCTTGCAGGTGGTGGGGCAGTCGCTGAATCAGCGCGCCACGACGTCCTATCCGTCGTTCTTCGAGCGCTTCCAGGATCGCTTCACCGAGAGCAAGAACCCCAACTCGCCGTGGCTGGCGCGCGCGGCCGTGCGCGAAGCCAAGCTGCACGGCGTGGACTGGGTGAAGATCTACACGACGCAGGATTTCGTGGGCGACGAGTACAGCGTCTTCAAGCCCGATGGCACGCTCGTCAACAGCCCCTCGCTCACGGAGGAAGAGGTGATGGCGGTGGTGGACGAAGCGCATCGCCTTGGCCTCAAGGTGGCGTGCCACACCTACGGCGGCGAAGGGCAGCTCAGTTGCTTGAAGGCAGGTGTCGACGCACCCAACCATCTCACCGACCTCGACGACGCGTCGCTGAAGCTGCTCGTGGACAAGAAGCTGCCGTTCGAGCTCACGATCGACGATCTCGTCGCGCTCGAGCCGGCGGACCTGAAGCGGACCGGCGGCCGCAACAGCCGGCTGAAGATGGCCGAGCAGGCCTTTCGAAAAGCGCGCGCCGCCGGGGTGACGTTCGTCTTCGGCAGCGGCGCCACGTCCGCCGATGTGCCGCACGGCAAGCAGGCCGATCAGTTCGGGTATTTCGTGAGGTGGGGCCTGACGACCCGCGAGGCGCTGCAGATGGCGTTCCTGCCCACCGCGACGATGCTGAATTACAACTGGGTGAGCCAGATCGGCAGCGTCGAGAAGGGCAAGTACGCCGATCTGATTGCCGTGACCGGCGACCCGCTGGCCGACATCAGCGAAATGCAGCGCGTCCGGTTCGTGATGAAGGGCGGTGTCGTGGCCCGCAACGACCTGGCATCACCGGCCCGAACGTCCAGCCGCTGAGTAGGCGGACCTGAAGGTCCGCCTCTACGGTTCCACTGGCTCGATTGCTGCTTCCCCGACTGGCATGGTCGGGGACCCGCTCGAACCCGCTGCGTCGGCCGCGGCCGCCGGGCTTCGCTATGTCAACGACGGCCGGATGCCGGGGATCCGGCGGCTTGGCACCACGCGGATGCGCTACGTGGACCCGCACGGGCGTGCGATCACCGGTCGCCAGGTGCTCGATCGCATCAAGGCTTTGGCGGTGCCCCCCGCCTGGACCAGCGTGTGGATCTGTCCCGATCCGCTCGGTCACCTGCAGGCCACCGGTCGCGACGCGCGCGGCCGCAAACAGTACCGGTATCACCCGCGGTGGCGAGAGGTGCGCGACGACGTCAAGTACGGCCGGCTGCTCGAGTTCGCGGCCGCGCTGCCGGCGCTGCGCGAACATGTGGCTGCCGACGTACGACGGAACGGCCTGCCGCGCGAGAAGGTGCTCGCCACCGTCGTCGCGCTCCTCGAGAAGACGCTGATCCGCGTCGGCAACGAGGAATACGCCCGCGCCAACCGGTCGTACGGGCTCACCACGATGCGTAACAGTCACGCGAAAGTGAAGGGCGGTGGCATTCGCTTCGAATTCCGGGGCAAGAGCGGCGTTGCTCACAGCGTCGGCGTGCAGGACGCGCGCCTGGCGCGGATCGTCAAAGCGTGCCGCGATCTGCCCGGTTACGAGCTGTTTCAGTACGTGGACGAGCAGGGAGAGCGGTGTGCCGTCGACTCGGCCGACGTCAACGACTACCTGCGCCAGGTGTGCGGCGAGGAGTTCACGGCGAAAGACTTCCGGACCTGGGCCGGCACGGTGCTGGTGGCCCGGGCGTTGGCGGACGCCGAGCCTGCAGCCACTGCGGCCGCAGGCAAGCGGACGATCGTGCGGGCCATCGAGACCGCCGCGCAGCGGCTGGGAAACACCGTGGCAGTGTGCCGCAAGTCCTATGTGCATCCGGCGATCGTCGAGGGGTTTCTCGAAGGCGACGTGATCGCGCCGGCGTCCGCCTTCGCCAAGGTTACGGCGGGCAAGCGCCGCTCGCCGTCGAGAGGCCACCGCCTGACGGGCGACGAGGCGGCGGTGGCCCGGTTGATCGAACGGCGCACGCGAGCGAACCGCAGGGCGGCCAAAAAGGCGGCGTAACCGCGGGCCCGGCGCGCATACAATCCGCCGCATGAACGGACCGCAGAAGCCGGCTCACATCCGCGAGTTCACCCTGCGATCGGTCGCGGTGGGGCTCGTGGTCGCGCTCATCATGGGCGCGTCCTACCCCTACATGGTGCTGAAATTCGGCTTCGGCCCGAACGTGTCGGTCGTCTCCGCCTTCTTCGGCTTCGTGGCGCTGGGCCTCTTCTCGAAGAGCTACAACCGCTGGGAGAACAACATCGTCCAGACGGCCGGCACGTCGGCGGCGCAGGTGGCGTTCCTGTGCTGGCTGCTGGCCGCCTTCGACCTGCTGGCGATGGAGCCGGGCAGCGGCTTCGACATCCATCTCACGACCTTTCAAACCTTCGCATGGCTGTCGGCGTCGGGGCTGCTCGGCGTGTTCCTGGCGGTGCCGCTGCGCAAGCACTTCATCGACGACGAGAATCTGCCGTTCCCCGACGGCATTGCCGCCGGCGAGACGCTGATGCTGCTCGACGCCAAGGGACCACAGGCGCGCCGATCGGCGTTTGCGATGATCGGCGCCCTTGTGGCGTCCGGTCTGGTGTTCCTTGCCACCGTGTTGCAGTGGGTCCGCGATGCGATTCCGCTCATCGTCAACGACTTCTCCGCGCGCGTCGGCCTCGGGTTCGGCGTGTCGCTGCTCAGCATCGGCTCCGGCATCATCATCGGCCTGCGCATCAGCGCCAGCATGCTGATCGGCGGCATCCTGGCCTGGGTGCTGATGCCGCCGTGGCTGGTCGACCGCGGGCTGCTGGCAGCCGATGGGCGCCGCGTGGACATCCTGCTGCTCGTGATGTGGCCGTCGGTGGGACTCCTGGTGGCGGGCGGACTGTGCGCGCTGCTCCTGCGCTGGCGGGTGCTGATGGCGACGTTCCGATCGCTTTCGGCCGCCGATGTGACCTCCGGCGATCTGCCGCTGCGCTGGGTCCTCCTCGGCGGCGGGGCCTCCACGCTGCTGCTCATCGTCGTCCAGTCGCTTTTCTTCGGGACGCCTGTCTGGCATTCCGTGCTCGCCATCCTGCTGGCGCTGCCGCTCGGCCTCGTCGCCTTGCGTGTCCTCGGCGAGACCAACTGGGGCCCGATCAGCACCATGACCAACGTGATGCAGGCGATGTTTGCCGGCATCGCGCCCGGCGATCTGCGCGCCAACATGGTGTCGAGCGGCATCACGGGTGCGGTGGCGGCGGAATCCGAAGGGCTGATGCAGGACTTCCGCGCCGGCCAGATGATCGGCTCCACGCCGCGCATCCTGACCTACATGCAGCTCATCGCCGTGCCGGTGGGCGCGCTGGCGCTCGCCTACATGTATCCGCTGCTGCGCGACACCTACGGCATCTCCGGCGAGCACGCGCAGCTGCTCAGCCCGACCTCGCAGCGCTGGGTGGGATTCGCCAAGCTCGTGACACAGGATCTCTCGGGCGACAACCTGACGCCCGCCGCCGCGGCGCGCCTCGCGTGGATGCAGACGTCTACGGCGGTCGGGGCGGTCATCGGGATCATCCTCACGCTGCTCGAGCAGAAGAAGTCGTGGCGCCCGTTCATCCCGTCGCCCGCCGGTGTCGGCATCGCGATGCTGATTCCGGTCAACGCTGTCACCGTGATCTTCATCGGCGCCGTGGTCGATCAGATCTGGATGCGCGTGTCGCCGGCGACGCAGAAGCACTACGCCATCGCCAGCGCGTCCGGGTTGATTGCCGGCGAGGCGCTGGTGGCCGTGCTGGTTCCACTGCTGGTGACGGTCGGTCTGATGTCGCTGCCGTAGCGGCTGGCACTACATCGCCCGGCGGCGATAGGTGAACGACAAGCCGACTCCGGCGCGGACGTCGAAGCTGGTGGGGCGTCCTCCACTCAGATCGACCCCCCGCGCAAAACGAAGCGGAAGCACGAGCGCCAGGTCACGAGTCACCGGCGCGACGACGTCGGCACCGAACGTCGGCAGGAATCCCTCCTCGCGGGCCGTGAACGTTCCATACCCGGGCAATTCGTAACGGAAGCTGTTCATGACGTAGGTGAGCCCGCCCAGCACCGTGACGTTGAACCGGCCAGCTGGCCCCGTCCGGTACCCGCCGAGAAACGTGACGTGCGTACTGCGGCTGCGCAGCGAGTACAGACCGAGATTGGCAACGGCATCGCGGCCGACCTCCGCTACGGCTCGCACGCTGCCGATCGAGAAGCCCGCGCCGGCCATGAGTCCGAGGCCTGTCGGTGGCGACGCGCAGGATGGATTGCCCCTGCAGATCTCGTAGTCGGTCGGGACACGATCGGCCAGGACACTGCCGACCGCGTCCAGCGAGAGCACGGTCGTGCGCCGGTACATGGCGGCGATGTCGGCGTCGCGCACCAGGGCGAACGGCGTGCCCTCGAACCGTGCGATGGACGCGCTGCTTTGCAGCTGCGCCGCCGACAGGTCCTGCAGGTTGCCGTCCTTGATCCCTGCCATGATGGCCCGGGCATAGCCGTCGGCCGCGATCACCTCGGCCCGACTGGCAGTAGCGCCGCTCCCGTCCATGAGCAGGTCGAATTCGACTTCCGCGACCGTGGCGGTCCATTGCGCGACGGAAACAGGCCGGACGTTCCGGTCGCTGAAGGGTGCCGCCAGCGACGGATAGGTGGCCGCGAAGAGGACATGCTCGTCGCGGAAGTACACCAGCGTCTGAGCGACGCCCGCCGCCGGCCCAGGGTAGATCAGGTCGATCGGCGTGCTGCCACTACGGAGCGTCCGGCGCGTCGCAAACGTCGATTCCGCGGACCTCACGCCCTCACTCAGTTCCGGCGAACGTTCGCGCGCCGTACGGGATACCTGGTTGAACTGTTCCTGCGCGATCGTCTCGGCGGTGGCGTCAAATAGGCCAGCGCCGCCAACCCGCTCCAGATCCAGTCCGCTGTAGATGACGTACTTCACCCCACGATCGGGAAAGCGCTCGGCGAACTGCTGCTGCAGATAGCGCGCGAAGGAGAGGCTCATCGGATCAACCAGCACGATCCCGTCCGGGTCGACCCGGAACACCGTGACGCGCGGCCCCTCCTGCGCGCGATAGAGATGTCCCCGCAGAAGCGTGATGGTGCGCACCGGGTCTGCCGGCTGGGCGACGGCCGTCGAACAGACGGCGAGAACACAGACGAGGCACAACCCGGCACGATTCGTCACGCGCTCTCCTTGGGAGTGGCCGCCAGAGGGTCCGGCGGCTCTCGATGAGCAAACGATAGCAGGAGCCGATCCGGTCGCGAAAGCCTCGTCCCCGCTCGGCGAGTTCGAACAGATCGTTCTGCTCGCCATTCTCCGTCTCGGCGATCAGGCCTACGGCCCGAGGATACGCAACGAGATTGCCGCGTGCACCGACCGGTCGCTGGCGCCGGGCGCGGTGTATACGACACTCGATCGCCTCGAGGAGAAAGGGTTGTTGACGTCGTTCTACGGGGATCCGACGCCGCAGCGCGCCGGACGACCGACGCGGTACTTCACGGTGACCGCGCAGGGGGTTCGAGACGTGGCACGGGCGCAGCGAGCGTTTCAGCGCCTCATGAAGGGCCTGGTGTTGCCGGGGGCATCACGTGCGTAAGGACCGGGCAGCCCACGTGCTCCTGTCGCTGCTGTTGCCGAGAGAGCGCGCGTCGGCGATTGTCGGCGATCTGCTCGAGGAGACATCCGCCCGCCGCCTGCGCTTCTGTCGTGCGCACCGCCGCCGCGTCGTTGGGGCACGGGCCGATGACGGCGCCCCTCTCGATGTATGCAGGAGCGGGGCTTGGATGGTTCGTCGTCGCGG
Source organism: Vicinamibacterales bacterium (assembly GCA_036004405.1). Lineage (GTDB taxonomy): Bacteria > Acidobacteriota > Vicinamibacteria > Vicinamibacterales > UBA2999 > DASYRM01. The sequence continues at coordinate 113,096 of DASYRM010000113.1, forward strand.
GAATCGTCATCGCGCTCGTGTGGCAGGTGACGGCGATCGTCGTCCCCTTCGCGGCGTTCTTCACGCGCGCCACGTTCACGCTGATGCCGGCGATCGGTGCCAGTGTGCTGGCCGATGCGGTGTGGGCACGCATCGGTTCACTTCGGCACGCACGGATCGATGGCCGCTGGCCAGACTAGTGCCGAAACTGCGTGGAGACCTCTTTCAGCTCGCTCTCCGTGCAGCTGCCGCGCTCGCCGATGATCGCCGGGTTCCGTGAGAGCCGCAGGGTGCGTGCCGGCATGACCCACGGCTTGACCAGTACTTCCGGGTCCTCGACGGTGACCTCGTAGAGCAGCTCGTTCCCTTTCCGCGTGAACTTCTCGATGACCCGCATCTGGTCGGTGTGAAACCAGCCGCCGCGGCCCAGCCACGTCTCGTCGCTGAAGCCGATCGAGTCGAGGACGAGCGTGTCGCCTTCCCACCGGCCGACCGTGTATCCCATGTAGGTGTACTCGGCCGCCTTCCGCGGATCGTGCGGCTTGCCGTCGAGCGCGATCATGCGGTGCTCCGCGTATCCCCCGGCGCCGTCGACACCGGCTCTGTAGAGCATCGTGATGTCGGTGTCGGTGTGGAAGATGCGCGCCGGCGGTCCCTGACGGGGTGTGCCGAGCGGGAGGCAGGTCATGACCGGGTCGTACTTGTTCGTCCACTGGTCGAGCTCGATGATCTTGTCCCAGTGTTCGGGCTTGTAGAGCGGCTGACGCTCGTCGAGCCGGGTGGCCGACATGAACGGCCAGTCCTCGCTCTGATTCGTCCACTCCATGCACTCCTTCGTTTGGAACGGAGTGCAGCGCCGGAACATGTTGCCGCCGGAGCCTTGGAGACCGCCGCCGGCGTTCTGCCAGGAGCCGGTCAGGTCGGGCTTCCCGCTGGCCAGCCTGGGCGTTGGCGCGTTCGGATCCGCCGGTGGAGGAGGGCCGAACTGCGCGGCCACTGGCGTCGCGAGGACGCCGAGAACGAGTGCCATCAGGGTCGCCTTCATCGCAATCCTCACTTTCCGGCAGCTTTCCGCACGCTGTCCGGCACCGGCATGACCACGTAGACCTGACCGATCTCGGTGACTTTCGATTTCAGGTCGCGCACGACAGTCCCGTTTCGGCGCTCGACGATGGTGCCGGCATACAGCGCCTCGATCTTGAACAGCGGATTGTTGAAGTCCGCGAAGTTGCCGTAGACGAATTCGGTCTTGTTCGTCCCGTGCGTCACGACGACGCGTTCCGGCAGGTAGTTGTCGAGCGTAGCGGTCGCCATCGCTCCGGCCACTCCAGGTATCGGGAATGTGAGGATCGCTTTCTCGCCCTGCCATGTCAGCGTCGTCGTCGCTTTCGCGCCCGCGGCGGCCTGGCGATCGAGCAGCACCGCCGGGTTCTGACCGAAAGACTGCGAAGGCGGCACGCCGGCGGCGCCGGCGATGGCGGCCTTCACCGCGCCGTGAGGACTTGCCCAGAGACGGATCAGCCGTTCCTCGAGCGCGGCCTGCTTCGGCGTGGCCTTCCCTTTGCCGGGAACGAGCTCTGCGCCGGGAATATCTTCGTCCCAGGCAAAGTCGCCGCTCACCGTTTCCACGTTCGAGTACTTCTGGCCATTGGCGCGGGTGCACTCGATCTGCGCGCGGTACCCGGGGACCTGGTAGTTCGCCTGCACTCGATACTTCGTCAGCGTGCAGGGCTGGCCATCAACCTGGATCGTGCCGCTCTCGGCGTGATAGTCGAGCGTCTTGATCAGCTCGGACTCGGCGCCGCTGCGCAGCATCCCCATGCGCCATGTCCAGTTGAAAAGGACCGATTTCAGATCCTTGGCCCCGGGAGTCGGCGTGAACGGGCCCGCATCGAATGCGCCCCGACCTCGGCCCGGCGCCCCGGCGCCGCCCCGGCCTTGCGCCCCCGCCGGTGGACCACCCTGTGCGCCCGCCGGCGCGTACGCCGTCGCGAAGGCGGCCACAAACACGGCCGCCGCTACAGCGGTTCGAAACGCCATTTTGCGAGTCCCTTCGCGTCAGCTAATCAACCGAGATCTTGAACTCTTTGTCGCCCTGCTCGATCGACCGGATGAATCCGGCAGGGTTCCCGTTCTTGGCGGGAAGGATCTTGATCTTGAGCGGCTCGCCGGGCTTCATCGAGGTCTTGTTGATCCCCTGCCGCGTCAGGTTCTGTACGGAGGCCGTCGTCAGGATCCAGTCCGTCGTCGTCCCATCCGGGTTCGGGACCGTGAGCTCGATGCTCACGTGCGGGTTTGTGAAGTGCAGCTGCTTGAGCGTGCCCTGCAGGACCATCTCTTTGTTCAGGTCGTAGACACCCGCCACGGCATGATGGGCCTGGACCCCGACGCCGGTCATGAGGACCCCGCACAAGACGACGAGTCGAAGGATTCGTGTGCTCATGACGGCGAATCGTAGCAATACACACCCCGAGCCGCAAGGATCGAGGCTCTTTGGCCGTTATACGATGTTGATATGCGGCGGACCCGGGCCTCGGGTCGACGGATGCGGTTCGCACAGGCCTTGGCGCTGGCGCTGGGACTGGCCGCCATACGTGGCGAGGCTCAGCGGCCCAACATCCTCACCAACGGCCGGAACCTCCAGATTCCAATCAACCACGGACTCCCCGACACGCCGCTCGACTTCACGTTCTGCCGCCTGCGGTACGAGAACATACGCAGGGCGAGAAAGTCCGGTTGGGGCGACGACTATCCGCAAGCCGACTACAACTTCATGGTGCGTCTCTCCGAGCTCACCAAGACGAAAATCAGCCGGTGGAAGGATGGCGACCCCGGCTTTGCGAACGTCACCGCCATGGACCCCGATCTCTTCCAGTGTCCGTACTTGCGCATGCAGAATGCGGCCAACTACGACTTCACCCCTGAAGAGACCGTTCGCATGCACGACTACCTGCTGAAGGGCGGCTTTCTCTGGATCGACGACAACTGGGATCCGGACTTCGACTACATCCGTCCGAATCTCATGCGAATCCTGCCTGGGGCACACATCGTCGACTTGCCGGTCGACCACCCGCTGTTCGCCACGTTCTATCGTGTCGACCCGCTGCCGCAGATCCCGTCGCTCAACTCGTGGCTGCGTGGTCGTCAGGATGGTGAGTTTGGGCCTTCAACCGTCCACTACTACGGCGTGTTCGACGACCATGAGAGGCTCGTCGTGCTCGTCAGCATGAACTCGGACGTTTCGGACAGCTGGGAGCGGGAAGGCGACAACCAGGATTACTTTCACACCTACGGAGGAAAGGGCTATGCGCTGGGTGTGAACGCCGCCGTCTACGCCATGACCCACTAGTGATGGGCGAGGGGACACAGATGACAAGAGTGACGCACGCCGTACTCGTCGCCACCTTCCTCACGGTACCGGTGCTGGTCGAACGCACCTACGCGCACCACGGCGCCGGCCGCTACGATCCGAGGAAGCACGTGGAGCTCGAGGGCAGGCTGACACGGCTCGACTTCGTCAACCCGCATTCGTATGTCTATTTCGATGTCGTCGGTGACGACGGTAAGGTCATCGCGATGAAATGCGAGATGCGGTCGGCCACGGTGCTCCGGCGCTCCGGCTGGTCGCCAGAGATGTTCAAGCCGGGCGCGTCCATCAAGGTGGCGGGTTACCCGCATCGCGACGATCCGACGGCGTGCAGCGTGGAGACGTTGACGCTTGGCGACAAGCCGACGCTCGAGCGCTATCAGCAGCTGAGCGACGCGAAATCCGTCGATCGCACGAAACGACCGTTCCGGCTGCCGAACGGCAAGCCGAACCTCGCCGGCGAGTGGGCGCAGGAGCAACAGGTCCTCGCACAGCCGCCCGGCGGGCGCATCGGGCTCGTGCCGATCAGCCAGGCCGCCGCGATCAGGGCCGGCAAGCTGCCGATGCCGAAAGGCCCCGCCGGCTGGTTCCCGCCGCCCGTGACCTTGACAGCAGCCGGACAAGCGGCGGCAGAGGCGCTGCGCAAGCAGCCGACGTCGGAGAACCCCCGGCTCTCCTGCAAGGTCACGAGCATCCTGTTCGACTGGGTGTTCGACGGCGCGATCGGCCGCATCACGCAGAGCGCGAACGCCATCAAGATGGAGTACGGCGTCGGCCTGACCCGGACTGTGCATCTGAACCTGACCGCGCACCCGCCCAATGTCGCGCCGAGCCGCGCCGGTCATTCGATCGGCCGCTGGGACGGCGATACGCTCGTCATCGATACCGTCGGCTTCGCGCCTGGCAGCCTGGCAGGTTCGCTTCCCCACAGCAGCAAACTGCACGTCGTCGAGCGCTTTACGCTGAATCCAACCACGCTCGAGCTCACCCGCGGCATCGTCGCCGAGGATCCCGTCTATTTCGCGGACAAGTACGTGGATTCCGATAGTGTCCTGCCGGCGGATGCGCCGTTCAGGGTCGAGGCCTGCAAGGAGCTCGCGCCGGAGTATCAGCAACCCGGGCGGAACTGAGGCGGGCTGTCGAGCGCGGCGCGAACCGAGCGCAGTCTCGTAAGAACGGGCGGAGCATGCTTACCAAGTCAGGTTCCGTGTTGGCCTTGACGCTTCTGGTGACGGCCGTCGCCGGCGCGCAGATACCGGCTGACCCTTCTCCAACGGTCCGGCGGATCGACCACATCATGATCCGCTCGGGAAATCCTTCCGACGTGTACGGCTTGCTGGCCGACACGTTGCAGTTGCCTGTCGCATGGCCGCTCGCGAGTCCGCGAGAGGGCGTCACGACCGGCGGTGTCAGTGTCGGCAACGTCAACCTCGAAGCGATTCGCTTCCCGGCCCAGACGGAGCAACAGCCTCGACTGCTCGGCATCGCGCTCGAACCATCGCCGCTTGACCAGGCGATGCGGCAGTTGACTTTGCGCGGCCTGGCGGTTGGCAATCGGCGCGAGATCATCGGGAGCAGATCCGACGGATCCAGGGGGCCGCTGTGGACCAACGTGACCTTGCGCCAGTTTTCAGACTCCGACAACCCGGCCGATGGGATCGTCCACGTCTTTCTAAGTGAGTACAGTGCGGCCTATGTCGACGTTGAAGAGCGTCGCGCCCGTCTGCGTCAGCAACTCGCGGCGAGTGGCGGCGGACCGCTCGGCATCACCGACGTGAAAGAGGTCGTTGTGGGAGTCAGCGATCTGGCGTCGGCGAGGCGACTCTGGCAGCAGCTGCTCGAACCGGCCGTCTTGGCGGGTCCGGACCAATGGCAGGTCGGCGATGGCCCAGCGATACGTCTTGTGCCCGCTGATCAGAATCGGATGGAAGCGCTCGTCATACGCGTGGCATCGCTCGACAGGGCGAAGACGTTCCTGCGCGACAACGGACTGCTGGGAAAGGAAGCTGACGGACAGGTCACCATAGCTTCTTCGAAGCTCGGTGCCGTTGATCTCCGCCTCGTTCCCCGATAGCCGACGCGCTCGAACCATGTTGCTGAACTTCACCAGGCGTCGTCGGCTGGCAATCCTGCTGGCCGTCCTGAGCGTCGTTGTTGCGCTCGTGCTCCTTGGCAGGTGGGGGAATGCCAGGAAGGTCGGCGGACAGGGGCCCGCTGAACCGTTCCGAATCGCCGGCAACCTTTACTACGTCGGGGCGACCGACGTCTCGGCGTTCCTTGTCACCGGGCCCGAGGGCCACGTCGTGCTCGACGGCGGCTATCCCACCACGGCGCGCTTGATCATGGCGAGTATCGCGAAGCTCGGCTTCGACATCAAGGACGTCAAAGTGCTGCTCAATTCGGAGCCGCACCCCGACCACGGGGGCGGGCTGGCGGGGCTCCAGCAGGCGTCGGGTGCTCAGTTGTGGGCCAGCGACGCGAGCGCCGATTCCCTCGCCTCCGGCGGCGACGACCCCGACGGCTTCCTGCCATTGAGGGCCCTCACCTGGATCGGCGTCTTCGGCTATCCGGCTCCGCGCGTCGACCACCGGTTCAAGGATGGCGACACGATCCGTGTGGGACCGACTGCACGATGGTGCCTGTGATGGAAGTGTTTGTTCGTACCGGGACGGGTGATGACAAAGAGTGTTCGGCCGAGAACATGGAATTCGTCGGCATCGCCGCGTGAAGGCGTCAGCTCGGCTCAGGGAAGTTGCGTCGCTGTCGAACCTTCATTCAGTGGCGTCCTGAATCGCGCCCGAACTATCGCAGATGCCGATTGGCGAAGGCAACACCTGATCCGGACTTCAGATATCGCTCAAAGGCAACGGCCCGCTGTTCATCCCCGAACTCGATGACCAGGTCGATGGACCAGGGTCGGTACTTGGCCGTGTGGATACGACTGCCGGAGTTGTGCTCCGAGTATCGTGTCGAAACGTTCGAGGTCAGGCCAGTGTAGTACCGCGGTGGAACGGCGCCGTTCTTGAGCACGTAGACAAAGCGCTTCGACATCCGCGGTGCTTCAGCAAGCAGGTTGCCGCGTCGAATCAGGGCAGGATCTTCATGAGTGGGCGATCGGGTCGCAGTCTTATGAACAAAGAGCAGGTACCGAAGTTCCAAGGACTGGGAGGTCCACCTTCGCTCGCCTGAAGACACCGCAAGCTTCGGTGGACATCCTTCGCCTGTTGGTGGTGTGAGCTGGCTGGCTTGCCAACCATAGCTCGCTGCGAGCGTCTCGGCAGTCCACCTTCGCTCGTTTGAATTCTTGCGAGCTACGGTGGACAACCTTCGCGTGAGTCATGAGCGAAGGTTGGTACCCCTTCGATCACGAAGTTCAAACCCCAACCAGCCTGGAGATCGATCCGTCGGTGGCTTGAAGCGATGCAGCTAATTGCCGCTGCTTGAATCACTTATCCTGTTGTGACGTTTCTGGATACCGGGGGCGTGCTACACTGTGGCCAAATATCTACACGTATTGATATGGCTCTCAACATCCGCAATGCAGAAGCCGAGCGGCTCGCAGCCGAGTTGGCCAGACAGACCGGCGAGACCAAGACCGAAGCGGTGACCAAGGCTCTGCGCGATCGGCTCGCGCGTGTGCGGCGCGAGCGCTCCCGTCGGCGACTGGCGGATGAACTCGAGGCCATTGCGGAACACTGCGCCAAGCTGCCCGTCCTCGACGCCAGATCCGCAGACGACATTCTCGGCTACGACGAGCACGGTCTGCCGCGCTAGTCCCCTGGAAGCGTGATGACTCACCTGATTCCCGGGCGGGGCATCCCGCCTGGCTGCGTTGCTCATCGCTTACTTATGCCCAATAAGCTCGCTCTTCGCGCCTTGCCAGCCGGGCGCCGCGCTCCGGGACTTAGGCAAGTCATCACGCTTCCAGGGGACTAGATGGTCATCGACACGTCCGCGCTCGTTGCCATCCTGCAACGTGAGCCCGAACGGCGTGCCTTCATCGAAGCCATCGAAGCCGCTGATGCTCGCCTGATGTCTATCGCTACCTCTGTCGAGATCTCCATCGTCATCGAAGCGCGACACGGCGCCGAAGGACTGCGCGACCTCGATCACTTTATCGGTCGGGCAGGCATCGAGCTCGTACCCGTTGACGCCGAACACGGCAAAGTGGCGTGCAGCGCGTTCATCCGATTTGGAAAGGGACGGCATCGCGCAGGCTTGAATTACGGCGACTGCTTCTCGTACGCACTCGCGATCTCGACGGGAGAGCCGCTCCTCTTCAAAGGGGACGATTTCGTCCACACCGACGTTACGATCGTGGATCTGGGCTCGCGCTGATCGATGCCGCGTCGCGCGGTCAACATCAACCAGAAGGATCGGCTTGCCGGAACGGCAATCCGCTTGTGCGCAATCGCTTCGAACGACTTGTCGCCGCGCGTTGCACGAAAGGAACGGCCGTATGGTCTGCCCGAATCGTAGCGCGGGCAGGGATGCGGGGCCCGAAGGTCGGCGAGTTCGACATCATCCACCACATGGCGGCCGGCCGACTCGAAGGGCAATCTCTCTACGGAGCGGAGATCGTCACCAACCGCCGCGCCCAGCGCTTGGTGCTGAGCCACCCGTAGCCGCCGGTCTTTAAACCGGCCCCCTCGAAGGACCGGTATTCGGCCCGAGGCTTCAGCCGGCCCGTCCGGACACGGCATAAAAGGCTGGCCCGAAGTGCTCGATGACCAGGTCGACATCGTACGCCTTCGCCCAACGTGAGATGTCGTCTCGATCGCAATACCGCTTGTAGATCTCGAACGGCGTTCCGTCTCTGCCTGGCGCCCCGTTCGCGCCGGAAGTCACGTTCCGCGTGAAGTTCTAAGACCGCACGACCCGCCGCCCGCGTTCCTGTGATCGACAAGTCGCTGCCCGAAGGGCAGCGGGGACATGTGCAAGCTCGCGGCGCATGTTCGTTCGGATGTCGTCAAGACGTTGGTCATCTGTAGACGACAGAACAGAAACCGTGGTCGGCGCAAGCGCACGCCATTGCGCATCTCTCGGCCGAGTCACTCGGCGCCGCGCACACTTCTCCCTGCCGCGGCATCATTGCCGGATTGGCGCCACTGCGGTGCGCGTGGTGAACCGCAGCCAGCGCCGGACCAGACCGTTCCGACGCTAGCGGGAGGCACGACCGATCTGTCGGTCGTGGTCGATGCGCGATATCGTCAATCAACCCGCTCCGCCTCGAGCGTCCAGAGGCGACTGCGGACGTCGGCCGACGGGTTGAACTTCAAAAGCAGCGCGTCGCTGCCCTGCCTCAAGATATCGCGGGCCTGCTGCATGTGCCGGCGGGCCTCCGCCTTGTTGCCCTCGGCGGCTGCGATTTTCGCGAGCAAGTAGGGCGCCACGTAGCCGCCGGGGTGCACCGCTTCTAGCTGCGCGATCAGGCCGCGCGCGGTCGAGTGGTCGCCCACGCTGAGCGCCCGGATCGACTGACGCCGCAGAATCTCGGCACGGTCGCTCGCCGTGGTCGCTCGAACGTCGAATTCGAAGCTCACCGGCGGATCGGGGCGATGCCCGCCTTCGCTCAGCTCCGTGCGAACCTCGACTCGGTAGAACGCAGGCGGAAGGCCGGCTGTGCCCACCTCGACGCGCCATTCGACCTGGTCGCCCGGTGCGAGCGAGGTGCCGCCGGCACGCTCAAGGTCGCTGCGTCCAGCAGCCGTGATGCGCGTTGGCCGCCCCTGCAAACCGAGCCTCAGCTCAACCGGCGATTCGTCGACAAATTTCCCGCCAATGATCGGCGTGTGCAGTGGCGCGACAGGTCTCGAGGCTGGCCGCGGGGAAGTGTAGGATGTAAACGTAAACGGCGGGCCATTTTCGACGAGCGGCGCGGTGTCGAGGGTGCCCCGATTGGTGACGCGAACGAGGAACGCGAGCGGCTCGCCGGCAAAGACGACGGGACCACTTCGACTAGGCCGTTCTGTGTACTCCTCGCCGTAGTACTCAGCATAGCCAGTCGACGTTGCAAGAAACGGACGAGGCGGACCTGCGTTTTGCGCCAAGAGAGAAGGGCCCGCAAGAAGGACGACGAGCATGCAGCTTGTCTTCATACTTCACCTCAACCTGATGTCCTGCAGTTCAGTCGACGTATAAGAGTGAGGAATATTCAGCCACGGACAGGAAGACAGGTTAGTAGTCTGTGGATAGTAGTTCGTCACCATGACGGTTGGCACTGGGGGGCCGCTGCCTGGAGTGCAACTGCCGCCGGCGCTCACGTCCGGCAGGTTCAGTCCATGCCCGATCTCATGCGCCGTGGTCTGCCGAAGCATTTCGTCGTCGACCGTATCGACCGTCGTCGTGTTGTTGTTGCCCGGACTAAAGAGACGGACCTTCTCGTAGTAGATGCGCTGGTTGGTGACATAAGCTGGTCCACGTACGGGGCTAATTGGGTCGCCTGGCGTACCGTACGTATAAGTCTGCGCGAAATCGCTGCTCGAAGTACCGGCGACTGCGAAGATGCGCATCCCCTTTTGCCTGTAATTGCCCGTGATCGCGCCATATCCGCTGTTGGCATAGTTGAAATTCACGTCGCCGTCGACGGCGAGCTCGCTTTGGGCGATGTCCCACACATTGATCCCGAGATTGCCGGCGTAGCCCTGCCCTTGGGTCAGATCCGAGTAGACGAACAAATCCTTCGTCAAAGGACTCAGCCGCTTGTGCTGATTCAACACGATGAAGCCACGGTACTCCTCGAAAACGGTGAGACCGTCACCAGTAAAACCACTACCGGACGAAGCGTCCGCGTCGGCGCTCCTATCCGCATTGTCGGCAACGAGCCCCCCGGCCGTCTGCCAGCCGTGATCGGCGATCAGGTTGCCGTTCGCGTCCGCGGGCACGGCCAACGTTGCGGTGTCAGACCCGCCCTGCTGCTGTGCGCGCACGACGGTGAAACCGCCGTAGTCCTGGGCCTCAAGGACAACTCGCGCTGTGTTGTCCATGTCGAAGCCAGCCGTGGAGGTCTGCAGGGCATAGTCCGGGTCCGTGCTGCTGCCGCTGTTCATGGCGATGCCGACGAAACGCGTCGTCTTCTCGAGAGAGAAATCGACGTCGGTCACGCCTGACGGGGGCGCCACGATGTCGCCGTTGTCATCGACATAGGCGACGATGAGATCGATTTCCTGCGGCAGCGAGACGCTTACTCCGCTGAGGTTCGACCCCGGCACGAAGTCATCGATGTCGCTTTGATGGTCTGAGGATAGTCGGTATTAGCGCGGGCAGAGGTTGACTGAATGCCCGTTATGCGACGCGGGCCCCTTCGGCTGCGAACATCCCGTCCCGTTCTTCCCCCCTTCGGACAGCGCAGATTAGCACGCGCTCGCACACGGGCCCCGCGCGCAGAACGGGCCGCCCGAGCGCGTGCCTGGCCCTCGTGCACACGGATCCCCTGCCGGCGCGAAGCCACGATCGGTCCGCACGTCGGGAGGTTCAGTCGATCCAGTCGTCTGTCGCGGGAGAGGCGCGCGACGGGGCTGGCGCCGGCACCTCGGTCGGGAGGTGGAGGTGCGAGAGGATTCGTGCCGTGGCCGCCGATGCGTCGAGCATGGCGACAAGGCGGAGCCGCCCGCCGCACCCGGGGCACGCAAGCACGTCGATGGCGAAGACCCGGCGCATCAGGTCGGCCCACGGCCAGCCGCGGCCGGTGCCTGAGCGCGTGCCGGTTTCCGATGATGCCACGACCACGGGCGACGGTCGCGGGACCACGGCGGCCCGCCAGACGGCGCGGGGCGCGAGCACGCCGTAGTAGAGCACGAGGTTCACGCGCGGACGGGGCACCAAGACGGCCAGACGTGCCAAGAACGCCACGGGCGCGAACACGAGATGCGTCGTGCCATCCGACCATGGACGTCGCAACTCGAGGGCGACATCGCCGGTGCCGGTCTGGTGCAGGCGGTCACGCGCGACGGGTGGCCGAAGGGCGTAGCGGCAGACGCGCTCGAGGCGGGCGCGTTGACCGGCTGGGATCCGCACGCCCGCATGGAGATCGAAGCCCTCCCAGCGCGAGTGACACGCCGACGGCGTCGGGGCCACCGAGGTGCGCGCCTCGCCCAGACGCGTGGGGCGCCGCCGCTCGGCGCCCGCCATCGTCAGCCCCTCAACGGAGGCCGCCGCCCACCCCGCCAAGAGCGGCTCGGCCTCCGCGAGCGAATCGGCCACGTCCTCGTCCTCGACGCCATGCCGACGGAGCAGGCGGTGCACCGCGGGCCGGAGGCTGGCCAGGACCTCCGCCATGTCCGTCTCCGACGGGGCGGGCGCGGGATGGAATCGCGTCTGCCCGCCGGGCCTGCGTGTGAACACGCCGTCGAGCACAAGGGCGTGGACGTGCACGTTGAGGTTGAGGGAGCCTCCGAAACGTTGGAGCACAGCGATGCTGCCGCCGCGCCCGTCGCGCACACCCTGCTGACGCGCCCAGTTGCGCAGGTGTCGCTCGATGGCGCGGTGAAGGAGGCGCGCCACCGCCCGACAGAGATCGTGCCGCCACGCCAGCAGGTACCGCAGCCGGTGTGGCAGCGTCAATACCCACTGCCGGACCGGGACATCCGGCAGCACGTGGTCCACGAGGTGCGCGGCGCGCTCGGCCATGCGCCGGCCGCCGCAACTCGGACAGAAGCCCCGGCCCTTGCACGAGAACGCCACCAGCCGCTCCCTCCGGCAAGCGTCACACCGGAACCGGGCAAAGCCTCCGGCCAGGAAGCCGCAGCGCAGGAACCCATCGAACTCGGCGTCGACGAACCGAGGCAGCCCTTGGCCGTCACGCAGGCGCGCCGCCTCGACGCGGAACGTCTCGATGTGCTCGCGCACGACGGTATACAGCACCGAGGCGGTCGGGTCGCGCGGCGTCCATACGGCGGCCGGCATGCAACGGGCCCGTGCGGGTGGAGTACCACCGCCAACCCACGGGCAAGACGGGGTCGTCGTGCGCACTTGGATGGCAAGAACTGCCCGTCGTTCCCTGGACCGCTGACGAAGGACTCGCGCCAGCCATGAGCCCCACGTGGAGGACCCCTCGCCGGACTCGTCGGCGGTCCGAGAATCTTGACTCGCGACGGGTCGAGGTCGCGATCGTCGGCGTGACGCATCGCTCAAGAGATGGCGAGGGGGACAAAGGGGGGTGGAGGGCTTGTCCCCCATGGCCAACCAAGTTCGTTCGGGCTGGGGCGACGATCCGGACGAAGAGACTCACGGACCGCCATTCCGAAGTCGTTGGCTAGCATTACGTTGACAGCTGGAGCGGCGCGCGGCGTATTGTGCCGCGTGCGACGGCCGGTCAACGGCTGCAGGTGGAGCGCAGGAAACCGGGGCGTGAGCGACCCCCCTCGGGTGCCCTCGTTCCTGGTCCCGCGCCCTGGCGCGGGGGTCGCTCACGCCCCGGCAGCCGATGCAGGTTGTCCGGACGACGTGGCAATCTTCATCCAGAACGTGACGCAGCATGCCGTTGATCAAGCCCGCGCGCGGTAATCACCCTGGACCGCATTTCGGCTTGTACACCTCTCTAGACCACGTCGCGCAGACCGCAGCGGCGAACGTCCGCGCCACGGGCGCACGCACATGAATCAACATTTCGTGGTCGCGCGCGCGCACCGTATCAATCAACTGATTGAGCACACAGGTCCCTCTTGAGGGCCGCCCGTCGCCGTGCCGGCCGCTGCAGCTCGGTTGTGAAAGGTTTTCGCCACATTCTGCGCTCCTGATGGGTACGTAGACGGACAAGCCGTCACCACGCACGCGCCCGACGGGCCGTGCGTTCCCACGACACCCGCCGTCGGGACTCCAGTCCCGACTGCTTCTTGATACTCACGGAAAGGGCCTTCGGTCCTTACGTGTCCCGCCCGCGACTGTGTGGTCGCGCACGCGGCTGCCTCCGCTCTACGAGCCAGGGCGCTCAATGGAGGTGTGCGGTGCGCGAGCTATCCAAGACGTCCCACGACCGGAAACGCGAGCAAATCAGCAACGGCGCTGAAGGAGCGGAGCCCCGTGCCGCCGACCAGGCACTGCTTCCGAGCCCGCCCGGCCATCACGCAGGCGATTGTCGGGCCCCCTTCAGGGCTGTCAAGCCTCTCCGCTGCGCTCCGACCCTCCGGGCTGGCGGGCTTGACACCTCCTCACGGCGCCTCGGGTCGGCACTTGCATGATGGCCGGCACGCGCTGAGCGACGGAGATGCCTTCACGAAGGGAAGGCGGGAAGACAGCGTCGTGTTGCCTACGAAGAATGCTTGGTGGGTCCATGCTCTCGCTCGATGAGTGTCGGATGGCGCTCGGGTCGCTGGCAGATGCCAAGTCCGACGACGAGGTCTCGCGCATGCGCGATCACGCCGCGGCCGTCGCGCGGATCGTGATTCGCACGTACTTCGGGACTTCGAGCGCCATGTCGTCGGCCGACGCCAATTCTCGGCCATCCGAGATCACCCAGGATTCGCTCGCCGAGCGGAACGACATGAGACGCCCCAACCGGCACGATGGACGACCTCGTCGTCGCCCCGCACGGCGAAAGCCAATCGGCCGAGTAGCCGATTCACGTGAAGTGCGACGGGTGCGCGGCGAGAGGGGGATGCAGTCGTAAAATGGATCAAGCGATTCCGCCGGTGCCTGCACGGCGCCTGGAGTCAACGATGCGCGCCGTCATCTACTGCCGTGTCTCCAGCCAGGAGCAAGTCGCCAACCTCAGTTTGCCGACCCAGGAGAAGTACTGCCGCGAATACTGTCAGCGGCAGGGATACACCGTCGATACGGTATTCGTCGAGCGTGGAGAGAGTGCGCGGAGCATTGACCGTCCGGTCTTTCGCGAAATGCTCGCGTACTGTCGGAAGCGAAAGGACACGATCGACGCCGTTGTTGTATACGCGCTGACTCGGTTCTCTCGTAACAGCACCGATCACTACGCGATTGGTGCGCACCTTCGTGGCCTGGGGATCGCGTTGCGCTCGGTGACGGAGCCGATCGACGACTCGCCCGCCGGCCGGTTCATGGAAGGCATCCTCGCCGCCATGAGTCAGTTCGACAACGAACAGCGCGCGGAGAGAACTCGCGTCGGCCTGAGAGCGTCGGTTCAAATGGGCCGATGGGTCTTCAAGCGGCCGTTGGGTTATCTGAACGCGCCACGGGGCAAGAGAGGACCGAGTCTGGCGCCCGACACGGAACGAGCGCCGCTGATTCGAAGGGCGTTCGAGCTGTGCGCCGAGGGACGGTCAGAGCACGAAGTCCTCGCGACCGTCACAGCGATGGGTCTGCGCACGGAAGAGGGCAATCGAATCAGCAAGCAGTTTCTGGCAAAGATCCTGAGGAACCCGATCTACGCTGGCTGGATTTCCTACAAGCCGCTCGGAGAACGGTACCGAGGAGATTTTCAAGCGCTGGTCACGCAAGAACTGTTCGACCAGGTGCAGCGGAGACTGAGCGGAAATCCGACGACTGGCGTCGGCAGGCGCAAGGCGCAGCAGGACTTCCCGTTGAGGCGCTTCGTTCGCTGCCTGCGCTGTGGCAAGCCCGTGACCGGTGGGTGGGCACGCGGTCGATGGGGCAACCGCTATGCCTACTACTACTGCCGCCAGAAGTGTTCCGGCGTCATCGCGCGCAAGGGGACGCTGGAGGAACAGTTCGTCCACCTGTTGCGTCAGCTGGTTCCCTCGGCGGAATGGCTGGAGCTGCTCAAGCAGACGATCCTGAGCATCTGGCACGAGGAGCTCGGTCAGCTGTCGGACGTCCGTGAGAGCGCTCAGAAACGCGTCACGCAAGTGCGCGCCAAGCTCCGCCGGCTGGACGAGGCGTTCCTCTACGAGTCGAGCATCGACCGGACGACGTACGAGGAGCTACGCGACAAGCTGCGCGAAGAGTCGACGCTCGCCGAATTGGATTTATCTGAAGCGCAAGTCGAGCAGTTCGACATCGCCAGCGCCCTCGCGAAAGCCATCAGCGTCTTGAATAACGCAAGCGCACTCTGGATCGATGCATCGCTTGAGGATCGGTTGCGGCTCCAGGAAGTCCTGTTCCCGCAGGGCCTCGTGTGGGACGGCGACGCATTTCAAACCCCGGTTACGTGCTTGTCCTTCTATCACTTGGAGCCGATCGCAGGATCAGTACTCGCGCTGCCTGCGATCGATGGAGTTCAAACCCCACCAATCTCCTTGATTGTCAACGAGTTGAGGCGCGAACTGCGGGCTGAAGTAAATGATGGTACCGGTACGGGGATTCGAACCCCGGTCCCGTG
>DASYRM010000114.1:0-11476 GCA_036004405.1 Vicinamibacterales bacterium
GCCCGGGCGACTGTATCACGTGGTCGTCGGCCGCCGGCAGCCTGTCACGGCGGGGGGCGACTGATGCTGACATTGTTGCTCGCCCTACAGGGACCGGTGTCTCCAGCGCCCAGCGACTCGCTGCCGCGGGTCACACTGAACGAAGCGTTGCAGCGCTCCGCGCGTCTCGACCCGAACTACGTCTCGGCACTGGGCCAGGTGGATAATGCGGTCTGGGCGCGGCGCAATGCGTTTGCCGTGTTCGTGCTGCCCGCCGTCACCCTGGGCCTGCAAGCGCAGCGCGCGAATGGACTCAGCTTCGTCTTCGCCGGTGACACCTTCTTCTTGGCCAAGACGGCGTGGACGGGCCAACTGAGCGCCCGGTACGATCTGTTCACCGGCGGCCAGAAGTTGGCGGAGCTGTCCCGGTCCGGCGCCGAGCTGGAGGGGGCGCGTGCCAATGAGCTGCGGCAGCGGTTCGCGACGGCGCTCCTCACCGAATCGGACTATTACGCCGTGCTCGCGAATAACGAGCTCGATCGTGTGGCACGCGATCGACTCCGCCGCGCCCGCGAGCAGCTCGCTGTCGCCCGGGCCCGGGTGTCCTCCGGCGCCGCGGTGTCGACTGATTCGCTGAACGTGCGGCTCGAGCTCAACCGCGCGCAGATGGCGCAGCTCCAGCAGGCATCGGCCCTGCGCGTGGCGCGGCTCGAGCTGGGTCGCCGGGTCGGAGCGGCCGGACCGGTCGATGCGGCGCCGCTCGACACGGCTGCCGCTCCCGAGCTGCCGGTAACCCTGGCCGATGCCATTTCCGAGGCCGCCCGCCAGGGTCCCGAGTACCGCGTGGCAGCCGCCAATGAGCGTGCGGCGAGCGCCTCCTATCGGGCCGAGTTGGGCAATTATCTGCCGCACGCGTCTCTGACCTTCAATGCGTTCGCGTTTGACACGGCGTTCTTTCCGAAGCTGTTCAAGCCGACGAATTTCACGCTCGCGGTGTCATTCCCGTTGTGGAACAATGGCCAGCGGGAGCTCGGGCTCTCGCGCGCGCGTGTGAACAAGGATGTTGCCCGCGCGCGACGGGAGGATCTCGATCGGGCGGTACAGCACGACGTGAGCGCGGCCTACGACGCCTACGTGACCGCACGCGCCTCCGCGGGGTTAGCGATCGAAGGTCTGGTCGTGGCGCGCGAAAGCTTCCGCGTCCAGCAAACGCGCTACTCGAGCGGCGCGACCACGATTCTCGATCTGCTCGATGCCGAAGTGAACCTGTCTCAGGCCGAGGCGGATCTCGTGCAAGCCCGCTACGGGACCAGACTCGCGCTCGCCGGTCTGGAGAGCATTTTGGGCAAGAGACTCTTTACCGATAAGGAACCACAGTGATGTCGTACCGCGCCCTTGCTGTTCTGCTCCTGCTCGCGGCTCCCGCCGCGTGCAAAAAGGCCAACTCTGCGGGAGGTGGCGGCGCCGGTGGACCTGGCGGCTTCGCCATGCCCGTCGAGGTCGCTACGGCCATCCGCGACACCGTCGTCGACGCGATCGCGGCCACCGGCCAGATCGAAGCAATCCAGTCGATCGAGCTGCGCCCGGAAGTCTCCGGGCGCATCACCGACATCCTGGTGCGGGAAGGCCAGGAGGTCGGCGCCGGCACGCCGCTGTTCAAGGTGGATGACGCCGAGCTGAAGGCGCAGGTCGCTCAGGCTGAAGCCGACCGCCAGATGGCGCGGCAGGCACTCGAGCGCACCAAGCAGCTGATCGCTCAAAATGCGTCGTCCACGTCTGATTTGGAGCAGGCGCAAGCGAAGTCGCAGGGTGCCGACGCGAACTATGATCTGCTCAAGACGCGGCTCGACCGTACCGTCGTCCGGGCGCCATTCGCCGGCGTCGTCGGCCGCCGGCTGGTGAGCATCGGCACGTTTGTCAGCAATCAGACGCCGCTGACGTCGCTGCAGTCGGTCAACCCGCAACACGCCTCATTTCAGGTGCCTGAGCGCTATGCGGAGCGGCTGCGCCGCGGCCAGCTCGTGAGCTTCCAGGTTGCCGCGCTACCCGGCAAGAATTTTTCTGGCGAAGTGGTCTTCGTGGATCCGGTCGTCGAGCTGCCGGGCCGCACGATCCTCATCAAGGCGCGCGTCCCGAATCCCGAGCACCAGCTCCAGGCGGGGATGTTCATCGAGGCGCGCCTCGCCACCGATATCCGGCCCAATGCCATCGTCGTGCCGGAAGACGCGCTCCTCCCCATGCAGGGCGCGACCTTCATCTGGGTCATCAAAGACGGCAAGGCTGATCGCCGGCAGGTGAGCGTCGGTGTGCGGACGGCGGGGTGGGCCGAAATTCAGGGCGGCGTCGAGGCCGGCGACTCGGTGGTGGTGGGTGGTGGTGAGCGCCTGTTCCCGACCGCCCCGGTCATGGCTCGCCTGGTCGAGCGCCACCGCGGCGTCCCGACGGGTCAGGAGTCGACCGCCGCGACGACGCATCCCGCCGGCGGCACCGGGGGCGGGGCGGGGGGGGCAGGCGCCGCCAAAGACACGACGAAGCGCTAGCGGACCGGCCGCTCCGGCAGCGGCTGCAGCGTCGTCTCGGTGTTCCTGAAGATCGATTGCGCGATCTCCTGGGCGCGCGCCGCCAGCGCGCTCTGCGAGGTCTGCAGATCCTGCGCCATCTGGTAGTACGTGAGGGCGTACAGCGAGAGGATTCCCTCGGACGGCTTGTCCACCCATCCCCGCGGCCGTGGCCGTGCCGCGGCGTCGGCGTGGTACACGTCGAACATCAAACGCGTCGTGCGTGGCACGTTCACGTAGCCGAGCGACTGGATTCCCTTGATGCTGTCCGACGGCGCCAGCGCTCGCTCGCGCAGCACCCGCGCGAACCCGTGGCCCTCGAGATGCGACGTAAAGCCGAACTGGTCGGCGTACAATCCCACCGTCCGTGAGAAGTAAATCGGCCGTTTCCCGAGCTGGTCCTTGATCACCTGCAGCACGATGATGTCGGCGCGCTCGAGGTACGGGCGCCCCATCATCTGCGGATCGATCGTGACGCGAACGGTGTCGGCGCCCGTGCCGAGCAGTGCCGTGCGCTTTTCCTCGATGACGTAATACTGCTCCAGCGTCTCCAGCTGTTGATCGGTGAGGGTCATCAGTTTGTTGGTCGGCGCCGGCCACGCTCTGCCGCGATAGATCGCCGGTGCGTGCGCCGTATCGAATGGGGCAAGCGGCCGCCGCTGCAGCTGCCGGACGTACCAGTCGGTGTTCGCCAGCGAAAGATTGAGGACGGTGACGTCGCGGCGAATGCCTTCGACCTCCTGGGCGTACCACAGCGGGAACGTGTCGTTGTCGCCCGCCGTGACGAGCACGCCGTACGGCTCCACCGATTGCAACACGTCGTAGGCGAAGTCGCGCGCCAGCGTCTCACCTTTGCGCGACGCCGTGAGGCGGTTGCCCACGAGCGGAATCAGCGCCAGCGCGAGGAGCGGCGTGCCGTACAGCCAGCGGCGGCCTGCGTCCGGCTGGCGCTCCCGGAACAGCTCGCTCACCCATTCGATTCCCGCGGCCAGCCCCATCGCCACCCAGATGCCCCAGAGCGCGAACGACACCATGAAGAAGTAATCGCGCTGGCGCACCTCGTGCGCCGCCAGCGGCTGCTCGGTATGGAGGGAGTAGCCGTACTTGAAGTTGAGATAAAAGACGAGCGCGAGCGTGAACGTGACGATGAGCAGCGTCATCGCGAGGGCCGTGCGCTTGTCGGCGCGCCAGTGGCGCATCGCGCCTCCCACGCCCACGAATGCGAACACGACCGCCAGGACGCGTTGCACGCGCTCCGACCAGTCATGGGCGAACTGCCAGCTGAAATACTGGGCGTAGTTGACGAGCTGCGCCCCATAGAGCGCCGCGGTGTGGCCCGCGTTGCCGCTGCCGGGCGCCTGCGTGGGATTGTCGAAGATCGACGGCTTGCCGTACTGCTGGCGCGTGAGCACCGCCCACAGCGACTGCCAATTGGTCGGCTCGCCTTCGTTGATCGGCGGATAGAAGCCGGCGCGAATCGGGAGATAGGTGTAGACTGACAGCCCCACCACGGCCACGAGCAGCGCCGCGACCGCGAACGAGACGTTGCCGGCCGTGATGGCGTACACCAGCGCGGCGGCAAACAGCACCCCAGCCACCGCGATCGGCTCCCAGCCTTCGAGGCCCAGCGAGAGCAGCAGCCCCCACACGGTCGTGAACACCAGGAACTGCGACCACTCGACGCTGCGCTCGCGATCGGACGTCGGCCGCTGCTGCTTGGCCGGCGGATAGAGCAGGATGATCACCACGGGCCCGACCAGCACGCCCATCATGTGGTTCGTGGCGGTGAGGGCCAGCAGATAGATGATCAGCAGCAGGTGGTGGTCGTGTGCTTCGCCCGCAGGCTGATCGTCCCAGCGCACGATGAGCCACAGAATCAGCGCGATGGAGAGCAGGCTCAACGTGTAGACCTTCTCGTTCACGACCGACTGGTTCCACACGGTGAACGCGGTCGCGGAGACGAGCGCGCCGGCGAGCGCCGCGAGCCGGCGCGGCCACAGCGCCGGCACGAACGACCGCAACAAGCGGTCGGCGACGAGGAACCAGCAGCCGGCGGAGACGGCGCTCGTCACCGCCGCGAACAGGTTGATGCGCTGCGCGTAGCCCGCGGCGAGCGGCAACAATCCGAACACGTGCGCCATGAGCACGAACAGCGGATTGCCGGGCGGGTGCGGAATGCCCAGGGTGTACGCCGCCGCGATGTATTCCGACGTATCCCAGAACTGCGTCGTCGGCGCGAGCGTGACGATGTATAGGATCAGCGCGCCGAGGGAGACGCAGGCCGCCATCAGATACGGAGGCTTGGCGGCGTGTAACGGCGTGCTAACGGCGTATGCCGGCGTGCGCGCCGCCGGTGTCGCGCGGTTCGGATAGGTCGTCGTCATAGGCCCAATAATCTAGTGACGGAATTGCCGCATACCGGTCAGGATCATGGCCAGATCCAGCCGATCTGCGGCTGCAATGACGTCGGCATCTTTGACCGATCCCCCTGGCTGAATGATCGCGGTAACTCCAGCCGCCGCCGCCTCCTCCACGCCGTCCGGGAAGGGGAAGAACGCGTCGCTCGCCAGCACCGCGCCGCCGGGGTCGTGGCCCTGCTGCCGAGCCTTGTGCACCGCCAGGAACGACGAGTCGACCCGGCTCATCTGGCCGGCGCCGATGCCGATCGCCGCCTCCTCGCGCACCAGGACGATCGCGTTGGACTTGATCGACCCCACCGCCGCCCAGGCGAACCGTAAGTCGTTCCATTGCGCATCGGTAGGCCGCCGGGTGGTGGCGATCTGCCACTTGGACTCGTCGGCGACGGCGCTGTAGCGGAAGCGGTCCTGCACCAGGAATCCGCCCCGCACCCGCTTGTAATCGAGCGTCGGCTCGTCCGCAGGCCGCGGGAGCTCCACGACTCTCAAGTTCTTCTTCTCCTTGAAGACGGCGAGCGCCTCGGCGTCGACGCGCGGCGCGACGACGACCTCCACGAAGAGCTCGCGCATCGATTCGGCTGCGGCGCGATCCACGACGGTGTTGAACGCTACACATGAGCCGAATGCCGAGGTGCGATCGGTCGCGAGCGCGCGGGCGTAGGCGTCCGCGGCGTTGCGGCCCAGGGCGATGCCGCAGGGCGTCGTGTGCTTGATGATGACGCAGGCGGCGCGCGCGTTCTTGCTCTGCCACGGCGCCACCGCCATGACCGCGGCGTCCACGTCCAGCAGATTGTTGAACGACAGCTCCTTGCCGTGCAGCTGATGCATGTCGCGGATGCCGGGCTCATCGGTGACGTACAGCGCGGCGCGCTGGTGCGGATTCTCTCCGTAGCGCAATGCCTGCCGTTGGTGGAGGATCTGGACGTTGGTGGAGGGGAGGACCTCTGGCGAGCGCGTGAGATAGCCCAAAATGGCCGCGTCGTATGCGGCGGTGTGCGCGAAGACCTTCGTGGCGAGTGATCGACGAAGATCCGTGTTCCCCGGGCTTGCGCCCGGGGTCAGACTGCCGTCTTTCAATGCCGAGATGACGGTGGGATAATCGGCAGGATCTACCACCACAATCACGGACTCGTGATTCTTGGCGGCTGACCGCAGCATCGACGGCCCGCCGATGTCGATCTGCTCGATCGCTTGAGCAAACGTCGTCTTGGGTTTCGCGACCGTTTCGCGGAACGGGTACAGATTCACCGCGACGAGATCGATCGGTGTGATGCCGTGCTGTTTCAGCGCCGCGACATCGCCGGAATTGTCTCTTCTGGCCAGCAGTGCGCCATGCACTTTCGGATGCAACGTCTTGACTCGCCCATCCATCATCTCCGGGAAGCCGGTGACCTGATCGATCGGAATGACCGGGACGCCCTCACGGCGCAGCGCCTCCGCCGTCCCACCGGTGGAGACGATTTCCCATCGGAGCTCGACGAGCTGACGGGCGAACTAGACGACTCCGCGTTTGTCCGAGACTGAGAGAAGGGCCCTCATAGGGCGGTCAAACTACAACGGCGGCGGTCAAGAATCGACTGCGGCGGTCGGGCGGTCATGACCGCCGCAGTTGTCGTTTTGACCGTCCGACCGCCGCATTTGTCTCTTGACCGTCCGACCGCCGCATTTGCAGTTTGACCGCCTTCTCTCTTACCAATCCTCCGCCACGGCCCGCACCATGTCAGCCAGGCTCAACAAATCCTTCAAGTCAACGATCTCGGCAGGCGAATGGGAATACCGGAGCGGCCAGCCAATCGGGACATCGACGACGCCAAACTCCACAAACGTCGAGCCGTCGTTGCCACCGTTGGTCGTGCCGATCTGCAGCGCGATGCCGCGGGCGCGCGCGATCTCCGCCAGCGAGTCCACGTACGCGGGCGGCGTGATGGAGGAGTTGTCGAGCGCGCGGGCGACGGCGCCGGCGCCGATCTTCGCGACGGCGAAGTTCTGCAGCTCGAGCGGGGAATCGGCCGAGACGAACGTGTCGATCGCGTGCACGCGCCGCGTCGTGGTGTCCAGCTGGCGCGCGACCGCCTCGGCGCCCTCGAGACCGATCTCCTCGCGCGTGCTGAAGATGAAAATCACCGGATGCGTGAGCCTGGCGCGGTCCAGGCGGCGCAGCGCCAGGATCAGCGCGGCGCAGCCCATGCGGTCGTCGAACGAACGGCCGGTCGCGCGCGTGCCGGCGAGCCGCACGTACTGCTTGGGCATGGTGATCGTCTGGCCGAGCTTCACCCCGAGCGACTCGGCGCCGGCCCGGGAGGTGGCACCGACGCTAACGCGCAGGGGCGGGGGCGTGCGGCGCGTGAGCCCCGTGTCGCGCGGCAGGAAGATGCCGGGGATGTCGCCGCCACCCGTGTGAATGAGCGCGGGCTTCGCCTCGAAGAGCGACAGGATGAAGCCGCCACGGGTGCGCAGGCCGAGCGTGCCGTCGGCGTTGATGGTGTCGACGCGGAAGCCGATCTCGTCCATATGCGCGACAATCACCACCGGACCGTCGCCCTGGCCCGTGCGCACCCAGAGATTGCCGGCAGTGTCGGTTTCCGTTCGCGCCCAATTTGGCAGCAGGCGCTGCACCGTGGCTCGGACGGGCGCTTCCATGCCTGACACGCCGTAACTCTCGACGAGGACCGAAAGGACGCTCTGCGCGTCGGAAATGCGGCTCGAATCCTGAGCGGAAAGTTGGAATGTTGGAATGTTGGAAAGAACAACCGCAATGAACACGGTCCAACCTTCCAACGTTCCAACTTTCCAACCTTCCAACGCTTTCATTGGCCACCCCCAATCCATTTCACCACATCCGCCACTAGAGCATCAACGTCTCGCAGCCCCACTGTCTCCACCGCAGTCTCAGCGAACTTCGATGGCACCGTCACCACGCGGGCGTCCGTGAACGGGCCCTGCACGTTCAGGACGGTTTTCAGTCCCGCGGTGTCGGCATAGAGGCTCTGCACCGTAAACGCGACGACGACGGTGCCGCGCACGCGCGGGCGTGACAGCGCGGCGGAGGCGAGTGCGGCGCACGCCGCCCGGCGGCCCGCGCTCGGCGCGGCGAGGAGTCGATCGCCGTAGCGATGCGGCCGCTTGGTGAGGGACACCGGGGTGAGCAGCGCGATGCCGAGCGCGAGCACCTCGTCGCGCGAGCGGGCGCCGACGTCCACGTAGGCATTGTCGACCGTGAATGGCGGTTCGTCGCGCGTGGGCCGTCCGCGGGTCAGGTGGGTTGAGCGCACGGCCACGACGCCCGGCACCGCACTGCGGCGCCCGAACACCGTGACCCGGTGGCCCTCGATCTGTTGGTCGAACAGGGGAGAGAGTCGCGGTCCGCCGCCGACGCGACGCAGCGTGATGTAGCCGTCGTCCGTGATATTGCCGACCACGTAACCGGTCTCGTCGAGGTTGCAGTAGACGAGGCGTTTGGGCCCGCCGCGGCCGAGTGTGAGAGTCACGTTGCCGAGGCGGTCGCGGGTGCTGCCGGGCAGCAGCGCGAGCAGCGAATCGGTGACGGCTTGTTCGTAGCCGGTTACGGCGGTCATTCCGGAGAAACGGATCGCGAGGCTATCGACGCTTTGGGCGGACAGTGGGGCGGTCAAAACTACAACTGCGGCGGTCATGACGGTCAAAAACAAAATGCGGCGGTCAATTGCGACCGCCCGACCGCCGCCTTTGTCGTTTGACCGTCGCATTTGCTTCTTGACCGCCATAAGGCTCCTCATCCAATCCTCCTCGCAAGATCCAAAACCACCCGCCGCAGCAATCGATGCTCCGCTTCCAAAACCCGTGCCGCAAGCGAGTCGGGCGTGTCTCCAGGTTTGACCCGCACCTTTTCCTGCGCGATAATCTTCCCACGGTCGAACGCTTCGTCCACGAAGTGTACCGTCGCGCCCGACTCTTTGGCGCCGCTGGCCAGCACCGCGTCATGGACGTGATGCCCGTACATCCCCGGCCCGCCGAAATCGGGGAGCAGGGCAGGGTGGATGTTGATCATTCGTCCCCGAAAGCGCGAGACCACGGACCGGGGGACGAGTTTCAAGTAGCCCGCCAGCACCACGAGTTGTGCGTCGCCGAGCGCCGCCAGCAGCTCCGCCGGGTCGTTGGGATCACGCAGCACCGTCGTCGGGACGGCGGCGCGGCGCGCCCGTTCGAGGGCACCGGCAGCGGGCCGGCTGGAAATTACGCGCGCCACACGCGCCACGGGAGAATTGTGCAGCGCATCGAGGAGGGCCTGCAGGTTCGTGCCGCCGCCCGACACCAGCACGGCGACACGCACCGGCTCGTCAGTCACTGATCGTTACGACGGCACGGCGCTACTGACTTCGGCTTGGATCCGCTCGTCACACTCAGCGTGAAGGCGCCGGTCACGAAATGCTCGCCCGCCGCCGTATTCACGACGATCTCATATTCGCCGTTCTGCGGGAACGTGGCGGTGAGGCGGGCCTGACAGTTGCCGCCCGAGTCGTCATCCTGGAAGTCACGGCCGCCGGTGATGCCGGGTCCGCGCAAGAACAGATAGGCGTCGAACGCGTCGGACTCGAGGTCGATGGTGATCGTCTGGCCGGCGCGGCCCTGAATCGTCCACGGCTGCGCGTAGGTGCTGTCGCTCTCGAGCAGCACGTCGGTGCGGGTGAGATTGCCTTGCTGCGACTGCCCCACGTCGATGGACCGCTCTCCCACGGTCTGCGTGTGACGTGCCGCGCTGGCGCCGCTGAAGCGGCAGTTCCCCTTCGTCTCGACCGGCGACGCGCCCACGGTGACGCGCAACGTAAAGTGTCCCGTGGAGTGCGCGGGCCGCGCCGTATTCACGATCAGCCGCAGCGGGTGGTCGTCCTGCGGCGTGTACACGAGGCGGGAGTTGCAGCCGCCGCCGCCGTCGTCGTTGGCGACGATCTTGTCACCACGCCCGCGCGTGAGCCAGAGGTACGCATCGAAGTCGTCCGACACGAGATCGGCGGTGAACGCCTGGTTCGGCTTGGCGGGGAGGACCCAGCGCTGGTAATACGTCGAGTCGCCGCGGAACTCGGGATCGTCCGTGGAGAGATCCCCCGTAATCGTTTGCCCCACCTCGATCATGCCCGCCACCGGACCGAAGCCGCGGCAGACGGTGTCCGCCGCGACCCGCGCGCGGCCCCGCGCGAGCGCCACCTGGTAGTCGCCCAGCTCCGCCTGGCTGCTCGAATTCGCGTAGATTCGAAAATTCCCGGTGGCCGGCGGCACGAATGTCAGCCGCGCGTTGCAGTTCTCGCCGCCGTCGTCGTTGCGCGCCAGGGAATTCCCCGACGCGTCGGCGATCAGCAGGTTCGCGTCGAAGTCATCGGACGTGAGATCGACCGCGACGGTATCGCCTTTCTTTCCGGCAAAAGCATACAGCTTGTAGCGCGATCCGTCGGAGAACTTCTGGTCGGTGGGCACGAGGCGGCCCGAGAGCACCTGGCCAACGCGAATCGGGATCTGCGACGCGAGGGCGGTTGGTGTGGCGGCGAGCGCTGCGAGGAGCAAACCCAAGCGCACAAGAGTCTCCTGACGACGAGGAAGCGCGGGCGACGCGCTAATCTAGAATCTCCGCCACCGCGCTCGCCAGGTCAGCGACGACCATCACACCGAGCGCCCGCGCCTGTCCCTGATGCAGATTGCCTTCCCCGGTGGCGACCAGGATTCCCCGGCCGCCCCGGCCGCCAAGCTCCGCGGCGGGCTGCACATCGGACAGCCGATCGCCCACCCACCAGGACCGTGAGAAATCGATGTCGAGATCGGCCTGCGCGTCACGAAACAGCTTGAGGGCCGGCTTGCGGCAGTCGCAGGGCCCGGTGAAGCGCGGGTGATGGGGACAGAAGTAGGCGCCGTCCATGCGTGCGCCGTGCGTTGCGAGCAGCTCGCCAAGCCGGCGTTGCACGGCCTCGTAATCGGCGACCGGAAACAGCCCGCGGGCGATTCCCGATTGATTGGTGACGACGACGACGAGAACGCCGTGTTCGTTGAGCCGCCGCACGGCGCCGGCGGCGCCGGGAAGGAGCCTGACGTTCGCCGGCTCGTGCAGAAACCCTGGATCTTCGACGATCGTGCCGTCGCGGTCGAGGAAGACCGCTCGCTTAGCCACGGAGCGCCGCGATCACAGTCTCGACTTGTTCGGGGAAGATGGTGCGTGCATCGAGCAGCACCCGGCTGCCCGCGACGCGCGCGATGATGGGAGGATCGAACGAACGCAGCTGCGCGAGATAGGCGTCGGGCGCCGGGTGTTTGATGCCCACGAGCCACGTCTTCAGCTTCGCTCCGGGGAATGATCCACCCCCGACCTCAGAGTCGCCCTCCACGAGCTCGGCGTTGTCACCCACGCCTTGCAGTAATGCCGTCGCACGCCGTTTCACGCCTTCGGCATCTTCGGTCAGCATGCGCAGCACCGGAATCTCCCGGCGCGCCGTCGTGTGGTCGCGATACAGCGCCAGCGTCGCTTCGAGGGCTGCCAGCGTCAGCTTGTCGGCGCGCACC
>DASYRM010000115.1:0-45564 GCA_036004405.1 Vicinamibacterales bacterium
CTACAACGGGACGGGCGGCATCAACCTGATTCGCGTGAAAGACCACGCGACGACGCGCGGCTACCCCGCCGGCTACGCGCGCCGCCGGCTCGAAGAGAAGCGGTATCCGATGTGCCCGGGCCCTCCGGACGTGGCCGCCGACGCCAGGTTCACCACCCACGGCCTGTGGCTGCAGCCCGGCCCCGGCACGACGCACACGCTGTTCGTCGTCGGACACGGCTCGCGCGAATCGATCGAAGTGTTCGAGATCGACACCAAGCCGACGACGGCGGTGCTCACGTGGATCGGCTGCGTGATCGCGCCCGAGTCCGTCGGCCTCAACTCGGTGCGCGGCCTGCCCGACGGCGGCTTCATCGCCACCAACTTCCTGGCCCGCGACGTGTCTCCCGAGGGGCGCACGCGCATGCTCGGGGGTGAGAAGAACGGCGAGCTCTGGGAATGGCACGCCGCGGGCGGTTGGAAGAAGGTGCCGGGCAGCGAAGCCGCCGGCGCCAACGGGATCGAGATCTCGAACGACGGCAAGTGGTACTACGTGGCCGCATGGGGCAGCCAGTCCTTCTTCCGGCTGTCGCGCAGCGGCACCGCCCCCGCGCGTGACGAGATCCGGCTCGGGTTTCGCGTGGACAACATCCGCTGGGGGCACGACGGCTCGCTCTACGCCACCGGTCAGACCGGGTCGCGCGACGTGACCGACACCGCGTCGGTCATCGTGAAGATCAATCCCGACACGCTGGCTGTGCGCGAGATCTATCGCCGTCCCGACGACGCACGGTTCCGGTTCGGCACGGTGGCCGTGGAAGTCGGCAACGAGCTGTGGGTCGGCTCGTATCAGGGCGATCGAATCGCCGTGATCACGCCCTAGCGAGGGCGGGCGTCGTAGAGGAGCGTGGCGCGCTACCGCTTCAGTGAGTTCGTGCTCTCGCCGCGGCGCCGCGTGCTGGTGCGCGACGGCCGCGAGCAGCCGCTCATCCCGCGATATTTCGATCTGCTCGTCTTCCTCGTCGAGCATCGCCACGAGGCGGTGCACCGGCGCGACATCTTCGATCGCGTCTGGAGCGACGTGGTCGTCTCCGACAGCGCACTCAGCCAGGCCATTCGCACCATCCGGCGAACGCTCGACGACGACTCGCGCGAACCGCGCTTCATCCGCACGGTCTCGCGTCACGGCTACCGCTTCGTCTTCGACGGCGTCGTCGAGGAGGATGACGAGCAGGCGTGGCCGGCGGCCGACGTCACCACGCCGCCGGAACCGGCGCCGACGCCGTCCGCCGCCCCGGTGCTGCCGGCGCCGGATCGCTTCGAACCGCTGCTCGCACGCCTGACACGGGTGCCCGCGAGCGCGGCCGACGACGAGGACCAGCGCGAAGCGGCCGAACTGCTGCACGCGCTCGGCATCGCCGAAACGTTGACGCGGCTCGGCACGCGGCCGCGGCACGCCTATGCGCGGGCCCTGTTGCGCGACGCGCGGTGGGACACGCCCGCAGCCGGCGATGTGCCGGTGCTGGCGGCGCCGTCGCCGGCGGCAACCGCGTGGCACTTGACGGCACTGCGACTGCGGCGCGCGGCGCTCATTGCCGCGGCGCGCTGGGCCGGCGCCGCGTTGGGAGGCGGTGTGGCCGGCGCTTTCGGCGGCGCGGCCGGCGGTTTGCTCCTGGCCGCGGCGCCCACGAGCACGGCGTCGGTCGCCGTCGTACCGGTGCTCGCCGTTGTGGGCGCGGCCTGCGGTGCGGCGGGCGGCGCCGGCGTGGGCGCCGGGCTGTCGGTGGCCGAGGCGACGTTTCGTTCGCGGCGCACGCTCGGACTCGTCGCGGGCGGCGCGGTGGGCGGCGGCCTCGTGGGTCTGATCGCGGAGTGGCTGAGCCGATGGACCCTTGCCGCCCTGGTGGGCGTGCACCTCGACGTGGGCGGCGGCATCGAGGGGCTGGCGATCGGCGGTGCCGCGGGGCTCGGTTACGCCGCGGCGACCGCGTTTGCCGAAGGCGGCCTGGCGGCCCCGCGCGGCTGGCGGCGCGTCGCCACCGCCGCCGTCGTGGGCTTCGCCTGCGCGGCCGCCACCCTGGCGCTTGCGCTATCCGGTCGCGCTCTCGTCGGCGGTACCGTGCACCTCATTGCCACCACCTCGCAGGGATCGCAGGTGGTGCTCACCCCGCTCGGCCGGCTTATAGGCGAACCCGGCTTCGGCCCGGTGTCGGCTGCGATTCTGGGCCTCGGCGAGGGCCTCCTGTTTGGCGCCGGCCTCGCCTTCGGCCTGACCCGGCGCCCTCAGTAGGCAGAGATGGCAGAGAGGGCGGAGAAGGCTGAGAAGGTAACTAAGAGTAAGTAGTCTTCCCGTCTCCGCTTTCTCCGCTTTCTCCGCTTTCTCTGCCCTCTCCGCCTCAGATCTCACCAATCGCTCACAACTCCCTGACCGCAGCGTCAAGACTTCGCCGCCGCGAGCGCCGATCCTCTCAAAACCGGCAATCACCGCCGGACTGGAGGATCTTCATGGAGACGCTCACGGCCACCGCCACCTGCCGGCTGGCCACCATTGCCATCGCCACCGAACGGCCCACCCAGTTCGTGGACCTGACCGACCGGCTCGAGTCGTTCGTCGCCGAATCGGGCATCCGCCTGGGGCTGCTGAACGTCCAGACGCTCCACACCACGACAGCCGTGGTGGTCAACGAGCACGAGCCGCTGCTGCTGGCCGACTTTGCGACGCTGCTCGAAGACGTCGCCCCCGGACACAGCGGCTACCGGCACGACGACTTCTCGCAGCGAAGCGTCAACCTGACACTCGGCGAGCGGCCCAACGGCCACGCGCACTGCCGGGCGCTGCTGCTGCCAACCTCCGTGTGCCTCAACGTCGTGGACGGCCACCTTCAGCTGGGCCGGTGGCAGCGCGTGTTCTTCGCCGACCTCGACGGCCCGCGCAGCCGCCAGGTGACCGTGCTGCTCATGGGCGAGGAACGCTGACCATGAAGGTGAAGATGATCCTCCCGGCGCTGACGGAGGCGACGAGCCCGTTCTTCCGGCCGATCAAGTACTCGCTCTTCCCTCCCCTGGGGCTGGCCACGCTGGCGGCGTATCTCGGGCCGGATGACGAAATCGATCTGCAGGACGAGCACGTGGAGCGGCTGAACATCGACGACACGCCGGACGTCGTGGTGATCCAGGTCTACATCACGTCGGCCAACCGCGCATACCGGCTGGCCGATCACTATCGCGCCCGCGGCGCGCACGTGGCGCTCGGCGGCCTGCACGTGACGTCGCTGCCCGAGGAGGCAGCGGCGCACGCCGACACCATCTTCCTCGGTCCCGGTGAGGACACCTGGCCGCAGTTCCTCGCCGACTTCCGCCAGCGGCGCCCCGGCCGCGTGTACCAGTCGCGCACGCGCACGCTGGCGGGCCTGCCGCCCATCCGCCGCGACCTGATCAAGCGCCGGCTCTATCTCGTGCCCAATTCGATCGTGGTGTCGCGCGGCTGCCCGCACGTCTGCGACTTCTGCTACAAGGAAGCCTTCTTCGAGGGCGGCAAGTCGTTCTACACGCAAACCGTGGACGACGCGCTGGCCGAGATCGATCGCCTCCCTGGCCGTCACCTGTACTTTCTGGACGATCACCTCTTCGGAGATCGTCGCTTTGCTAGCGCGCTCTTCGACGGCATGCGCGGCATGGGCCGGCTGTGGCAGGCCGCCGGCACGGTGAACGCGGTGCTCGCGCCCGGCCTGCTGGAGAAAGCGGTGGACGCCGGGCTGCGGAGCCTCTTCGTCGGCTTCGAGACGCTCAACCCCGACAACCTGGTCGAGCAGCGCAAGTACCAGAACATGAAGCGCGACTACTCGGCCGCGGTGCGCCGCCTGCACGACGTCGGCGTGATGATCAACGGCAGCTTCGTGTTCGGCATGGACGGCGACGACCCGTCGGTGTTCGACCGCACCGTGGAATGGGCCGTCGGCCAGGGCATCGAGACGGCGACCTTCCACATCTTGACGCCGTATCCAGGCACCGCGCTCTACAAGCGGATGGCCGCCGAGGGCCGGCTCACCGAAACGAATTGGGACTTATACGACACGCGACACACGGTCTTTCAGCCGGCGCGCATGACGGGCGAACAGCTCGAGCAGGGCTACTGGCACGCGTATCGCCAGTTCTACACGTGGCGCAACATCACGCGTGGCGCCGCGGCGCACGGCAGCGTGATGCCGGGCCTGCGCCACTTCGCCTATGCCTCGGGCTGGAAGAAGTTCGAACCGCTGTGGGACCTGGTGATCCGCGCGAAGCAGGCGGGCGCGATGCTGCCGGTGCTCGAGGGCATTCTCAGCGAGTTCGGCAAGCGTCCGGCGGACCCGCACGCCTCGGTACGTAGAGGCGAACCTTCAGGTTCGCCTGAAGGCGCACCCTCTTTGACAACGGCGGAAGGTGCGCCTCTACGTACTCAGCGAGTCATTCCGCTCACTGAAGCGACGGGAGCCCGAACGTGAGCCGCCGCGGACCCACTTTGCCCGTGACCCTCTCGATCCGTATCGGGCGGCCGAGCTCCTTGGCAAGCCAGTTCGACGCAAACGTCGCGATGGCTCCCGCCTCCCTCGACAGGGCGGCGTCATCGCTCGTCACCTTGCCAACCATCTCAGGTCTGAGGGCGGACTGACGCGAGAGGCGCACCCCGAGGCCGAACTTGTTCATGAGCGGCCGCAGGTCGCGTGCGAGGCGTTCCGCAATGGGAGCATCGCTCTCGAGGTGGTACACCGATAGGCTGCCTTTGGCGCCGACCTCGAGCCCGACCATTCGGCCTCCCGCGCGTGCGGGGAGTTCGCTCTGACCGAAGACCTCGAACGGTTTCCGGCTGCCGTCATCGCTCCACTTGTAGTCGAAGGCGGTGACACCGGCGGCGGACAGCTTCCGGGTCGCGTCCCCGAGCGTGAGCCCACGTACATCCGGCAACGGCGCCAGCTGCGACGTGGTCGGGCCACGCTCCGGCAGACTGATTACGAGCGTGCGCGACACGACCGGTGGGGACAACGACGCGGTCAGCATCGGCCGGCCCGGCTCGGCCTGCTGCAGCCACGCGTTTGCGTCCTTCGCAAGGTCCGCCGCGGTGGACGCAAGGGTAGCGTCGCCGTACGTCACGCGGGCGGAGACGTCCGGACGCAGGCCCTCGAGAGTGCGAATCGCGAGTCCTGCCCCGTTGGACATGAGCGCCCCGAGCAACCCTCGAGCGAGATCGGCATCCTCGGGTGCGTGACGGATGATGACGGCCGCGCGCGCCACGGCGGTGAGCGTGACGGCGGGAGGGCTGCCGGCGCCCGTGCGCACGTCCGTCTGCACGACGACGAGGTCGATCGCCTTGGTGCGGTCGTCGCGATACAGCACGCGCGCAACGCCGATACCGGCCCGCCGCAGGATCTCCCTCGCCTCGGGTAGCGACCGGCCGACGACGTCCGGGACGGTCGCCTTGGGCGTGGACGGCACCGGCGCTGATCCACGTAGAGGCGCACCTTCAGGTGCGCCTGATCCCGTCGGGCGCGATGGCGCCACCTCTCGCGGCGTCTCCGTTGCGGCTGCGGGCGGTTGCGCCACCGCGGCGGACGGCGTCGCGGCGGTCGTCGTGGGCGGCGCCGCGGCGGTCGTCGCGGTGGTCCTGGGACCGGGCCCCGGATCGCACGCGCGGGGGCCGAAGACCGCGGCGGCACCAAGGCTCAGGGCCACGACGGCGAGCGCGGCGACCATTCGCAGGCGCCCCGGTGGGCGCGCTTCGAGCCGCAACGGTTCCTCGCGCGGCTTCACGATCCGCTCGAGCGAGGCGATGAGCTGATCGATGTCCGCGTCCCAGCGCGCGTCACGCAGCTCGATGGCGTTGCGCCGGAGCAGCGGCTGGAGATCCTCCGGCAGATCCGCAGCCACCGGCAGCGTGGCGTCGTCCACCAGCACCGGCACGACGCGCACGTTGCGCTTCAGCGCGCCAACAATCTCCAGGCGGATGAAGTCGATGGGGGTCTCGAGACGCCGGCGTCCGGCCTTGTCGGCGGCGCCGGCCCACTGCGGGCCGATGATCGCGAGCAGCACGTCACAGGCGCCGACCGCCTGCTCGATTGCTTCCACGAAGTCCGCGCCGGCGTCAATGGCGGTGACGTCCATGAAGACGATGTCGGTACCGAACTTCGCGCGCACGCGATCGTAGACGCGCCCGGCGTGTCCCGGAGCATCCTCGCGACGATAGCTGATGAAAACGCCGGCCATCGAGTGCCGGCGTCTTCATATCGCGTCCGATGCCTGCTGTCCAGCCGGACAGCTCATCTGCGTCCCCCGTCACGCCGCCTGCGTCGCGCTTGCCGCGGCCTCCCGCATCACGAACGCCAGCCAGCCATAGGCGTCGATCCACGCGTTGCGAACCTCGGGAGTGAACGCCTCGCCGAGCCCCTGCTCGAGCGTCCAGATCAGGGCCTCGCCGACGGTCGTGTAGTGTTCGTCGCGCACGCCGTAGCCGGCGTGCCGGCGACCCAGCGCTTCCACCGCGCCGCGAAGCTGCGCCGGCTGCTCGAGCCCCTTCACGACCACGGTCAGGGCTTGCGCCAGCTTCTGCGCCTGCGCCTCGCGGGAGTTGCGGAAGAGACTCCGCAGCGACGGGTCCAGTTCGAACAAGCGGTCATAGAACATCACGGCCGCTGGTTCGAGGATCGGCCGGACCAGCTCGAAGCTGGTCCGAACAAGGGCGATGTGCGTGGCAGTCATCACAGCACACCGATGATGGCGCGAGGATTGTTCATCACGCTGACGATGCGGCCGCTGGCGACATCCATCACTTCGAGCGTCAGCGTGATTCGTTCGACGGGCGGTGGCATGCCGGCTGGAAAGCCAACCCGGAGGCAGGGCTGAAGCAACCTGACGTCTGGGGCGACTGCCGCGTAGATGTCACCGGGAATCGTGGCTCGCGCGGCGCGGATTTCGGGCCCGATGACGAACGAGAGCGACCGTCCGTCGGACATCGTGAGCGTCCGCGACACGACGACCGCTCCGTTCTTGTCCTCGACGTGCAGCTCGAGCGGGACGGTCAGCGGATCCCCGAAGTGATCTGTCAGCTCGACATTGAGCGCCAGCGCCTGCCCGGGCGCCATGTGGATCGGGCCCCAGTGGAACATCACCTCGCCGGCGTCGATCGTCTGCGCCGACGCCCGCGGGGCCATCGCCACGGCCAGCGCCGCGGCACACATCAGGATGCGAAGGGTCTTGGTCATCTCTGCTCTCCTTTTTGCGGCTGAATTGCCGCGACACCCTGACGGGCGCAAAACGAGGGCAGAACCGCTCACGCCTCGGCGGCGGCCTCCTGCATGGCGCTGCTGACGGCCGTCAGCACCGCGCGCCACGCGTCCCGGGTGGGGGCGTCGAAGTCGGGGCCGAGTGCCTGGCCGAGGGCCCAGAGAAAGGCGGTGACGACCGCCGGATACTGGTCGGGCTGAACGCCATAGCCGCGATGACGCCGGCCCAGAGTGGCCAGGCGGGCGCGAACCGACTCGAAATCATCGAGCGAGGCGACCAGCAGATCGAGCGTGTCCATCAGCTTGCGACCCTGCAGCGCCAAGTCGTTGTGAAAGAGCCGGCGCGTGGAGGGATCGAGCTCGAACAGGCGGCCGTAGAACAGCAGCGCGAGCGGGCCGGCCATCTCGCGCACGGGCTCGTAGGTCTGCTTCACCAGTCGGCGCTGATCGGGTGTCATCGTCTGAACGGGCGCAATCCGCGCCTTGCCTCGCTCACCGGCGCTCCATGCGCGCGAGAACCTGCGCGACGTGTTCCATTTCGTGCTGATGCAGCGCGGTAAACCCCGGCTGCGACCGGCCGGTCCGCCACGCGTCCAGGCTCTTCCCGAGCCACGACCGCGCCGCGTCGCGATCGCCCGGCTCGCGCGCCGGGCTCTCCGCCAGCGCCGCGTAGGCGAACCCGAGGGCGGCATAGGCACGGGCCTGCGTGCGCGCCACTCCGGAGTCTCCGGCCTTCAGGGCCCGCCGGCCCACGTCGAGCGCCTCGCGGCGGCGGCCGGCCGACCCGTCCAGCGTCGCCAGGCGCTGTGCAGTCTGGATGAACAGCGTCACGATCGCCGCCTGCCCCGACTGCAGTGAGGGCTCGGCGATGCCCGTCGATCGCAGATAGGCCTCGCGCGCCCCGCGGGCATCGCCAGCACCGGTCAATGCATCGCCCAGATGCTGGGCCACCAGCGCCTGGTAGACCTTCAATTGCACGTTGGCGGGATCGATCCGGGCGGCCTCGGCCAGCACCTTCAGCGATTGCTGCTGCACGGCGATTTTCTCGGGCGACCCGTCGTCGATCACGGTTTCCACCCGGCTGAGCGCGATCCCGTAGTCGGCGATCGCGCGCTGATCGGCACGGTCGCTGTCGTACAGCTCTTTCGCCAGGCTCGCGACGCGGCGGAACGCCTGCAAGGCGCCGACTCGGTCGCCAAGATTGCCAACACCAGGGTTCCCCAGGATGTCGGCGACGTGGCCGTAGGCCAGCATGAGATCGCGCTTCCACGTGACGCTGCGCGGCTCGACCGCAACCACCTGCTCCATCTCTTCCACGCCGCGGCGGAAGTGCGTCAAAGCGTCGGACAACCGCACCAGACCGGTTTCGGCCATGCCCACAGCGGCGTACGCAGACGAGAGCGACGCGCGGCGCGTCAGGTCGGCCGGCGACGCTGCGGCCGCGTCGCTGAACAGCCGCACGCTCTCGAGGCCGTCGTGCAGCGCCTGATCGAAGTCTTCGTGATTGCGACGGGTTTCGCTGGAACCGAGGTACGCCTCCGCGAGTGCCGCGCGAAGGTCGGCGCCGCCCGACGCCGCGAACGGTGTGGCGCGGCGAATGGCGTCCTGGTACGTCGCCACCGCATCGGTCAGCTGGCCGGTGTAGGCCTGCACCGCGGCGATGCGCGACCCGACCGTCACCCGCTCGACGATGGCCGCCGGGTCGTCCGGGGCCCGGCGCAGCGCGGCGTCGAGCAGCGCCGCAGCCTGCTGGTAGCTGCCGGCCGCCGCCTTGGTGGCGCCAAGGTTCGCCGCCTGCACGCCGCCCTGCGCGTCGCCAAGCTTGCGATACGCGGTGGCCAGACGCGTCTCGGCGCGCGCGTCGCCCTGCGCGGATCCGACCAACGAATTCAGGTATGCCACGCCCGTTCTGACGATCAGCTCACGGGCGCGCGTCGACCCTGGCAAGTCGCGCACCGCGTCGTGGACATCGAACACCAGCGCGTCGGCCAGCGACCGCACCTGCTGCAGGCGCGACTCCGCCACGCGCGCCTGATAGAGCGAGGACGCCAGGCCTCCCAGGAGCACGATCACAATCGACACAGCTGCGCCCACCGCGCCGCGGTGCCGCCGGACGAACTTCATCGCGCGGTAGCGCCGCGTCTGGGCTCGCGCCAGAACGGGCTCGTGCTCCAGCGTGCGCCGGACGTCATCGGCGAGCCGCGCGGCCGACTCGTAGCGCCGGCGGGGATCGGTCTCGAGCGCGCGCAGCAGGACGTTGTCGAGATCACCGGCGAGCTGACGCGCCCAGGTCTTTCCGACCGCGGCGGCGCTCGGCGGCGCGATCGCGTTGTCGTCGAGCGCGTGCTCGATGGCCACCGGCGTGAGCCCGTCGAACCGGCGCGGGCAGGCGCCGGTCACGAGCTCGTAGAGCACCGCGCCGAGTGAATAGACGTCCGAGAGCGGCGTTGCCGGCTCGCCGCGAATCTGCTCGGGGCTCGCGTAGTTGGGGGTCATCGCCGACGCGACCGTTTCGTCGGCGCCAGGCGCCTCGTTCCGAAGCAGCTTGCAGATGCCGAAGTCGAGCAGCTTGGGCACGCCGTCGGCGCCCACGAGGATGTTGCCCGGCTTGAGATCGCGGTGGACGATGAAATTACGGTGGGCGTAGTCCACCGCCGAGCAGAGCGCCTGGAAGAGGGCGAGGCGTTCGGGCAGCCCCAGTCCGGCCCGGTCGGCAAAGACCGTCACCGCGGGGCCGTCGATGTACTCCATCACGATGTACGGCAGCCCGCGTTCCGTCGTGCCGCCGTCGAGCAGGCGGCTGATGTTCGGGTGCTGCAACCGTGCGAGGGTCTGCCGCTCGCGGCGGAAGCGCGCCAGGATGAACTCGGTATCCATCCCGGGGCGAACGAGCTTGATCGCCACGTTCGCGCGGTACTGGTCGTCGTCGCGCTCGGCCAGGAACACGGTGCCCATGCCGCCGCGACCGAGCTCGCGCAGCAAGCGGTAGGGGCCGACGCGAGGCGGGTGGGCGCTGGCCTCGAAGAAGGCGGTCGCGGCGCGCTGGATCCGCTCCTGGACGAATCCGCCGGCGACCGCGCGATGGCTGGCAAGCAGCGACGCCACTTCGCGCCGCAGTTCTTCGTCGCCGGCGCTCTGCTGATCGACAAACGCGGTCCGCTCGCCGCCGGGCAGGGCCAGCGCCTGCTCGAACAGCTGCCCGGCCGCTTCCCACTGTTCCGGGTTCATGCCTGGCGTGTCAGCTCGCGGTGCAGCCAGGCTTCCGCGAGACGTTGTTCGCGTCCGACTGTGGCCACCGAGATGCTCAGGGCGCGGGCCGTTTCGTCAGCCGAGAGGCCGCCGAAGAAGCGGAGCTCGATGACGCGCGCCTTGCGTTCGTCCTCGGCCGCCAGACGCGTGAGCGCCTCGTCGAGCGCGAGCAGGTCGTCGCTTCTGGTGGGCGCGAAGGCGATGGCCTCGTCGAGCGCCACCGGCGCCACGCCGCTGCCGCGCTTCTGGCTTTGGTGCCGGCGCGCGTGATCGACGAGGATCTGCCGCATCAGGTGCGCCGCCACGCCGAAGAAGTGCGACCGGCCTTCCCAGTCCGGCATGTCCTGCGACACCAGCCGGACGTAGGCTTCGTTGACCAGGGCCGTGGGCTGCAGCGTGAGGGCGGCGCGTTCGTCGCGCAGGTAGTGCGCCGCCAGCCTCCGCAGCTCACCGTAGACGATCGGAATCAGGGCGTCAATGGCCTGTGAATCACCCAGCCGCAGATCGCGCAGCAGCTGCGTGACCTGCGACTGAGGATCCATCCGCGAGAGTGTAAGCGATTCCCACGGCGTCGGTGCTACGACAGCGGCGTGAGATACCCGAGAAGGGTGACGGTGCAGTTCACCACTCCGATTCCTGCGGGTCGATACACCGCGAGCGTCAGGGAGTCGTCCACCAGGAGACGGATCGGATACAGCTGCGTGCCGGCGAACCCGGCGTTCCACGGCACGAGGGGGGGCTCGAAACTGGCGATCGCATAACCGATGGTCGGGTCGTACAACGCGACAGACACGCGCTGAGACGTGAGAGACGTGCAGTTGACGTTCACATTCTCGAGCACCAGCCGCTGGCCCGCCGGCACGGCATAGGGCTGGCTCTTCAGGAAAACCAGGTTGGGCGCCAGATCGATGAGCTGCTGCAAGTGCAGCGGCTCCTTGGCCGGCTCCTTCACCGTCACCTCGTTCCCCACCTGCACGGTCGGCGCGTTCACGACGTTGACGTTGGTGGTCTGGGCGGTCGCGCCTGCCTGGCCGGAGGGTCCGGGCGGATAGGCCTGCGCGCTCGGGCCGGGCGGCCACGCGCTCGTGGCGCTTGCCGACTGGGCGTGAGCTGCGGTGGCGCCGAAGAGGGTGGCCGCCATCAGGATGGCTGGGGTCAGAATCGTGGGCTTCATCGTCTCATCTCCTTCGGGGCGGTTCATCCGCTCCTGCCCCTACGGGCGGAATCCGAGACCGAAATCGCTCACGACCCTGACGGGACCCGTAGAGGCGGACCTTCAGGTCCGCCTGCAGGCGCACCTACAGGTGCGCCTCTTCGGACTCCCAGGTGAAACGGCACGCTGGTGACGACGACGTTGGGCTTGAAGAGCAGCGCGCCCTTGATGAGCAGGGCGTGCTGGTTGTGCAGCAGGTGTTGCCACAGCCGCTTGGGCAGGAACTCCGGCAGGATCACGGTCACGTAGCCGTCTGGATCCGCCCGCTGCGCGTCCTCGATGTACTCGAGCAGCGGTTCCATCAACGAGCGGAACGGCGAGGCCAGAACCACGAGTTCGGCGCCCTGCCCCCACGTCGCCCATTCCTGGCGCAGCGCGGCGGTGGCGGCAGGGTCGATCTCCACGTACACCGCGCGGACGTCGTGCGACAGCGTGCGGGCATATCGCAGCGCCTTGACCACGGCCCGCTGCATGCCGCCGATCGGCACCAGTACGAGGTTGCGCCCGGGCGAATCCGGGCGCCAGTCCCGCAGCGTCAGCTCCGACGCCACGTGGTCGTAGTGGCGGCGCGTGATCTCGAAGAGCGCCACCAGGACCGGGATCATCACGATGATGATCCAGGCGCCCTCCGCCGCCTTCGTCGTCGCCACGATCACGAGGACAATGCCGGTCACGACCGCGCCAAAGCCGTTGATGGCCGCGCTCGTGCGCCAGCCGCTGCCGCCCAGCGAGCGCCAGTGCATCACCATCCCCGCCTGCGACAGCGTGAACGAGACGAACACGCCGATCATGTAGAGCGGAATCAGCGCGTGCGTGTCGCCGCCGAATATGACGAGCAGCACCGACGCCAGCACGCTGAGGATGACGATGCCGTTCGAGAACGCCAGCCGGTCGCCCTGGTTCATGAACTGGCGCGGCAGGAAGCGGTCACGGGCCAGGATCGAGGAGAGCCGCGGGAAGTCCGCGTAGGCCGTGTTGGCGGCCAGCACCAGAATCGCCATCGTGCCGGCCTGCACCAGGTAGTAGGGGATTCCGCGGCCACCGAAGGTGGCGCGCGCGATCTGCGACACGACCGTCTCAGCGTCGTTCGGCACGATGCCGTAGGCGTGCGCCAGGAGCGTGATGCCGACAAACATCGCGATCGACATCACCGCCATCGCCACGAGCGTCTGAGCCGCGTTCTTGCTCTCCGGCGGGCGGAATGCCGGGACGCCGTTGGAGACTGCCTCGACACCGGTGAGCGCGGTACAACCGTTCGAGAACGCCGTCAGCAGCACGAACACCGGCAGCAGGGACGTGCCAGGCGGCAGCGGATGTTCCGGCGGCGGGACCTCGTGGAGCGTGCCGGTGAGATACCGGAACGTGCCGACCGCAATCATGGCGAGGATACTGACGATAAAGAAATAGGTCGGCCCGGCGAAGAGCCGGCCCGACTCGCGTACACCGCGCAGGTTACCCAGCATCAGCACCGCGACGAACACCAGGCACAACACCGTCGGTTCGATGTGCCACTGCGGCAGCGCCGACGTGATCGCCGCCACGCCGGCGGCGATACTGACCGAGACGGTCAGGACGTAGTCGATGAGCAGCGATGCGGCGGCGACGAGGCTCGGCGCGCGGCCGAGGTTCTCCTTGGCCACGATGTAGGCGCCGCCGCCGCTGGGATAGGCGTGAATCGTCTGGCGATACGAGAAGACGACGATCGCGAGCATCGTCGCGATCACCGCGCCGATCGGCGTGACCAGGCTCAGCGCCGCGACGCCGCCGACCGTGAGCACGCGCAGGATCTCTTCGGTCGCGTAGGCGACCGACGACAACGGATCCGATGACAGCACCGCGAGCCCCGTGACGCGCGAGAACCGTTCGTGATGTGCGAGATGAGACGGAATGGGAGCGCCGACGATCAGGCGCTTGACCTGCCCGAGAAACGACTCTTCGGCCACGAATACCTCCAACCGCCGACGGGGTTAGCTGACGGGCTCGAGGTTGGAAGTCCTCTACTCCGCCTCCGCGCGCCTTCAGACGGCGCGCTTCGGCGAGAGATTCGCCCCGGTGAGCGGTGCTCACGTGGGTCCCCCGTATCGCTCCAGCCGGAGCGAATTTGGCGATGTTCTGATTATCGGCGGCGACCGGCGGCCTTGACACGCGACTTATGAACTTTTTATGACTTTCTTACCCGCCGCCCGAGCCGGCCCTGGGCCGCTGTCACAATTGAATCGAGTGGTGATGCGACGTTTTGCGCCGACTCGCGACCTCATCGTCCTGCTCGTCAGCCTCGCCGCCATCGCCGGCATCACGGCGGCGCTGCGTGCCCTGCCCGGCGTCAGCCCGACGACCGTCGCGCTGGCGTTGCTGCTGGTCGTGCTCGGCGCGGCCACCACGGCTCGCCTGCGCGTGGCGATCGTCGCGTCGGTCGTGGGCATGCTCGCGTTCAACTTCTTCTTCCTGCCACCGGTCGGCACCTTCACGATTGCCGATCCCCAGAACTGGATTGCCCTCTTTGCGTTTCTCGTGGTTGCGATCATCGCCAGCAACCTGTCGGCGGCCGCGCAGGACCGCACCCGCGAAGCGATCGCCCGCCGCAACGAGCTGGCGCGCCTCTTCGATCTCACGCGCGACGTGCTGCTCACCACCGAGACCGCGAGCGCCATCGATGCGCTGGCGCGGCATGTCGCCCGGCGGTTCGAGCTCTCGACGGTCGCCATCTGTCTGCCGGCGGACCAGGGGTGGCGCATCCACCAGGGCGGTGCGGGCGAGCTCGGTTTGGAGACGTCCGCGTTGAACGAAGCGCTCGCGAAAGCGCGAGGCACACTCGAGTTCGACGCCTACCAGCGCGCCTACGGCGGTCACACTCGCACGGGCGCGAACAACGACATCATCCTCATCCCGCTCCGCCACGGCACGCGAGCCGTAGGACTGCTGGCGGCTGCGTCACCGGCACTCGACATCGGCACGCTGGACGCCATCGCCGGCGTGGTCGCCATCGCCATCGAGCGCACGCAGTTCCTCGAGGAGCGTGACGCCGCCGAGCTGGTGCGCCAGAAGGCGGACCTCGCCGCCACCCTGCTCGCCTCGCTCAGCCACGACCTCAGGACGCCCCTCACGGCCATCCGCGTCGCGGTGGAAAACCTGTGCGGCGATCTCGCCGCCGAGGAGCGGCGCGCCCAGGCGGGGGC
Source organism: Vicinamibacterales bacterium (assembly GCA_036004405.1). Taxonomy (GTDB): domain Bacteria; phylum Acidobacteriota; class Vicinamibacteria; order Vicinamibacterales; family UBA2999; genus DASYRM01. The sequence goes on from DASYRM010000115.1 coordinate 14,874, forward strand.
CGCCATCACCGAGCTGGGTCGCCTGACGCGGCTGTTCCAGGACATCCTCGACATGGCCCGCATCGACGCAGCCGCTATTCGCGTCGATCGCCAGTGGGTGGTCGCCGCCGACGTCGTCGATGCCGCGATGGCACACGTGCGCCATGCACTCGAGGGGCGCCTCGTTCGCGCCGACGCGGACGCCGATCTGGAAGTGGAAATCGATCCGCGCCTTGCCTCCGGAGCCCTGTCACACCTGCTCGAAAACGCCGCGCAGTACTCTCCGCCCGACCGCGGCATCGACGTGCACGCCCGGGTGGAACGCGATGGGCTCCACGTGTCGGTCACCGATCATGGGCCGGGCCTCGACCCCGGCGAGCTGGATCACCTGTTCGAGCGGTTCTACCGCGGCCGTGCGGCGCGGCAGGCGTCGTTCGGGACCGGGATGGGACTCTCGATAACTCGAGGGCTCCTGGCGGCGGCCGGCGGCCGGGTGTGGGCTGAGAATGTGCCGGGGGCCGGCGCCCGGTTCACCATCGTCGTGCCAGGATCCGTGCGTCCGGTCACGGTGGCACAGTAGCTGTGGGCACCCGCATCCTCATCGTCGACGACGAGCCGAACATCCTCGGCACCGTGGCGCCACTCCTGCGCACCCGCGGCTACGAGGTGTTTTCGGCCATGAGCGGGCGGGCGGGACTCGAGAGCGTCGACCGCGACAGACCCGACCTCATCGTGCTCGACCTGGGACTTCCAGACATGGACGGCGTGGACGTGTGCCGCCAGATTCGAGAAACCACGAACGTGCCGGTCCTGGTGCTCTCGGCACGCGGCGCCGAAGGCGACAAGGTGGGCGCGCTGGATGCCGGCGCCGACGACTACGTGACGAAACCGTTCGGAGCCGAAGAGCTGCTGGCGCGCATCCGGGCCGCGCTCCGGCGGGTGGAAGCACCGTCGCCGCCGAGCGAGCCCCTCGTGCGCGGCAATCTGGTCGTCGACCGCGAGCGGTTCCGCGTGCTGCGGAACGGCGAGGAAGTGCGGCTCACGCCGAAGGAGTTCGAGCTGCTGACGTTTCTCGCCCAGCACCCCGGACGGGTGCTGACGCACCGCGCCATCCTCAAGGCGATCTGGGGGGCCAACGCCGTCGATCAACCCGAGCACCTGCGGGTGCTCGTTGGGGCGCTGCGGAAGAAGATCGAGACCGATCCTTCCTCGCCAAAATACATTCTCACGGAGCCATGGGTCGGTTATCGCTTCGCGGACCTTTGACGAGCAGGAGCGGCCTGGCACTGGTGCTCCTGCTCTCGGTCTCCGGGTGCGTCACTCCCCCGGACACGGTACTGGAGCGCCTGACGGAATCGCGACGGCTCGCGGCCGATCTCCTGGTGCAGCTCTCGAAGGCCTCTGATGCGGCCAATCGGGCAGTGATGGCCGAGGCCGACGACGCCGCCACCGCCGCCCGCGAAGCCGGTCAGGCCGTTTCCGTCATCGACAAGGACGTGGCGACGCTGCGACCGGTGCTGCAACAGCTCGGCTACTCCGCCGAAGGGCAACGCCTCGACCAGTTCGCGGGACAATTCGCCGAATATCGACGATTGGACCGGACGATCCTCGACCTGGCGGTCGAGAACACGAATCTCAAGGCGCAGCGGATCTCGTTCGGCCCCGCGAGTCAGGCGGCGGACGCGGAGGCTGCGGCCCGCAAAGCGTTTCAATCGCTGAAGCCGATCGTCGCCGCGGCCGCCCAGCCCCGCCTCGCCGACGCCACGGCTGCCCTCGACCGGTTCATGACGCTCAACGCCGAGCTCGTCGTGTTGTCGCGGCGCAACTCCGATGTGCGGTCGCTGGCGCTGTCGCTCGGCCAGAAACGGATGCTCACCGCCGCATGTGAGGAGACCCTGCAGGCCCTGCGGGACGCCTTGGCCAAGCGGGCTTCACCGCTACCCGCTGAGCAGGAACGACGGCCGGCTCTAGACGGCCGCCACTCTCTCGATCGAGCTCTTCAAGTCGAGCAGATCGTGGCTCAGGACGTCCCGAACCTTTCCGGCAATCGCCCACTCGAGTGGCGACAGCAGCGCGAGCGGCAGCCCCTGCGGATTGAGGGCGAACTCGATGCTCACCAGCGTCCCGGCCGGCACCGGCTCGAACGTGAATACCGTGTCAACGCGTACGCCCGCCTTGTGATGGGTGATCGTGTAGGACCGGTTGTGCTCGAAGGCCGTGATCTCCATCTCGGCGTCATCGAGACGACCGAGTATCTCGCGCGTTTCTCGCCACCTGGTGCCGAGGCGAAACTCGCCGAACGTCATCATCTCGACGCCCTTGATGCCAGAGACGTGTTCGAAGCCGTGCTCGATATCGGTGAACAGCGCAAAAACCTTGTCCACGGGCGCGGTGATGTCGCGGGACACCTTGATGTTTGCCATGGCTCTCGACCTCCCTCAGCCGGATCGGCCGGCGCTTGTGGATAGTCAAGAAGGGTGCCGCTGGCGCACCCAACTGCGGGAGGCGTGTTGGCGGGAAAACGCCTGACTTGGGCGGTGGCTGACCGTAACGCTGCCGCCGTTGCGGGGAATTCGCTCACCGGCAGGGAATATTCCGATCGGGCACCGGCGTCGGCCGACTTCGACGCCACGACAAGAAGAAGTTGGCGACGACATTTGCCGCCGGCAGGTCGGCACGGAATCTGCCGGGGGTGTCTCGTATGGCAAACAACGAACGCACGTCTCCCAAGGTTGCGACGAAGGCGAGCAAGCTGCTCAGCAACCTGAGTACTCCCAAAGCGGTGAAGAGCGTTGCGGCATCGGCGTTGACGCAGGCGCCGGACAGGCGGCCGAGGGGCAAGCGGTAAAGAGGGGTGCCCGGTCAGACGCCTTACCGGGCGGACGACCCGCTAGCGTCGAGTCTGTGCATCCAACGACGAGGTTCAGCTCACGAGGAGCCCAATCAGATAGTCCACGCCCACGTGTCACCTCAGCATCGCGTGAGGCGGGCTAAGGGGTTGAGCAAAAGGCATAAAGAGTTCGTAAAGCCATAGGGGGCGCCGCGGGCGCCACGTTACGATCGGCGCGTGCCCGAAATGGCCAGGCCCACCGGCGACCAGATGCTGGCGAAGCTCCAGACCCAGCAACGGCCGCGGCTGCGCATCTACATCGGTGCGGCACCGGGCGTCGGCAAGACCTACTCGATGATCGAGGACGCGCACGCGTTGCGGCGCGGCGGCGTTGACGTCGTGGTGGGGTTCGTTGAAACGCACGGTCGCGACGAGACGGAAGCCAAGCTCACGGACCTGGAAAGCGTTCCCCGCCGCAAAGTGGAATATCGCGGGGTCGTCCTGGAAGAGATGGACGTCGGCGCGATCGTCGCGCGCAAGCCCCAACTATGCGTCGTCGACGAGCTGGCCCACACCAACGCGCCGGGCAGCCGCCACGAGAAGCGCTTTCAGGACGTGCTCGAGATCCTCGACGCCGGCATCGGCGTGCTCACGGCCGTCAACATCCAGCACCTCGAGACGCTGAACGATGCGGTCGGCCGGGTGACCGGCGTCCGGGTGCGCGAGACCGTGCCCGACACCTTCCTCGACCGCGCCGACGAGGTCGTGAACGTGGACGTCACCGTCGAGGAGCTGCGAACGCGGCTCCGGCAGGGCAAGGTGTACAAACCGGAGAAGGTCGAGCAGGCGCTCTCGAACTTCTTCCGCGAAACCAACCTGGCCACCCTGCGCGAGCTCGCTCTGCGCGCCGTCGCCGACGAAGTGGGAGACAAGGCGGCCTCGCGACGGCAGCGCGAAGGCCTCGAGCCGGCGCTGATCCCGGAGCGGGTGATGGTGTGCATGAGCTCCAACGCCGACGCGCCGCGCGTGCTCCGCACCGGTGCCCGCATCGCCGGGCGTCTCGGCGCGCGCTGGTACGCCGTTTACGTCGAGACGCCGCGAGAAGCCCCGACGCAGATCAGGGCCGGTGATCGCGAGGCCCTGCAGAAGAACATCGAGCTCGCCGAGCAGCTCGGCGCCACGGTGGTGCGCGTGCGAGCCCACCGCCCCGCCGACGGCCTCATCGCCTTCGCCAAGCGCGAAGGCATCACGCACGTGATCTTCGGCCAGAGCGCGCGGACGCGGTTCGAGATCCTGCTCAAGGGCTCGACGCTCAACCGCTTTCTCGAGGAAGTCCGCGACGCGACCATCCAGGTGGTACCGCTCGGCCCGTCCGAGTCACGATAAAGCCCTCGTGCCTGACGCTTCCCGCCGCGACGCCGTCATCCTGCTCGGCGGACTGGCGGGCGTCGCGCTCGCTGTCGATCTGCTGCCGCGGATCCCGCACATCAACAGCACGACGGTGGCGCTGGTGCTGCTGCTGATCGTGCTGGCCGCGGCCACCTTTGCCCGGCTGCGCGTGGCGGTGCTGACGTCGATCCTGTCGATGCTGGCCTTCAACTTCTTCTTCATCCAGCCGGTGGGCTCGTTCTTCGTCGCCGATCCCCAGAACTGGGTCGTGCTGGGGGTGTTCGTCGCCGTCGCTGTGGTGGCGAGCCAGCTCTGGGCGTCGGCGCAAGAGCGCGCCCGGGCCCGGCTCGCGGAGACGCTGCTGGCCTCGATGAGCCACGACATGCGCACCCCGCTCACCGCGATCCGCCTCGCGGTCGACAACCTGCGCGGGCGGCTGAGCGAAGACGAGCGCGAAACGCAGAGCCGCGCGGCGCAGATGGAGCTCGAGCGGCTGTCGCTGCTCGTCGAAAACGTCCTCGACATGGCCTCCATCGATGCCGGCGCCGTGAAGGTCGATCGCCAATGGGTGACCGCCGGCGACGTCATCGACGCGGCCATCGTGCGCGGCCTGCTGGGTGCGGCCGGCGGCAGCGTCTGGGCCGAAAACGCGGCCGGCGCTGGAGCGCGGTTTTCACCGTCGGTACCCGCTTCGGTCCGCGGCGTGACCGTGCCCGAGTAAGGCCGCCAAACCGGCGCTTGCCGGAAGCCCTCGCGCCGGAACACTCTAGAGGCGCGTAGGCGGGTCCGAAGACCCGCAGGCGGACCTGGGAGGTCCGCCTCTACGCTGACTCGCATGCCGCTGACGCCGCGCCTCCGCACGCCGTATCCGGTCCGCGTGGTGCTCTCCACGCCGGCGGTGCTGTCGTTCGTCTCGGTGTGGAAGGCGGCCGCGCTGGCCATCGCCCAGCTCGGCGCCGGCCTCTTCTTCGTGGCCGGCGTGGCGGCGCCGGTGCTCGGCCCCTCGACGCTGTGGGCCGTGCTCGCCACCGCGGTGCTGGGCTGGTTTGCGCGCGCCATCGACATCGAGAGCTGGGCGCTGCTCATCCCCGGCGGCACCGCCTCGCGCGTGCAGCAGGCGTTCGGCCCGCGCGCCGGCCGGGTGGCCGCCGCGGTGGCGGTCGTGGATCGCACCGTGTTCGCCGCGCTCGCCGCCGTCGTCACCGGACAGTACGTCGCGCTGGTGCTGGCGCCGCGCCTGCGCGGCACCGTCGCCGGCGCCGTGGCCGGCCAGGAACTCGCCACGGTCATCGGCGTCGCCATCATCGGGCTGCTGTGGATGCGCTCACGCATCGGCCTGTCGTGGCCGCGCGATGCCGCCGCGCGCGGCGTGTGGGTGGCCGTGGCCGTGCTCATCGCGCTCGCCGTCTGGGCCGCCGCCAGCCTGCGACACGCGACCGTGCCCGCGGCCGCGCTGTTGCAGCCGCCCTTGCCGCCGCGATGGACGCCGCTGCCCGTCCTGGACGGCGTCATCTTCTGGTGGTCGGCGCTCGTGCTCACGCTGCAGGCGATCGGCGGCGGCGACGCCCTCTCACGCGTGGCGTACGACTTCGCCCCGCCGCGGCTCGCCTCACTGCGCCGCACGCGGATGCTGGTCGGGCTCGTCACGGCCAGCCTCGGCATCACCACGACGCTCTGCTACGTGCTGCTCGTGCCCGCGCACGAGGTGTCGGCATGGACCAGCACGCCGCTGGCGGGGCTGGCCTATCACCTGGCGGCTCCGGGCTGGGTGCAAGGGGTGTTCGCGCTCGCGCTGGCGGTTGCGGCGGTGCTGCTGCTCGTGCCCGGGATCTTTCTTTCGATGGGCGACGCCGAGGCGCTGCTGCAGCGCCTGTCGATCGAGGGCGCGCTGCCTGGCGGGCTCGTCGAACTGCACCACCGGCTCGGCACACCCGTCCGCCTCATCGACACCGCGGCGGCCGGCACCGTCTTCGTCGTGGTGCTCGCCGGCGGCCGCGTGGAGTGGCTGGCGCATGCGTTCGCCGTCACGATCGCGGCCTATCTGCTGATCAAGATCGCGGCGCTCGTGCGCCTGCGCGGCAGCCAGACGACCGCGCCGTATCGCGTGCCGCTGACGTTCCGGGCTGGCCGCCGCAGCCTGCCGCTCGGCTTGATCGGGACCGGCGTGGTGCTGGCCGGCGCACCGCTGTCCGCGCTGGCCGCGGGCGACGCCCCTGCCGTGGCCGCGGCAACCCTCCTGTTCGTCATCGGTCTGGTGGTGCTGACCGCGGGCCGCACGGTGGAACCCGATGCCGCCGACGAGGCCCCCGCGGCGTTCGACGTGCTGAGCGACGACAAGGTGTCGCCGGCGCAGCTCGCCACGCGGCCCGGCTGCATCCTGGCGCCCGTTCGCAATCCCCACTCGCTGGATCACGTGGCGGCGGCGTTGAGAGCCGCGGGCGATCGCGACGTGGTGATCATGACGGTGCGCCTGCTCGACCCCGACGCGCCCGCCCCCGACGCCGAGCACGGGCCCACGCCGCAGGAGCGCAAGCTGTTCGAGGACGCCGCGGCCATGGCCGAGCGCCTCGGCCATCCCGTGCGACCGATCATCGTGGTGGCGCGCCACGTCGTGGACGCCATCGCCTCCACGACGCTGCAGCTGCAGGCCTCGGAGGTGTTCGTCGGCGAGTCGTCCACCCTGTCGAGCGCCGACCAGGCGCGGCTGCTCGGCGAGGCCTGGGAGCGGCTCGACAAGCCGGGGCCGATCACGGCGCGGCTCGTGGTCGCGCACCGCAGCGGGCGCAGCGACACCTATCACATCGGCGCGCACCCGCCTTCGCTCACGCCGGTCGATCTCGATCTCATTCACCGGGTGTGGCTCGACGCCGTCAAGGCAGTCGGGCCGCACGTTCACCATCACGACGTCGTTCGCGCGGCGCTCACACAAATGGAACAACAACTTACCGGCCCTCACCGGGACGAGGCGCTCGCGGCGATCCGCGACGTGTCGCGACCCGCCGACGAGCTCGCGGCCATGCTTCATGCACGCGACTACGGCCGCCTTCGCGACGTGCTCCGCAACCGGCACGCCGGCGAGGTGGCCGAGCTCCTCACCGCGCTCAGCATCGAAGATCAGGTCGTGGTGTTCCGCGTGCTCCCGCGCAAGGACGCGGCGGCGGTGTTCGAGTACCTCTCGCAGGACGCGATGGAAGGCCTGCTCAAGGCCATGGCGCAGGAGGACATCGCCGCGCTCCTCAACAACATGGCGCCGGACGACCGCACCCAGTTCCTCGAAGAGCTGCCCGCCACCGCCACCCGGCAGCTGCTGTCGCTGCTGACGCCGGCCGAACGCGCCGTCGCCTCGACCCTGCTTGGCTATCCCGAGCGTTCGGTCGGGCGCCTGATGACCCCGCACTACCTGTCCGTGCGCGAGCACTGGACGGTGCAGGAAGTGCTGAACTACGTCCGCAACCACGGGCAGGACAGCGAGACGCTGAACGTGATCTACGTGGTGGACGACCAGGGTCTGCTCATCGACGACATCCGCATCCGCGAATTCCTCCTGGCGCCGCTCGACAAGCGGGTGGTCGAGCTGATGGATCGCCGCTTCGTCACGCTCACCGCGGCCGACGATCAGGACGCCGCGGTGGCGGTCTTCCGGCAATACGACCGCAGCGCGCTGCCCGTCACCGACACGGTCGGCATGCTCATCGGCATCGTCACGATCGACGACGTGCTCGACGTGGCCGAGGCGGCGGCGACGCGCGAGATTCAGCGCATCGGCGGCTCCGAAGCGCTCGACGAGCCCTACATGGAGACGCCCTTCTGGCGGATGGTGCAGAAGCGCGCCGGCTGGCTGGTGGTGCTGTTCATCGGCGAAATGCTGACCGCCACCGCCATGGGCGTCTTCGAGGCGGAGATCGCGAAGGCCGTCGTGTTGACGCTGTTCATCCCGCTCATCATCTCGAGCGGCGGCAACTCGGGCTCGCAGGCGTCAACGCTGGTGATTCGCGCGCTGGCGCTCGGCGAGGTCGACCTCACCGATTGGTGGCGGGTCACGCGTCGCGAAGTGTTCGCGGGCCTCGCGCTCGGGTCGATTCTCGGCGCCATCGGCTTCATGCGCATCGCGGCCTGGTCGGCGTTCTCGACCGTTTACGGCGAGCACTGGCTGCTCGTCGGCATCACGGTGGCGTTTTCGCTCCTGGGCGTCGTGATCTGGGGCACGCTCAGCGGATCGCTTCTGCCCCTGCTGCTGCGGCGACTCGGCCTCGATCCCGCGACGTCGTCGGCGCCGTTCGTGGCCACGCTCGTGGACGTCACCGGGCTCGTGATCTATTTCTCCGTCGCGCTGGTGGTGCTGAAGGGAACGCTGCTCTAACAGACGTGGGGGCCGCCCTTAGGCGGCCCATTGAACAATGACACACCCACTCGAAGGAAGAGTCGCCGTTGTCGCGGGCGCCACGCGCGGCGCGGGGCGCGGCATCGCGCGGATGCTTGGCGAAGCCGGCGCCACCGTCTACTGCTCGGGGCGCAGCGTAGCCGGACGTCCCGCCACCGGCACGCGGCCTGAAACCATCGAGCAGACCGCCGAGATGGTGACGGCGGCCGGCGGCCGCGGCATTGCCGTGCAAACCGATCACACGCAGGCCGACCAGGTGGAGCGCCTGTTCACGCGCGTCAAACAGGAGGCGGGCCGGCTCGACATCCTGGTCAACGACATCTGGGGCGGTGACGACCTCACCGAGTGGGGCACGCCGTTCTGGAAGCTCGATCCGGTGAAGGGCTTCGCGATCCTCGAGAGCGCCATCAAGACGCACATCCTCACCAGCCGCTACGGCGTGCCGCTGATGGTCGAGCAGAAGTCGGGCCTGGTGGTAGAGATCACCGACGGCGATCACAGCGGCTACCGCGGCGTCCTGTATTACGACCTCGCGAAGATGGCCGCCAGCCGCCTCGCCTACGACATGGCCGAAGAGCTCGCGAGCAAGGGCGTCACAGCGCTGGCGGTCACGCCGGGGTTTCTGCGCTCGGAGGCGATGCTGGAGCGCTTCGGCGTCACCGAGGCCAACTGGCGCGAGGCCAAGGTGCAGGGCTTCGAGGCGTCGGAGACGCCCTGCTTCGTCGGCCGTGCGGTGGCGGCGCTCGCCGCCGACCCGAACGTGCACCGCAAAGCGGGCGGGGCCTACGCGAGCTGGACGCTGTCGGACGAATACGGCTTCATCGACATCGACGGCGGCCGCCCGCACTGGGGCCGCTTCTTGTTGCAGACGACCAACGGGATCCTGGACCGCGGCGGCCCCGCCGACCCGGACGAGCGGTTCTGGATGACGGCGGTATACGGCCAGTTCAAGCGCGACCCCCGCTATACCGACATCAAGGCGCGCATCGACGCCGTGATGGGCCCGCCGTCGAGCGACTACGATCCGCGCGCTTCGTAGAGGCGAGGCGGGACGGGCCGCCTGAAGGCGGCCCCTACGACGACCGGACGGGCCGCCTGAAGGCGGCCCCTACGACGACCGGACGGGCCGCCTGAAGGCGGCCCCTACGACCGGACGGGCCGCCTGAAGGCGGCCCCTACTTCGCTTTCGTGACGGTGAACTCGAACGGCATGCCCATGAAGTCGCCGACGAAGGCGATCTTGTCGGCCGACGCCGTGCCGACGTAGTTCAACGTGATGGCCATGCCACCGAAGTCGAGGTCGACGCTGAACGAGACCTTGTTGCCCTCGACCTTGCCGCTCTTGATCGGAACCCCCGCGCCGTCGGGCCCGAGCGACGTGCCGGTCAGCATGGCGCCGTCGGTCTTGAACGTGAAGCCGACCGGAATGGCGCCCATCGGCGTGTCGACCATGCCCTCCCACTTGCCGTCGGCGTCGTGGGCGAACGCCGGCGCGGCCAGCAGCAGGAGTCCCAGTGCCAGTGCGAGTACCTGTTTCATACTAGTGCTCCTCGAGAATCTACCCTTCAGTTAGAAGTCGTCGTCACCTGGTGGCACCAGGACACGCGAGAGCATACGCGTGACCGCGACGAGTTGTTCCCGCTCAGGCGCCGTGAGCCCCGACAGGCTTTGGCCCACGAGCTTCTGGTTGCGCTTCTTGATGTCGTTGAGGACGCGGCGTCCCTCGGCGGTGAGGCGGACCATCGTCTGCCGGCGGTCGTGCTTGTCCACCCAGCGCTCGAGCCAGCCGCGCCGAACCAGCATGTCCACCGACTTCGAAATCGTCGGCAGGCTGACGAACTGGTGCCGGGCCAGCGAGCTCATGCTGCAGGGCCCCATCGCCACCTTCATCAGCGCGCCCATCTGGGTGGGCGCCAGCGCGTCGGGCGAGCGCCGCATGTCGGCGGCCACGGTGCGCATCACCAGCATCACCACGAAGAGCAGCTCGTGCGCCGCCGTGCCGGCGTCGACACCGCCGCTTCCGGCCTCCTTGCGTACGCCCGCCATCGTCCGGCGAGTCTACCACGAACTGTTTGCACGGCTAACTATTTGCCTGACTAAGTAGCTCTGGTATCATCTGCCCTTCGCCCCGGCCGCCCACGGCGGCCGCACACTGCCATGCTGAAACTCGCGCGCTTCCTCGCTCCCCATCGCCGCCAGCTCGCCCTGGTGCTCGTCCTGGCCCTGGCGCAGTCGATGGCCAACCTGCTGCTGCCGCGCCTCACGTCGGACATCGTGGACCAGGGCATCATCAAGGGCGACCAGTTCCACATCCTCGAAATTGGCGGCCTCATGCTGCTGATCTCGCTGCTAGCCACCGCGGGCGCCATCGCCGGCAGCTTCGTCTCGGCCAAGGTGGCCACCGGCTTCGGGCGGGACCTGCGCGGCGCCATTTTCGCCCGCACCGAGCGGCTGTCGGTGCACCAGTTCGCGCGGTTCGGTGCCGCCTCGCTGGTCACCCGCACGACCAACGACACCACCCAGGTGCAGCAGATGATCATCATGATGCTCACCATGGTGATCGCGGCGCCGATGATGGCGATCGGCGGCGTCATCCTGGCGCTGTCGCAGGACACGCAGCTGGCGTGGGTGCTGGTGGCGGTCATGCCGGTGATGGCGGTGGTGTTCGCGCTGATCATGCGCGGCGCGGTGCCGCTGTCCACCGTCATGCAGGTCAAGATCGAGCGGCTCAACCTGGTGCTCGGCGAGGGGCTGAGCGGCGTGCGGGTCATTCGCGCCTTCGATCGCGGCGCGCGGCAACGCGAGCGGTTCGATCACGCCAATCTCGACCTGACCGACACAGCCATCTCGGTGAACCGCCTCATCGCCGTGCTGATGCCCGCGCTCATTCTGATGCTCAACTTCACCAGCGTGGCCATCATCTGGGTGGGAAGCCACCGCGTGGATGCCGGCGTGATGCAGGTGGGCGCCATGTTCTCGTCGCTGCAGTACGCGATGCAGATTCTGTTCTCCGTCTTCATGGTCACCGCGATGTTCGTGATGCTGCCGCGCGCCTCGGCGTCGGCGGCGCGCATCCATGAAGTGCTCGATCTCGAGCCGGAGATTACCGATCCGGCCGCGCACGCGGTCGAAACCGGCCTCGAGGTCCGCCTGCGCGCGGGAGCCGGTCACGTCGAGTTCCGCAACGTCACCTTCCAGTACCCGGGCGCAGAGGAGCCGGCGCTCACCGGCGTCTCGTTCACCGCCCACCCCGGTGAGGTGACGGCGATCGTGGGCGGCACCGGCTCGGGCAAATCGACGCTTGCCGGATTGATCCCGCGGTTCTACGACGCCAACGACGGCGAGGTGCTGCTGGACGGCGTCGACGTGCGCGCCGTGCCCCAGGCCGCCCTGCGCGCGCGGATCGGGTTCGTGCCGCAGACCGCCGTCCTCTTCACGGGCAGCGTGGCCGAGAACATCCGCTACGGGCGCGAGGACGCGTCCGACGCGGAGGTGCGCCACGCCGCCACCGTAGCGCAGGCGCTCGACTTCATCGAGGCCATGCCGGACCAGTTTGCGTCGCCGGTCTCGCAGGGCGGCACCAACCTGTCGGGCGGGCAGAAGCAGCGCGTGTCCATCGCCCGCGCCATCGTGCGCCGGCCAGACGTGTACGTCTTCGACGACAGCTTTTCCGCCCTCGACTACACCACCGATGCCAAGCTGCGCGCCGCGCTGCGCGCCGAGACCTCCCGCGCCACCGTGTTCGTGGTGGCGCAGCGCATCAGCACCGTGATCAACGCCGACCGCATCGTCGTGCTCGACGACGGCCGGGTGGTGGGCATCGGCACGCACACCGAGCTGCTCAAGACCAGCGAGGTGTATCGCGAGATCGTGGCGTCACAGGTCTCGCTCGACGAGGTCGCATGAGCACACCGCCCCGCCCCCAGCCGTCCGGACCGCCGACCCCGCCGCGCCCGCCGGCGTCGATCTTCGGCCCGCCCCGTCCGATGGGCGGCCTCGGCGTCCCGGTACAAAAGGCCAAGAACTTCAAGGGCACGCTCAACCGGCTGCTCGGCTACCTGCGGCCGCACCGCGGCGCGCTGACGGTCGTGGTCGTCGCCGGCGCCATCGGCACCGTCTTCGGCGTCGTCGGGCCGAAGATCCTCGGGCTGGCGACGACGAAGATCTTCGAGGGCTACATGGCCAAGGCCGCGGGCCGGCCGGGTGCCGGCATCGACTTCGCGGGGATCGGCCGGCTGCTCTCGGGGCTGATCGCGCTGTACGTGGTGGCCAACGTCTTTCAGTACCTGATGCAGTACCTGATGGCGAACGTGGCCCAGCGGACGGTGTACACGCTGCGCCAGGAGGTCGAGGCCAAGTTCGATCGGCTGCCGCTCAAGTTCTTCGACACCCGCACCCGCGGCGAGGTCATGAGCCGCGCCGTCAACGATCTCGACAGCATCAGCGGCACCCTGCAGCAGAATCTCACACAGCTGCTGACCTCGGTGCTGACGCTCGTCGGCGTCATCGTCATGATGCTGACCATCAGCTGGATCCTGACGGTCGGTATCGTCCTGACGCTGCCGCTGAGCATCATCATCGTGGCGCGCATCGCCAAGCGCTCGCAGAAGTTCTTCATGCAGCAGCAGGCGGCGCTCGGCGCGCTCAACGGTCACGTGGCCGAGATGTACGGCGGGCATACCATCGTCACCGCCTTCGGTCACGAGGAGCGCGCGATCGCCACCTTCGACACACTGAACGCCAAGTACTACGACGGCGCCTGGCGGGCCCAGTTCGTGAGCGGCATCATCATGCCGACCATGATGTTCGTGGGCAATCTGGGCTTCGTCTTCGTGGCGGTCATCGGCGGCCTGCTGGTCACGCGCCAGTCGATCGCCATCGGCGACGTGCAGGCCTTCATCCAGTACGCCCGCCAGTTCTCGATGCCGATCATGCAGTTGAGCGGCATCGCCAACATGATCCAGCTCACCGTCGTCGCCGCCGAGCGCGTCTTCGAGCTGCTCGACGAAGCCGAAGAAGCACCCGATGCGCCAGGCGCGACGGTCATCGCCGAGCCGCGCGGCGCCGTCCAGTTCGACGCGGTGAGCTTCCGCTACAAGGAGGACGTGCCGCTCATCGAGGACTTGTCGCTCGAGGTCGCGCCCGGGCAGACCATCGCGATCGTGGGCCCGACCGGTGCCGGCAAGACGACGCTCGTCAACCTGCTGATGCGGTTCTACGACGTGGACGGCGGCAGCATCCGCGTGGACGGCATCGACATCCGGCAGGTGAAGCGGGGGGCGCTGCGGCGCACCTTCGGCATGGTGCTGCAGGACACCTGGCTCTTCTCGGGCACCATCCGGGAGAACATCGCCTACGGGCGCGAGGGCGCCAGCGAGGCCGCCATCGTCGAGGCCGCGAAGGCGGCGCAGGCGGACCACTTCATCCGCACGCTGCCCGAGAACTACGACACTGCCATCAACGAGGAAGCGAGCAACCTGTCACAGGGGCAGAAGCAGCTGCTGACGATTGCCCGGGCGTTCCTGGCCGACCCCGCGGTGCTGATTCTCGACGAAGCGACGAGCAGCGTGGACACCCGCACCGAGGTGCTCATCCAGGAGTCGATGCACCGGCTGATGCACGGGCGCACCGCCTTCGTCATCGCCCATCGCCTGTCGACGATTCGCAACGCGGACGTGATTCTGATGATGGAGGGCGGGCGCATCGTCGAGCGCGGCTCGCATCACGACCTGCTGGCCGCCAAAGGACGCTACGCGGCGCTGTACGAGAGCCAGTTCGCCGGCCGCGCGGTTACGGTGTGACGGGGCTTTAGACCCGCCCCCGCCCCGTGGGCCACACCACATCCGCGCGGGCGCTGACGAGCGGACTCTCCCGGCTGACGGCGGCGATGTAGCACTTTCCCGTCTTCAGATCCGCGAGCTCCGCCTCCAGCAGCGTCACCGTTCCGGACACGCGTCCGTCGAGCCGTTTCGTCAGGATGTGCGCCACGCCGCCGTTGGGACGATTCGCCCGCCGATGGAGATACACGCCGGCGATCTGGGCGCGTCCGGATCCCGGGATCAACGTGTAGGAGAGCCGTCTCGCAGCCTCGTCGATCGCGAGACGCGCCGAGACGCGAAACGGACCCGCGGCGTCGACCTCGATGCGCACGTCACCTGATGCGGCGACGACCGGCGCCGGATCCCGCCGCGACGGACGCGGAATCACTCTGGGGGCCGACGCCGGCGGGCGTCGGCGCCGCGTGGCCTGCTCGTACGAGAAGGCGAGCGCCAGCAGCACCGGCTCCGCGAACGGACGCGCGAGCAGCTCCACGCCCACCGGAAACCCGCTGTCGACGGTCCCGGCCGGCACCGTGATGGCCGGACAGCCGCTCTGCGCCGAGAGCCCGGCGTTGCTCCCAAGCTGATTCCCGCCCACGAGCGGCGCGATGCGGCGCGTGGTCGGATACACGAGCGCGTCGAGACGGTTGGCGTCCATCACCTCGACGACCGCGCGGCGCAGCGCCTCGCGCGCCGCCAGCCGCTGCTTGTAGTCGTCGCCGGCCGGATAGTCGTCGGGCAGCGCGTTGGCGCCTTCGATGAACCCCTGGAACTGCGCGGTGTGCAGCCCGGACTGCAGCAGCGCTTCGAGTGAGCCGACGGCAGCGGCCGGCGGTCGCTGCAGGTAGTCGCGCAGATCGAACTTCAGCTCCTGCGTCAGCAGGTTCGACGCCGTGAGCAGCGCGGCGAGGTTCGGCACCGTGACCTCGATCGCGGTCGCGCCCCGGCCGACCATGTCGTCGACGGCGCGCCGCACCACCGTGGCCACCGGCTGATCCTCGGGCGCGGTGCCGAAGAATTCGGTCAGCACGCCGATGCGCGCACCGCGCAGCGCCTCCTCCTGAAGCGACGAGGCGTACGACGCCGGCGTCTTGCCGGCGCCGGCCGCCGTCACCGGATCCGCGGGGTCGTGACCCACGGTCGCGTCGAGCACTGTCGCCACGTCGGCCACGTTTCGCGCCATCGGCCCGACCGAGTCCTGCGTGTGGCCGAACGGGATGACGCCACTTCGGCTCGACAGGCCGGCGGAAGGCCGCAGCCCCACGATCGCGTTGTGCGACGCGGGAATGCGGATCGACCCGCTGGTATCGGTGCCGATGGTGAACGCCGCGTAGTTGGCGGCCGCGGCCACGCCCGAGCCGCCGCTCGACCCGCCCGGCGCACGCGCGAGGTCATAGGGATCGAGCGTCTGTCCACCCAGCGAGCTCACGGTGGTCAGGCCGAGCGCCAGCTCGTGCAGGTTCACCTTGCCGAGAATGACGGCGCCGGCCTCGCGCAGCCGCCGCACCTGAAAAGCGTCGGCACGGGGCACACGCCCCGACAACGCCAGGCAGCCGCCGGTCGTCGGCATGTCGGCGGTGTCGAGGTTGTCCTTGATGAGGACCGGGATGCCGTGGAGCGGTCCGCGCGTCCGGCCGCGACGCCGTTCGGCGTCGAGCGACGCGGCCACGGCTTCGGCCCGCGGGTTGAGCGCAATGACGGCGTTCAGGCGCGGGCCCGTCTGATCGAACGCGGCGATTCGACGCAGATAGAAGCGCACCAGGTCCACGGCGGTGGTCGCGCCGGAGGTCATGTCGGCCTGCAGCTCGCGGATGCTCTTCTCGAACGCGTCGTAGCCGGCGGCGACCGCGCGCCGCGGCTCGGTGGCCGGTGCCGCCGACTCGTCCGCCGAAGCCTTGGCGGAGGCGGAGGCCACGAGCACCGCGCCGGCGGTCTGCAGGAACGTCCGTCGTGTCGATCGGCTCATCGTCACCGGACGGTCGGGTACTTGATGCCCAGCTGATCGAGATAGGTCTTGTACTTCGTCGGGTCGTAGTAGTACTTGCGCATCTCGGGGCGATACTTCGCCATCGTCTGCTCGTTCAGCCAGATGGCCGGCACGTCGCCGGGCCGGATGAGCGGCGTGTACTGCCGATCCTTGTTCTGCACGTTCTTGAAGTACGCCCAGGCGTCCGACACCAGCTGCGGCTGCGTGATGAGGTCGAGCACGGTCATGGCCTGCACCTTGGCGCCGGCCAGCACCCCCTTGTGCGCGATCGGCGTGGCCATCGCCACCGCGTTCGCCCAGCTGTGGCCAGGTCCGGCGGCGAAATTCGCCGGATAGTTCAGCGTGACGGTCGGCACGTTCCACGACACGTCGCCGATGTCATCCGACCCGCCGAACAGCTTCTGCTCGTCGGGGATCTTCTCGGCGCCGCGCAGCGGGTCGATCTTCTTCGCCAGCCCCACCTCGGGCACCTTCAGCTCCTTCTGCAGCGCCACCGCCAGTTTTTCGTCGTCGGCGCTCCACTGGGGCAGCCCGACCGACTGGATGTTGGCGTACATCGCCTCGGCCACCGCCTTGTTGGAGTGGATCGGCCACGCCGATCCGAGCACGCGCGACGTCGTCTGCGTGGCGGTCATCATCGCGGCCGCCTGCGCCATGGTGTTGCCGATGTCCCACATCTCCTTGATGTGGTCGTAGTCGGTCTCGCGGAAGTAGTACCAGACCGTGGCGTTGGGCGGCACCACGTTCGGCTGATCGCCGCCGTTGGTGATCACGTAGTGGGAGCGCTGCTGGTAGCGCAGGTGTTCGCGCCGGAAGTTCCAGCCGACGTCCATCAGCTCCACGGCGTCGAGCGCCGAGCGGCCGCGCCACGGCGCGCCGGCCGCGTGCGCGCTCTCGCCCTTGAAGCTGTACTCCACCGACACCAGGCCGTTGCCGGCGCCGTCGCCCCAGCCCACCGCGAGGTTGGAACCGACGTGCGCGAAGAGCACGACGTCGGCGTCCTTGAACACGCCGGCGCGCACGAAATAGGCCTTGGTGGCGAGGAGCTCCTCGGCCACGCCGGGCCACAGCCGGATCGTGCCGGGCAGCTTGTTGCGCTCCATCACCTTCTTCAGCGCCAGCGCCGCGGTGACGTTCATCGGCACGCCGGAGTTGTGCCCTTCGCCGTGCCCAGGCGCGCCTTCGATGATGGGATCGTGATACGCGACGCCGGGCTTCTGCGACGCCTGCGGAATGCAATCGATGTCGGAACCCAGCGCAATCACCGGCTTGCCGCTGCCCCAGGTGGCGGTCCAGGCCGTCGGGATGCCGGCCACGCCGCGCTCGATGCGGAAGCCGTTCTTCTCGAGGATGCCGGTGAGGTAGCGCATCGTCTCGTATTCCTGGAACCCCAGCTCGCCGAAGCTGAAGACCATGTCCACCATCTGCTGGCTCTGGTCCTTCATGGCGTCGATCTCGGCCGCGACGTCGCGCTTGTACTGCGCGAGCTTGGGGTCGACGGGAGTGGAGGCGGGCGCGGCCGTCTGCGGGGCGGTCTGGGCGGCGACGCCAATGCAGGAGCAGGCGAGGGCGGCGGCCGCCATCCAGCGGGCTGTCAGGGTCGTTCGCATAGGTGGCCTCTTGGTGGATGTCATCCGGCTATGGTCCCGGCGGTCCAGGACGCTGTCCAATACCGTCTCGACAGCACGAGAATCGCGCCAAGTATCGCCGGGGCGAGGCTGGAGAGCCATATAGGTTCGGTTCTGACGGCGACCGCAATGGCATCGTCCGATCCGGCGCCTGGGCTGGGTAAGATCGGTTCGTGGACTTTCGACACCTCCGGGCGTTCGTCGCGGTCGCGGAAGAGCGGAACTTCACGCGCGCCGCACACCGCCTGCACATCTCGCAGCCCCCGCTGACGCGCCAGATCCGTCAGCTCGAGGACGAGCTCGGCGTCACCCTCTTCGTGCGGCATCGTACCGGCGCGGAGATGACCTGCGAGGGGGTCGCGCTGCTCGATGCCGCGCGAGCGGTGACCAGGTCACTCGGTGACCTCGAGACGGCCGCACGATCGCTCAAGACGCGTCAATCGAAGGCGCTCCATCTGGGCATCGGCTGGGGACTGTGGAAAGCCGTGAACCTCATTCGCGAGCATCACGCCCACCGCTTTCCGGACGTGCCGATTGTCGCTCACGACCTGTGCGAGCTGCATCGCGCGGGCAAGACCGACCAGCATATCGACGTCGCCGTCACCCGGCCGCCCCTGGACCTCGACAAGGCGTCGGAGCCGCTCTTCGACGAGCGCTTCGTCGTGCTGCTCGCCGAGGATCATCCACTCGCCTCGCGGGCGTCGCTCACGCTCGCCGACCTCACCTCCGAACCGTTGCTCCTCTTCGAACGCTACATCGGCCCGTCGGTGTACGACAAGATCATCGCGCTGTGGGCGTCGGCCAGCCTCAAGCCGATGATCGTCGAGCACCAGCCGCCGCCGTACGCGCAGGACGCCATGATGCTCGTCGCGTCCCGTCAAGGCTATTACCTTGGCATCGCCAGCCAGTACACGCAGTCGCACAAGACCAGCGGCGTCGCGGTCGTTCCGCTCGACGAATCCGATGCGCGACTCGAAATCTGCGTTGCGTGGCACCGGAACGACACGTCGAAGAACGTCCGCGAGTTCGTCCAGTCGGCGCGCGCTGTGTTCCCCGCGAGGCGTCAGCCCGCTCGCCTGCGGCCGCAGCGATCGGCCTGAGACCGCCTACGACAGAAATCCCAACAGGGCCGACAAGGTCTCCTCGGGCACTTCCTCCGGCAGGAAGTGACCGGCCGGCAGCGACTTCCCCGTCACGTTGACCGCCTTCTCCCGCCAGAGATCCATCACCGGTTCGAGGCGGCCGACCGTGCCGCGTTCGCCCCAGAGCACCAGCAGCGGACAGACGACCTTCCTGGTGCCGTCTTCCGACGCGTGATCGAGGTCGATGGTCGCGCCCGCGCGGTAGTCCTCGCAGGTCGCATGGATGGTGGCCGGATCGCTGAAACATCGCAGGTACTCCGCGACCGCCTGCGGCGTGAAGACGTCTGCCGCCGCGCCCTGTCGTTGAAAGCGCGAGCGCAGGTAGTACTCGGCGCTGTTGCCGATCAGCGTCTCGGGAAACGGCGCCGGCTGGATCAGGAAGAACCAGTGGAAATACTCGCTCGCAAACTGGCGCGTCACTCGTGAGTACGGCGACGGCACGATGTCGAGAATGACGGCCTTCGTCACGACGTCGGGATGCTCGACGGCCAGGCGCCAGGTCACCCGTCCGCCGCGATCGTGCCCAACGACGGCGAAGCGATCGAACCCCAGCGCGCGCATGACCTCGACCTGATCCAGCGCCATGGCGCGCTTCGAGTAGTTGACGTGGTTGTCGCCGTCCGCCGGCTTGCTGCTGTCGCCATAACCACGCAGGTCGGTCATCACGACGGTGAACTGTTCGGCCAGCCGTGGCGTGATCTTGTGCCACTCCACGTGGGTCTGGGGATAGCCATGCACGAGCAGCAGCGGCGGACCGCTTCCGCCGCGCAGCGTGTGGATGGTTGCACCGGATGTTCGGATCTTCTGCGCCGTAAAGCCGGGGAACATCGCCGAGGCCTGGCCGGCGACCGGCGCTTGGCGCGCGAGCGCGGCCGAGGCGGCCAACGTCGTCTTGAGAAATGCGCGGCGATCGTAGGCCATCAGGCACTCTTACAAGGCTTCGGGGTCCACTTCGAGGCATCTGGCTCACGGCGGAAGTGCGAGCTGGTCACCAGACGCCCCAGAAGGTACTCCGGATCGATCACCTGCGTCGTCACCACGAACCATTCCGATCCGTCCGGGCCAGGGAACCGATCGAAATACTCCGTGACCGTCGTGCGCGCGCTGTAGGGGACGCCGTTGCGCCGCAGCCACCCGCCGGTCAGGTTGGTCGTGACCACGCTCAAAGAGCCGCCCGGGGGCGGAGGCGGACCGCCGGGAAAGTTGATGCCGAACGGATTGTTCGGAGGCAGCGTGCGCTGCCACTCCGCCACTGAATCGCCCTGCAGTGACGGCGCCGCGGGCCGCCGACCCGCGGCGAAGTGCAGCAGCCGCGTCTGCTGCCCGTTGTCGGTCTCGATCTTCAGCGTGCTATCGTCGGCCCAGGAGATCCGCACGCGCGTGGGCATCCGAAGCAGGGCGGCGGCGCCGAACGCCTTGCACGAGCCATCGGTCTTCGGGTCCCACGCCATGGCGACCTCGCGGCCCGCGGGGCTGAGCGGCAGTCCGGGGAAATCGCCGCGCGGCGCCGTGATCATCCGCCAGCGCCAATCCTCGTTGACGATCGAGACCCACACGCCCGTCAGGTCGATTGGCGCCGATGCCTTCGCCGTAGGCGGCGGCCCGCCGCCTCGCGGAGGGAACTGCGCCGCCGTCTGCGCGGTCCACGTCAGCACGAGCGCGGCAATCGCGACAACAGCGGATCTCGTCTTCATCACTTCCCTCCCAGGGTGCGATACACGGCCTCGACGAACGTGTCGGTTGTCCAGAAACCGGACGTGGCGCCGTAGCGGCCGTCGTAGTCGGACGTGGGCCCGGCGGCCTTGATCTGCGCGAGCGTCATCCCCTTCTTCATCATCTCCTGCACGCGATCGCGAACGATGGTCACCATGTCCCGGTACTCGACAACGTCGGCCTCGTCGGCGATGCGCCCATGGCCGGGGATCACCATCGTGCCCCCCTCCTGCTTGTCGCGCGGCACGGTGATATCGATGATGCGGTTCAGGCCGGCGATGATGCCGTTGATGGTGCCGCCTCGCGCCGTATCGATGACGGGATAGCTCGTGTTGACGTAGACGTCGCCCGTGGCGATGACGTCGGACCTGCGGAAGAACACCAGCATGTCACCGTCGGTGTGCGCGGCCGGCTGATGAATCAGCCGCACGGCTTCGCCGTTGAAGAACACCTCGTCGCGCTCGCCGAAGAACGTGTCGGTCGGCAGTGCGCCGGCCGGCGCAGGCGGTGTCGCCCCGTCCTGCCGGCTCATTCTGGCGGCCACGGTCTCGTGGGCAATCAGCGTGGCGCCCTCGTTACCTCGCACGTCGCCAGCCACGTTGCCGGCGACAATCGCCCGGCCCGCCCGGCGGAACCGCTCGTTGCCGCCGACGTGGTCCGGATGCACGTGCGTGTCGATCACGTAGCGAATCGGCTGGTTGCCGCTGAGCCGCGCGATCTCCGCCAGGAGCTTCTCGGCCATCTGCGCGAACTGCGTGTCGACGACCAGCACGCCGTCGTTGCCGATCTGCACGGTCACGTTGCCGCCGGCGCCGGCCAGCATGTAGACGTTGTCCTGGACCCTGAAGGAGCGCACCGTCACCGCGTCGAAGTTGGGCTGTTGCGGCGGGGCCTGCTGCGCCGCGACGACTCCGGCCACCACGGCTGCGACCATGGTGGCCGCCACCAGCGCGACGCGCGGATGTACGAACACGCGCGCGGGCATCAGCGCCCCCGTCCGGTTCCGGCGGCGGGACCGGCGCCCGCGCCCGCCCCTCGTCCGCGCCCACCACCGCCGCGGCCCGCCGGGACCGGCGGCGGTCCGAATCCTTCGTTCGGATCGCCCTTCGGCTCGGCCAGCGGCAGCGACGGCAGCGTCGACATGTACTCCGGCAGCGCCGTCGCCGCGCCGCCGGCCGCGGCCTCTTCTGGAATGCCGTGCCGCTGGCCAAACTCGCGCGTCGGGGGCACGTCGTCGATGCCGTGGTGCGGCACCTCTCCCGCCTCGCGCGGGACTTCGACGGCGGGCCGGCAGGGATACGGCTCCATCGTTCCCGTGGGCGCTACCGCGAAGCCGTTCGTCTTCACCAGCGGCTCCGAGAGGTAGACCGGGTCTTCGAGGATCATCACGTGCGTCAGCAGGTCGCCGTGGCGGAGGAACCGTTCCGTCATCGTCGCCCGGTCGCTGAGCGGCAGCCCGTTTCGGCGGATCCAGCCGGCTTTGAGGTGCGTGGTCCGCACCACGAGCACGTTGCCCTCGAAGCGTCCGGTCGAGAAGCCCTGCCAACTGTGCGCTTCGAGCTCTGACGGCTCTGGACGGCCATCCATCCAGATGTCGCGCTCCTGCTCCTGCCACTGGATGTGCGTCTTGAGGCGCACGAGCTGCTGGGTCTGCGGGTTGCGCTCCTCCCAGATGCGCAGCACGCCGACGCCGCGGAAGCCGTAGGTCGAGGGGTGCGGCTTGCACTGGTGTTCCGGCAGCGTGAGGAGGCCGGCGTCCCAGGTGTTGGCGCGCTTGCGTGCCGCGTCGGTAATCGGCAGCCCCGCGTAGTCGCCGACGTTGGGACCCGGCACGCGCTCGATGAAGTCTTCGTCGGCAACGAGCGGGTTCCAGTAGCCCACGAGATTGACCTGAGCGGACGCCGGTTGCGGCACCAGCAGGACAATGGCGGCCGCGAGCACGAGCCCGGCGCGTCTGTAGTTCGACATCTATTGGAGCTCCGTGAGCAGGCCGTCGAGCAGGCCGGGGAACACCAGCTGCGCCCCCTGGTAGTCGGACTTGAGCACCGCGCTGATCTCGTCCTTGGTCTTCTTCTGCATCAGCATCTCGTGAACCCGCGTGCGCATGGCGAACGTGCTGTCGCGGAACTTGCGCAATTCGGCCTTGGTTGTGACGTCGCCGTGTCCGGGCACGACGGTGTCGAAGTCCAGCTGTAGCGCACGGTCGAGCGTCGCCGTCCAGTCCTTGGCGCTGCCACCGTTCTGGTAGTCGATGAGCTGCGGCGTGGCGGTGCCGAAGGTGAACGCGTCGCCGGCGGCCAGCACCCGATCCGCCGGGAAGTACACGAAGACGTCGCCGCCAGTGTGCGCGCGGCCGAAGTGGTACAGCTCCACGTCCTTGCCGCCCAGGTGGAGCAGCGCGCGGTCGACGAATGTTACGCTCGGCTGGCCGGGCTGCTTGGCGTCCACCATGTAGCGGCGCGCCTGCTCGGACGCGATCAACTGCGCGCCGGCCTTCTGAAGCTGCACGTTGCCGCCGGAGTGATCGCCATGGTGGTGCGTATTGACGACGTACTTCACCGGCTGGTTCGTCACCGTCTTGAGCATCGCAAGGATGTTGGGCGCGTCTTGCTCAAACTTGTCGTCGAGGAGCACGACACCCTCGTTCGTGACAAGAGCGGTCGTGTTGCCCGGCACGAAGTCGTTGTGGATGACGAAGAGATCGTCTCTGACCTTGACGACATTCAGCTTCGCCGGTTGATTGCCGAACTGCTGTCCGTAGCCGTACGCCGCGACGAGCAACAGCGCGACGAGCGAGGTGAGCGCGAATCGTGATCGCATGAGCAGGACTCCTGTCATCTGTTCCGAAGGTGTGCGCCGCTAGCGGGCGGAACAGGGCACCGGGCTGAACTTCGCGTCGTTCGGCTCACGGCGAAAGTCGGTGGTGGTCACGAACGGCGTGGCGAGGTGCACCGGGTCGTTCACGATCGTCGTGACGGTGAACCACTCCTGCCCGTCCGGCTCGGAGAACCGGTCGAAGTATTCGGTCAGGGTGGTCTTGTCGCTGTAGGGCACGCCGTTCTTGCGCAGGTACCCGTCGCGCAGATTTGTCGTGACGACCTCGAGCGACTGCGACCGGCTGCCCCACCGCGCCGACGTGCCGAGCGCGAACCCGCCGGCGGTGGGCGCCTGCCCAGCCTCCCATCGCGCGATCGACTGGCCCTGCCAGGTCGGCTTGACGTCCGCCTTCGCCAAGGCGACGGCGGACACGCCACGCGCCGCACCCGCGCGCGTCGCCCCGCTCGTGAACCAAAGCAAACGCGTCTGCGTGCCCTGGTCCGCTTCGATCTTCAGCGTGTTGTCGTCCTGCCACGAGATGCGCAGCCGGCCCGGAATCCGCAGCAGTGCCGGCGCGCCATAGGCCTTGCACTGGAGCCCCGCGGCCTCGTCCTTCGCGGGATTCCAGGCGTTGATGATCGCCACCGCATCCTGCCTGTAGGGGATGCTCGCCGCGTCACCCTTGAGCGGCGTCACCATGCGCCAGCGATAGTCCTCCATCACCGGCGACACCCAGGTGCCGGTGAAGTCCACGAGCGCGCCTTCCCTTCCACTCTTCGGCGGCGTCGGGACGGGTGGGCCGGGCGGCCCTTGCGCCGCCAGTCCCTGCCAGAGCCCCGTCACGAAAGCGACGATCGCGCACGCGCGTCTCATGGTCCCCATTTCCTATTTCGCCGTCAGGCTGCGGTAGACCGCGGCCACGAAGTCCGCCCCTTTCACGAAGCTCGCGGCCGTCACGTATTCGCTGTCGTAGTCGCGCGACGGCGCGGCGGCCTGGACCTGGTCGAGCGTCATCCCCTTCTTGATCAGGTCCTGAACGCGGTCGCGCACGATCACGACCATGTCCCGATACTCCACGACGTCGGCCTCGTCGCAGAGGCGTCCATGCCCCGGCACCACGGAGGTGCCGCCCTCCTGTGTGTGACCCGGGACGGTCAGATCCAGAATGTGATTGAGCGCGGCAATCTCGCCGGCGACACTGCCGCCGTTGGCGACGTCGATGAACGGGTAGCCGCCGGGCGTGAAGATGTCGCCGGCCACGACGACGTCCGACTTCGGGAAGTACACGATGGTGTCGCCGTCGGTATGCGCGCGCGGCTCGTGATGCAGGACCACGGGCTCGTCGTTGAAGCGCAGATCCTTGAACGGCGTCGCGTACTCGTCGCGCGGCAACCCGGCGTCGCTCAGCCGCGGGCCGTTTGCCGCGCTCGCGAGACGCGCCAGCACGTTCGAGTGAGCGATGATCTTGAGCGGCTGCGTGCCGTCGAATCGCGCGCCGAGGAAATCGAGCGGCTTCCTGCCATCGGCCTGCGCGAACGCGTCGTTGCCGCCCACGTGATCCGGATGCAGGTGAGTGTTGACGATCCAGAGCACTGCCCCCCGGTAGCGCGCGCGGACTTCCGCCGCCAGCGGCCCGGCGGACGCGGCGAGGCCGGTGTCCACCAGGAGCGTGCCGTCCTTGCCGTTCTGGACGACGACGTTGCCGCCGGCTCCAGCGATCACCGAGACGGCACCCTGCACGGGATACACGCGCAGCGGCGGCGCCTCACTCTGCTGGGCTGCCGTCACCGCACAGAGGATGGCCACCAGGCCGAGCGCGGAGACCATACGCATCATCGTGGGCGCGGCGCCGTGGGGGCCAGCAGGCATACCGCGTTGGCGCCGACGCCGCAGGTGCAGTAGCGCTCGCACACCAGCTTCGGCTTCTCTGGCTTCGGCATCTTCGAGCGGTACTCGGGATAGAGCGTCTCCGCTCCGCCTCGCGTCGCTTCGAACGGCAATCCGTACCAGTCGGCGACCTCGTGGAGAAACGGGTTGGTGCCCGGCAGGTGATTCGGCACGTAGTCCCTGCGCTCGCGCGGCACCTCGTCGCCGTACTCGCAGATGTCGCGCCCCATGCGCTGCCCCGGGTCGAGGACCCACGTCTGGCTCCGCACGAGCGGCTCGGTGAGGAGCGCCGGATCGGTGATGACCGTCGTGACCGTCAGGTAGGTGCCGTGCCGTACCCAGTGCTCGGTGAACGTCGCGTTGGCGCTGCGGGGGATGCCGTTGCGACGCACATAGTTTTCCTTGAGATGCGTCGTGCGGACGTTGAGCATGTTGTTCTGCCACGTGCCGGTGGAGAATCCGGACCACGTGTGCGGCGCCATGTCATCGGGATGCGGACGGCCGTCCATCCAGATCGTCCGTTCCATCTCCTGGAACCCCATGCGGGTGTGCCACGCGACGAGCTGCTGCGTGACCGGATCGAGCACGGGATCGATGCGCATGTTCGACAGCCCGCGCATCTGGTAGTCGCCGCCGTGCGGACGGCACTGGTACTCCTGGACGATCGAAATGCGATCGGCGTCGTAGCTGTCGCCGCGCAGCCGCGCCGCGTCGTTGATCGGCAGCCCCATGTAGTCGCCCAGTTCGGGGCCGGGTAGCCGCTCGGGAAGATCCTCGTGGTAGAGCGACGCCCAGGCACCTGAGACGTCGACCTGCGCAAACGCCGGAGCGGCCGGAAAAGCCAGGAGGAGCGCAGCCAACACGACGCGCATCCCCGGACGATGGCACGCGCGCGCGCCTGACGGCTAGTAAGAATCGGACCTCGCCTACCATCGAGGCTGCTGATGATGGTTATCACCAAACATGGCACTGGCACTCGTGCTTCGCCGGGCGCAGAATACGCCGGTCGTGAATGCCCCTGCCCCCGGTGACTCGAAAACCAGAAGGAGGGCGAATGCGTCCGTGGCAGCAAGTCGTATCGGTGTTCGTGATCCTCTTCGCGCTCTCGATCGAGGCGCGTGCACAAGTCGGCGCGTCGATCAGCGGCGTTGTACGGGATGCCCAGGGTGCGGTCATTCCGGGCGTCACGGTCGAGGCAGCGAGCCCAGTTCTCATCGAGAAAGCCCGCACGGCAACTTCCGACGCTAACGGTCGCTACATCATTCCCGACTTGCGCCCGGGCACCTACACCGTCACCTTCACGTTGTCGGGATTCGTCACGGTCAAACGCGAAGGCGTCGAGCTCTCCGGCACTCAAGTCACCGCTGTGGACGCGGACATGCGCGTCGGCTCGATCTCCGAAACGATTACCGTGTCGGGCCAGGCGCAGCTCGTCGACGTACAGAGCACGCAGCGGCAGACGGTGATGAACCAGGAGATCGTCACCGCGATCCCGACGTCGCGCAACGGCTTCTCCGTGGGCGTGCTGGTCCCGAGCGTCAGCATCGCGTTCTCCGGCACGCTCGGCTCTCCCAACAACGCGCAGGACGTCGGCGGAGCGCTCGGCCCGAGCACGGAATCGCTCAGCGCCCACGGGAGCCGCCTGCAGGACCAGCGGATGACGATGAACGGCGTCGCGCTGAGCACGATGATCGGCGGCGGGTGGGGCGGTGGTGCGGTCCCCAACGCCACCGGCACCGCGGAGTTCGCCATCGACACCGCGGCGGTGGACGCGACGCTCGCGACCGGCGGCCCCCGCATCAACTTCATCCCGAAGGACGGCGGCAACAAGATGAGCGGCACGCTCTACGGGAGTTACGCCACCGAAGGCTTCCAGACCGAGAGCTCGCGCACGGTGGGCAACTTCCCCGCGATTCGCGCCAACACCGTCAAGAAGAACGGCGACTTCAATCCCGGCCTGGGCGGCCCGATCGTCCGCGACAAGGCGTGGTTCTATCTCTCGGGCCGCTATCAGGCGGCCAATCTGTTCGTCCCCGGCATGTTCTACAACCGGAATGCGAACAAGCCGGACCCGCTCACCCACCTGGTCAGCTACGTCCCCGACACCACACGGCCCGCCGTGGCGCCGCGCGAGTTCTTCACGTATCAGGGGCGCCTGACCTGGCAGGCGACGCCGAAGCACAAGATCGGCCTCACCTACGATCTCGAGAGCAACTGCTTCTGCCCCGATTCCGTGGGCCCGACGCGGACGCCCGAGGCCGCCGTGGACCGGCGGTTCCCGCTGCAGCGGTTCGTGCAGCTCGATTGGAACTCGCCGGTCAGCTCCAAGGTACTGCTCGAGGCCAGCGCGATCCACCGGGTGGAACGCTGGGGGGCCATGAACCTGCAGACCGGTGGCGGGGGCAACATCTCGAGCCTGGATCCAACCGTGATCGGCGTCTCCGACGTCGGCCTCGCCCCGCCGCCGATCGGGTTCAACTATGGTGCCGCCGTCAGCGGCCTGGCGCCCGGCTCGCCGGCCTACAACAACTCCTGGAACGACAACTGGCACTACCGCGCGGCGCTGTCCTACGTGACCGGCTCGCATCTGCTCAAGATCGGTTTCAACAACGCGAACGGGCACTTCGAGAACCTCAATTACGACGTGAACCCGATCTACTACACGTTCGTGAACGGCACGCCGTCGGCCGTCAACATCAAGGACTCGCCGTACACGGTCGAAGTCGACGTGGACCGCGACTTCGGCTTCTTCGCGCAGGATCGCTGGTCGGTGCGGCGGTGGACCCTCACCGGCGGCCTCCGCTTCGACAACTTCAAGAACAGCTTCCCGGCGCAGGACCTGCTGCCGACCCGCTACGTCCCGAACCGGTCGCGCGTGCACTTCGACCGGATCGAGAACATCAACTGGAAGGACGTGACGCCGCGTCTCGGCGCCGTGTACGACGTGTTCGGCACCGGCAAGACCGCGTTCAAGGTGACGCTCAACAAGTACCTGCTCGGGTACGGGACTGCAGGATTCTTCGAGAACGGACTCTCGTCGAACCCCAATCCGATCAACAGCCTGGTGACGAGCACCGCGATCGGCTGGAACGACGCGAACCACGACTTCATCCCGCAGTGCAACCTGCTGAACCCCGCCGCGAACGGTGAATGCAGCGGCTGGCAGAGCCCCGGGTTCGGCTCGGTGGTGCCGAACGCGACCTACGACCCGAACCTGCTGACCGGCTGGGGCAAGCGCAACTTCAACTGGGAATTCTCGGCGGGCGTGCAGCACGAAGTGCTTCCACGCCTCTCGGTGGACGTCAGCTACTTCCGCCGGTGGTATGGCAACTTCCAGATGACCGACGATCGCGCCGTGGGTCCATCGGACTACGACCGCTTCACGTTCGCCGTGCCAGCCGATTCGCGCCTCCCGAATTCAGGCGGTACGCTGACGGCGGTGGATCTGAAGTTCCCGCAGTCGGTCTCTCCCCAAAACCTGTTCGTCACCTTGGCGGGCGATCGGGACGTGAAGATCACCGATCACTGGAACGGCGTGGACGTCACGATGAATGCCCGCCTGGAGAACGGACTGCGGCTCCAGGGCGGCATCAGCACCGGCCGCGAGCGGATCGACAACTGCGACCTGCTGACTCAGTACCCCGAGAACGCGCACCAGTTCCTCGGGACGCCGACGCGACTGCCGTTCTTCGCGGCCACGCCGCTCGAGTACTGCGATTCCGGGCCGCCCGGTCAGAATCTGGCCACGGGAGGATTCACCACGCAGGCGAAGGCGATCGGCGCCTATGTGTTCCCGAAGATCGACGTGCAGGTCAGCGGCACGTTCCAGAGCATTCCCGGCCAGATCGTCGAGGCCGACTACAACCTCTTCGGCGTCGGATCGCTGGGACGTCCGTTCGGCTCCTCGGTGATCGTTCCATTTCGTTCGTTCCAGATCGTCGAGCCGGGAAGCGTGCGGATGGACCGGATCAACCAGTTCGACATGCGGGTGTCGAAGATCTTCAGGGTCGGACGCTCGAAAACGAACGTGAACTTCGACCTCTACAACATGGTCAACTCGAACGCGATCACGGCCGAGAACTTCGCGTTCGAC
The DNA here is from genome assembly GCA_036004405.1 of Vicinamibacterales bacterium. Classification (GTDB taxonomy): domain Bacteria; phylum Acidobacteriota; class Vicinamibacteria; order Vicinamibacterales; family UBA2999; genus DASYRM01. The sequence continues at coordinate 44,538 of DASYRM010000115.1, forward strand.
GTCTGGCGTCAACCGCAGTACGTCATCCCGGCGCGGTTCTTCAAGTTGAGCGCTCAGTTCGATTTCTGACGCCGACCCGGACAGCGGTTCACGCGACGGAGAGCCCGGCCGCCTCGACGAGGGGGCCGGGCACGCCTGCCGCCAACAGCAGCGGATCCTCCAGGTCGCTCGGCTGGAAGCCGCAGAGCGCGAGCTGGTCGAGGAGCGCGGACGGAGGCGCGGCGGTGAGCGCCTTGAAGTCCTTCACCAGATGCATCTGATCGAAGTAGCCGGCCTGCTGGCTGACGTCCGTCCAACTGAGCGACGGCCGGGTGGTCTTCAATGAGACGGCAAACATGAAGCGCGCCACCTTGGCGTAGTGCTTGGGCGGCATGCCAGTGTGCTCGGCGAAGCGGCGGCGGAAGTGACGATCGCCGAGGCCGGCATGCTCGGCCAGCGTCCAGGCGCGGATGCCGCCGTGCGCGGCCGCCAGCGCGTGCGCGGCCCGGTCCACGGGATGCAGTTCGCGCGCGCCGGCGAGACGAGCGGTGAGATAGCCTTCGACGACCCGCATCGTTTCCTCGACGCTCGCTGCCGCTTCGACGCGGTCCAGCACGCCGGTGATCTCGGGACCGATCACATCCGCCGCCGGATGGGCATGGTCGGCCAGGGCGGAGGCGTCGTGACCGAAGAGACGATGAAACCCGCCCGGCCGAAACACCGCGAACACGCCCGAGAGCTGGCGACTGGGCTGAAGGTCCACCCATCGTCGCGTCTGCGGTCCGATCACCGCGGCGTGCGCCAGGACGTCAATCGCCCGCAGCCGATGATCGAACACCCGGCACGCCGCTCCCGGAAAGAACGCCAGCCTCGTCTCGAGCATCGGCAGGATGGGGCGCCGAGACGTCTCGCCCGGATGCTCGTACAGGTAGCCGCGCACGAACTCGCGCAGAGCCGGTGAGGGTTCGAACCACGTCCTCATAACGGGCGGCGGGGCCAACGCCCCGCCCCACGGACCTCAGAAGTCGAATTGTGCGCTGATCTTGAC
>DASYRM010000116.1:0-2157 GCA_036004405.1 Vicinamibacterales bacterium
TGCTCTTCGATGCCGCGCAGGCGCTCGTGTCGCGACGGCAGCTCCAGGACGCGACCGACGCGGCGGCACTCGCGGCCGCGAACGTGATCCCGTCCGGGACGCCGCGCGGCTGCAGCGCGACCGCAGGCCCACCTCCCGGCATCCCGCGCGACGTGGTGGCCAGTGCCGCGCGCGCGAGTCTCACCGCGAACGTCGGCGCGACGCTGTCCGCCGCGGCGATCATCACCTGCCCGAACGCGTGGAACAACGGCGGCGTCCGCGTCGACCTTTCCACGACGACGACCTCGTTCTTCGCCCGGATCCTCGGGCGCACCGGTTTCGACGTCTCCACCCGGGCGACGGCAGTCAACACGCTCGCGCCGGGCCACCCCTACTCGGTCATCACGCTCAATCCCTATAACCCCTCGTGGCAGAACAGCCTCAAGGGTTGTCCCTCGTTCCTCTTCAACGGTTCGCCAACTATCACCTCGTACGGCAGCATCCACATCGACTCGGCCTGCCCGGCAGGCCAGGGGTATGCGCTTAGCCGCTCAGGCGTCTCGTCCACGGTCACGATGCTGAACGGGTCCTTCGTCGAAGTGGTGGGCGCGGCAGACCCGGGAGCCATGACGATCATCCCTGCGCCCATTCAGGGCGCGCAATACCTTCCCGATCCGTTGGCCGGCCTCGCGCCACCGAACGTGGCAGCGCTCCCCGTCCGCCGCACGACACGGCTAATCCTCAACAATGCCTCGGCCACGCTCGACCCGGGCGTGTACCAGGGTGGCCTCGAGCTGCGCAACCGCTCGCAGGCGTATCTACACCCCGGCATCTATGTCTTCCAGGGCGGCGGCGTCGATCTCGGAGCGCAGGCCGAGCTGTACACCATCGGGCAGGCGTTCACCAGCGCGACGCAGGCGAACTGGGCGACGCAGTGCCCCAATGACGGCAGCTGCGGCGTGCTCATGTACAACATGGCCAGTGGCGGCACGATGGGCCAGTTCCATACCACCGCGGGAACGGTCTTCCTCGTTCGCGGATACCAGTTCGGCTACTCCGGCCCCGGTTTCAACAACGACTTCAAGGGAATTCTGCTCTGGCAGGCGCGCGATCCTGCGCCGACCAGCACCTACGTGCAGCCCGAGGTGCAGCTCCAGGGTGGCGCCTCGGTATCGATCAGCGGCACGATCTACGCAGCGTCCGCGCCCGTGCAGCTGGCCGGTGGGTCGGGCGGTGGCGGCGGCTTCGACATCGACTACCACCTCCAGTTCATCTGCTGGGACATCAAGTTCAGCGGAACGAGCGACTGGCGGCTGCAGTACAACGATCTCTACTTCTATCAGGCGCCCGACTACGGTCTCGTGGAGTAGCCGCCGCGTAATCGCAAACAAAGCGTCAAGTTAGCGACGGCGAAGCGTCGTCCGGCATCCTCGTGTCGTGCTCGCGACGCTCGTTACCGCCGTCGTGAGCGGTCTTCACGGCGAGCTGGTGCGCGTCGAGGTCGACGTGGCGCCGGGCCTGCCGATCTGCCACATCGTCGGCCTGCCTGATGCCGCGCTGTCGGAAGCCCGCGAACGCGTGCGCGGTGCCTTACGGAACAGCGGGTTCGAATACCCGGCCAGCCGAATCACGGTGAACCTGGCGCCCGCGGACCGGCGCAAACGCGGCGCGGCGTATGACGTCGCGATCGCGGTCGGCATCCTGGTGGCATCGGGCCAGATTCGGCCGAGCGGCGGCGCATGGGCGCTGCTGGGTGAGCTGTCGCTGAGTGGCACGGTCGAAGCGGTGCCCGGAATCCTGCCGATGGTGGCGACGCTCCGACAGGCGGGGTACACGCGCGTCGCGGTTCCGGCCGCCAACGTCGCCGAAGCGCGCCTGGTCGAAGGTGTCGATTCGTTCGGCATCGCGGGACTTGACGACGCCGCGCGGCTGGTCGCGGGACCGCGCGGACGCCGTGCAGCGGGCGCCGCCCGCCGCTCGCCGCTGACCGTCTCGGGCGAGCCGACCACCGTCCGCCGGCCGCGACGTTCCGAACTGATCCACGCTCTCAGCCCGGCCGATCTCGTCGAGGTTCGCGGCCAGCCCGCGGCCCGCTGGGCGCTCGAGGTTGCGCTCGTCGGCGGCCACAACCTGTTGCTGACCGGGCCGCCCGGCGCAGGCAAGACGCTGCTCGCACGT
>DASYRM010000117.1:0-13795 GCA_036004405.1 Vicinamibacterales bacterium
AAATCAGGATCAGGTCGAGCGCCGGCTCCACCGTGGCCGGATCCTTGATCATGTAGGTGAGCAGATCGCGGAAGACCTGCGTTTTCAGCGCATCCAGCTGGTCGTCGGCGTTGAGGACGGCATGGGCCAGCGCCGTATCGCGACGGACGTAGGCGTCGAGGGCGTCGCGCAGCATCGTCTGGGCGATGGTGCCCATGGTGGGAATGTCGATCAGCTTCTTGACCGGCGGATGGGTGGTGTAGCGCTGCGCGGCCTCGGCGATGTTCACCGCCAGGTCGCCCACCCGTTCCAGGTCGGTGTTGATCTTGACCGCCGACACGATGGCCCGCAGGTCGGTGGCCATCGGCTGGTAGAGCGCGAGCAGCCGGAAGCAGCGATTGTCGATCTCGATGTGGAGCTGGTTGATGGGCTCGTCGCCGCCCATCACCTGGGCGACCACGCCGAGGTCGCGCGATTCGAGCGCGTCGATGCAGGCGCGCACCCGCTCCTCGGCCAGTCCGCCCATCTCGAGCAGACGGCTCTGGAGCGCTTCGAGCTCCTCCTGAAAGTGCGGAACGACGCGGTCCATGGGCACTAGCCGAATCTCCCGGTCACATAGTCTTCGGTCAGCTGCTCGGCCGGCGCCGTGAAGAGCTTTTCGGTCCGGTCGAACTCGACGAGCTTCCCCAGCCAGAAGAAGGCGGTGAAGTCGGACACTCGCGCCGCCTGCTGCATGTTATGCGTGACGATCACGATGGTGTAGTCCTGCTTCAAGTCGTACACCAGTTCTTCGATTCTCTGCGTCGCGATCGGGTCGAGCGCCGAGGCCGGTTCGTCCATCAAGAGGATATCCGGCCGCACCGCCAGAGCGCGGGCGATGCACAGACGCTGCTGCTGCCCACCCGACAGGGCAAGCGCCGACGAGTGCAGCCTGTCCTTCACTTCGGTCCAAAGGGCCGCCTGCTTCAGGCTCTCCTCGACCCGGCCCGCCAGCTCGGAGGCCGAGCTCGTCATCTTGTTGATGCGCAAGCCGTAGGCGACGTTCTCGAAGATGGACTTCGGAAACGGGTTGGACTTCTGGAACACCATGCCGACCCGCCGGCGCAGCTGCACCACGTCGGCGCCGGCGTAGATGTCGGCGCCGTCGATGAGCACCTGGCCTTCCACGCGCGCACCCGGGATGATGTCGTTCATCCGGTTGAGGGTACGCAGGAACGTGCTCTTGCCGCAGCCGGAGGGGCCGATGAAGGCCGTCACGACGTTCGGGGTCAGCTTGACGGAGATGTCCCGCAGGGCCTGGGTCTGGCCGTAATAGAAGTTCAGGCCGATCGACTCGATCTTGGGAGCGCCGGTACTGGTGGCGGTGCTCTGCGGACGGGCCGCCAGCCCGGCCAGGGAAGGGAGAGCACGGTCGGCGGTCGTCACGGAGTCGGGTCCATCCAGTCACCGTACCGGCCATGAATTTCACACCAGTTTCTACCGTGTAAATTCCATGTAAAGCAGGGTCTGGCCTGCAGGCCCTAGCCCTTGGTGGGCGTCCGGCGCCTTGGCCTCGCCGCCGGCCTTGCCGGCGGCCGTTTCGTGCCGCTCAGGACCACGCGGACCGGGCGGCCCACCACCTCCGCGAACGGCGCAATGTGACGCCCCGAGGCCCACATCTCGAGCTCGGCGTCGCCCGCGGCGGTGAGTTCCACCCGCACGTCGGACTTCCGCGCCCGGACGGTGAGCCCCGAGATGACCTGCGAGTGGCTGCGGTCGAGGTTTTCGGCCACCCTCAGGATGGCGGAGAGGGTTCTCACGGTGCGGCGGCGGCCGGACGACAGCCGCGCGTATTCCTCGTGCTCGGGTTTGGGCGTGCTGCGGCGGTGGTAGCGCGCCACGAGCGCCATGATCTCGATCTCCTCCGGCTGGAACCCGCGCAGATCGCCATTGGTGATCAGGTAGTAGGAGTGCCGGTGGTGGCGGCCGAAACTGATGTGCGACCCGATGTCGTGCATCAGCGCGGCGTATTCGAGCCACTCGCGCTCGCGGTCCGTGAGGCCATGGATGGCGCGGGTCTGATCGAAGAGGGCCAGCGACAGCTGCACGATGTGTCGCGCGTGATCCGCGTAGTAGTTGCACCGCTCGGCGAGCTCCAGCACGCTGCGGCGGCGCACGTCGGGAATCTGGTCGATGTGGACGATCTCTTTCTGGTGCCGGCGGATGTAGTCGAGCACCAGCCCTTCGCGCAGCGCCAGGTCGCACAGCGTCAGGTCGTCGGCGCCGAGCCGCTGCAGAATGGTGTCGAGCAGCACCGCGCCGGCCACCGTCAGGTCCACGCGGCGTGGGTCGAGCCCGGGAAGCGCGAGCCGCTCCTTCTCGTCCATGTCCACCACCTGCCGCCGCAGACGGCGAATGTGCTTGGCGGGCACGCGCAGGTTGCGGAGCTCGGTCGGCACGGCACCGCGGGCGGCGGCCATGGCCATGGTGCCGACGCTGAGAATGGTGCCCGACGTGCCGATCACCCGGTCGAAGCCGGCCGCGACAATCTGCCGGCAGATGCCGTCGATCCCCTGACGCACGTGCTTGGTGAGACGGCGCTCGTCGCGGCCGCTGAGCGGGTCGCTCTTCACGTACGCTTGCGTCAGGCGGATGACCCCCAGCTTGACGCTGCGTGCCAGCCGCAGGCTGGCCGCGTCGCCCAGGGTGAGCTCGACGCTGCCGCCGCCGATGTCGATCACCACCGCCCGCGACGCGCCGACGTTGACGCCGTAGGTGGCGGCCATGTGAATCAGGCGCGCCTCCTCCTGGCCGGCGATGACGCGCGGGCGGATGCCGGTCTGGCTCTCGATGCGCGCCAGGAAATCGCCGCCGTTGGGCGCTTCGCGCGTGGCGCTCGTGGCCGCGGCGAGGATGGTGTCCACCTTATGCGACTCGGCGATGCGCTTGAACGTGGTGAGCGCGCGCAGGGCGCCGGAGGTGGCGTCCGCGGTGAGGGCCTTGCCGTCGAGGCCGCCGGCCCCGAGCCGTACCATCGACTTCTCGCGGTCGACGACCTCGAAAGAGAGGTCCTCGCGTACGCGGACGACGATCATGTGGATGGAGTTGGTCCCGATGTCGATGGCCGCCAGCCGCACGATGTCATTTAACCATGGTCGCGCACAGCCTCGACGGTGCTGGCACGTAGCCAGTACAGTTACCGCACGTGCCCCCTCGTGTCGCCGTCATCATCAATCCGATTTCAGGACTCGGTGTTCGGTCCGACGCCGCCCGTCAGCGGGCAGAGCTGGCGGCGGCGTGCCTCGAGGCGCACGGCGTCGTCGCCGAGATCTTCGTCACCGAGCGCCGTCATCACGCCCGTGAGCTGACACAGGCCGCGCTGGCACGCGGCATCGAGCTGGTGATTGCGTGGGGCGGCGATGGCACCGTGAACGAAGTGGCGTCGGCGCTTGTGCATCGCGAGGCGGCGCTCGGGGTGGTGCCGAGCGGCTCGGGCAACGGACTGGCGCGCGAGCTCGGCCTGCCGTTCGAGCCGCGCGCCGCCTTCGAGCGGGCGCTCGACCCGCGACGGCGGCGCATCGACGCCGGAGAGTTGGGGGGGCACCTGTTCTTCAACATCGCCGGCGTGGGGCTCGACGCCGACGTGGCCCACCGCTTTGCCGCGAGCGGGCACGCTCGCCGCGGCCTGTCGATGTACGTCGTGCAATCGACGGCGGCGCTGCTGTTCTACCGAGCCGAGCCCGTCACGTTGAGCGTGGACGGCGCCGTCCGCGAGGTGCGGCCGCTCCTCATCGCGTTTGCCAACGCCCGGCAGTACGGCAACGGCGCGCTCATCGCGCCGCGGGCGCGCGTGGACGACGGCCGGCTCGACGTGGTGGTGGTGGACGACCGTCCGCTGCTCAGCATCGTCAGACGAGTACCGGCCCTGTTCAAGGGCGCGCTCGCCACGGTGCCGGGCGTGTCTATGGAGACCGCGGTGCAGGCGCAGGTGACGGCGCGCGGGCCGATCCGCTACCACGTGGACGGCGAGCCGTGCGAAGCGATCGGCACGCTGACCGCCATCGCTCGTCCTGCGGCGCTTACGGTATCCGCCTAGGGTAAATGGCTGTAAGGCTCTGGTAGTATCCCGGTGACAATGACCAACCTCGAAGAGACCTCGAGGCCTGCCGCCAGCCTCGGGGTTGCCGAGCGCTGGCTTCCGGCGCTCCTGCTGCTGTTTGTCGGGTCCGGCTGCGCGGCTCTCGTGTACGAAGTCGTCTGGTTCCAGCTCCTGCAACTGTCGATTGGATCGTCCGCGGTATCGCTCGGCGTGCTGCTCGGCGTCTACATGGGCGGGATGTGTCTGGGCAGCCTGCTCCTCCCCCGCTATCTGAGCCCGGCGACCCACCCGCTGCGGGTGTATGCGTTGCTCGAGCTCGGCATCGGCCTGTTTGGCGTCGTCGTGCTCTACGCGGTGCCGCTCATCGGCAGCTGGTACACGGCGATTGCCGGCTCGGGCCCCGCAAATCTCGTGTTGCGCGCCGCCGTCGCGGGCGTCTGCCTCATTCCGCCGACGCTGCTGATGGGCGCCACGCTCCCGGCGATCGCGCGCTGGGTCGAGACGACGCCGCGCGGCGTGTCGTGGCTCGGGTTCTTCTACGGCGGCAACCTGGCCGGCGCCGTGGCCGGAAGCCTGTTGGCCGGCTTCTATCTGCTGCGCGTCTACGACATGTCGACGGCGACGTTCGTGGCGGTCGCGATCAACGTCGTGGTCGCGCTGCTCGCGCTCGGTCTCGCGAAGCTGACGCCGCGCACGGTGATCACGGGCGACGGCAGCGAGGTGCGCCCCGTGGCGGCCACGACGGCCGAGACCCGGCTGGTCTACGTCGCCATCGCGTTGTCAGGCCTCACGGCGCTCGGGTCCGAAGTGGTGTGGACGCGCGTGCTGTCGCTCATTTTCGGCGCCACCGCCTACACCTTCTCGCTGATCCTCGCCGTCTTCCTGGTAGGGCTCGGCATCGGCAGCAGCGTCGGCGCCGCGCTGGCGAAGAGCGCGAGGAATCCGCGCGAAGCGCTGGGCTGGTGTCAGGTGGCGCTCTGCGCCGCGCTCGCCTGGGCGGGCTACGCTACCGGGGCGTCGCTGCCGTACTGGCCGATCAATCCGTCCATCTCGACCAGCGTCGTCTTCACCTTCCAGCTCGATCTCGTGCGCGCATTCTGGGTGATGCTGCCGGGCGCCATCCTGTGGGGCGCCAGCTTCCCGCTGGCGCTGGCCTCGGTGGCGGTGCGCGGGCAGGATTCGGCGCGGCTCGTCGGCGGCGTCTACGCGGCCAATACCGTGGGCGCGATCGTCGGCGCGCTCGTCACCGCGCTCGCGCTCGTGGGCGTTGTCGGCAGTCAAATCACGCAGCAGGTGCTGATCGGCGTGGCGGCGCTCTCGGGCCTGCTGCTGCTCGGTGCCGCGCCTGGCGACGCGCGCGGCTTCCGCGCGTCGGCGCCGGCCCTGGCCCGGGTGATCATCGTCGCCGCGGCCGCCGGCCTGTTCGCGCGGGCGGTGCCGCCGCTGCCGGGGCTGCTCGTGGCCTACGGTCGCTACGCCGCCACCTGGGTGGGGCAGAACGAGATCATCTACGTCGGCGAAGGGGTGACCGCCTCGGTGGCGGTGTCGCGCACGCCGAGCGGCACGCTCAATTATCACAACGCCGGCAAGGTGCAGGCCTCGAGCGAGCCGCAGGACATGCGCCTGCAGCGCATGCTCGGCCACATCACCACGCTGGTCCCGAAGAATCCGACGAAGGTGCTCGTGATCGGGTGCGGCGCCGGCGTGACCGCCGGCGCCGTGTCGGTCGATCCGCTGGTCAAGGACCAGACGATCGCCGAGATCGAGCCGCTGGTGCCGCGCGTCGTGTCGACCTATTTCGCCGCGCACAACTTCAACGTGGTGGCGAATCCGAAGGTGAAAGTGCACCTCGACGACGCGCGCCACTACCTGCTGACGACCAATGAGAAATTCGACGCCGTCACGTCGGATCCGCTCGACCCCTGGGTGAAGGGCGCCGCCACGCTCTACACGCGCGAGTTCTTCGACGTCGTGAAGTCGCATCTCAACCCTGGCGGCGTCGTGACGCTGTTCGTGCAGCTCTACGAGAGCACCGAGGCGGCGGCCAAGAGCGAGGTGGCCACCTTCCTCGAGGCGTTCCCGAACGGCGCGGTCTTCGCCAATACGGTCAACGGCCAGGGCTACGACCTGGTGCTGTTCGGACAGCTCGAGAACAATCGCATCGACGTCGACGCGGTGCAGGCGCGGCTCGCCGACCCGGCCAACGCGCCGATCGCGCAGTCGCTCCGCGAGATCGGCATCAACTCGGCGGTGGAGCTCTTCGGCACCTACGCCGGCCGGCGCTCGGACATGGCGAACTGGCTGAAAGACGCGCAGATCAACACCGACCGGAACCTGAAGCTCCAGTATCTGGCCGGTCTCGGGCTGAACCTCTATCAGAGCGACGCCATCTACAAGGCCATGAGCCGCGAGAGCAAGTATCCCGACGAGCTGTTCGCGGGGTCGCCCGACACGATCGAGGCGCTCAAGGCGCGGATCACCGCCGCGCTCGGCGGCGCGTCCTTCTAACGTAGGGGCTGCCTTTAGGCAGCCCGTCTACGGGCCGCCTGAAGGCGGCCCCCACGGTGATTACACTACCGTCCCTGGGGCAATCACGCCGCCCTTCGGCACGACGACGATCCCGCTCCGGATGAAATAGCCGTCGCCGTTGGCCTCTTCCACGCCCCGTTCGTTGGTGAGACGCGCGCCGTCGCCGATGCGGGCGTTCTTGTCCACGATCACGCGGTGCAGCACCACGTCGCGCCCGATGCCGAGCGGCGGCAGGCCGGGCGGCGGCGAGTCCTCGTACAAGTCAGCGCCCAGGATCACCGAGTGGTCGATGTGCGTGCCCGAGCGGACGTGGGTGCGCAGGCCGACCACCGACTGATCGACCCGCACCCGACGAAGGTAGCAGCCCTCGGCGAGGATCGAGTCCCGCACCTGGCAGTCGAGCAGCCGTGAGCCGGGCAGATGCCGCAAGTGCGTGTAGATCGGTCGCGCCGGATCCCAATACCGGAACGGCGCATTGGGCAGGCCCAGCGTGACGTTGGCGTCGTAGAACGAGCCGATGGTGCCCACATCGGCCCAGTAGCCTTTGAACAGATACGACTGCACGTTGTAGCGGGTCATCGCCCGCGGGATGAGCTCGCGCCCGAAGTCGTGCCCCGGCTCGTCTTCGAGCAGGTCGAGCAGCACCTGCCGTGAGAAGACGTAGATGCCCATCGACGCCATGAACGGCCGCTCGTCGGTGTGCTCGGTGAACGTCGCGCCCTCGGGCACGCTGCGGCCGATGACCGCGAGACGATCCGCCTTGGGCTTCTCCTCGAAGGCCACGATGTGGCCGTCGCGATCGAAGACGAAGATGCCCATCGAGCTCGCGGCCGCGGGATCGATCGGCTGCGCCGCGATCGTGATGTCGGCGCCGCGCTGCTTGTGGTGATCGATGAACGCGCGGTAATCCACCCGGCAGATGTGATCGCCGGCCAGCACCAGGTAGTAGTCGGCCGGATACTGCGAGAAATGCCGCGCCGCCTTGCGTACCGCGTCGGCCGTCCCCTGAAACCAGTGCTGATTGTCGGGCGTCTGCTCGGCCGCGAAGATTTCCACGAAGCCGCCCGAGAACAGGTCGAGCTGATAGGTGTTCGAGATGTGGCGGTTGAGCGACGCCGAGTTGAACTGCGTGAGCACGAAGATGCGCCGGATGTCGGCGTGGAGGCAGCCGCTCACCGGCAGGTCGATGAGGCGATACTTGCCGCCGATCGGCACCGCGGGTTTGGAGCGCGTCGCAGTCAGCGGAAACAGACGTGCGCCCTGACCGCCTCCGAGCACGATGGCAAGTGTGTCGCTGATCATCACGCATAGAATACGGCCATGCTGAAGGCGGGTAGGGCGGGTGGGGTCGTGCTTGCATTGGCTGCGCTGGCGCTCGCAGGGCTTCAGGCTCAGGCGGCGGCGCCGTCGGCCGAGTCGTGCGCAGCGCTCGCGAAGGTGTCGCTGCCGAACGTCACGATCACGTCTGCCACCTTCGTCGCGGCTGGTGCGCTGCCGCCACCTCCTGCGCGCGGAGGTGGTGCTGGCCCTGCCGCGGCCAATCCCTGGGCGGATCTGCCGGCGGTATGCCGTGTGGCGGCCACACTGAAGCCGAGCCCGGACTCCGACATCAAGATGGAGCTGTGGCTGCCCACACCGCCGCGCGCCGAAGGCGCGCCTGGCCAGACAGGGTGGAACGGCAAGTTCAAGGGCACCGGCAACGGCGGCCTGGGCGGCGGTGCCGGGGTGGGCCTCAACGCGCTGGCGGCCGGGGTGCGCCGCGGGTACGCCACCGCCGGGCACAACACTGGACACGAGGGCGACTCGAGCTACGCGCTCGACCATCCCGAGCGCATCAAGGATTTCGGATATCGCGCCACACACGAGATGACGGTCACGTCGAAGGCGCTGGTGCGCGCGTTCTACGGCAAAGCGCCGGCGCTCTCTTACATGGCCGAGGGCGGCGGCGGCACGATTGCGGCGCTCAGCTCGGCGCAGCGCTATCCCGACGACTACGACACGATCGCGGTGACCGGCATGTCGTCGTACCTCACGCGCCACACCTTCGCGCAGATGTGGATCTGGATGGCTACGCACAAGGACGCGGCCAGTTTCCTCACGCCGGATCACTATCGGCTCCTGCACGACGGCGTGCTCGCGGCGTGCGACGCGCTCGACGGTCTCAAGGACGGCGTTGTCGGGGATCCGCTCGGGTGCCGGTTCGATGTGGCGACGGTGCAGTGCAAGGACGGCGCGACGGCCAACTGCCTGACGCCGCCGCAGGCGGAGGCCGCGCGCAAGATCTATCAAGGGCCGAAGCACGCGCGCACGGGCGCCGAGCTGTACTCGCCGCTCTATCCGGGCAGCGAGCTCGGAGGGGGTCAGCTCGCCGGCGGCGATCAGCCGCTCGGCATTCCCGTGGAGTTCTTCAAGTTCTATGTGCTGCGCGATCCCGCCTGGGACTATCGCGCGCGTCCGCTCAACTTCGACAGCGACGTGGCGGCGTCGGATCGGCCCGAGATTCAGTCGGTAAACGCCATCGACCCGGACCTGCGGCGCTTCTTCGCGCGCGGGGGGAAGCTGCTGCTCGTGGACGGCTGGAACGACGCGGCGGTGCCGCCGAAGGTCGCCATCAACTACTTCAACCGCGTCGTTGCCACAGTGGGCGAGCGGCCGACGCGTGAGTCGATGCGGTTCTTCATGGTCCCCGGCATGGGTCATGGGCCGGGCACGGGCGGCGCCGAGAACGTCGATTTCGACGCGCTGTCGCTGATCGAGCAGTGGAAGGAACGCGGTGTCGTCCCCGATCAGCTCGTCGTCGGGCACTTCAAAGACGGCAAGCGTGTCGGTGCCCGCCTCGTCTGTCAGTACCCGCGAGTGGCGTTTTACAAGGGCGGTGGGCTCGACCCTGAAGATGCCGCCAGCTACGACTGCCGGGCAAAGTAGCGAGCCCGAGCCCGGTTCTTGCACCGGCGAGGATTGACGCTGCGGAAACAGGTCCGTCGCGTTTCGTTTACACAGGCGTCGTATGGTTCAGTCGGCTTCCAAACAGATGCGACCGTGCGAGCTCTATCTCGTCCGTCACGGCGTGGCCGCCGAGCGCGGCGACGACTGGCCCGATGACACCAAGCGTCCGCTGACAACCAACGGCGTCAGCCGTTTTCGCGAGGTTGTGGAAGGTCTCGTGTGGTTTGGCGTGGGAATCGACGAGATCTACTCGAGCCCGCTGGTTCGAGCGCGTCAGACCGCCGACCTCCTTTCATCCGGGCTCGACGATCACCCGCCGGTTCGAACGCTCGACGAGCTGGCGCCTGGGCATGAACCGGCCCGCGTGCTGGCCGAGCTCGCCAAGCGCGTCAAGCGGCGCCGCGTCGCGCTGGTCGGCCACGAGCCGGACCTCGGCGAGTTCTCGGCGGCGCTCCTTGGTGCACAACGTGCGCTCCCGTTTCGTAAAGGCGGGGTGTGCCGCATCGATGTCGACCGCCTCGATCCGTCCGCCGCGGGCTCGCTGATTTGGTTTTTTCCCCCAAAAGTCCTAAGAAAAGCGGGACGCTAGCCGCAACTGTTACGCCGAATTTACATGTGGCCAGGGGTTTGAAGAGTATAGATCATCTTCTATGTATGCACGTGCGCTCGAACATGGTGGCGAAACTCGACGGTTCACGATCAGCGGCGCCAACTCGGGCGGCTGGGACGTGAAAGAAGAGCGCGGCAGCCAGATCATCTGGAGCATCCACTACACCGACTGGCACCGCGTGGAGCGCGCCCGCATGAATTTCGCCCGCGAAGTGCAGGAACTGCGTCAGGCGGGCTGGCGCGAGACGGCGGCCTGACCCACCTCCGCGCTTCGCGCTCCGGCGCGGCGAGCCCGGCTTCACAGCATTTCCCGCCGATTTCACACCGTTTTTCCCCGATCGAGATCGCCTCGTAACGTCCGCCCCCTAGAGTGGGCTCGTTGGGACGACGGATGTGGAGTTGACGCTGAGCGTCATCGTCTGCGCGCACAACGAAGCCGGATATCTCGGGGCGTGCCTGCACTCGCTGCTGGCGCAGTCGAGGCCGCCCGACGAGATCATCGTCGTCAACAACGACAGCTCCGACAGCACCGGCGGCGTTGCCGCACGCATCGAGGGCGTCCGCGTCGTCGACGAACCGCGCCGCGGCCTGGTGGTTGCGCGCGAGACCGGCCGGCGGGCAGCGACCGGCGACATCCTGGTCTACGTCGACGCCGATTGCCGCGCTCCCTTTCAGTGGCTCGAGAAGATCGAGCGCCGATTCCTGAAACGCCCGTCGTTGATTGCGCTCTCGGGACCCTATCGCTTCTACGACTGGCACCTCGGTGGGCGCGCGCTCATCCGCGCCTACGACTTCACCGTGGCGCCGCTGACGCAGACGCTCGTCAAGCACGTCCTGCGCATCGGCACGATCTTCTACGGCGGCAACTTCGCCGTGCGCCGCACCGCCCTCGAAGGCATCGGCGGCTTCGATACCACCATCGAGTTTCACGGCGAAGACACCAACGTCGGGCGCCGGCTGCACGCCGTCGGCCGCGTCGAGCTGGTGGGCGACTGCTACCTCTTCACGTCGGCCCGGCGCTATGTGGCGATGGGCACGTGGGCGGTGGTCCGTTTGTATGTTCGCAACTTCGTGTCGGAGGTGCTGCACCATCGCCCGAAGGACACGACCCATCTCGATGTGAGGGAGCAGGCCTGAAAGGCCTGCAGCCACGAAAGGACCCGATGCCCGGATACGAGCCGTTCCTGCTCTGCGACTTCCACGTCCACACTCAGTGGAGCGACGGCAAGCTGTCGGTGGCCGAGGTCGTCGATCTCTACGGCTCCACCGGCAAGTTCGACGTCATCGCGATCACCGACCACATCCTGATGAAGAAGGACATGCTGGCGCGAGCCGGGCGCCTGGCCACGCTCGGCCGCCGCGCGTTCGGGGTGCGCGAAGAGGACTTCACCGCCTATCTCGAGGACATCGAGGCGCAGGCCAGGCGGGCCTGGGACACCTACGGCATGCTCGTCATCCCCGGCGCCGAGGTGACGCAGAACCGGCTCAGCGGCCGCAAGAACTCGCACATCATCGCGCTCGACATCAAACGCTACGTGAGCGCGGACCAGCCGGCCGACACCATCCTGAAGGAGATCCGGCGGCAGGGCGCGCTCAGCATCGCCTGCCACCCGCACCACCGCACGACGCGACGCATCGAGATCAGCACCTGCTATCTGTGGGATCACCGAGACGAGCTGGCCGAGCTCGTGGACGTGTGGGAGGCGGCAAACCGTGACGACCTCTTTTCCGTCACAAGTCTCAAACACTTCCCGTACGTGGCCAACAGCGACTTCCACAAGCCCAAGCACCTGTACTCGTGGAAGACCTTGGTGCGGTCCGAGAAGACCTGGCCGGCAGTGAAGGACGCGTTGCGCCAGAACGTAGACATTGCGCTCACCCTGTACCGCAACGGGTCGTGGGCTGCGTAGCGGGCGGCGCCGGAGACGGAGTGCCGCTCGAGGATCTCGTCATGAGCCAGTCACAGCCCCCTCTTCCTGAGTCGCCCCTTCCCGACCCCGCCCCAATCCCCGGGGATCGCTTTGCCGAAGCCGTGCGCCGTGCGCGGGCCGAGTTTCGTGAGATGCCCGGCTTGAAGCTCACCGAAGCGCAGGCGGCACGTCTGTTGTCGTTCGACTCGGTGCTCTGCAGCGCGGTGCTCGCCGCGCTCGTCGATCAGCGTTTTCTGACGCGCACGCGCGACACGTTCCAGCGGGCGTCGTAAGCGTCGTCGAGAGGCGTCACCGCCCGGCGGCGTCGAGCGAGCGGATGATGCGGCCGTTTTTCATCACGAAGACGACCGACTTCAGCGCTGCGACGTTGTCGAGCGGGTTTTCGGGCGTGGCGATGATGTCGGCCGCCATGCCGACGGCGAGCGTTCCGCGCTCCTTGTCCACGCCGAGCAGCCGGGCGGCGTTGGACGTCATCGCCTTCAGCAGTGTCTTGGTCGGGACGCCGGCTTGGACGTAGCTGTCGATCCACAGCAGCGCGGTCTGTCCTCGCGTGAGCCCCGGCGCCTGCGTGATGGCGTCGGTGCCGAAGGCGATCGGAATGCCGGTGCGGAGCCCTTTCTTGAGCTGTGCCATCTCGGTGTCGTAGGTTTCCTGCGCGGCCGGCTTCGGGAGCATCCGTTCGAGCTCCTGCCGCGGAAACGGAGTGAAGACCGCGGTGATGCCGTTCTTCTTCGCGGTTTCGAGATCCTGCTCATCGGCGCCGTTCAGGTGCTCCATCGACGCCACGCCGGCCAGGGCGGCGTTGTGCGCCCCCTGGCGCGTCCACACGTGCGCGGCGAGCTTCACGCCGGCCCGCGCCGCTTCGTCCACCATGAACCGGATGTCCTCGGGTGAATAGATGTAGCGCTGGTCATCCACGACGATCTTGATCACGGTGGCGCCGTAATGAAGGTTCTCGCGGATGCCTTTGAGCATCTCGTCGCGCGTGTCCGCGAAGATGTATTCCGCGCCGACGATGCCCTTGCGATCGGGCTGCAGGCGGAACTGGCCGCCGTACGGAGCGATGATGCGCCCGGCGTTCTGCATGGTCGGCCCGGGAATCAGGCCTCGTTCGATCGCCCCGCGGACGCTCGAACAGGCGTAGTTCCCTTCGTTGCCGACGTCGCGGACGGTGGTGAATCCGGCCTCGAGCATCGTCTTCGCGTTGACGGCGCCCTGGATGGCGCGCAGGGTGTCGGGATCGTTGAGAACCGTGTAGAAATACGAGCCCCCGTCCCGCGCGACGTCCACGTCCAGGCACAGATGCGTGTGCGCGTCGAACAGTCCCGGCATCACGGCGGTGCGCGAGAGATCGACGACCGTCGCGCCGGGGGGCGCACTGACGCTGGCACCGATCGCGGTGATCTTGCCGTTTTCGACCAGGATCGACTGATTGCGCGCGGCCGTGCCGGCCTCCGGATCGATCAGGGTGCCGGCCCGGATGACGGTCGCCGGCGGGCGGTCCGGCGCCTGCGCCGGCAGCGTGTCCGACAGGATCACCAGGGCGGCTGCCGCTACGACTATCCGCCAGAAGCTCGTCCTCATAGTCGTTTCGCGCGGCGGATCGTACCGCTATTCCGTGCTTCTTGGCGACGGCGACGTGCCGTCGTCCGGCAGCACCACGGTGAACAGGGCGCCGCCATCCGGCCGGTTGGCGACGGACACCTGACCCTCGTGCAGCTCC
>DASYRM010000118.1:0-3395 GCA_036004405.1 Vicinamibacterales bacterium
CGGACCTGGAGGTCCGCCTCTACGTCCGTCAGAATTTCACGGTGACGCGAACGGACGCCGTGCGGCGGTCCTGTGGGATCGCGCTCTGGCGGAACTCCACGCCGACGGGGTCCGCGTAGAGCGCGTCGAAGGCGTTGTACACCGAGGCCCCGATCGTCAGGGGCATGCGTACGGGCCGATAGGTCAGGGTGAAGTTCGACAACCAGAACGACGGCAGGAGGTCGCCGCCGACGGTCGTGCGGCCCGACGTGAAGATGGACTCCGACGCCGCGACGAGCTGTCGGCGCCAGAACGGCGCCGCCAGGTGGATCGTCGCGAGCTGGCCCGGCGCGTTGGACAGCTGCTGGCTGGTTTCGATGGCCACGGCGTGCTGTACCGCGAGGCTGCCGCGCACCAGCACGCCCGACGACCAGCGCGATTCGGCCTCGAATTCCACGCCACTCGAGCGCACGGACTCTTTGTTCCCGTACTGGACGGTGTCGTCGTATGAGAACTCGGGATCGATGAGGTTCGAGCTTCGCGTGTAGTAGCCGGTGGCTGTGGACCGCACGTGGCGGCCCAGGCGGCGCTCGAAGACGAGCTCCATCGTTCGCGCCAGCTCGGGTTCGAGGTTCGGAGCGGCTGCGATCTGGGCGCTGGTGTAGTAGAGCTCGTAGAGGTTCGGCGCCCGGTACGCCTCGCCGTAGAGCGCCTTGATCGCGGTGTCGTCGGCGGTGCGATAGACGAGCCCGAGCCGTGGCCGGCCGGTCCCACCCTTCAGACTCCACCAGTCGTAGCGCGCGCCGAGCACCGCCGTCAGACGCGACGTCAGCGCGATCTCGTCCTGCCCGAAGACGGCCATCTCCTGCGACGTTCGGCGGTCGTCGATCTCCCGGCTCGCGCCCAGACCGTACCACTGATCCTGGCGGAGGTTGGTGCGCTGCTCGACGCCGGTCGTGAACGCGTGGCGGCCGGCGCGCCAGCGCACGGTGGCGTCGCCGCCCACGGCGTCGGCGAAGGCGCCGTCGTCGTACAACCCCCCGAACGGGTATAGCCCTGAGTAGTGGTAGCGGTCGTAGTAGCCGCCAAGGGTGACAGACATCGGACCCATGTCGCGGGTGTAGCCCAGCGTGGCCCATCCGCGGACGTCACGAGTGAAGAACCTGGGATCGTTGAAGGTGGTGCCCCAGGATCCGGTCGGCACGCGTTTTTTGCGGTCGCCGACCACGCCGTTGACCTGGAAGTTGCCGAATCGCGCGGACGCGAGGACGTCGGTGGCCTTGTCGTCGTCGTTGCCGACCGCGAGCCCGCTGTTGGTCTCTGGCGCGTCGAACTCCGGGAAGTACAACGACGGGTGACCGCCGCTCTGGTACCGCGTGACCGACAGCAGGAGATCGCGACCGCTCGCGTCGGACCATCCATGCGACGCCCGCACCTTGTAGGTGTCGAAGGACCCGGCCTCGAACTGCACGTCGCCGGCCCGGACGTGCGCGCCCCGCTTGGTGATCACATTGACCACCGCGAAGAACGCGCTCGTGCCGTAGAGCGCCGAGCCCGGACCCCGCACGACCTCGATGCGATCGACCATCGCCAGATCGACTGGAAACTCGCTGCCGACGAGCGCGCCGTCGTAAATGCTGTCGTTGACGCGATGGCCGTTGAGCAGCACCAGCACGCGGTTGTTGTAGTCGGTGGGCCGGCCGAACGCGCGCACCCCCACGTAGCTGTAGTTGCGGTCGTAGGTCACGTGGAACCCGCGCACGCTCCTCAGCACCTCGGCCAGCGTCCGCCAGCCGAACGTCTCGATGTCGTTGGCGGTGATGACGGTCACCGACGCGGGCGCCTCGGTGATGCGCTGCGTGTGCCGCGCCGCGCCCTCCACCGAGTCCACCGGGACATCGAGGAGCGCTTCGAGGCTCTTGCCGGAGAGGTCGCTGCCTGGCGGCGGTTGCCCCGGCGTTTGTGCCGATGCGGGAGCAGGCACAGCGGCCAGCGCCAGCAGGCCGAACGCGATGGTGAATGGCAGTCGCATCATCATCTTCTCCGTTGCGTTACTCCACGATCCGGGCGAGCCGCATCAGGTTGGCGCTCAAATGCACGCCCGCCCGGGCCGCCGCCGTGCTGTTCACTTCGATCCGCACGCGGTTGTCGAACGTGTAGAGGTTGATGGCCACGCCGTCCTGAGCGAAGCCGTCGGTGTCGCCGACGGTGAGCACGGTGGCCCCCGCCAGCGTGCGCAGCACGGCCGGCAGCCGGTGAGCCTGCGAGGAGGCGATGAACACGAGGTGCGCGCCGGTGGCCTGTTCCGCTGACTCCACCACCTGCACCGCGATCGGCCGGCCATTCGCGGTGTGGCCTGCGGCCGCCTTGTCGACCGCCGCGGCAAACGAGGGATCTCCCAGGATGGCGATCACCAGACGCGCCGGCGCCGGACCGAGCTTCGCGGCCGGCCACTCGGTGAACGAGAGGAAGTTGACCAGGAAGACCGCTTTGACGTCGCGGCTGCTGGCGCGCTCCTCGCTGCCCGCCGCTGCCTGGTGCGGCGTGCTCGCAAGCGCCAACGCGAGCAGCAGCACGCTGGCGGCATACACACGCTTCGGCGCTGGCGCCACGACGGGGGACAGGGATTTGTCCGGGTCCATGGGGATGGGCTGGTACTGAATCGGCCGAGACCACTGCGGCTGAAGCGCTCCGACGCCGGGGCCGATTGAAAGACGTCGTGGTTTCTTCCATCCGCCCGCGGACGTCGAGCGTCGGTCAGCGCCTCACCCTGATCACGGCCCTGGCGAGCGCGCTGGCGCTGACCGTGGCGCTCGGCAGCGTCACGGTGTCGGAGAGCATCGCGTTCCGGACGGCGCTGCGCGCCGACGTTGGCACGCTCGCCGACGTGGTCAGCGCCAACAGCGCTGCGGCCCTCGTCTTCGACGATCAGGCAAGCGCCGAGGAGACGCTCCGCTCGCTCCGCTATCGCAGCAATGTCGCCGCGGGCGCGGTGTACAACCGGCTCGGCGCCCGCGTCGCGTTCTACGCGCGGGCCGACCGTGAGCCGCCCACGGGCGTCCCACTCCTGAAGCAGGGCGAGCACGACGGCGTGTTCTCGGCGATCCGCCCGGTGACGCACAGCGGCGCCCGCATCGGGTCGGTGTACGTGGAGGCCAGCCTCGACGAGCTCTACGCCTCGATGCGCCGGGTGGTGGTCATCGGTCTGGTGGCGTTCCTCCTGGCCATGGGGCTGGCGGTGCTGCTCTCGGCCCGGATGCAGCGCGCGATCGTGACGCCGCTGCAGCGGCTCTCGGAGGCCATGGCCGGCGTGCGCACTGTTCGCGACTACACGATCCGCGTGGAGCGTGCCGGGCGGAACGACGAGATCGGGCGGCTGTCCGACGGCTTCAACGCCATGCTGGCCGAGATCGAAA
>DASYRM010000119.1:0-34661 GCA_036004405.1 Vicinamibacterales bacterium
GCTTGGACTCGGACTTACGTAGCGTTGGATTCGCGTACGTGAAGCGGGCCGAGGGATTCCCTCGGCTCGCCCCACCTGACCTACCAGGCCTACCTGACCCACCTGACCTGCCAGGTTCTCAGAAGTCCACCGTCACGTTGAACCTGACAAACCGCGGGTTGAGCACCGTCTGTTCCTGGCGATAGGTCGCACCATCGCCTCCGAAGTTCTGGTTGAACGTCGAGCCGGTGTTGGCGTTGAAGAGGTTTTGGCGAACCGCATGTCCACCGCGTTGATCCGGGGGCCGATGATCCTGGAATCGAATACCAGTGGCGGGGCCACGAATAGGGCAGACAAAAAGGGCCGGCGGTGTGAACCGCCGGCCCTTCTGACTTACCCGCCTTACCCGCCCCACCCGCCCCACCCGCCCCACCCGCCTTAGCGGCGAGTGAAGCGAGCCTGGCCGGCGCGGCCCGCAAAGAACGCGGACCGCGCGGTGTCTGGCAAACCGGCTTAACGCCGGTTCGCTGTCTAGAAGTCGATCGTCGCGTTGAACCGCACGTAGCGCGGATTCAGAATCGCGTTCGGCCGCAGCCAGGTCGAGCCGTCGGTACCGTAGTTCTGGTTGAAGCCGGTGCCCGTGTTGGCGTTGAACAAGTTGTAGAGGTCGATGCCCACGTTCGCACGGGTGCCACCGAAGCGGAGGATCTTCGAGACGCGGAGATCCACCGTGTTGAGGCGAGCCGGATAGACGTCGCCGAGGCGCGTCATGTCGAACGTCACGTTCGGCGCGCCGCCGGCGATGCCGCGCCCCAGCTGGTTGACGACGTTCTGGGACGGCTCGAAGAAGTTGGCGCTCAGCGAGAGGCCGTTCGAGGCGGGGTCGTTGGTGGCGGACACGTTGCCCTGCGACCGCATGATGGCGCTCACCTGCACGTCGGCCTTCGGCACGCTGTAGCTCGCCAAGCCACGCCAGTTCCACAGCCACGGCTCCTCGATGCGGCAGGCACCCAGGTCGCGGGTGTTCAACACCGAGCCGAACTGCGAGTAGAGCTCCGGCAGCTTGCCCGCAACCTCGCACAGGTCACGAACGCCTCCGCCCGTCGTGAAGCCGCCCTGCAGCGTGAGACCGCTGCTCGGCCGCGCGTTCACGGTCAGTTCCACCCCCTGCCAGTAGAACGTCGGGTCGCCATAGTCGCTGGCCGGCGCCAGGTAGTTGTCGACGCGGCCGAACGAGCCAGGCTTCAGCAGCAGGTACTGCAGCGTCTGACCACTGGTCTCGAGCTGCGAGTTCGTCGGCACCGTGAAGTTGTAGGTGTCGAAGTCCTGCGGCCCGATGGCCCGGTTGTCCGTGAACGTGAAGTTGCCCCACGAACGCCGGCTGTAGCCGAACTCCGCCGACACGCGCGGCAGCAGCTCCTGCTGCACTGACGCGCTGAACTGCCAGTCGTACGGACGCACGCCCCAGCCGCTCAGGAGCTTCGGGCTGACCACCGTCGCCGTGCTGAGCGCGTTGCCGGTCTGCCGGAACACGAAGAAGTTGGCGTTGTCCACCGCACCGCATTCGCCGTTCGCGGTCGGGATGTTCAGGTCGCACTGCGGGATGTAGTCGTTGTTGATCCCGAGACCCCCGCGATCGTTCCACGATCGGTTGGCCGTCTGGGCAAACGTCGACGCCGGGTTGGTGCCGATGTAGACGCCGTCGTTGGCAGCCGACTGCCAGTACTTCGACAGGTTCGCCTTGATCGCCGTCTTGCCGTTGCCGAACACGTCATAAGCGAGCCCCATGCGCGGCGCGATGTCGTTGTACCCCGTCACGCCCTTCGCCGAGGGAAGCGTCCGCGCCGGCCCGCCATACACGCTGTCGGCGAGCAGACCGTTGAGGCCCTCCGGGAAGAAGCTCCACGCGTGCTCATAGCGCAACGCGCCCTGCAGCGTCAGCCGGTTCCGCGTCCACTGATCCTGCACGTAGAACGCGTCGTAGCGAGTGCGGTTGGCCTGCTGCCACGGGGTGATGCGCTGCGTGATCTGATCGGGCACGCCGGCGTTGAAGCGGTACTGCAGCCCGTGGTTCGGGAAGTTGCCGAAGATGTTGGTCACTTCGTAGGCCGCCGCGTAGCCCGCCTTCATGCTGTGCGCGCCGGTGACGTAGGTCGCCGCCGCGCGCCAGACGTTGTGCGTCTGGTGGTTGTTCGCAAGGCCCGCGAAGCCGTGATACAGCATCAGGGGCACGGGCACGCCGCCGGCAATGCTGCGCTCCTGCACCGGGATGAACGGCGGCTGATCCAGCGCGCCGCCCGGCGTCTGGCCGCCCCAGTTGCTGAAGAACTGCGAGAACGCGGCGTCGATGAGCAGCTTGTTCGTCACCGGCGACGTGTACGAGAACTGCATGATGTGCTCGGAGTTGTCGCGCGAATGCGTGGACTCCGGCGACCAGGTCCCAAACCCGCCCACCGCAATCCAGTCGTCGCCGCGCGTCCGGCACTGCTTGGCATCCTTGGTGTAGGAGCTGCCCTCGCAGACCTTCTGGAAGTCGTAGAACGCGGTCACTTTGTTGCGCGGCGTGAGCTGGCTGGTGACGCGGCCGCCGCCAATCATGCGGCTCACCGCCGACCGCTGCTTGATGCTGGGATCGGCAATGTAGTCCCAGCGGTTCGGATTACCCGCGTTCAGGTTGCCGAAGCGCCCGGCCACGTCCGAATAGGTGCCGAAGAGCCGCGTCGTGCCGTAGAACCACAGCTTGTCCCTCACGATCGGCCCGCCAAGCGAGAAGCTGGTGTCCCACTGGCGGATGATCTTGGTGGCGTCGGGAATGCCAATCGCCTTGAGGTCGGCACCGACGTTGTTGCTCTGCGACCACTCGCCGGCGATGTTGCCGAAGTAAGTGCCGCTGAAGCTGTTGCCCCCCGTCTTCGGCACCAGATTGAACTGCGGACCACCGCGGTCGGCTTCACCAAGACCACCGGCCACCGTCAGCTGCACTTCCTGGGCGCCCGCGGTATCGTAGCCGTAGCCGGCGACGCCGCCGCCGTTGAATGCCGAGCCGACGTTCATGCCGTCCATCTGCACGGTGCCTTCGTTGCTGCGGCCACCACGCGACGTGAAGAAGACCATCGTCGGATCGAGACCGCTGTTGGCGATGCCGTTGGCCTGCACGCCCGAGGCGACGGCCAGCAGGTTGCCGTAGCCGCGCGACGCCGGAAGCGCGGCGATCACTTCGTCGCTCAGCACGGTCTGCACGCGGGTGCTGTTCTGGACGTCCACCACCGGCGTTTCACCAGTGACGGTGATGGTCTCTTGCACGCCGCCGACCCGCATGTCGGCATTGAGCGTCAGCGTCACGCCCGATGTAACCGGCACACCGTCGCGCTTCACCACGCTGAAGCCAGGCAGCGTGTAGGTGACGGAGTACGCACCAGGCGGCAGGCCCTCGAGACGGTACTGACCGGAGCCGTCGGTCACGACGGTCCTGACCTTTTCGATAAGTGCGGGACTGGCGGCCTCGACCGTGACGCCCGGCAGCACGCCGCCGGAACCGTCACGCACAACGCCCGTGATCGACTGGGCGCTGGCAAGAGCAGGGAACAGAACGACGGCCGCCAACAGCACGGCCTTCGCGACATGGCGCATGAGTGTCTCTCTCCTTCGCCGGTATCAACCGGCAACCTTCGTGGGTCTGGTTCGGATTCGAACGCTTGGTGCTAGGCAATATGCCTGCCCGTGGATGGGCTGGGCTTCGCCTACTTGGAATCAACTAGTTACGGCAGAACATCAATACGTGCGGGTGCACCCATCCAAGCGGTCGGCGTTTCGCACTACGGAATATTGAATCCGCGATTGGTATAGCCGGGCCGATCCAGGACTAATCGAAACAGTTTAGCGGCTAGATTCTGCCAAGGCCGGCGGCCGGGTTATATACCCCAGATGAGTGATAAGGTGCTCGCCTGGCTTAAGGGCTGAGGCTGAAGGCTTTAGGCCCTGCCCCCCCCTCAGAGGCTGGAGCCAGGCTGAGAGGTGTAACCGCCGCGCGCGACGACGGTAATCACCGGCGTGGAGATTATTGCGCTCTTCATCGCCGCGTTCCTGCAGCTCGCCTCGCTCACCTTCGAGCAGTTGCGCGAGACCGTCGAAGCCATCAAAGCCGCGCTGGCCGAACAGTACGTCGAGCCGGCCTCGGGCACGCGCCTGGGCCAGGCCTTGAGCCACGAGCTGGAGCGGGGCGCGTTTGCGGCCGGCATCGAGCCTCGCGACCTGGCCGCCGGGATCCAGCACTTCCTTCAAGCGGAGTCTCGGGACAGGCACCTGCTGATGTGGTACGGCCCTCCGGGCGACATCCTCAAACTCGTAGGCGACCGGCTTCAGGGGCCGTCAATCGGGCGAACCGAACTGCGGCCGGACGGCGTCGGCATGGTGGAGGTCCGCCATTTCCTCAACGAGAACCAGGGCAACGCCGCTATCGCGGCCCAGATCGACGGCGCGATGCGCGCTGTCGTCGCTGCCAAGGCGCTCGTGTTCGACGTACGTCTGAACCCGGGCGGCGATCTCAGCTCGGTCGCGCATCTCTGTGCGTACCTGTTCCAATCGCGGACGCATCTACTCACTCGCGCGTTGCGTGGGCGATCGGACGCGATCGAAGTGTGGACGCGCGACGAGGTCCCCGGCCAGCGCGTGCCTGACGTTCCGGTCTATGTCGTGACCAGCGCCGACACCTTCTCGGCCGGCGAAGCGTTCGCGTTCGCGCTGCAGAAGACCGGCAGGGCGGTGATCGTCGGGGAACGCACGGGTGGCGGCGGCTACTCGGGAACCTTCGCTCGACTGCCCAACGGCTTCACGATGTTCGTCTCGACGGGACGCACGTTCGACCCGCGCAGTGGTGCCGGTTGGCAAGTGGACGGTGTGCGTCCGGATCGCGAAGTGCCCGCCGCCGACGCGCTCGACCTCGCGTTACGCCTCGCCGCTCCCAAATGAAAGAGGCCGGCGATGTGCATCGCCGGCCCCTTTGTCTTTCGCCCTGGGCCGCCTGAAGGCGGCCCCTACGTACTACGCCCAGCGGAAGCCGTGTTTGCTGAGCGGCAGCGACCGCACGCGTGTGCCGCTGGCGCGCGCGATGGCGTTGGTGATCGCCGGCAGCACCGGCGGCAGCGACGGTTCGCCGAGGCCGGTGGGCGGGTTGTTGCTCTTCACCCAGTGCGCCTCGATGACCGGCGGCGCCTGCGCGAGCCGGAGCAGCGGTACCTGGTGGAAGTTGCTCTGCACGGCGGCGCCGTCCTTGAACGTGATCTCCTGCATCAGGTGGCTGATGCCCTCGATCACGCCGCCCTGCACCAGGTTCTCGGCGTGGAGCGGGTTGATGATCTCGCTGCCGATATCACCAGCCACCCACACCTTGTTCACCTTGATCTTCTTGTCGGCGCTGACCGTCACCTCGGCCACTTCCGCGAAGTAGCCACGGTGGCTGTACTGGAAGCCGATGCCCACCGCGGTGCCCTTCGGGCGCGGCGCGCTCCAGTTCGACTTCTCCGCCACCAGCTTCACGACCTCGATCATGCGCTTGGCGTCGAAGCCGTCGCCGCCGCGTTCCGGGGCCGGGTACTTCTGGCTGGCCAGAAGATCCAGGCGGAACTGCACCGGGTCCTTCCCCGCCGCTTCGGCGAGCTCGTCGATGAACGACTGGAACACGTACGAGAACGCGTGGCTGCCCGGCGCACGCAGCGCGCCGGTCGGGATGCCGAGCGACATCTTCGAATCGCCGAAATCGAAGTTCTCGACGAACAGCGCCGGGAACTGGATGCCGGCGATGTTCGCCGCGGCGGCGTAGCCCGGCGGCGTCGGCCCCGGCGCGGCGTTGGGATCGGGCGCCACACCGAAGGTGACGAAGTGGTTCTTCCACGCCGTCATCTTGCCGCTCTGATCGACCGCGCCCTTCAGGTAGTGGTAGCCGGCGGGACGATACATGTCGTGACCCATGTCGTCTTCGCGCGTCCACAGCAGCTTCACCGGCACGCCGATCTGCTTGGCGATCCACGCGGTTTCCGCCACGTAGTCGTTGGTCAGCCGGCGCCCGAAGCCGCCGCCCACCTTCATCAGGTGCATCTTGATCTGGTTCTGCTGGATGCCGAGCGTGTTCGCGACGATCGCGAGGCCCGCGGCCGGCGTCTGGCTCGGTGCCCAGATCTCGATCTTGTCACCCTGCCAGTGCGCCACGCAGTTCTGCGGCTCGAGCGGAGTGTGCGAGATGAAGGGATACATGTAGGCCGCTTCCACGACCTTCACGCCCGGCGCGGCAAACGCCTTGTCCACGTCGCCGTCCTTGCGGAGGCTCGTCTGCGGCGCGCCCTTGCCGAGCTCGTCGGCCTTGGTCTGGAACAGCTCGCTGCCCTGCGCCGACGTCGGGTGCGACGCCCACGTGACCTTGAGCTGCTTGCGGGCCTGGTTGGCCTGGTACCACGTGTCGGCCACGATGGCCACACCGGGGGCCAGCCCGGTGAGGTTCTGCGGGCTCGCGCCGGCCACGATGAAGGCGTGCTTCACGCCGGGGAGCGTCTTGATCAGATCGAGGTTGGCGGTCTCGACCTTGGCCCCGTAGACCGGCGCCTTCTGATAGACGGCCCACAGCATGCCTGGCACGGTGAAGTCGATGCTGTAGATCGGCTCGCCCTTCACCACCTTGGCCGTGTCGACGCCCTTGAGCGGCTTGCCGATGATCTTGTACTCGCTCGCCTTCTTGAGCGGCACCATGCTGAGCATCGGCACCGGCTGCTTCACGGCGTCGGCGGCCACCTCACCGTAGGTCACCGAACGGCCACCGCCGTTCACCTTGCCGTCGCCATTGGTCGTCAGCTGCGCCACGGGTACGCCGAGCTTCTGCGCGGCGGCGCCGAGCACCATCTGGCGGACCGCGGCGCCGACCTGGCGGCACGGATCCCAGTTGGTCGGCGTAGCCGTGCTGCCGCCCGCAACCTGGGCGCCGTACTTCGACTGATCGACGTCGGCCTGGACAATCTTGCAGCTCGCCCACGGCACGTCGAGCTCGTCGGCGATGATCTGCGGCAGCATGTTCTTCACGCCCTGCCCGATCTCGGGGTTCTTGGACGTGATGATGAACGTGTTGTCCGGGTTGATCGTCACGAACGCGAGCGCCTGGAACGCGGGCGGTGTGAACCCGGGAGGCGGGCCCTGCGCGAAGAGCTCGGACGGATCGAGATGCAGCGCAAACACCGCGCCGCCGCCGGCGATGGCGCTGACGCGAATGAAGGAGCGGCGTGAAAGATTTTTCGTCACAGTCCCTCCTTTACTCGGCTGCGCCGACGCGCGCGGTCTGCGTCGGACGGTTGCCCGCGATGGCCGCGGCACGGTGGATAGCCTGGCGGATGCGCAGGTAGGTGCCGCATCGGCAGATGTTGCCGGTCATCGCGTTGGTGATTTCAGTGTCGTTCGGCTTCGGATTGCTCGAGAGCAATGCGTTGGCCGACATGATCTGGCCCGCCTGGCAGTAGCCGCACTGCGGGACGTCGATCTCCATCCAGGCCTGCTGCAGCGGGTGCGTCCCGTCGGCTGACAAGCCCTCGATGGTCGTGATCGGGCCCTTGGCTGCCGACACCGGCGTCTGGCACGAACGCTGGGCACGCCCGCCCACGTTCACGGTGCACGCGCCGCACTGGCCGACGCCGCAGCCGAATTTGGTCCCCTTCAGATTCAGGACGTCCCGAATCACCCACAGGAGGGGCATGTCTGCCGGGACATCCACCGTCGTGGTCTTCCCGTTGACGTTCAAGGTAAATGGCATGTGTTAACTCTCAGGAGAAATGGGAGATCGACACAACTCAACGACCGTAATTAGACGGTGACCGCAGGGCAAATTGCAAGCGATGGATCTGCCGATACTTCATAATGTTGCAGGCTCCTCGCCCCATGTACTGGCTGGCCGTTCTTCTCGGCCTCTTTCCGCTCGCCCAGCAAGCAGCGGGTCAGGCTCCTTCGCCTCCCCCGAACGGGGTACCTGAAGTTGCAGCTGCGGCCCCGGCTCAACCGTTCGACGAATGGCTGCAAGGGCTCATCGAAGAAGCGCGCGAGCGCGGGTTCTCGAAGGAAATCGTCGAAGAGACGCTGAACGGACTCGAGCCGCTGCCCCGGGTCATCGCGCGCGACCGCAGTCAGGCGGAGTTGCGTCCGGGGTTCAACCGCTACAGCGCTTCGCACCTGACGCGCGCGATGGTGAACCGCGGGCGCGACCTCTCCCGCGAGAACGCGGCGATCCTTCAGCGCGTCGAGGCCGACTACGACGTGCAGCGCCGGTTCGTGGTGGCCATCTGGGGCATGGAGAGCCGCTACGGGCGGCTCACCGGCCGCACGCCGGTGTTCCAGGCGCTGGCCACGCTGGCGTGGGAGCCGCGACGGGCTGCGATGTTCCGCGGCGAACTGTTCGACGCACTGTCGATGGTGGCGCGCGGGCACGTCGAGCCATCGGAGATGACCGGGTCGTGGGCCGGCGCGATGGGCCAGACGCAGTTCATGCCGTCGAACTACTTGAAGTACGCGGTCGACTTCAATCGCGACGGACGAACCGACATCTGGAAGAACACGGGCGACGCGCTGGCGTCGATTGCCAATTACCTCAAAGGCTTCGGCTGGAACGACCAGGAAACGTGGGGCCGCGAGGTGAAGGTGCCCGCGAGCGCGCGCGAGAAGATCGCCGAGTCGATCCCGCGCCGCACCCAGGGCTGCTACGCCATTCGCAACATGACCACGCGGGTGTCGCTGGATCGGTGGCGCACGCTTGGCGTGACGCGCCTCGACGGCGGCCCGCTGCCCAACGCCGACGTGCCAGCCGGGCTCGTGGACGTGGGCGAGCGCACGTTCCTCGTCTATCCCAACTACGACGCGATCCTCGGCTACAACTGCGCGCATTACTACGCGCTCACCGTCGCGTTGCTCGCCGACAGACTTCGCTGACGGCGGGCTGGGGCGCTTTCGTAGAGGCGGACCTTCAGGTCCGCCTGCTGTCAATTCGCCGTAGGCCGTTCGGCGCGATCGATGACGAACACTTCGACCTCTCCTCGCTCGGGCTCGAGGCTCAGCCCCAGCTGTTCCCGAACCGCTGTGAAGATCGACGGCGCGTTCGAATCGACTCGCCTGGCCACAGGCGGGTCGGGCGTCGACACCACGGCTGGTGCCTGCGGCGACAGATCAGGTGCCCATTCGAGATCAAGGTCGAACCGCCCTGCGAGCGCGGTCTGATCGGTCACGATCCGATCGACCCACCAGGACAGTTCGCTCGCCAGCATCGTCATCGTCACGCCGCGTGCGCTGAGGACACCGGGCGCGAAGCGGATGTTGCAAGCCCCTGCGCACCGCTCGGCGGCCGGTCTCAGTTTCCCCCGCGCGCCAAGGTTCGCGACCCTCAGCGCGTAAATCGGGGCGTCTCTTCGCTCGGCACGGAGCGCCAGTCCAAACCGTTCCCGCAACAACGTCCGCAGCATGACCCGCATCTCGTCGGGCGTCGCCTCGTTTCCCGCTCGTCCATCGATGTCGAACCGCTCGTCGTCGATCCAGCCGCGCTCGCCCACGACCTGGAATTCCTGCAGGCGATACGCGGTCCGAATCAGCATCCGGAGGGTTCCCGTCGCCGTAAACCGGCCGCCCTCGTGAAACTGGTGCGCGAACATGACGTCGTCGGCTGAACGGTGAGGCCGTACCGAGGCGACGTCGAAACGTACGGTGTCGCGCGGGACCGGTTGGTCCTGCGCGCCCGCGCTCCACGCAAGCCCGAACACAAAAAGGCCGGTTGCGACGGCAGCGAGCGTCATCAGCGAGTTCTGACGCCCGCGCGCCGCGAACGGCCGGTCTGATACGCTGAGCTTTCGTCCACCTCAGGAGGCCAACGAGTGAGCTCACCGTACGAAAGCGCTGATCTGTTGATGAAGCTGTACGACCTGCGCCGCGAGCCGGCGATGCGCGAGGCGCGCGCGTGGTTTGCCGCCGACTTCAATCCGACGTCGTTCGAAGAAGTGCAGCAGGCGCTGCGCGGGCCGATGAGCCCGCAGTTCCGCATGGTGACGAGCTACTGGGACATGGCCGCGTCGTTCGTCACCAACGGCGCCATCGACGAGGCGATGTTCAACGACGCCAACGCCGAGCAGTTCGTGGTGTTCGCGAAAGTGGAACCGTTTGCCGCCGCCTATCGCGAGATGATGGGCAACCCCACGGCGTGGGCGCATCTCGAGAAGGTGGTGATGAAGACGCCGGGCGCGAAGGAGCGGCTGTCGGCCACGCGCGAGCGCTTTCGCGCCATGGCCGCCGCCCGCCGAGCCGCCCCCGTCGAGTAGAGCGGACAGTCAGGTCCGCCTGCGTCCTACTGCACCGACCCTTTCATGTAGACCTTGTGGCAGCCGGCGCACGTCTCGTAGAGTGCGTCGGCGCCCGCCGACAGCTCGTCGGCGTTCTTCGCAGCCGCCGCCTTGGCCACCGCCTCGGCCGCGTCCACCTGCGCCCGCGAAAATTTCATCCAGGCCGCGTGATCTTTCGCACGCCATCCGAGCATCAGCAGGTTGCCTGCTTCGGCCAGCGCGGTCGCCTGGCCGCGCACGGCCTCCCAGGCCTTGTCGTCCTTGGGCGGATCCCCGCCTGCCTCGAACACGGCATTCGAGAAGGGAATGGTCATCGTCTTCATGATCTCAAGGACCGAGGCCACAGGTTTGACGCCGCTCGCCGCCGGCCCAGGCCCGGTGGTTCCAGTCGCTTTTTGCGCCTGCACACGTGCCGCGCCCACGCCCACGAGCACTGCGAGCGCCACGCCGATCGACCACCGCATACGGACTCCTTCCGGAGGTCAACCAGCCTGGCGGCGCGCAGGTGCGACGCGGGGCATGGTGATGCGGAACGTGCTGCCCGACGGACTCGATGCCTCGAGCGTCAGCCGGCCGCCGTTCGCCTCCACTGCCCCTTTTGCAATCGACAGGCCGAGTCCGGCGCCGCGGACACCGTCACGTTCATCGGCGCGGTAGAAGCGGTCGAAGATGTGCGCACGTGCATCCTCGGGCACGCCGGGGCCGGTGTCGATGACGTCGAAAATCGCCGACGCCGGCGTTTCGGAGATGCGGATGCGCACGTGGCCGCCGCGCGGCGTGAACTTGATGGCGTTGTCCACCAGGTTGATGAGCGCGTGCCGCAGCACCTGCTTGTCGGCCAGCGCGTCGGGCGCGGCGCGCCGCTCGACGACGATCTGCTGCTGCTTCTCCTCGGCCAGCACGCCCAGGTGCTGGGCCACCTCTTCGGCCAGCGCCTGCAGGTGGACGATCTCGCGCGACAGCGGCGCCTGCCCGGTCTCGGCGCGCGACAGCGTGAGCAGCCGATCGACGAGCCTGGCCAGGCGATCGGCCTCCTCGAGCATGCTTTCGATGATGCTGCGATAGGCGTGCTCGTCGCGCTGACCGCGAAGCCCCACTTCGCCGACGCTGCGAATCGAGGTGAGCGGCGTGCGCAGCTCGTGCGACACGTCGGCGGTGAACTGGCGCATCTGCGCGAACGACGCCTCGAGCCGCGCCAGCGTCTCGTTGAACACCGACGCCAGCCGCCCCATCTCGTCGTCGGGATGCTTCACCGGCAGCCGATCCGACAGGCGCTCGGCGGTGATCGTCTGCGCGCGCTCCGTCATCTGCTCGATCGGGGCCAGCGCGCGCCGCGCCAGCACGTAGCCGCCGAGGCCGGCGACGCCGACGGCGAGCGGGAGACCCAGCAAGAGGACCAGCAGGAGGTCACGCAGCTGCTGCCACATCGGCTCCTCGGAGCGGCCCACCTGCACCACCACGGGGCGCTGGCCGATGTAGCTGCGCCGGCTGAGCACCCGCATCGGGACTCCGGCGGCATCGAACGTGGCAATGCGATCCTGCCCCATCCCCGCCAGCCCCTGCGTGCCAGGAATGGAACGCCGGCCTGCCTCGGCGTTGCTGTAGAGAACGCTGCCGCCGCCGGCGGTCCACACCTGCACCCACGGTTCTTCTTCGAGCAGCAGGTCCACCTGCGGCGTGGACATCACCAGGCCGTCGGCCCCTTCGTCCACCGTGGCCGCCGCCCAGAAGAAGTCGGCGCGCAGACGCTGATCGAGCGAGTCGGACACGCTGCGGCTCACGAACGTGTAGATGGCGCCGGCGTAGACGGCCAGCACCACGACCATGGCGGCGACATACCACACCGTCAGCCGCAGGCGGACGTTGTGCGAGTGCCACCAGCGGATGGG
This sequence comes from Vicinamibacterales bacterium, assembly GCA_036004405.1. GTDB lineage: Bacteria > Acidobacteriota > Vicinamibacteria > Vicinamibacterales > UBA2999 > DASYRM01. The sequence continues at coordinate 12,215 of DASYRM010000119.1, forward strand.
GTCGATCACGGCTCGCCTTCGCGCAGCATGAAGCCGACGCCGCGGACGGTGTGAATCAGTTTCACCGCCGGCTCGACGTCGACCTTGCGGCGCAACCGCGCGATGTGCACGTCGATGACGTTGTCGAGCGGCGTCGTGCGCGCGGTCTCGCGCCACACGTCGCGCGCCAGCGCCTCGCGCGACACCACCTGACCGTGGTGGCGCAGCAGGTACTCGAGCAGCTCGAACTCGCGCACGGTCAGGTCGATGGCGCGGCCGCCGCGCAGCACCTTGCGCGTCACCAGGTCCATGTCCATGTCGCCGAGGGCGAGCCGCGGCGAATCGGCGGCGCGGCCGCGGCGCACGAGGGCGCGGATGCGCGCCACCAGCTCGGCAAAGGCGAACGGCTTCACCAGGTAGTCGTCGGCGCCACCGTCGAGGCCGACCACGCGGTCCTGCACCGAGTCGCGCGCGGTGAGCACCAGCACCGGCGTCTTCAAGCCGCGCTCGCGCAGCGCCGACAGGATCTCCAGCCCGCTCCGGCCGGGCAGGCCGAGGTCGAGCAGGATGACGTCGAAGGTCTCGGTGGTGACGCGGAAGAAGGCACCCTCGCCGGTGCGCTCCACCACCACCTCGTACTTCTCGCCCTCGAGCCCCTCGCGCAGGGCGTTGGCCACCTTCTGTTCGTCTTCGACGACGAGCACGCGCATCTGTTCGGATTCTAGAATACGCGCATGGGGTTCTCGCTGCTCGAGACCATGCGGCTCGAACATGGGCGCATCGTCCGGTGCGATCGGCACGTGGCGCGGGCGGCCGCCGCCGCCGCCACGCTCGGCTTCGCCTGGAATGACGCGGGCACACGCGCCGCGCTCGCCGCCGCCGAGGCTGCCTACCGTGACGGCAGCTGGCGCACGCGACTGCTGGTCGCGCGGTCGGGCGAGGCGACAGTGGAGTGCGCCCCGCTCGTGCACGACTCCTCGCGCGTGTGGCGCGTGGCGCTCGCGGGCGAGCCGGTGGCGTCCGGCGATCGGTCGCTGCGGGTGAAGACGACGCGGCGCGAGGTCTACGAACGCGCCAAGGCCGCGCGGCCCGACGTGGATGATGTGCTGCTGTGGAACGAGCGCGGCGAGATCACGGAGTCCACGATCGCCAACGTCGTGGCCGAGATCGGCGGCGGCCGCTTCACGCCGCCGGCCGCCTGCGGCCTGCTGCCGGGGATCTTCCGCGCCACGCTGCTCGATGCGGGCACGATTCAGGAGCGCGTGATCACCAGAGCCGATCTCGCTGCCGCGAGCCGGCTCTGGCTGGTCAACAGCCTGCGTGAGTGGATGGTCGCATCGCTGGTCGGACCGGCCGGGCACATCTAAAGATGTGCCCCTACGTACCGGAGCCTACCCCTTCGTCTTGCGCAGCTCGTCGCCCAGGATGATCGCCTCGGCGATCTCCTTCTTCGACTTCCGCCGCTGACGGCTCTGACGCTGGATGGTGAGGTGGGCGTCTTCTTCCGTCAGCCCGAGATCGCGCTGCAGAATGCCCTTCGCGCGCTCGACGATCTTGCGCGTCTCGAGCCGCTCGTTGAGCTGCAGGTTCTCGATTTCGAGGCGCGCCATCTCGATTTCCGCGCCCACGAAGAACCCCAGCATCGAGATGAGCTGTATCTCGCGGCGGCTGTGCTCGTGCTGCTCCTTGTGCTGCACGTTGATGACGCCGGTGAGCTTGCCGCGCGACAGCACCGGTACCGACAGGAACGCTTCGTAGCGGTCCTCGGGCAGCTCGTTGAAGGTCTGAAACCGGGGATCCTCGAACGCGTGCCGTCCCACCGCTACCGGCTGACGGTGCTCGGCGACCCACCCGGTGATGCCTTCGCCCACGCGCAGCGTCAGGCGATCCACGACGTCCGAGTGCGGGCGCTTCGACGCGCGCAGCACCAGGTCTTCACCCTCGAGCACGTAGATGAACACCGAATCGCACGCAACCATGCTCGAGACGAACTGCACCACGCGGTTGAGCACCGTGTGCAGAGGATCGGCCGCCGCAATGCGGCTGCCGATTTCGTGGAGGGCGTCGATGTCTGTCTTCTCGGTCACGTCATAGGGCCCGGCGGCGACGCGCCCGCCAGTTGGCAGTTCGGGATTGATCAGAGTGGATTCCATTCTTTGGCGGTCATCGCGCGTGTCGCGCGGCTCCATGATCCGAAGATACACACCGTGCCGCGGCCTCACAAGTAGGTGAGCCACTACGTTCGCGTAGATTCACGCCATCGTTACAACAATATTGACGGATTCAACCGCACGCCGGCGCACGACTGCACACGCCGCCTGGCGGGCCGCAGCGTCATGCCGGCGACTCGTCGCTCGCGACGCGCGCGGCCGGGCGATAGGCAAACACCCCGGCGCGATCCACCGCGGCCGGCGCCCACCGCCGCGACCAGCGTGCGCCGAGCTCGAGCAGCACCACCGTGCCCGCCACGAACACGCCGACGCACGCGAGCAGCCCGGCGGTGTAGCTGCCGGTGTAGTCCTTGGTCATGCCCAGCAGCGTCGGCAGGAAGAAGCCGCCGAGACCACCCGCGGCACCGACGATGCCGGTGACGAGACCGATGCGCTCGGGAAAGCGCTGCGGCACCAGCTGGAACACGGCGCCGTTGCCCATGCCCAGCACGCCCATCCCGACGAACAGTACCGCGACGGCGACGCGCAGCGGCGGCGCCGCGGCCACCACGCACAGGCAGGCGGCAAACGTCACGAGCAGGAGCACCAGCAGCTTGTAGCCACCGAGACGATCGGAGAGCCAGCCGCCCACCGGCCGCAGAAAGCTGCCCGCCACCACGACGAGCGTCGTGAAGTCGCCCGACGACACGCGCGACAGCTGGTACTGCTCGTGGAAGAACGTCGTGAGGAAGCTGGAGAACCCGACGAAGCCGCCGAACGTGAGGCTGTAGAGGAAGGCCAGCCACAGCGTGTCCGACTCGCCGAGGACCGCGCGATAGTCGTGCGCGGTCGTCAGCTTCCTCGGCGCCGGGCTGTCGCGCGCGAACAGCACGAACGCGATGAAGACGGCGGCAAGCGGCAGCATCGCAAACCCGAACATCGACGCCCAGCCGAAGCGCTCGGCCAGCCGCGGCGCGAAGAGCGTGGCGAGGAGCGTCCCCGAGTTGCCGGCGCCGGCAATCCCCATCGCCAGCCCCTGGTACTCCGGCGGATACCAGCGGCTGACGAGCGGCAGCGCCACGGCGAAGCTGGCGCCCGCGATGCCGAGGAAGAAGCCGAGGGCGTAGAAGTGCGTGGGCCCCGACGCGAAGCGCCAGGCCAGGAAGAGTGGAATCAGCGTGAGGGTCATGCCGATCACGCCGGCACGCCGGCCGCCGATGCGGTCGCCCACCAGGCCCATCACCGGCCGGAAGAGCGAGCCGCCGAGCAGCGGAATGGCGGTGATGAGACCGGTCTGCGTGGCCGACAGGTGGAAGCTCTCGCGCAGGAAGGGCGCGATGGGTCCCAGCAGCACCCAGGCCATGAAGCTGACGTCGAAGTAGAGCAGCGCCGCGATCAGCGTGGGCGTGTGCCCCGCCTTGAGAAACCCCGAACGACCCGTCATGCCGCCTCCACCTCTGCTCGTGACGCGGGCAGGTGCACGCTCACGACTCCGTCCTCGACCCTGGTGGCGTAGGTGCCGACGCAGTGGCCCTTGCCGTGCGTCGGGCGCGTCACCGCACCGCTCTCGAGATCCACCTTCCACGCGTGGAGCGGGCACACCACCGACGTGCCGGTCACGATGCCGTCACACAGCGGACCGCCTTCGTGCGGGCAGTGCGGATCGGTGGCCAGGAAGCGGTCGCCGAGGTTGAACAGCGCCAGCTCCTGATCCCCCACCAGCACCGCGCGCCCCTCGCGCGGCGGGATGTTCTCCACCACCGTCACCCGGATCCATCGCCCTTCGTTCATGCGTCCACGGTCTCCATCGCGCGAATCGGCGTGAACTGCGTTGCCGTCTTTGGTGTCTGCCCTTCGAGCCACGCGTCGGTGGCCCGCGCCTTCGACTTGGCGAGCCGGTCGAGCAGCGCGCGGCGCGCCGCCTCGGGCGCGTACACGGTGTCCTTGCGTACCTTCTCGATCCCGAGCCGCTCCACGAAATCGTAGGTGCGTTCCAGGTAGTTGGCGTTCTCGCGGTAGTACTGGAAGAAGAGCTCCGAAGCTTCGAGCGCCTGCTCGGTGGTCTCGACGGTGATCAGCAGGTCGGCCTTGCGCACGCTCTTGCCCGCGGCGCCGCCCACCACCACCTGCCAGCCGTTTTCCTGCCCGACCAGTCCGATGTCCTTCACCGTGGCCTCGGCGCAGTTGCGCGGGCAGCCGACGGTGGCCATCTTCACCTTGTGCGGCGTGAAGAGCTGCTCGAAGCGCCGCTCCATTTCGACGCCGGCGGCGGTCGAGTCCTGCACGCCGAAGCGGCAGAACTCGGTGCCGACGCACGTCTTCACCATGCGGACGCCCTTGGTGTAGGCCTGGCCCGACGGCATGCCGAGGTCGGCCCACACCGCCGGCAGGTCCGCCTTCTTCACGCCGAGCAGATCGATGCGCTGGCTGCCGGTGATCTTCACCATCGGCACCTGGTACTTGTCCGCCACGTCGGCGATGCGGCGCAGTTCGTCGGGGCTGGTCACGCCGCCGCGGATGCGCGGAATCACCGAGAAGGTGCCGTCCTTCTGGATGTTGGCGTGCACACGGTCGTTGATGAACCGCGCCGAGCGGTCCTCGTCGTGATCGCCGCACCAGAGCATGTCGAGCATGTAGCTGAGCGCGGGCTTGCACACCTCGCAGCCGATGCCGTTGCCGTAGATCTCCAGCACTTCCTGCACCGACTTCAGCTTCTGGCTGCGCAGGATGTCGCGCAGCTTGTCCTCGGCAAACGGCAGGCAGGCGCAGACGACCTTCTTGACCTCCTCTTCGAACTCGGGGGCCACGGCGCGCAGCAGGTCCTGGCACAAGCTGGTGCAGCTGCCGCAGCTCGTGCTGGCGCGCGTGCATTCCTTGAGCTGGGACATCGTGTTGACGCCCTTCTCGTGGATCGCCTGGATGATGGTGCCCTTGGTGACGCCGATGCAGCCGCAGATGGTGGCGCCGTCGGACATGGCCGCCACTTCCCCACCCGCATCGGCCGACGGCGGCGGGAAGAGCAGATACCGGCGCTGCCCCGAGATGTCGGCATCGGTGCGCAGCCAGTCCATGTAGCGGTGACTGTCACCGGTATCGCCCACGAGGATGACGCCGGCGAGCTTGCCGTCGCGGACGGTGAGCTTCTTGTAGATGCCAAGCGCGCGGTCCTCGAAGCGCACCGGCTCGGCGTTCTGCTCGCTCCAGTCGCCCGCGGAGAAGACGTCGACGCCCATGATCTTGAGCTTGGCGGCCGGCACCGTGCCGGTGTAGGTGGGGCCGCGGTTGCCGGTCATCGTGGCGGCCAGCACCTTGCCCTGCTCGTAGAGCGGCGCCACCAGGCCGTAGCAGACACCACGATGCTCGACGCATTCCCCGACCGCGAAGATGTCGTCGGAGGAGGTCTCCATGTAGTCGTTGACCAGCACGCCGCGGTTGACGGCAATCCCCGCCTTGATCGCCAGGTCCACGTTCGGCCGGATGCCAGCCGCCACCACCACGAGATCCGCTTCGACGACGCTGTCGTCGGAAAGCGCGACGCCGTCCACGTGCCCGTTGCCGAGGATGGCCGTGGTGGTGCGTCCGAGCATCACCTTCACGCCGAGGTCCTCGATCTTGCCGAGCAGGTACTGGCCGCCGTCCGGATCGAGCTGCCGTTCCATCAGCGTGGACATCAGGTGCACGACGGTGACGTCGCAGCCCTGCACCTGCAACCCGCGCGCGGCCTCGAGCCCGAGCAGCCCGCCGCCGATGACGAGGGCCTTCACGCCCGTGCCCGAGCGCTCGAGCAGCGCGCGCGTGTCGTCGAGCGTGCGGAACACGAAGACGCCGTCCTTGTCGAGCCCGTCGATCGGCGGCATGAACGCACTGCTGCCGGTCGCCAACAGCAGCACGTCGTAGGGCGTGACGCTGCCGTCGTTGCCGGTGACGGTCTTGGCGGCCGCGTCGACGTCCACGATGCGGACGCCGACCCGCAGGTCGATGCCGTACTGCTCGTACCACTCGCGGCCGTTGATGACGATGTCGTCGGCGGCCTTTTCGCCGGCCAGCACCGACGACAGCATGATCCGGTTGTAGTTGACGTGGGTCTCGTCGCCGAACACCGTCACCGTGAAGCGCGGCTCGTGCTTGAGGATCTGTTCCAGGCAGGCCATCCCCGCCATGCCGTTGCCGACGACCACCAGGCGTCTCATACGGGGATGCCCTCCACGAAGCGCTCCACGCGAACGGCCGACTGCTTGTAGTTCGGCTCGCGCGAGAACGGGTCGAACGCGCTCTGCGTCATCTGGTTCGCGTTGGCTTCCACGTAGTGGAAGGGCACGAAGATCTGCCCCGGCGACACCGTCTCCGTCACGCGCAGCTCCACGCCGCGCACGCGGCCGCGGCGCGACACCACGTCCACCTTGTCCTGAGGTTTGAGGCGCAGCTGCCGCGCATCGCGCGGGTTCATCTCCACCCACGCGTTGGGCGACAGTCGCTCGAGGATCGGCACTTTGCCGGTCTTGGTACGGGTGTGCCAGTGCTCGACGGTGCGGCCGGTGTTGAGAACGAGCGGGAACTCGGTGTTCGGCTGCTCGGGATACGGCTCCCATTCGGCGGCGATCAGCCGGGCCTTGCCGTCCTCGTGCTGGAACACCCCCTCGGTGTAGAGGCGCCGCGTCTGCCCGGCACCGGTGGCGCCGGCGGGGAACGGCCACTGGATGCCACCGTGGTGCTCGATATCGCGGTAGGTCATGCCCGAGTAGTCGCAGAGCCGTCCCGCCGACACCCGCTTCCACTCCTCGAACGCGTCGCCAGGCTTCGTCCAGCCGGGGAAGAGCTCGTCCTTCACGCCGAGCACGTCGGCGAAGCCGAGGAAGATGTCGAAGTCGGACCTGGCCTCTCCAGGCGGCGATACCGCCTTGTTGACCTTGCTGACCCGCCGTTCCGAGTTGGTGTAGGTGCCTTCCTTCTCGCCCCAGATCCCCGCCGGCAGCATCAGGTGCGCGAACTCGGACGTGGGCGTGGGGTGGTAGCCGTCCTGCACGACCAGGAACTCGAGCCCTTCGAGCGCCTGCGTCAACGCGCCCAGATTGGGGAACGAGACGATCGGGTTGGTGGCGATGATCCAGAGCGCGCGGATCTTTCTCTCGAGCGCCGCCTCGATGATGTCGGGATAGGCCAGGCCACGCTTGGTGGGGATGCGATCGACGGGCAGGTTCCACAGCCCGGCCAGCTCCTCGCGATCCGTCGCGCTCTCGAACTTGCGGTAGCCGGGCATGATCGACGCAAAGCCCGCCTCGCGCGTGCCCATGGCGTTGCACTGCCCCGTGATGGAAAACGGTGCCGCGCCTTCCCTGCCGATGTTGCCGGTGATGAGCGCCAGGTTGTTGATGGCGTTGACCGTCTCGGTGCCCTTGGTGCTGTGGTTGACGCCCATCGTCCAGCCGATGAAGCCGGCCCGGGCGTGCGCGTACATCCACGCCGCCTTGACGATCTGCTCGGGCGTCAGGCCCGTGATCTCGGCCACGCGCTCCGGCGTGTAGCTCTTGACCGCCTCGCGGAGGGCGTCGAACCCGGTGGTGTGCGCCTCGACGTACTCGCGGTTGACCAGGTTGTGCTCGATGACGACGTGTATCCAGCCGTTGACCAGCGCCAGGTCCGACCGCGGGCGGATCGGCAGGTGCAGGTCGGCCATCATGGCCGTCTTGGTGGCGCGCGGATCGACCACGATGACGGTGGTGGCCGGGTTCGAGCGCAGCCGCCAGCAGAGCAGCGGATGGTTCTCGGCGATGTTGGCGCCGACGAGGATGATGACGTCGGCCTTCTCGAGATCCTCGTAGGTGCCGGGAGGGCCGTCGCTGCCGAACGAGCGCTTGTAGCCCTGCACCGCCGTGGCCATGCACAGCGTCGTGTTGCCGTCGTAGTTCGAGGTGCCGAGCCCCAGCTGCACCAGCTTGCCCAGCGCGTAGAACTCCTCGGTCACCAGCTGGCCGGTGCTGATCACACCCACCGCGCCGGGCCCGAAGCGCGCCTGCACGTCGCGGAATTTCTCCGCCATCGTGGCAAAGGCCGCGTCCCAGCCGATGCGCTTGAACGTCTTGCCCGTGCGCAGCTGCGGATAGAGCGCGCGGTTGTCGGTACGGATCGTGTGATGCTCGGATAGCCCCTTCGGACACAGCAGACCGCGGTTCACCTTGTGATCGGGGTTGCCGCGCACGCTCACGGCCTTGCCGTCCTTGACGCCGACGAACATGCCGCAGCCCACCGAGCAGTAGCCGCAGGTGGTCGCCACCCACTTGTCGGGGACCTTCTGCGCCGAGACGTAGCCGGCAGCGGGGTCGTTGCCATACGAGTAGCGCTCGGCGCGCGTGTCCAGTCCGAGCATCTGCTTCAGCGTCATGCGGCCTCCCGCGCCGCCGACAGATAGGCGGCGGCCATCTGCCGGGGTACCACGCTGACGAAGAACAGGTAGCGTCCGAGAATCTCGCCACCGATCGCCATCGCGAGCGACACACCGATGAGGAGCGCGCTGGACCCGCCGGCGAGATCGGGACGGCTGGCAATGAGCAACGGCATCAGCACGCCGCCCACGGCCAGCAGGCACCCGCGGATGACGAGATGCCGGCGCAGTACGGTGGACAGGAGCCGCGCCGTGCCTTTGAGCTCGAGGGCTTCGGAGGCGATGAGGCGCAGGAACCGGAGCGCGAGCACCACCGCGATGGCCACGCCCATGGCGGCGGCGGCCGGCGCCATCCAGCGCGTCTCGCCGGCGCCGATGACCGCCGCGAAGAGGGGCCCCAGGAGCGCCGAGGTGAAGAGGAACTGCAGCAGCGTGTACCGCGTGTTCCAGGCCGGCCGCGCGGGCACGCGGTAGATGTAGGCGCTCGCCGTCACGCCGGCGATGCCGAAGAGCACGGTCAGCGCGCCGAGTGCCACACTGCCGCGGAGCCCGAACCAGAGCGCGCCCGCATAGAGCGCGGCCACGTTCGAGAACGCCCCGAACATCAACACTTCGCGGCTCAGCCACGAGCGCTTCCACATCCGGATGGCGCGGTAGGCGTAGATCGGCCGCCCGAGATGCATCGTCGACGCGGCCAGCGCCAGCCCGCCCAGCAGGAGCGAGCCGAGCGCAGCGGCGCCGAGATGCGCGCCGGCGCCAAGCAGCTGCAGCAGCCAGATGGTGGCGAAGGCACCCACCGACAGCTGCGTCAGCACCGTCATGATGACGAGCGGCCAATGCGGTTCGGCCGGCACGACGTGGGTGGCATCGCGCGGCGCGGCGTTCGGCGGCAGGTTGGCGGGCAGCGTCACGCGGGTGGTGGAGAGGCTGCCGTCCGCGATGGGCATCCCCGCCGGTACCGCAAACGCCTCCACGGCGGCGCGCCACTGGCCGGTGTTCACGATCTCGATCTGAATCGCGCCTTCCGGGCAGGCGCTCACGCAGGCCGGCGCCTGCCCCTCCTCGAGGCGGCCGTGGCACATGTCGCACTTCCCGACCACGCCGCGCTCGTGGTTGAACTGCGGCACGCCATACGAGCAGTTCCAGGTGCAGTACTGGCAGCCGATGCAGGCGTCGGCGCTGTGGCGGACGATGCCGGTGATCGAGTCCTTCGAGTAGGCGTCAACCGGGCAGCCCTGCAGGCAGGTGGGCTCGAGGCAATGGTTGCAGCCCATCGACAGGTGGTGCTGCGCCACGGCCGGATAGAAGCCGCCCTCGATGTCGCCGACGCGGCGCCAGTTGATCGTCGCGGGGTTGCCGTTCTGTTCGTTGCACGCCACCACGCAGCACTTGCAGCCGATGCACTTCCCCATGTCGAAGTGGAAGCGGTACTGCTCGCCGGATTCGAGCTCGCGCTTCGGCATGCGGTCGGCAAGGGGCACCGGACCGCTGGCGCGACGCGGCACCAACGGCACGGACGGAGTGCGCTTCGTCAGCGCGTACGTCACGCCGTCTTCGGTGACTCGTGTCAGCAGTGGCAGCGGCATCGAGGCTCCCTGGCAAAACGCGATCGGCTGGTGCAGCTGGTGCTGCACTCGAATCGCTCGACAAGGAGCTCGACCTCCGGAACACCGTCAAGGCGTTCCGGTCGGTAGCGTGGAAGATGCCGACTCCAGGTCGGCATGCGGGCCCGGCGGCGGGGACGGGCCTCCTTTACGGTCGCGCGCGTGGGGCGACCGGCGTGGATCGAAGATACACGTCGCGAGCCTCTGCATCAAGTGTTGCGATCACGACGAGACCGTATGCCATACCGGTCGATCATACAATTACGAATGACTGGTACTGACGACGCTCAAGTCGTTGATTCCTAATGCCTGTCCGGCACAATCGACGGTCGATTCGGCGGCTCTGCCCACGGCTCATCCAGGCCTTCGATGCCCTCGCGCGCCAGGGGATGGCGTGATTCGGGACAGTCTGACCAGTCGGACAAAAATGTGAGCGGCCACCGGCCGTTCCACAGACTTGTCTGACCGGCGCGGTGCTGGAATCCCGCCGAATCAGCCAAAGCCCGTGGTTTCCCATCGGCCGGGCGAGTGGGAATGCTCCTTGCTCAACGCGTTCGCAGCGGTCGGCACGGCCCTGTTGCTCGTTCGCCCGCGTAACACCCTTTCCACCCCGTCGCGTTTTTCACCAGGCCACGACGCCTCTCCACGGTCAGTTCGACTGTCATACCGCCTTCGCCTACGGGCGGCTCGCCTGCGAGCCGCCAAGGCAGCACTGGCTAGTCGGTCCGCAAAGCGGACCGACAGGGCGGACAAAGCCCGCGCGACATGGCGACGCCCTGCGCGCGGCTGAGGAGAGATTGGCAATGCGCAGATCGTTGTTCGTTCGCGCTCGCCGGCTGGCGCCGGTCGCGCTGTTCGTGTTCCCGCTCACGGCTGCCGCTCAACAGTCCGGCGCTCCCGCGGCCACTCAGGCGACCGCGGCCAGTCAGGCGCCGACGGCCGCCGCCCCACCGCCACAAGCGCCCCCGAAAGTCCCGGTCTTCAACCGCGCCAACCAGAAGCTGCCGACGTGGCTGCGCGTGCGCGGCGAGTTTCGCGAACGTGTCGAAGGCTTTCAGAACCTCGGCTTCACCGACGGTCGCGACGACGGCTACGCGCTCAGCCGGGTCCGGTTCAACGTCACCGTCACGCCGAACAAGTACCTCTCGGTCCAGGCCAACGTGCAGGACGCGCGTGTGGGCGGCAAGACAGTCGGCCCGACCACGGCACCGTTCCGCGGTCCGTTCGATGTCCGCGCGCTCTTCGCCGATGTCGGCACTGCGAAAGCGCCGGTGGCGGCGCGCCTCGGGCGGCAGGAGCTGGCGTTCGGCGAGCAGCGGCTCCTCGGACACCTGGCGTGGGTCAACACCGGCCGCACGTGGGATGCGGCCCGCGGAATCCTGCGCCATAAGACGTTTCAAGTGGACGTCTTCGCCGCGTCGCTCGTGCGCAGCCTGCCCGACGGCTTCGACAAGAGCGGCAACGGCAACCGGCTGGTGGGCGCGTATGCCACCACCGCGAAGCTGATTCCGAAGGCCACGGTGGAGCCGTACGTGTTCGTGCGGCACGACGAGAATCTGCGGAGCGAGCTCGGCCCGTTCGGCAGCCTCGACCAGACCACGGTTGGCGCCCGCACGGCCGGGAAGCTCCCCGCCGGGCTCGACTACGGCGTCGAGATGGCGCTGCAGCGCGGTTCGCTGGCCGACGATTCGATCAGCGCCTGGGCCGGGCATTACCAGATGCGGGAGTCGCTGCCGGGCGCCGGCGCCGTGAAGCTGACGTCGGAATACAACTTTGCCACCGGCGACAAGAACCCCACCGACGGCACGCGGGCCACCTTCGATCAGCTCTACCCCACCGGCCACGACAAGCTCGGGCTCTCCGATCAGGTCGGCTGGCGGAACACCCACCATCTGCGCGAGGGCTTCGAGTTCTCGCCGCTCAAGGCGACGCCCATCTCGGTGAACTACCAGACGTGGTGGCTGGCCGAGAAGACCGACGGCCTCTACGCCGCCAACGGCAACCGCATCGCCTTCGTGGCCGGCGGCGCCGCCAGCAGCCACGTCGGGCAGGAGATCGACGTGCAGATCACGCGGTCGCTGACGCCGCAGCTGCAGCTCGCGGGCGGTTACGCGCACATGTTCGCCGGAGACTTCCTGAAGCAGGCGACGCCCGGCAAGTCCTACAGCTACCCGTACGTGATGGCCACCTACGTCTTCCTGGCCGACAAGTGAGGTTGAGGAATCCGATGATCAAACAGACAGCTTCCCGCCGCGGGTTCCTCAAGGCCACCGGCACCACCGCCGCCGGACTCCTGCTCTCGGGCATGCCCAAGGGCTGGGTCGGCAACGCCTACGCCAACGACGCGCCCGAAGTGGCGACGATGCGCTTCGGCATGATCGCGCTCACCGACTGCGCGCCGATCGTCATGGCGCACGAGCTCGGCTACTTCAAGCAGTTCGGCATCGAGTCGATCGTCTCGAAGGAAGCGTCGTGGGCGGTGATCCGCGACAAGCTCACCATCGGCGAGAACCAGGCCACGCACATGCTGATCGGCATGCCGATCGCGTCGACGATGGGGCTGGCCGGATCGCCCGTGAAGCCGATGGTCATCCCCTGGCTGCTCAACCGCAACGGCCAGGCGATCACGCTCGACAACAAGCTCAAGGCGGCCGGCGTCAAGACGCCGCAGCAGCTCAAACCGCTGGTGGACAAGGCCAAGGCGGCCGGCGAACCGATGTCGTTCGCCATGACCTTCCCGCCCGGCACGCACGCCATGTGGATCCGCTACTGGCTGGCGTCGGGCGGCATCAACCCCGACAAGGACGTGAACCTCATCACCATCCCGCCGCCGCAGATGGTCGCCAACATGAAGGTCGGCAAGATGGACGGCTTCTGCGTCGGCGAGCCGTGGAACAACCGCGCCATCGAGGACGGCATCGGCTTCACCGCCATCACCACGCAGAAGATGTGGAAGGACCACCCCGAAAAGGTGTGCGCGTTCACCGAGGAGTTCGCCACCAAGAACCCGAAGACGGTGAAGGCGGTGCTCAAGGCGCTGCACCTGGCCAGCGTGCACCTCGACGACATGGCCAACCGTCCCAAGGCGGCCGAGATCATCGCGCGCCCGGCCTACATCAACTGCCCGCCGGCCATCATCCTCGAGCGCTTGATGGGCAAGTACGAATACGGCGACGGCCGCGTCGAGCAGGACCCCAACTACATGATCTACTCGCAGCGCGGCTGCAACTACCCGCAGCCGGTTTACGCCCAGTGGTGGCTCACGCAGCTGCGGCGCTGGGGCTTCACCAAGGGCGCGCCCGACTACGTCGGCATTCCGAAGAAGGTCATGCGCCCGGACCTCTACATGGAAGCCATGAAGGAGATGGGCGTCAAGGTCACGCCGCCGAACGACACCAAGATCACGCTCTTCGACAGCGTGTTCGACAGTAAGGACCCGGAGAAGTACGCGCAGTCGTTCGCGATCAACAGCCTGCAGGGATAGCGATTCGTACGTAGGGGCCGCCTTCAGGCGGCCCGTGAGGAGACGAACATTTGATGAAGCGTCTGATCAACCTGCTGCTCCCGCTCTGCGGCATCGGCATGGCCCTCGCGGTCTGGTGGGCCGCGAGCGTCGCGGTGCCGGACCTGCCGTCGCCTGTACGAACGTGGGACGAGAGCAAGCTGTACATCCTGGAACCGCTCGCCAAGCGCGGCGAGTCGGACCAGGGCATCCTGCTGCTCGCCTACTACAGCCTCATGCGGGTGGCGCGCGGGTTCCTGCTCGGGATCGCGATCGCCACGCCGCTCGGGTTTCTCCTCGGCGTATCGTCCACGCTGACCAAGATGTTCGACCCCATCATGCAGGTGCTGCGGCCAATCTCGCCGCTCGCCTGGCTGCCGCTCGGCCTGGTGCTCTTCCAGAAGTCCGAGCCGGCGGCGCTCTTCGCCATCGCAGTGTGCTCGATGTGGCCCACCGTCATCAACACGATGATGGGTGTGCGGGCCATCCCGCAGGACTACTGGAACGTGGCCAAGGTGCTGCGCCTGTCGCGCACCACGACCTTCATCAAGATCATCGCGCCCGCGACTCTCCCCTACATGTTCACCGGCTATCGGCTCAGCCTCGGCATCGCGTGGCTGGTCATCGTAGCGAGCGAGATGCTCACCGGCACGCCGGGGGTCGGCGGCTTCCTCTGGCAGGAGTACAACAGCCTCGTCTACGCCCACATCCTGCTGGCGATCATCACCATCGGGGTCGTCGGGTTCGCGCTCGATCGGCTCATGGGGATGGCCGAAGCGCGGCTGCGGGCCTCGTAGGAACCCGTCGGATGGCATTTCTCGAAGTCCGCAACCTGTCGAAGTCGTTCCCCTCGCCCGCCGGCGTCCGTCACGTCCTGAAGGACGTGACGCTCGACGTCGATCAGGGCGAGTTCGTCTCGATCGTCGGCACCATGGGCAGCGGCAAGTCCACGCTCCTCAGCCTGCTGGCCGGGCTGACCTCGCCCGACGGCGGCACCGTCGTGCTCGATGGCAAGCCGGTGACGGGCGTGCGCGACGACGCCGCGTTCGTCTTTCAGAACTACTCCCTGCTGCCGTGGTTCAGCGCGCTCGAGAACGTGCGGCTGGCGGTGCAGGCGGCGTTTCCGACCGAGGCCGCCGCCGACCAGAAACGGCGCGCCACCGAAGCACTCGAGCGCGTGGGCCTTGGCAACGCGCTCGACCGCAAGCCACGCCAGCTGTCGGGTGGCATGCGCCAGCGGGTGTCGCTGGCGCGCGCGTTTGCCACCGAGCCACGGGTGCTTTTCCTCGACGAGCCGTTCGGCGCCCTCGACGCGCTGACGCGCGACACGCTGCAGCAGGATCTCGCGGAACTCTGCGCCGGCCGCGAACGGCCCGTGACGACGGTGATGATCACCAACAGCGTCGAGGAAGCCATCCTGCTCTCCGACCGCATCGTGCCGATCGTGACGGGGCCGCCCGCCTCGCTCGGCGTCTCCATCCCCGTGGAGCTCGGGCGGCCGCGCACCCTCGCGCAGCTGGCGCACGACGAGCAGGCGACGCACGCGCGGGCTCACGTGGTGGCCGCGCTCACGGCGTCGATGGCGCGCCGGAACCGCTCCGTGTCGGCGACGGCACTGACGGCGCTCTCGACGGCAGAGCCCGTCAAGGAGGCTCTGTGATCGTTCCGCTCGAACTGACCGGTCTGACTCGCGTATTCCCCACTCCCACGGGGCCGTTCGTCGCGGTGAAGGACGTGAACGCCCGCATCCTCGCCGGCACTTTCGTGGCCATCCTCGGCCACTCGGGCTGCGGCAAGTCCACGGTGCTGTCGATTCTGGCCGGGCTCGACAAGGCCACCTTCGGCGGCGTCGTCATCGACGGCACGGAGGTCACCGAGCCGGGGCCGGAGCGTGCGATCGTCTTCCAGTCGCCGTGCCTGCTGCCCTGGCTGAACGTGCTCGACAACGTGATGGTGGCGGCCACGCAGGGCGCCACCCCGAAGAGCAAGAAGGAGGCACGCGAGCTGGCGCGCTTCTACCTCGACATCGTCGGCATCGGCGACTGCGCCACGCAGATGCCGGGCGAGCTGTCGCTCGGCACGCAGCAGTGCGTGTCGCTGGCCCGGGCCCTCGTCGTCGAGCCGCGCTTCCTGCTGCTCGACGAGCCCTTCTCGCAGCTCGACTCGCTCACGCGCTTCGAGCTGCAGGACCTGCTGCTGCGGGTCTGGGAGTCGTCGGGGAAGACCGTGATCATGGTCACCCACGACATCGACGAGGCGCTCTATCTCGCCGACCACCTGGTGCTGATGACCGACGGGCCCGAGGCCACCGTCGGCGACGTCTACACGGTGCCCTTCGCCCGCCCGCGAAACCGGGCCGCCGTGCTGGCGCATCCCCGGTATCACGAGGCCCGCCGGCACGTGATCGACTTCCTGGAGCACCACGCCCACCAGTCGCGCCCCAGCGCCCTCGACGACGTGCTGGCCAAGCGGCTCGCCTGACACTTGGCTCGCCGCGGCAGGTAGGCAGGTAAGCAGGTGGGCAGGTAAGGCGCGTCGGACGTAGGGGCGGCTCTTTAGACCCGCCCGAGCCCTACCTGCTCACCAGCCCACCGGCCCACTTGCTTCCAGTCTCAGAAATCCGACACGCCAAAGCGTCCGTAGCACAAATAGCGCCCAGACCGGAACACTCCTGGGCATTGTCGTCCAACGCACCCGTAAGGCGGGCATGCCACCGCGGCGCGTTGGGCAGGCGGGTGGGCCGGATGGGAAAGCACAACGCAACCCGACGGCCTGCCCGACCCTCGTCGGTTCTGGAGCTGCTCATGCGCCGTACATCTCTCGTCCTCGGCCTCCTCGCGAGCGTGTTCGCCGCCTCGACCTCGCTGAGCGCCCACGACTTCTGGATCGAGCCCACTGGTTTCGTGGCCGACCTGGGCCGCGTCGTGGGCGTGAAGCTGCGCGTCGGCCAGGACTTCCACGGCGATCCGGTGCCGCGCGCCGACGAGCTGATTGGCGACTTCGTCGTCGTCGACGCGAACGGACGGCGGCAGGTCGTCGGCCGCGACGGCTCAGACCCCGCGGGGCTGCTGCGCGTGACGTCGCCGGGCCTGATGATCATCGGCTACCGCAGCCGGCCCAGCCCCGTGACCCTGCCCGCCGACAAGTTCACCGCCTACCTGAAGGAAGAAGGGCTCGACAGCGTGATCGCCGCCCGCGCACGCGGCCAGGCGTCGGAGCGCGAGGGGCGCGAGATCTTCTCGCGCGCCGCCAAGAGCCTGGTGCGCTCGGGCGACGTGGCGGCCGGATCCGGCGACCGCGCACTCGGCTTTCCGATCGAGCTCGTGGCCGAACGGAATCCGTATCAGATGCGGGCTGGCGAATCGCTGCCGGTGCGGCTGACGTATCAGAACGCGCCGCTGACGGGCGCGCTGGTCATGGCGTTCAACCAGCGCCACCCGTACCACAAGCTGAGCGTACGGTCCGATCGCGACGGCCGCGCGTCGTTCACCATCGACGAGCCTGGACCATGGCTGGTGAAGGCCGTGCACATGGTGCCGGCCCCAGCGGGCTCGAACGCCGACTGGGAAAGCTTCTGGGCGTCGCTCACCTTTGAAATAGGTACCTGAGTGAGGCATCGGCCAGGGCAGGACCGCACGCCGGCTCCCATTGACGACGGTGCGCTTATGTGGTGAAGTCGCGCCTCCCTGTCACACACCTCATGACATTCAGGCGCCGACTGGCTTTCATGGGCGTCATTCTGGTGATCAATGTTTTTGTCGCCGAGGCGGCGTCGTACGTCGTCGCACAAGTGCTGGTCCAGAAGGGCGCGATCTTTCGCCCCAGTATCCCGTCGCACCCCGAGCGGTACCTGGCCGAACGCGATCCTGTCCTCGGATGGCCGCCGCGTGCGTCCTTCGGATCGAAGCACCTCGACATGTCCGGCGCGCGCCTGCTGCCGGCCTTTCCACGAACCGGACACGCCTGCGTCTCGGCATACGGCGACTCCTTCGTCTTTGCCGATGAAGTGGACGATGTCAGCGCCTGGCCCAATCAGCTGGCGCTGAAGCTCGGGTGCCGTGTGGCGAACTATGGCGTGAACGGCTATGGCACCGACCAGGCGTATTTGCGCTTCACGTCGCTGCGGGAAGACGAGGCGCCGGTCGCGATTCTCGGCTACTTTTCAGACGACATCATCCGCAACGTCAACCAGCTGAGAAACCTCGTCGCACCGACCGCGGACATCGGCCTCAAGCCGAGATACGTCATCGGCGCCGCCGGGGAGCTCCAACTGGTCCCGATTGGGAGCCCCTCTCCCGATCAGCTCATACAGATAATGGCGTCGCCTGGAAAGTTTCTCCTGCACGAGTACTTCGTTCCCGATGGTCCGTCAGGTTTGGTCAGCGGGTCGTTTCCGTTCATCTCGACCACCGTCCGTTCGCTCTGGTCGTACAAGATACGGGCCGTCCTTCGTCGCGAATCGCCCTACGCGGCTTTTTATCGCGAGAATCATCCGTCGCAGGCGCTCGAAATAAGCCGGCGACTCCTCTTGATGTTTGCGCAGGAGGCGGGACGTCGGGGCAAGAAGCCGCTCATCGTCTTCTTTCCGTCAGAGGACGATCTGGTAGCGGCGCAGAAAGGTGCGCCCTGGCTGTATCAACCGCTGCTTGACGATCTGCAGCGCGCGGAGCAGCCCTACCTCAACCTCGGCACCAGCCTGCTCGAGCGGCTGAACGGCCGCCATCCACATACTCTCTTCGGCGGCGTGCACTTCAAGGCAGAGGGCAACCTCGCCATCGCGGACGCTGTCCGCCAGGCGCTGGTGCCATTCGACACGTCGCGGTAGGTGCCGCCATGGGCCGCCTGAAGGCGGCCCCTACTTCAGAGCGGCGACGCCAGCGGCGGCCACGACGCCGTCCTGCTGGCTGGTGCCGCCGGACGCGCCGATAGCGCCGACGATCTTCCCGCCCACGACGAGCGGGATGCCGCCTTCCACCGGCACCGCGCCCTCGAGCGCGAGCAGGCGCAGCCCCTCGCCGCCGGCGGCGACGCCGTCCTGAAACACCTTCGTCGCGCGCTTGAAGCGTGCCGCCGAGCGGGCCTTGGCAATCGCCACGTCCACGCTGCCCTGCTGCACTTCGTCCATCCGCTCGAAGTACACGAGCTCGCCGTGCGTGTCGACGATCGCAACCGCCATCGTCCAGCTGTTCTTCTTGGCCTCGGCAATCGCCGCGGGGGCGATCTTCTTGGCGGTCTCTGCGGTGATCGACGGTCCGTACATTGGTTGTGCCTGCGCAAAGGCGAGGGCCGGGACACCGGCGGCCATCGCCAGACAGATCATCAACGGGGCAGCCACTCGCGTCATGGCCGGCATTATATGACGCTCGTGCATGCTAGTCTCGTTTCGACATGACCCACGCGATCCTGACCACCGTGACCGACCGGCCTGGGATGCTCTCGCACCTCACGAAAGTGCTGGCCGACCACGAGGCCAACATCACCTAT
The DNA here is from genome assembly GCA_036004405.1 of Vicinamibacterales bacterium. Classification (GTDB taxonomy): domain Bacteria; phylum Acidobacteriota; class Vicinamibacteria; order Vicinamibacterales; family UBA2999; genus DASYRM01. The sequence goes on from DASYRM010000119.1 coordinate 31,313, forward strand.
GTGGACATCCACAGCGGTGCGCCGGCGCTGGGCATCTACTTCGAGGTCTCGCTGCCGGAGGGCGGCTCGACGATCGAGGCCGTGCTGAGCGACCTGCACCAGGTGACCGGGGTCGAGCGCGCCGAGGAAACGCCGTCGTTCTCGCGCATCTACGGCAAGCGCATCATCGTGATGGGCGGCGGCGCCCAGGTCGGTCTGGTGGCCATGGGCGCGATTTCCGAGGCCGATCGCCACAACATCCGCGGCGAGCGCATCTCGATCGACACCATCCCGCTGGTCGGCGAACAGGAGCTGGCGGGCGCGGTGCGCGCCGTGTCGCGCCTGCCGCGCGTGAAGATGCTGGTGCTCGCGGGATCGATCATGGGCGGCGACATCACCGAAGCCGTCAAGGAAGTGCAGGCCAAGGGGCTGCGGGTCATCTCGCTCAACCAGGCCGGAAGTGTGCCAGACGTCGCGGACCTCGTGGTGAGCGATCCCACGCAGGCCGGCGTGATGGCGGTCATGGCTGTCGCCGAAACGGCCAAATTCGACCTCGTTCGGCAGCTGAAACGCCGCTACTGAGCGCCCGGCGCTCTTCTTCTCCTCCTACGGCGGCCGCCGACGTCTGGATGTCGGCGCGGCAGCACCCCAGCAATCCATTGCCCGGATCCGCCCGTAGAGGCGAGGGGACATCGTTGCGAATCGAACGCGCACGCATGTCGATGGCCGCAGCGGCGGCCGCCCAAGGAGGATGAAATGAAACGAGTGACCACCGGAGCGATCGCAGCGTTGGCCCTGGCTGCGAGCAGCATCACGCTACAGGGTTCGAGCCACCGCGAGGCGCTGGCGGTGCTCAACGAACCGTGCGCCGACAACACCGACACCTTCGCCTGGGTGGCTGACGGCGCGCACGACAAGCTCTATCTGATCATGGACTTCAACCCGCTGCACGAGCCCGGCCAGGGCAACCAGGGGTTGCGCGCCTGTAACGGCTACCGCTACGAGTTCCACATCGCCAAGGGCGCCAGCCTCAAGGACCAGCTCGTATATCGCGTCGAGTTCGAGAACAGGCTCAGCGCGGAAGCGCCGCCCAGCGCGGCCGATCCCCTCGGCGGTGGCAACGAACTGCTCTGGCAGCTCACCGGGGGTACCGAGACCATGAAGGTCACGCGTCTGACCGCACTCCCCAACGGCAAGCTGGACGAGGAGAGCGCCGATGTTCTGGGCCGCAGGATTCCCGTCCTGCCCAACAACCATGGACCGCAGACCGATCGGCTGATCTACGGCCTGGGTCCGTTCAAGGGCTACCAGACCGGCGACGCGACGAGCCGCGAAGTGGGGCTCTACGACCAGCCGTTCGTGGACAGCTACATCAAGACGCTGCAAAACGGCGCGCGCATCATCGCCGGCCAGTTCGACGATCCGTACCAGCTCGACGAGAAGGGCATCTTCGACCTCGTGAATCTGGCCTCCTCGGATCTCGGCGGCATCCCTGGCGCGCGACGCCCACCAGCCGAGGACGTCTTCACCGGCTTCAACGTCTTCTCGATCGCGCTCGAAGTGCCGATCTCGGACGTCTTCCCGAACGGCATCCCGCACAACGGCACGTTGCAGCCAAACTCGACCGACAGCCTGCTGCGCGTGTGGTCGAGGATCATGCGCCGTCAGATACAGATGGTCAGCAGCAACGTCATCACCGGGCTCACGGGCGAGGGCGAGTTCGTACAGGTGGGCCGCAATGCCCTGCCGCTCTTCAACGCCGGCCTGGTCGGCACCGTGCGTCAGACCAGGTATCTGCACCAGAGCCCGATGAAGGACGTGAGCACTTTCGGCAACGACATCCTCTTCCCGGTACTGGTGCGTGACGCGGAGGCGCTCGGCATCTACGCGGCGCTCGGCGTCCCGCCTGCCACGGTCGCGACGCTCAAAGGCCCGCGGCTGGACATCGTGAATGCGATCAACCTGGGCCGGCCGATTCCCGTGGCCGACGGTTTCACCGGCGATGTGATCACGCTCGATGCCGCAGTCAATTCGAGCTTTCCGAACGGCCGGCGGATGGGCGGCGGCTCGGCGCCGAACCGCAATCAGGTGAACGTCAACAGCGTGCTGATCAGCCTGATTGTCGCCGGCGACCCGGCGGCGGGCCTGGCCAAGGGCACGGAAACCAACGACAAGGACTATCTCGATCGGTTCCCGTTCCTCGCGCCGGCGCACCAGGGTCTGCTGCAGGGTCATGGCGGCATCAACGAGCCGCCCGTGCCCAACATTCCTGATCCCAACAACCCGTAACCGGTACTGCTGTGGAGGCGGACCTTCAGGTCCGCCTCTACGAAAACGCCTCGGTCGCCGGGTGGGGACGATACAGCTCCTCCAGCCGCGACCCTTCGTCGTCGCTCAGCTTCAGCGCTTCGCCCGCGATGGCGTCGTCGAGGTGGTGCGGCCTGGTGGCGCCGACGATGGGCGACGTGATGCCCGGCTGGCGCAGCACCCACGCCATCGCCACCTGCGCCATCGTCACGCCGCGCTCGCGGGCAATCTCCTCCACGCGTTCCACCACGGGCCGATCGAGATCCTCGGTCTTCACGTAGAGCGTCTCGCCGAAGGCATCGGTCTTCGCGCGATCGGTGCCGGCCTCGCTGGTCCAGGGGCGCGCCAGCCGTCCGCGCGCGAGCGGCGACCACGGCGTCACGCCCACGCCCTCGGAGCGGCACAGGCGCAGCATCTCGCGCTCGTCCTCGCGATAGAGCAGGTTGTAGTAGTTCTGCATGGCGACGAACGGCGCCCAACCGTGCGCGCGCTGCAGCCCCAGCGCCTTCATGAACTGCCAGGCGTACATCGAAGACGCCCCGAGGTAGCGCGCCTTCCCTGCCCGCACCACATCGTTCAACGCCTCGAGCGTCTCCTCGAGCGGCGTGTCGTAGTCGTAGCGGTGAATCCAGTAGAGATCGACGTAGTCGGTGCCGAGACGCTGCAGGCTCTTGTCGATCTCCGACAGGATGGCCTTGCGTGACAGGCCGCGGCCGTTGGGGCCCGGACGCACCGGCGCCCACACCTTGGTGGCCAGCACCACGTCGTCGCGGTGCGCAAAATCGCGGATGGCGCGGCCGAGGACGGCTTCGCTTTCGCCGTTCGAGTACACGTTGGCGGTGTCGAAGAAGTTGATGCCGGCATCGAGCGCACGCCGGATGTGGGGACGGCTGTCCTCTTCATTGAGCGTCCAGGCCCAGTTGAGCACGGGGCCCGGCGTGGTGGCCTGGCCGTAGCTCATGCAGCCGAGACAGATGCGTGACACTTTGAGGCCCGTATGGCCGAGCGATACGTAGTCCATGCGATCTGCAATACTAACGAGGCTTCGCCTCGTTAGTATCCC
>DASYRM010000120.1:0-14420 GCA_036004405.1 Vicinamibacterales bacterium
GATGCCCATGCGTCGTATCGTCAGTCCTTTACGAGGTGACTCCTCAACCGGAGAGCCGGATGCGGGAGACCCGCCCGTCCGGTTCGGAGGGAGGGGCGCGCGAAACCAATCGCGTGTCCCTACCCCTATCGCGTCCAGCGGATGGTCCGCCATCGCAGCAGCCGCCGGCGCCGTCGAGAAGCGGCTCGCGGAGACCCACATGTCTCCCATTCAGACCGTGGCTGCGAACGCTCCCAGGCGCACCTGGGAGGTGCGCCTCTACGAGGAACTCTTGCGGCGCTTGCGCAGGGCGGCCATCGCGCGTTCGCTGTCGAAGCCCTGCCCCACGAGATAGCGATAGAGGCGGGCCATCTCGCGGTCGTCGTCCAGGCGCCGCGTGCCGAGGCGGCGGTCGATGGCGGCCGCCAGCAGCGCCTCGCCGTCCACCTCCGCATAGACGTCGGCCACGGCGCGCTCGGCGAGCGCCGAGGCAATCCCCGCGGCTTCGATCTCCCGCCGCACTCGCCGTTGGCCGCGTTTCTTCAGCGACAGCTGGCTGCGCGCAATCGCGGCGGCGGTGCGCGCGTCGTCGAGGCTGCCGTCCTGAAGCAGCCTGGCGATGGTGGTGTCGATGTCGTCGGGGGAGAACTTGCGCCTCGTAAGGCGCTGCCGGAGCTGGGCTTCGGAGAGCTCGCGGCGGGCGAGCTGCTTGAGGGCGGTCAGATAGGCCGAATCAGCCAAACCTCGTGATCTCGGGCTTGCGCCCTGCGCCCACGCCCGCCATCTGGTCGCGGGCCATTTCCGCCGTGTTCGAGATGCCCTGGACCTTGAGCTTGAAGTCGTCCACGTTCGACGCCCAGCGCAGCGCTTCTTCGAGCTCCACGAGACCCTGCTCGTAGAGGCTGAAGATCGACTGGTCGAACGTCTGCATCCCGTACTGCGACGTGCCCTGCGCGATGGCGCCGTGAATCAGGTGCGTCTTTTCGCGGTCGGCAATACAGTCGCGGATGAAGGCCGTCGAGGTCAAGACCTCCACCGCCGGCACGCGGCCGTCGCCGCGCGGCTTCGGCATCAGGCGCTGCGACACGATGGCGCGCAGCACGCTGGCCAGCTGCAGGCGGATCTGCTTCTGCTGATGCGGTGGAAAGACCGCGATGATGCGGTTGATGGTCTCCGTCGCGTCGAGGGTGTGCAGGGTGGAGAACACCAGGTGACCGGTCTCGGCGGCCACGAGCGCGGTCTGAATCGTTTCGAAGTCGCGCATTTCGCCCACCAGGATGACGTCGGGGTCCTGGCGAAGCGCGCTGCGCAGCGCGAGCGAGAACGAGTTCGTGTCCACGCCGATTTCGCGCTGGTTGATCACTGACTTCTTGTCCCGATGCAGGTACTCGATCGGGTCCTCGATGGTCATGATGTGCGCGGTGCGGGTGGAATTGATCTCGTCGATCATCGCCGCCAGCGTCGTCGTCTTACCGGAACCGGTGGCGCCGGTGACGAGCACCAGGCCGCGTTCTTCCTTCGCGATCTTCTTGAGGACCGGGGGCAGCGCCAGGTCGTCCACCGAGGTGATGTTGCGCGGAATGACGCGGAACACCATGCCGATGGTGCCGCGCTGCTGGAACGCGTTGCAGCGGAATCGGCCCAGCCCGGCCACGCTGTAGGCCAGATCGACCTCGTGGTGCTCCTTGAACTTGTCGCGGTAGCCGACCGGCAGGACGGCCGCGGCCATCGACACCATCTCCTCGTGCTCGAGACGCTTGTCCTCGAGCGCCGGCACGAGGCTGCCGCGCACCCGCATCATCGGGTACGTGCCGACCTTCAAGTGCAGGTCCGAGGCGCCGCTGTCCACGGCTATCTTGAGCAGATCGTTGACGTGCATCCCAGGATGACCGGCGACTCGCGCCCCGTGCGCATGTCCGCGCAGACCTGCACCCTACCGCCAGACGGCAGGGGGCCGGTCCGCTACCGGGAGCTCCCGGTTTCCCTTATCGGCGGGTGGAACTGCCAGATGTAGCAGCCTGGGGCGTCTCCAGATACTGCAGCCAGCCGTGGGTGTCCGGGGCATCGCCGCGGACGATGTCGAAGAACCGCTGCTGGAGCGCCTCGGTGATGGGCCCGCGGCGGCCGCGGCCGACCTTGATCTTGTCCACCGACTTGATCGGCGTCACTTCGACGGCGGTACCCACGAAAAACACTTCGTCGGCGACGTAGAGCATCTCGCGGGGGAGCACCTGCTCCCGCACCTCGAAGCCCATGTCCTTGGCGATGGTCACCACCGAGTCGCGGGTGATGCCCGAGAGGATCGACGACCCCACGGGCGGCGTGTGGATGACGCCGTCGCGGACGATGAAGATGTTCTGGCCGCTGCCTTCGCTCAGATTGCCGTCGGTGTCGAGCGCGATGCCCTCGGCGTAGCCCTCGAGAATCGCTTCCATCTTGATCAGCTGCGAGTTGGCGTAGTTGGCCACGCTTTTGGCCATCGACGGCATCGTGTTCGGGGCGTTGCGGGCCCAGGTGGAGATCTTGACGTCGAGCCCTTCCTCGATGGCGTCCTTGGTGAAGTAGGCGCCCCATTCCCACAGCATGATCGCCACGTCCACCGGGCAGGGGAACGGGTTGACGCCGAGCGAGTCGTAGCCGCGGTAGACGAGCGGGCGGATGTAGCAGGCCTTGAAGCCGTTGCGCTTGATCAGCTCGATGACCGCGTCGCTGATCTGCTGCTGGTCGTACGGGCACTCCATCCGGTAGATCTTGGCGGAGTCGACCAGGCGCCGGACGTGCGCGTCCAGGCGGAAGCAGGCCGAGCCGGTCTTGGTGTCGTAGCACCGGGCGCCCTCGAAGACGCCGCTGCCGTAGTGGATGACGTGGGAGGCGATATGAACCTGCGCCTGATTCCACTCCACGAACTTGCCGTTCATCCAGATGAGGCCGGTGCCGGGAAACGCCATTGGGATACTCCTTTAGAAGATCCTAATAGATTTTTCGGTCGAAGGGCCCCACGCCACCCCCCGTGCACGCCATCCGCTATTGCGCTTCCCCACAGAAGGGGCATTTGGCGGTGCGGGCCTGGAGCGGCTTGCGGCAGTGCCAGCAGAAGCTTGGCTGGGGCGTGTCGCGGGCCCGGAGCCGCGACTGGATGTCCGCCACGCTGTCGTCACGCCCGCCGTCACCCCGTCCCGGGCGGGCCGCGCGTCCCGGGCGGCGCACCGTCTCGCGAGCCGCGAGCACGTCCTCGAGCACCTCGGACGGGCGGCTGTAGCGCACCGTGAGGTCCGGCGCCAGGGCGCGCATCACGATGTCGGCAATGCCCGACGGGATTTTCGGGTTGCGGAGCCGCGGCGACGACACCAGCTCGCCCTTCATCAGCCGATCGAGATCGGCCGGCGACGGCGTGGAGTAGGGCAGCGTGCCCGTGAGCATCTGGTACATCGTGACGCCGATCGAATAGACGTCGCTCGCGAACACCGCCTTCCCGTGGAACTGCTCGGGCGCCATGTACGGCGGGCTGCCGATGATGGTGGTGCCGTGGGCGGCAATCTCGAGGATGCGCGAGGTGCCGAAGTCGGTGACCTTGAGCATGCCCGACTCCGACACCAGCATGTTGCCGGGGCGCAGGTCGCGATGCAGGATGCCGGCGCGGTGCGCGTGGTCCACCGCATTGCAGATCTGGCAGGTGAAGTCGAGCGCCTGGGCGACGTCGAGCGCGCCCTCGCGGAGGATCTTCTCCTCGAGCGTCTCGCCCTCGACGTATTCCATGACGATGAAAAAGAGGTCCTCCTGCTTCTCGACCGTGAGCACCGTCACGATGTTCGGGTGGCTCATCGACGCCAGCAGGCGCGGCTCCTTGAGCTGCTCCAGGAAGTCCACGCCCTGCTTGTGGGGGACCTTGAGCGCGACCTTCTTGTCCATCCACGTGTCGTCGGCGAGGTACACGCTGCCGAAACCGCCGCTGCCGAGCGCAGACTGGATGCGGTACTTGCCGATGACTTGGCCGCGGAAGAACACTTGCGCGCGAGTATAACGCGCGCGCATGAGGCGGAGTGGGCAGAGACGGCAGAGAGGGCCGCTTTCTCTGCCTTCTCCGCCCAGCTTCCACCGAGCGTAGAATCACTCGCGGTGAACGCACGCTTTTACGCCCCGACCGCGAGCGTCCTCGGAAGCGAGGTGGAACTCCCGGATGACGAGGCGCAGCACCTCAGTCGCGTGCTCCGGCTGAGGGCGGGGGACGCGCTCGTCGTCTTCAACGGACACGGCGACGAGTTCGCGGCGGAGGTGGCGTCGGTCGGCAGGACGCGCGTCACCGTCCGTCTGCTGTCACGCGCGACAGCGCGAGCCGAGCTGCCGGTGTCGCTGACGCTCGCACAGGCCGTCCTCAAGGGCGACAAGATGGACGATGTGGTCCGCGACGCGGTCATGCTGGGGTTCGCGGCGGTGCAGCCGATCGTCACCGCGCGCACCGAGTCGTCGCTGGCCGCGCTCACCCGCAGCGCGCGGCACGAGCGCTGGCGCCGCGTCGCCATCTCCTCCGCCAAGCAGTGCGGCCGCGCGGTCGTACCGGCCGTCGCCCCGCCGGTGGCATTCGACGGCCCGGCGTCGCTGACACACCTGCCGTCGCCGCAGTTCCTGCTCGTCGAGCCGGGCGCCTCGGCGTTCACGACGGCAGTGGCGGGCGTGGACCCCACCGCCCCCGCGGCCGCGACGTTGATCGTCGGCCCCGAGGGCGGCTGGACCCCCGAGGAAGTGCAGCGCTGCGCCGGGCACGCGCACCCGGTAGGGATCGGAGCGCTCACGCTGCGAGCCGACGCCGCGGCCGTGGTCGCCGCCGCCGCGCTCATGACCCACTGGAAGCTGATATAACTCGCGAGGCTTCGCTCGGACTGACAAGCAGGTGAGCTCCGCCTCGCGAGCACAGTATTTGATTGCCCGCGCATTCGCGCGGGCGGGAGTTGTGAAGTGCGATTGAAACTTGGATCCTTTGTGGAGATACTGGCCCTTCACAACTCCAGCATGCGAAATCTGCTCGTGGCCACCGCTGTCGTGATCCTCTCCGTCATAGGACTTCTGGCCCAGGCGCCGGCGCCGGGGCAGCCACCGGCTCAGGGACGTGGCGGCGGGCAGCCGGTGCAGCCGATTCAGATGGTGAAGCCCGGGCTCTACGTCGTGCCTGGCGGCGGCGCCAACTCGATCGTGCGCGTCACGTCCGAGGGAGTCATCCTGGTGGACACCAAGCTGCCCGGCGAAGCCAACTACACGGCGCTGCTGCAGCAGATCCGCACCGTGACGCCGCTGCCGGTGAAGACGGTGATCGTCACCCACCATCACGCCGACCACACCGGCAACAACGATCGCTTCATCGCAGCCGGCGCCGAGGTCGTCGGGCACGCGGTGCTGGCGTCGAGCCTCGACACCTACCAGTTCGATCCGAAGCCGGCCAAGCCGACGGTCACCTACACGACCGACCGGACCGTGCGCCTGGGCGGGGTCGAGGTGCGCGTGCTGCACCTCGGTCGCGCGCACACCGGCGGCGATAGCGTCGTCTACTTCCCGGACGTGAAGGTGGTCGCCACGAGCGACGCGGTGACGACGGGCACGACTGGCCCGCTTGCCGACTACGCCGGCGGCGGCAGTTTCGTCGGCTTCGCGACGGTGCTCGACGCGATGCTGAAGCTCGATTTCGATACCGCGATTCCGGGCGCGGGTCCGATGCTCACGAAGGCCGACGTGCAGGCGTTCCGGACGAAAATCGGCACGGTGATCGACCGGGCGTCGGCATTGGTCAAGGCGGGCGTGGCGCCCAATCAGCTGCTGATGCAGCTCAAGACGGATGACCTCGGGTGGACGCCGCGCATCCCGCAGATGGACGCGTTCGTCGCCGAGCTGAAGTAGGGTCCGCCTTCAGGCGGCCCGTGAGAAGTAGGGTCCGCCTTCAGGCGGACCGTGAGCGGGCATGGGCCGCCTGAAGGCGGCCCCCACGTACTGACGGCCCGTTCAGCGCGACGCCGAACTGATGGCCGGCGCGACGGCCGGGCCGGTCAGAAACGGCCGCACGAGCGCATTCAGGATCTGGTAGCCGGAGGCGGTGAGGTGCAGCCCGTCCGCAACGTAGAGCTCCTTGCGCGGCTTCTCGTCCCACCCGAGCATCGCGTTGTCGGTGTCCACGAAGCCGAGCCGATCGTCGCGCTCGCAGAACTGCCGGATCATCGCGTTGGCCTGGCGCATGCGGTCCACCTGATTCCACCGCAGCAGGCTCGGCTTGATGCCGATGTAGAGAATCTTCGTTTCCGGCAGCTTGGCGTGCACGGCGCGGACGAAGCGCTCGAACGCGATCACGATCTGCTCGGACGGCGTGCCCATGATGTCGTTGTCGCCGGCGTAGACCACCACGATGCGCGGGCCGTACGGCACCACGATGCGATCCACATATCGCGTCGAATCCTGCATTTCGGATCCGCCGAAGCCACGATTGATCGTCTTGAGATCCGGGAACGCCGTCTTCAGGTCCCAGAGACGGATCGTCGAGCTGCCGACGAAGAGGATCTCGCCCTTGGGCGGAGGCGACGCCAGATCCGCGGCCTCGAAGGCGGCGATGTCCTTTTCCCACCGGTCGGTCTGCGCCGCCGCGGGCAGCGCGCAGGCGAACAGCAGCAGGGAAGAGAGCCCAAGGCGGCGGCAGCTTCGAATCACGCGGAACCCTCCGGACGCATTGTAGAGCAGGCGCGACTCGCTCAAGCGCGAGTCGGGTACCTGGAGGAGGACCTTCAGGTCCGCCTACGGTCGCCCTTTCGGGCCGATGTCCACTCGAACGTCGTTGAGTGTTTCGGCTGCATTGAGCCAGAACAACGGCCGGGCGCCGTGAACGCCCCACCCCCGGGGCAGCCCCTGGACCACGAGCTCGTGCTCGCCGACGCTTCCCGTGACTTCGAAGTCCCCGGTGGCGTCCACCGCCGCCTCCTCGGCGGGGTAGAGCGCCGACGGGCGCAACAAGGTTGGCTGCAACACCACCCGCATCCCGGCGGGCAGTACGCCGCCCAGCGCCACCAGGCGTCCGTGTAGCCGTCCGGGTTCGTGCACCTCGATGCGAAGGTCCTGGGCCGACTCGACGGCGAGCACGACGGACGCGACGCCCACCCGCGGGCCGGCCGGCGAATCGGCGCGCGCGCGCAGCACGATGGAACCTGGCGGCACGCGATCGAGCGTGAACAGGCCGCCAGGGTCGGTCAACGTCCAGACGTTGTCGGCTCGCGAGCGCGCCGGCCCGAACTCGATCGCGACGTTCTCCAACGGCCGTCCTCCCGGGTCGACGACGCGGCCCGCCACCTGGAATCGGCGGGGCGCGGGCTGCAGCCAGATGTCCACGCCCTCGGCCGGCACTCCGGCAAAGACGTTCACGGCGGTGCCGGCTTCGGTCGCGGGCACGCCGGGGAAGAGCGTGGCGTGGGGACGGCCGTCGACCGGCGCGTCGGCACCGACCATGCGCACCAGCACGAGATAGCGGCCGGCGGGCACGCCGGTAATGGCGTACTGACCGTCGAAGGCGGTTCGCGCGCGCGCCAGGGTGAGAGGTGGAGCTGGCCGTCGCGGCCGCGCGTGGCGGCCACCACTTCGGCGTCGGGCTGGGGAAGCCCGTCGGGGCGAATCACACGTCCGGTGATCGACCCCGGACGATCCGGCCGCGGAGTCTGCGCCCACGCCGGCAGTACGAGGCATCCGCACAACAGGACTACGGTCAGCCTGGTCATGTGGTCTTGAATACCGGTCATTAAAGCGCAAAGATGGCGTCGTGCGCTATCTCGTCACCGCTCGCCGCAAGCCCGGGCAAGATGCGGCCCTCGACCGCGCGATCGACGACGGCTCGCTCGGCCGCGGATCGATTGCCGGCGACGAATATCAGCACGACATGGCGCAGGCCCGGCAGCGGCCGGACGGCCGCGTGCAGTGGATCGAGACCTGCTACTGCGCCATCCCGCTCGACGAAGAGCGCCCCTACTGGGAGGCCTACTTCGACCTCGAGCGCGTGAAGGACGCCCACGATCGCCGGCGGTGCCGCCACGAGAACGGCGAGGAGCCCTGGGCGTGTTCGAGCTGCGACTGCACGTCCAAGCTCGAGGCCTGGCTCGCGCGCCAGGGCCGCCCGTTCCGTCCTCCGCGGTGATGCTCCGGCTGCGGCGCGTGCTCCCGTGGGTGCCAGTCGCCGCGGCGCTGCTGCTCTTCCTGGCTCCGATCGAGCCGGCGCTGGTGGAACGCTGGTACTCGGGACGGCTGTATCTGCAGCTGCAACCACGCGCCACCGCGCTGTCGAACCGGATCCCGTTCGCGGCCTTCGATCTCATCCTCATGGCGACGGTCGCGGCCGTCGTGTGGATTCTGACCGCCGCGGTGCGCGGGCTCCGCAGCGGCCAACGCTGGCGCGCGCCGGGCATCGCCGCCCTGCGCCTGCTGGCCATCGGCGCCTGCCTGTACCTCTGGTTTCTCGCCGCCTGGGGGCTGAACTATCGGCGGGTGCCGCTGCTCGAGCGGCTGGAGCTGGCGCACGAGGCCCCCACGCCGGCCACGGTGGTGGCGCTCGGCCGGCAGGCCGTCGACCGGCTCAACGAACTGCATGGCGTCGCGCACGCCGCACCCTGGATCGATCCGTCGGAGGACGGTGAACTGCAGCGGGCCTTCCGCGTCACCCAGAGCTACCTGGGTGGAAGGCGGAAAGCGCTGCCGGGGCGGTTAAAGGGCTCGATCATCGGACCGTACTTCCGCTGGGCGAGCGTGGACGGGATGACCGATCCGTTCGCGCTCGAAGTGCTCGCGAACCCCGACCTGCTGCCGTTGGAGAAGCCGTTCGTGGCCGCGCACGAGTGGGCCCATCTGGCGGGCTACGCCGACGAATCCGAGGCCAACTTCGTCGGCTGGCTCAGCTGCGTGCGCGCCAGCCCGGGCGCGCAGTACAGCGCGTGGCTGTTCCTGTACTGGGAAGTGAGCAGCGTCGTCTCCGCCGCGGATCGGGCGGCGCTGGCCGCGGCGCTCGGCGCTGGACCGCGGGCCGACGTCGCGGCCGTCACCGAGCGCGTGCGCCGCGGGCAGCTGCCGCAGCTGCGGCGCGTCAGCTGGGCGGCCTACGACCAGTACCTCAAAGCCAATCGCGTGGAAGCGGGCGTGCGCAGCTACGACGCCGTGATCACACTGCTGGCGCGGGCGCGCTTCAAGAAGGATTGGGTGCCCGTGCGACTACGGGCACCGCACGATGCGGCCGGCGGCGGCACGCCGTAAGCGGTCGGCGACCGCCTCCGACAGACCACCCGAGGCGGGCGGGAGACGCGCGAAGATCTCGTCCACGCCCGCAGCATCCAGCTCGCGCAGCGCCGCGTAGAGGCGGCTGGCCATGACCGCCGCATCGTCGTCGGCCACGAGCAGCCCGACGCGCCGGCCCGCCGCCTCCGCCGTCGCCACGTCCTGGCGGATGCGTTCGAGCACGCGCTCGGGGGCCCCTTCGTAGAGTGTCAGCGGCGCGCGAGGCGAGTAGTGCTTCGTGAGAAGTCCCGGCGAGCGCTGCGGCCCCGGTGCTTCCGCGGCGGTGCGCAGGCGCACGCCCGGCACCAGCAGGCGAAGCATGTCGAGCGTCACGGCTCCCGGGCGCAGCACCTCCGGCACGTCGCGCGAGAGATCGAGCACCGTGGATTCCACACCAACCTGGGTGGGCCCGCCGTCGAGCACGAGATCGATGCGCCCGTCCAGATCCTGGAGCACGTGTGCCGCCATCGTCGGGCTGGGGCGCGAGAAGAGATTGGCGCTCGGCGCAGCCACCGGAATGCCGGCGGCAGCCAGCAGCGCGTGCGCCACGGGATGCGCCGGCACGCGTACCGCCACGGTGTCGAGGCCGGCCGTGACCTCGTCGGGCACGAGCGGCGACCGGCGCAGCACCAGCGTGAGGGGCCCGGGCCAGAAGCGCGCAGCGAGCACGTCGACAACGTGAGGCCGCGCGGCGACGAGCGGGGCGAGGTGCTCGGCCGAGGCGATGTGAACGATCAGCGGATCGTCCGCGGGCCGGCCCTTCGCGGCAAACAGGCGGCGCACCGCCGCGCGGTCCAACGCCGCCCCCCCCAGCCCGTAGACGGTTTCGGTGGGGAAGGCCACGAGCCCGCCTCGCCGCAGGCACGCGGCGGCGTCGGCAATGACGTCCGGCTCGGGACGATCGGGGGTGAGGCGAAGAACGGTCGTCACGAGTGTGCGTTATCCTGTGCCTGATGCAGCTGGGCCTTCCGTTCGGAACGACGGACGCGGCCGTATCCCCTCAATCCTCTCCCGAGTACTACTTCGTGCGCCATCGCCGGGCACGGCGCTACCTGCTGCGCGTGGATCCCGACGGCCGCATCCGCGTGACCATCCCGCGGGGCGGCTCGCGCCGCGAGGCCGACGCGTTTGCGCTGCGCAACCGCGCCTGGATCGCCGCGCAACTGTCGCGGGTGCGGCCGCCGGCGGTCACCGCCGAGGCGCAGCGCGCCTGGCGGGCGCGTGCGAAAGCCGTGCTCCCGGAGCGGCTGTTCGAGCTCGCCGAGCGCCACGGCTGCGCGGTGAAGGCCGTCAGCATCCGCAGCCAGAAGACGCGATGGGGATCGTGCGGGCGCAACGGCCACATCTCGCTCAACTGGCGGTTGATGCTCATGCCCGAGTGGGTGCGCGACTACGTGCTCGTCCATGAGCTGATGCACCTGCGGCGCCTCGACCACTCGCCGAAATACTGGCGGCTGGTCGAAGCGGCCTGCCCGGACTACCGGTTGGCGCGGCAGTGGCTGCGCACGCACGGCCCCGCACTGCGCTGACAGGGGCGACCCGCCAAGAACGCGGGTCGCCCGGCAGTATCTGGCAAACCGGCTTAACGCCGGTTCGCGATAAAGGCGATCTACAATTCCAGCATGCCCTATCCCGAACAGTTCGTGGCCCCGATGCGCGAGGAGTTGACCCGCTTTGGCGTGGAGGAGCTGCGAACCGCCGGCGCGGTTGACCAGGCCGTGAGCCAGGACGGCACCACGATGATCGTCGTGAACTCCGTGTGCGGGTGCGCCGCCGGCAAGGCGCGGCCCGGCATCGCGATGGCGCTCCTGCAGAACGAGCGCAAGCCGCAGCACGTGGGCACGGTGTTCGCCGGCGCCGACATCGAGGCCACCGAGCGCGCGCGCGATTACATGGCGCCGTATCCGCCGTCGTCGCCCTCGGTGGCGATCTTCCGCGACGGCAAACTGGTGTTCATGATGCAGCGCCGCGACATCGAGACGCGCGACGCGATGGCCATCGCCTCGCATCTGAAAGCCGCGTTCGACGAGCATTGCTGAACGGCCCGCCTGAAGGCGGCCCCTACGACTGAACGGGCGGCGGCCCCTACGACTAGCCGCCCCTGGTGTGCATCTCCAGGTGCGGGTCTCTCTTCAGACGGTCGAGCGGAATCAGCGGCGATCGGTCGCCGCTGGTCAGCCGTGCCTCGGCGCCGCGGTCGGTCCGGCGCTGCCACGTCGCTCGAATCAGCTCGGCCAGCTCGTCGTCCGACGCGCCGGCGCGCAGCACTTTGCGAAGGTCGGTGCCATAGGGAGCGTAGAGGCACAGGTACCAAAGGCCGTCGGCGGTGAGGCGGCTGCGATCGCAGGCGTGACAGAACGGCTCCGTGGTCGACGAGATGATGCCGAACACGGTGCCGTCGGGGAGCCGGAAGCGGTCGGCCGGAGCCGACGATGACTCGACGACCGGGGTGATGGCTCCGTAGTGGGCCGCGAGCCGCTCGAGCATCTCCCGGCGCGACACGACCCGCTCGATCGACCAGTGCGTGGCGCCGCCCACGTCCATGTACTCGATGAAGCGAACCTCGCCGCCGTGCTTCCGGCTGAATTCGATCAGATTGACGAGCTCGTCGTCGTTGACGCCGCGAATCACCACCGTGTCGAGCTTCACGCCGGGAAAGAGCAGCGCGGCCGCGGCAATGCCCGCCAGCACGCGGTCGAGCTCGTCGTATCGCGTCAGCGCCTTGAAGCGGGCGGCGTCGAGCGTGTCGAGGCTCACCGTGAGCCGGTGCAAGCCCGCGTCCTTGAGGGCGCCGGCATGCGCGGCCAGCAGTACGCCGTTGGTGGTCATGGCCAGGTCGGCAATGCCCGGCCGCGCGGCCAGCAGGCGCACCAGGTCGGTCACCCCGCGCCGCAGCAGCGGCTCGCCGCCGGTGAGGCGCACCTTGTCCACGCCCAGCGACACGAAGACGTCGACGAGGCGCTCGATCTCCTCGAAATGGAGGATGTCCTCGCGCGGCAGCCACGCATACTCCGCCTCCGGCATGCAGTAGCTGCAGCGGAGGTTGCAGCGGTCGGTGACCGACAGCCGCAGGTTGCGAAGCGGGCGTTCGTGGCGATCGAGCAGCATTGAGCCTGTCGCTATTATCAGCCGATAAGGCTGGAGAGCCCAATTCAGCCCGAAAAGCGAGTGTTATCATCGATGTTCCCCATGCCCCGCATTCTCGTGACCAACGACGACGGCGTCCACTCGGACGGGATCCGGCTCCTGGCCGAGACGCTCGCGCCGTTTGGCGACATCACCGTGGTGGCGCCCATCCAGGAGGCGAGCGCCATCGGGCATGCCCTCACGCTGCGGCGGCCGCTGCGCATCGACACCATCGGCCCGAAGGTCTTTGCCATCGACGGCACGCCGACCGACTGCGTCAACATTGCCGTCACGCACATCCTCAAGGGCAAGCCGGACTTGATCGTCTCCGGCATCAACAAGGGCTGGAACCTGGGCGACGACATCACCTACTCGGGCACCGTGTCGGGCGCCCTCGAAGGCGCGCTCCTCGGAATTCCCAGCATTGCCGTCTCCTCACCGCGCGTGAAGGATGCGTGCGATTTCTCGCAGGGCGCCATCGCGGCCGGACAGGTGGCCGAGGCGGTGCTGCTGCGCGGCATGCCGCGCTTCACCTTCCTCAACGTGAACGTGCCGCTTGGACCGAGCAAGGGCTTCAAGGCCACGGTGCAGGCGAAGCGGAACCATGTGACCGTCGTGTCGGAGCGGATGGATCCGCGGCACCGCCCGTACTACTGGATCGAGGAAGGGGAGAACCACTGGGAGTTCCAGGATCACTCGGACTACCAGGCCGTCTCGGACGGCTACGTCTCGATCACGCCGCTGCAGCCCGACATGACCGCGCACGGCGCCTTCGCCTACCTCGATCGGCTGTCGCTGGTGACGCCCGAAGCCCTGAAGTCGTAGGGGGCGCGTCGTAGGGGCCACCTTTAGTCGTAGGGGCCACCTTTAGGTGGCCCGTCCTTTAATGCCCTTCTTCGCGGTGCTTCTTCTCGTACTCCGCCTGCGCCACATCCTTGTCGCGCTGCACGAGTTTGGCGGCGGCGCGGGCCTTGGTGAAGTTGAGGGAGCGCGTATGCTCCGAGCTCACCGCCACGTGCGACAGCAGCCGTTCGAGCGTCTGGCCCTTGCATGACGGGCATGCCGGCGTGTCGCCGGTGCGCACCAGCTGCTCGAATTCGTGGCCGCACCCCCCGCAGCGGTACTCGTAGATCGGCATACCGGGGACGGTACTCGGATGACGCGCGTCGTGCAAGCAGGGCTCCGCCACTTGTGGGAGCGCGGCTGCGTTCGTTGTGGGTTGCCTGCCAGCGCTCGCTGCGGCTACACTTGAACGTTCGTCGGGGCGTGGCTCAGCCTGGTAGAGCGCTCGGTTCGGGACCGAGAGGTCGCTGGTTCGAATCCAGTCGCCCCGACCATCTTCAGTTGCTCGTCGTTCGCCGGCCGATCTGGTCGAGCAGCGTCTTCACCGCCGCCTCCAGCTGCGAGTCCTTGCCGGCGGCCCCCTCACCGAGCGCACGCGTCACGGCGATGTCCACTTGACGGGGGTTCATCTCCATCTGGCTGCCGTCGCCGGCGGTCACGCGCCACGACGGTAGTCGGACGACGGAACCGTCGATCAGCGGCGTGTTGCTGGTGTAGATGATCCAGCCGGCGGTCGGCTCACCGACCACGCTGCCCAGTTTCAGCGACCGGTACCCCTCGGTGAAATCCTCGGCGTCGGACAGCGAGTGCTGGTTCGTCACCAGCACGGTCGGCAGCTCCAGCGACCGCTGGCCGAGCACGGTCCGCGACGGTGCGCTCGACGTGCCTCGCGGCCCGAGCCGGAAGTAGCTGCGGCGCGCCAGCACGTCGATCGCGTAGACGTTGACGAAGCCGCCGTTGTTGTTGCGGACGTCCACCACCACGCCGTCACGGGCCACGTTCTCGGCGTCCAGGTCGAGCATCAGCTGGTTGAGCGACTGCGCGCTCATGTCCAGCATGTGGACGTAGCCAAGACGGCCGGTGCTGGTTTTGCGGACGTACTCGCGGTTGTCCTCGACCCAGGCACGGTAGAGCAGGCCTTTCTCGGTGGTCAGCCGCGTCGGCAGCACCGGGACGTCCTTGGCGTTGGTGCC
>DASYRM010000121.1:0-2087 GCA_036004405.1 Vicinamibacterales bacterium
ACGGACGCCTGCAAGTCACTGACAGCCAAGGCCGGCGCATCGTTCCGCTCGATCGCCCGCTGTTCGTCATCGGGCGCCGGACGACGGCCGACCTCCAGCTGGTCAGCGCCGATGTCTCGCGCGAGCACGCCGAGATCGTCCGCGACGATGCCGGGCGCTATCTCCTGCGAGACCGCGCGTCGCGATACGGGTCCTTCGTCAACGGCGAGCAGATCTCGGAACGCCCGCTGCTCCACGGCGACACCATCCGCCTGGGTCACAGCGACAACGTCGAGATCGTCTTCCTGGCCGACGAGGACGCCTCGTCGGTGCTCCGCTCGACGTCCACCGACGCCAGCGACCTGGCGCAGATGGCCGCCATCCTCAACGGGCTGCGCGCCCTCGGGTCGGGCCGCGTGCTCGACGAGGTGCTGACGCTCGTGATCGACTCCGCGCTCGACGTGACCAAGGCCGAGCGCGGCTTCATCATGATGCCCGACGCCGCGGGGGAGCTCGAGTTCAAGACCGCGCGCGGTCGTGGCGGTCTCACCATGCCGGGCACCTCGTTCACCATCAGCAGCAAGATTCCGCGTGAAGTGTTCGTGACAGGAGCGAGCAAGATCGTGGGCGACCTGCTCGACGGCGACCTGGCGAGCGCCCACGGCGGCACCATCGCCATCGGCATCCGCCACGTGCTGTGCGTGCCGCTGCGGGTGTTCGCACGCGGCGGCGGCAACACCACCGAAGTGATCGGCGTGCTCTACCTCGACGGCCGCGAGCGCGGCACGCTGCTGTCGCACGCCACCTTGGCATCGCTCGAGGCCTTTGCCACCCAGGCCGCGCTCGCCATCGAAAGCGCCCGGCTCTACGCCGACTCGGCCGAGAAGGCCAAGATCGACCGCGACCTGCGCATCGCCGCCGACATCCAGCGAGCGCTCCTGCCCGAGGGCACGTGCGAGCGCCCCGGGTTCGATCTGGCCGCCGTGTCGGTGCCGTGCCGTACGGTCGGGGGCGATTTCTACGACTACGTGGACGTGAGCGACGAAGAGTTCGGCTTCGCGCTGGGCGACGTGGCGGGCAAAGGTCCGCCGGCGGCGCTGCTCGCGGCCGTGGTGCAGAGCAACTTCGGCGCGCTGGCGTCGGTGACACGCGAGCCCGCCGAACTGATGCTGCGGCTGAACAAGGCGCTGCTGCGCCGCGCCATCGACGCGCGCTTCGCGACGATGTGCTACGGCATCGCCACGCCGTCGGGGGCATTCAGCTACTGCAACGCCGGCCAGGAGCCGCCGCTCGTCATCGCCAAGGACGGCATCCGCTGGCTCGAGATTGGCGGCCCGGTGCTGGGCCTGCTGCCGGCGGCGAAGTACGAGTACGCCACCGAGCAGCTCGAGCCCGGGGATCTGGTGGTGGTGTGCAGCGACGGGGTCACCGAGGCGCGCAACGTGGCCAACGACGAGTTCGGGCGCGACCGCATGCTCGACTCCATCCGCTCGATGCACGGCGCCAAGCCGGACGTCGTGCTCGATCAGCTGCTGTCGGCGGTGAACCAGTTCGCCCGCGGCGCGGCGCAGGCCGACGACATCACCGTGCTCGTGTTCCGCTACAAAGGCAGATAGGAAGTACTTTTCACTCCTGCGGGCGACTTCAGTCGCAGTGGCAACAGACCTGAAACCTGTGCATTTCTGGCACGTTGACGAGGCTATCGGGGCCATTTAAGCTGGCGTTTCACGGCACCAGATGATCGGCCAGACGGTCTCGCACTATCGCATTCTCGAGACGCTCGGCGCGGGCGGCATGGGCGTGGTGTACCTCGCCGAGGACGTGAGGCTCACGCGCAAGGTGGCGCTCAAGTTCCTGCCGCAGGATCGCGCGCACGATCCGCAGACGACCGAACGGTTTCTGCGCGAGGCGCGTACGGCATCGGCGCTCAACCATTCCAACATCTGCACGATCTACCAGGTCGACGAGCACGACGGCCGCCCCTTCATCGCGATGGAGCTGCTCGAAGGCCGCACGCTGGCGAGCAAGATCGACGGCCGTCCGCTCGAGATGGGCGCGCTGCTGCGGCTGGGCGTGCAGATTGCCGACGCGCTCGACGCGGCACACGC
>DASYRM010000122.1:0-3483 GCA_036004405.1 Vicinamibacterales bacterium
ATGTTGGTGATCCGCGACCACACGCGAAGGACTTCAAGCAGATGATTCGCTGCGCTCATCGAAGCCTGAAACGGCGCGCTTGATTACTCATCGGCGTGACCTTCGGTCTGCCCAACGCCGCGTTCAGCCGCGCCGAGGGCCGAAGGCCCGAGGGGACCCGAGCCCGCAGGGCGAGGGCGTCGGCCGGAACGCATAGTTGGGCAGCACACTCACTTGCGCTGGACCTCTCCTGACGTTTCCGCTCGTACTCGTCATATGGCTCGCGTGCCTGGCTCAGCGCCGCGCGCCGCAGCTCGGAATTGCACCTCAGGGTCTACCGTTTCTTCGCCGGCGGGCCATTCTGGGCCACCGCGGCCTTCACGAGCGCCTTGAACGCGCCCGCGTCGACCGCCGGCGGGCCATTCTGGGCCACCGCGGCCTTCACGAGCGCCTTGAACGCGCCCGCGTCGACCTTCTCCCCTTCGTGGATGTCGATTGCCCTTTCGCGTGTTGCCTTCCAAGCTGGAATTGAAGAGGCGCGATGGGTCTGGGATCCTGGCCCCCCGGGCGAACGTGAGCTTCACGACCTTCGTGTACGCCTCCCCGGTGCAGACAATCCCGTGGTGCGACCAGACCGGATTGGTCCACTTCCACTCCTCGGTCATCTCGGGGTCGGCTTCCAGGATCAGCGCTCGCATCCGGGCCAGGGTCTCCCCGCGCCATCCCCCCAGGTCGCGGATCCGCTGGTCGATGAGCCGTGAAGCGGGTAGACCACTCCTCTTTGGTTTTAGCGCCACGGTTCATTCTCCAACTTGTTGTGATGCCCAACGTGGAGTTGTGCAGCGCGCCGCAGCACGCCGCCTAGTTTGTCCAGACTCGGGTTGGTGTTGACACTTGCGCCGTCCCAGAGTGGGGCATGAGGTTACCGCGCCGCGGCCACCGCGCCGTGGAAGATCGTCGCCGGCGTCCGGCCACGCACACGATAGCCATGATGCGGTCGGTCGAAGTTGTAGTACTGCATGAAGCCGCGCAGGCTGCGATCGAGCGAAGCGCGGCGGGTAAAGTAGTGGCGCCGGAAGACGACACGCCAATGCTCCGTGAGAATCGTTTGCTGCAGGCGCTCCACGAAGCCGTTGGTCCAGGCGTGGCGCGTCTTGATGCGCGTCTGGCGGATGCCGAGCGCGACACAGGTGGCGGCGACGTCGGCCTTGAACTCATTCCCGCGATCCGTGAGCACGCGGGCTACCGCCCAGCCAGCGCGCCGGGCCACCGGCACCAGGACGTCGCCCAGAAAGCGGGCCGTAGCGGCGGGCGAGAGCGTGGGCAGGATGCGCGCCACGCCGTACGAGCTCGCGGCGTCGCATGCGGTGATCTGCCACACCTTGCCGACCCCCTTGAGATGTCCGATGTAGAAGGTGTCGAGGCAAAACAGTTCGGCGGGCCGGTCGGCGGCGACGTGCCGCGTGCGCCCGTGGCGCAACCGCCAAAGGGTCTGCCGCGTGCGTTCGGTCAGCAGCCCCGCCTGCGTCGCGCTGTGATGCTCGAGGACCAGCAGCCGCTGCCGACGCGTGGCCAGGCCGTGGCGCCGCAGGAGCCGCTGTACCGTGCTCGGCGCTACCCGCAGCCGCCAGAGCCGCTGGGCGTAGCTGGCCAACCGCGCCGCACCCCAGGTGGCCTCGGCGATCGCGACGGCGAGCAGACGCCGCTCGACGGCGGGCGGCAGCTGCGGCGCCGGGCCTGGTCGGGCGTGCAGGCGTCTGGGGTGCAGCCCGTCCACGCCGTAGCGACTCAAGCGCTGCTGCCAGCGATAGAACAGCGTGCGCGAGATCCCCACCTCGCGGCACGCGGCGCTGACCCCTACCGTCGCCGCTCGCCGTATGACCTGCAGGCGCATCCCTTGTATGCTCTCGTCGAGGGTCATCAGTCCATCCTCCCAAAGTGGTTTCCTTGGCCGGACTTCCACTCTGGGAACGATAGGGCCGGTGACCCTCATTTGTTGCCGACTGAAGTGTCAACACTAACGCGACTCAGGACAGCCTAGTTGAGCACGCCGGTTCGCGGCGCGTCCGCATCAACGCCATGTTAGGCGTCATTGCGTGCTCTGCGCTGTGCCGCCTAAATCACGACCCGCGCCTTGATCAAAGGGAGAGACCGTCACGAGCCTCCCGGTTCCATGCCAGCCGCCTTGATGGCCGCTGCGGCGGCAGGCGAGGTCAGGAATCTCAACAGCGCCCTGGCGGCGTCCGGCTCGGGTGCGGTCGTGAGAATTCCCGCCAAAATCGCGGTCATGGCCTGCAGGTCACCCGGCAGGGGCCCGAGCAGTTCGGCGCCGGGGACCGATACGATTTCACTGATCAGTTGGATGCCGAGCTCGGCTTCGCCGCGTGCCACGAATTCGGCGCTGGGCTTGGTCGCGGCCCTGGCGTTCACGATCGACTTGGCTTTGATCTCTTTGGTGATGCCCAGGCGATCGATCACTTTCTCGAACTGGATGCCGCTCGCTCCGCCGATGGCCGGGTCGGTATAGACGATCGACTTGGCGGCGAGCAGCGTGCGCTTAAGCGCTTCGGGGGAGCTGATGTCCGGTTTCGGCGCCCCCGCGCGAACCGCCACGCCAATACCGACGCGGGCGAGGACCAGCCGGTCACCCGGTGCGATCTTGCCCTGTTGCACGAGGTTGTTGACAGCGGCGCCGGACATGACGACATCCACGATCTCACCGTCGACGACGCGCCTCACGATCTCGGTGGGAGGCGCGAGAATCAGCGTGACTTTGTGGCCACTACCGCGTTCGAACGCGCCTGCGAGTTCGGTCAGCACGTGGTTCATCGCTCGGGTTGTCAACACCTTGATTTCGGCGGCATCGGAAGGAGTCGGTGCAGCCAAAGCGATGGCGAACCCGATCATCGCCACAATCCGCGAGAGATACAGCAATCGTCGACGGCGGGAAAGTTTCATGGCGCGCTCCTCTGGATTGCACGGAATACAAGCGTATGCGACCGATTGACTGCGAATGCCGGGAAGGCATCGGGCGGTGGCCGCTCACGAGAAGGAAAGAAGGCGTGCTGGTGTGTTGCGCTAGCGAAGACTGCTGCGGTGGCAAGGAGAGCGGTGACCATCTCGGGTGACGCCTAACGTACGCTCAGCGGCCGGTGCGAGCAGCGCGAGCACCGGTCCGTTGGAGCGTGTGGTTCGGCGACCTATATCTCTCCGCTCTGGTGTTCGTGGTGAGAATGCCTCCGATAGCCCCGCTCGTTCACTGAACGACCTCATCCGCCCGAGCCAGGACAGGCTGGGGGATCGTGAGGCCAATGGCCTTGGCAGTCGTGAGGTTGACGACGAAATGAAGTCGGTCGAGCTGCTCGACCGGAAGATCCCCAGGGTTAGCGCCCAGAAGAACGCGCTGGGCGCTCTTGGCCAAGAGCTGGCCTACGATGGAGTAGTTGATCCCGTAACTCGCCAGCGCCCCTCTGGCGACCGTCTCCTTGTCTTGGACCATGGTCG
>DASYRM010000123.1:0-34723 GCA_036004405.1 Vicinamibacterales bacterium
CACGCCCACTGGAAGTTGAAGCCGCCCAGCCGTCCGTCCACATCGAGGATCTCGCCGGTGAAATACAACCCCGGCTGCCGGCGCGATTCCATGGTGGCGGTATCGATCTCGTCCAGCGGGACGCCACCGGCCGTCACCTCGGCGTAGGCGTAGCCGCGGCTGTTCTCGACCTCGAGCGCCGTGTCGAGCAGGGCGTGCGCGAGACGCCGCCGATCGTCGCGCGACAAGTGCGCCATCGTCGTCTCGCGATCGAGACCCACCTGCGCGAGCCAGGCGGCGGCAACCGCCTGCGGCAGCCATCCGCCGAGGACCGTGCCGACCTGCGCGCGCGGCCGCGCCGCCGCTTCGTCGATCAGCCGGCGCTCGAGCGACTCGAAGCTCTCACCGGGCAGCAGCGACAGCCGCACGTCGCCCGGCAGCCCGTCGAGCATCTTCCGGTGCCAGTGGCGGGAGAGGTTCAGGACCACCGGGCCGCTGACGCCGAAATGCGTCCACAGCAGCGCGCCCTCGAGCCGCACGAGTGTCCGGCCCGCGGCGCGCAGCGTCAGCGCCGCGGGGTGCGACACCCCGGCCAGCTCGACGTGCATCGACCCGCGCAGCACCAGCGGCGCCAGCGCCGGAGTGGTGGCCACGCACGAGTGGCCGAAGCCGGTGGCCAGCTGATAGCCGAACCCGTCGCTGCCGCTCTTCGGAAGCGATCGACCACCCGTGGCCAGCACGACGGCTCGCGCGGCGATACGACGCCCGCCAGCGCACTCGACCGTGAACTGCTCCCTCTCGTGACGGACCGACTCGACGCGCGCCGCGGTCTCGATGGTCACGCCGCGGCGCCCCGCCTCGGAGAGCAGCGCGTCGAGCACCGTGCGGGCGCGGTTCGAATCCGGAAACAGCTTGCCGTCCTCCTCGTCGTGCAGCGCCACGCCAAGCTCCTCGAAGAACCGCGCGGCGCGGTCGGCCGGAAAAGCGCGCAGCACGTGCCCCACGAGGCGCGAGGGTCCGCCCCAGAAGTCCTGCTCGGTGACCACGCGGTTGGTGACGTTGCAGCGCGCGCCGCCGCTGACGAGAATCTTCGCGCCGATCTTGCGCGCCCCGTCGAGCACCAGCACCCGCAGTCCGGACGCCGCACGCGCGGCAAAAATGGCGGTGGCGAGCCCGGCCGCACCGCCACCGACGACCACGACGTCTGCAGACACTGCCGAATAGTTACACTGATCCCGTGGACTCTTCCGATCCAACGGTCCTGTGGCGCATGACGCGCGGCAAAAGCACGGCGCATGCGACCGTATTTCCCGGCGACGGCCGCACGACGGTCACCTGGTACATCGACGGGCAGATGGACCGCGCCGAGAACTACGACACGCTGGATCTCGCCATGGCACGAGCGGAGCATATTCACGGCATCCTGCTGCGCGACGGCTGGAAAGACGCAGGGTGACGCCCAAGGCCCAGCCGCCGTCGTGGGGGCCGCCTTCGGGCGACCCATACGGCCGTCGTGGGGGCCGCCTTCAGGCGGCCCGTTACAATAGAGACGTGCCAGCCATCGCCCGTCTCCACCGCACCGTGGGCGTCCGCGTCGGCCACGTCCAGGTGGGCGGGGGCGCGCCCGTCGTCGTGCAGTCGATGACGATGACCGACACGGCGGATGCGGCGGGCACCGCGCGGCAGTGCATCGAGCTGGCCGAAGCCGGCTCCGAGATGGTGCGGGTGACCGTCAACCTGCCGGAAGCCGCGCAGACGGTGGCCGAGATCAAGCAGCGAATGCTCGACGCGGGTTGCACCGCGCCGCTCATCGGCGACTTCCACTACAACGGCCACCAGCTGCTGACGCGCTACCCTGCCATGGCGGCGGCGCTCGACAAGTACCGCATCAACCCGGGCAACGTCGGCACCGGCAAGCGGCGCGACGAGCAGTTTTCAACCATCTGCAAGGTGGCGGTGAATCAGGGGAAACCGGTCCGCATCGGCGTGAACGGCGGCTCTCTCAACCAGGAGCTGGTGCTCGCCAAGATGCAGGAGAACACCGACCGCAGCCTCGGGCGGGATTCGGAAGAGATCCTGAACGAGTGCATGGTGATCTCGGCGGTCGAGTCCACCGCCCTCGCCATCGAGTCCGGCCTGCGGAAAGACCAGATCATCATCTCCTGCAAGGTCTCGCGGCCGCGCGACCTCATCGCGATCTACCGCGAGCTCGCCCGCAAGACCGAGCAGCCGCTGCACCTGGGCCTCACCGAAGCGGGCATGGGTCAGAAGGGGCTCGTGTGGTCCGCGTCGGCGATGGGCATCCTGCTCCACGAGGGGATCGGCGACACCATCCGCGTGTCGCTCACGCCGCGCCCCGGCGGCGATCGGCGCGACGAGGTGTATGCGGCGTGCGAGCTGCTGCAGGCCCTGGGGCTGCGCTCCTTTGCGCCGAGCGTGACCGCGTGCCCCGGCTGCGGCCGCACCACGAGCAGCACGTTCCAGGAGCTGGCCGAGCGCACCCAGGAGTACATCCGCGAGCGGCTGCCCGAGTGGAAGACGCGCTACGAGGGCGTGGAGACGCTGACCCTCGCGGTGATGGGGTGCGTCGTCAACGGCCCCGGCGAATCCAAGGCCGCCAATATCGGCATCAGCCTGCCCGGGACGGGCGAGGCGCCAAACTGCCCGATCTTCATCGACGGGGTGCACGCCGCAACGCTCCGTGGCACATACGAGGAGCTCGCCGCCGGCTTCCGCGCCCTGATCGACGAATACGTCGCTAGCAAATACGCGCCGCGCGCGTAAAAATCTAGCCCATCCGTCGTTTTGTGGAGGGTGGAGGCGTCGATGTTGCGACCCGTACGGCTGTCTGCATCCCGAATCGTTCTGGTGGCGGCCTGTCTCTTCGGGGCGTGCCCCGTGGCCACGGCGGCCGACTGGCCGGCGATCGCTCCGGCCGACGCCGCGCTCAAGGCGCCGCGGCTCGATCCGCAGGCCGACGCCGAGGCACTGCTGTGGGACGTGCGGGTGACCGACTCTGATGAGCGGGACGAGTTCTCCACGATTCTCAAGCACCACGTGCGAATCAAGGTGTTCTCCGACCGCGGCCGCGAAGCGCACGGCACGATCGAACTGCTGTACACGCCGAGCCGCCGGGTGCGCGAAATCGAAGGGCGCACGGTGGCGCTCGACGGCACCGTCACCGAGCTGCGGAGCCAGGACATCTTCGACCGCGAGATCATTCGCGCCAGCGGGCTGAAGGTGCGGGTGAAGTCGTTCGCCATGCCCGCCGTGGTGCCGGGATCGATCATCGAATACCGCTGGACCGAGATCCGCGACGACTCGGTCGCCAACTACCTCGAGCTGCCGATGCAGCGCGACATCCCGACGTACCTGGTGCGCTACCACCTCAGGCCGCTGGCCGTTCGCGACCTCGGCTACCAGATGCGCACCGAGTGGTACAACGTCGCGAAAGAGCCCGAGCGGATCAAGGAAGAGAACGGCTACACCATCTTCCAGGTGCGCGACGTGCCGGCGCTGAAGGACGAGCCGTACATGCCGCCGGAGCTGGCCGTCAAGCCCTGGATGCTGATCTTCTACGCGGACCTGGCGGAGACGGGCAAGACGCCGGAGAAGTACTGGACCGACTTCGCCAAGGCCAACAACGGCGCCTTCAAGACCTACATCAAGGCGTCGAACGAGCTGAAGCAGGCCGCGTCGGAGCTGTCCAAGCGCACCACCGAACCGGTCACCATCGAGCGGCTCGTGGCGTTCGCGCGCGAGCGCATCAAGCGCGAGGGCGCCGGGCGCCGCAAGGACAACCGCACCGTCACCGACGCGTTCAAGCGCGGCACCGGCACCGGCGACGATCAGACGCTGCTGGTGGCGGCGCTGGCGCCGCTCGTCGGTCTCGACACACATCTCGCGCTGCTCCCGGACCGGTCCGAGTTCTTCAGCGGCCCGGCCATGCGGCAGCCGCACTTCATCTCGCACGTCGCGGTGGCGCTCGAAACGCCGCAGGGCTGGCGATTCGTCGATCCCGCCAACCAGCACGCCAAGGACGGGCAGCTGCCCTGGCAGTACGACGGCCAGTACGCGCTCATCCTCGACGACAAGACACCGCAATTCGTCAACGTGCCGCCGAGCCCGCTGCAGGACTCCAACGCGAAACGCACGGTCGCGCTCAAGCTGCTCGAATCGGGTGCGATTGAAGGCGAGGTGACGCTCTCGTATACCGGCCACCTCGCCACGCGCTACCGCGATCGGGACGACGACTCCACGCCGGCCGAGCGCGAGCAGCGGCTGAAGGACGACTACATCAAGCGCTGGCCCGGCGCCGCGATTTCCAACGTCCGGTTCGAACAGCTCGAGGATCCGCAGCAGCCCTACGTCATCCGCTTCGCCGTCTCGATCCCGAACTACGCGCAGAAGACCGGCTCGCGGCTTTTCGTCCAGCCGGCGGTGCTCCAGCACGGGCTTCCCGCCACGTTCACGCAGGCCACGCGCACGCATCGCGTGATCTTTCCGTTCGCGTGGCTCGAAGAGGACACCGTGACGATCGACGTGCCCGAGGGGTACGAGCTCGAGCCGGGCGATCCGATCCGGGCCACGGCACTGGCGGGCGGCGCCGCGGCGTTCACCGCCAAAGTGAGCTTCGACGCGAGCGCGCGGCGGGCGACCTTTGCGCGCGGGTTCTCGCTGGGCGGCTTCAACCGGCTGTTCTGGGAGGCCAAGGACTATCCCGCCATCAAGAACTTCTTCGACGAGGTGCAGCGCCAGGACGGCTACACGCTCTCGCTGCGGAAGCGACAGTGATCCACCGCCGTCGGACGCGTCGCGCACTCACGCTGGCCGCGGGGCTGGTCATCCTGCCTGCGGCCGCGCGCGCCGCCGACGCACCGGCGTGGCTGCAGCAGGCGTCGGCGCTGCCGGCGTCGGCGCTCGAGCGCAACGCCGACGCCGTTGTACTGCAGGACGACGTCCAGGTGACCGTCAGCGACGACGGCCGCATCACGCGGCGCCGGACCTATGCCGTGCGCGTGCTCACCAAGGCCGGCGCGGGGGCCGCGGCCGTACGCGAGATCTACAGCACCAACGGCGGCGACGTCCGGACGATGCGCGGCTGGCTGCTGGTGGATGGGCGCGTGAGCGAGCTCGGTCGCGGTCAGACGGCGGATCTGTCGCTGGCCGCCAACGACATCTACAACGAGTCGCGCCTGCGTGTCCTGCGGGCCGACATCCCGCTCGCGGGCGGCGTCGTCTTCGGTGCCGAAACCGAGGTGAGCGAGCGCAGCGTGTTCACCCAGCTTCAATGGGAGCTGCAAGACGAATGGCCCGTGCTGCAGCTGCGGCGATCGCTCACGCTGCCGCCCGGCGGCGAGGTGCGCAGCGTCACGTTCAACCACGCTCCGCTCGAACCGGCGCGCACCGGTCAGACCTTCACGTGGGTCCTGCGCGATCTCCAGCCGGTCGTGTCCGAGCCGTCTGCCCCGCCGGCCAGTGCCGTCGTCCCACGCATCGCCGTGACCTATACGTCACCGCGGGCGCCGTCGGTCTTCGAGAGCTGGGAAACGGTGTCGGGCTGGCTCGCCACTCTGGCCGACCCGCAAGCCGAACTCTCGCCGGCGCTCACCTCCAAGGCGCGCGAGCTCACCGCCGGCGCCACCACCGAGCTCGCACGCATCGCCGCGATCGGCCGCTACGTCCAGCAGGTGCAGTACATCTCGATCCAGACCGGCCTGGAGCGCGGAGGCGGCTACACCCCGCACAGGGCGGCAGATGTCCTGAGCAAAAACTACGGCGACTGCAAGGACAAGGCGAACCTGATGCGGGCCTTGCTGGCGGCCGTTGGCGTCAAGGCACACCTGGTGGCCATCTACGCCGGCGATCCGGACTACGTGCGAAGCGAGTGGCCGTCGCCGCAGCAGTTCAATCACGCGATCGCGGCGATTCTGCTGTCCGACGCAGAGTCGCTGCCGGCGTCGACCGGGCACCCGTCGCTCGGCCGCGTGCTCTACTTCGATCCCACCGACGAGCAGACGCCCGTGGGCGAGCTGCCGCTGCACCTGCAAGGCAGTCAGGGCCTCCTGATCCTGCCCCGTGCGGGTGGGCTGGTCCGAATGCCGCTCTCGGCGCCCGAGGCCAATCCAAGCCTCAGGCAGGTGGAGGCCACCGTGGATCTGCGCGGCACGCTGCGCGCCACGATTCATCAGGTGACGGCCGGCGATCCGGCCAGCTTCGAACGGTATCTCTACCGATCGCTGACCCGCGACGAATATGCCCGAAAGCTGGAGGCCGACGTCCAGCGCCAGGTCACCGGCGCGCGCCTCACGCTCGGCCAGGTCGGCAACGACCCGTCCGGCAACCGGTTCGAGGTGATCATGAACCTCGAAGCGCCCGGCTACGCGCAGACGATCCAGAACCGTCTGCTGCTCCTCCGCCCGCCCGAGCTTCCCCGGCCAGGCCTTCCGGAGCTGACGCCCGGCGCCCGTCAGCACGCCATCCTGCTCGACCCTCGGGAAGAGCGCGATACGTTTCAGCTCACGCTTCCCAGCGGGGTCACCGTGGACGAACTGCCAGAGGCTCGCGCGATGGAGACGCCCTTTGGACGCTTCTCCGTCACCTGGCGGGCGTCGGGCACGACCGTCAGCCGCACGCTGACGCTCCGACTCACGCGCACCACGCTGCCAGCGTCAGCCAATGGGCAGGTGCTCGCGTTCATGGACGCGTTCCGCCAGGCCGAACGCCAGCCCGTCGTTCTGGCGCGCTAGCGCCAACGGCGACCCCGAGCCCTACGGCGCAGGGTCCTTCCGATCGTCTCCCGTGATCAGCCTCGCCCCTCGCTGATACGTGATGTAGGCGGCGGCCCATTCGATCAGCACCACGACGCGGTTGCGGAAGCCGATCAGCTTGGCGATGTGGAGAAACAGCCAGGCCAGCCAGCCGATGAGGCCAGAGAGGCGAATCCACCCCAGATCCGCGATCGCCGACGCGCGGCCGACGATGGCCATGTTGCCCAGGTCCTTGTAGACGAAGGGCGTGGACGCCTCGCCGCGCATGCGCCGCAGGATGGTGCGCGCCGCGTGGACGGCACCTTGCGTCGCCGGCTGCACGACGCCGGGCAGCGGAACGCCGTCGCGCGTGTGCACGAACGACGATGCGTCGCCGATCACGAACACCTCGGGGTGGCCGGCGATCGACAGGTCGGGCTCGACCAGCGCGCGACCGGCGCGATCGAGCGGCACGCCAAGGGTCTGGATCAGCGGCGAGGCCGCCACGCCCGCCGCCCACAGCACGGTGCTGGCGGTGATGCGCTCGCGCGTGCCATGCGATTCCACGTCCACGCCGTGCGCGTCGATGCCCACGACCTTCGTCCCTTCGCGCACCTCGACGCCCAGACGCGTCAGCGAGCGGCGGGCGGCCTCGCGGAGGTCTTCGCGAAAGGTGGACAGAATCGACGGCCCAGCCTCGACCACGACGATGCGCGCACGGGCGGTGTCGATGGCCTTGAACTCGTCGCGCAACGTCTGGCGGGTGATCTCTGCCAGCGTACCTGCAAGCTCGACCCCGGTGGGACCACCGCCGACCAGCACGAACGTGAGCAGCTCCCCGCGCCGCGCCGCGTCCTCCTCGCGCTCCGCCCGCTCGAACGCCAGCAGGATGCGCCGCCGCATCAGCAGGGCGTCGTCGAGCGTCTTGAGTCCGGGCGCGTAGATCTCCCACTCGGCATGGCCGAAGTAGGCGTGCCGGGCACCGGTGGCCACGATCAGGGAGTCGTAGTCGAGCGTGGCGCCGTCGCTGAGCAGCACGCGCCGGGCGGCCACGTCCACCGACCGCGCTTCGCCCAGAAGTACGCGCACGTTCGACGCCCGGCGCAGCACCCAACGGATGGGCGCGCCGATGTCGCCGGCCGAGAGCGTCGCCGTCGCCACCTGGTAGAGCAACGGCTGAAACAGGTGGTAGTTGTGGCGATCGACGAGCGTCACGCGAACGTTCGCGCGCGCGAGCGCCTTGGCGGCGGCCAGGCCACCGAAGCCGCCGCCAAGAATGACGACATGCGGCGTCATGGGACGATCCTACTCACTCTGCCCTCTCTGCCTTCTCAGCCCTCTCCGCCTCCAGATACACTAGGGAATGGCTTCGAAAGCCGTCCCAACCTCCGAGCACTCCGTCTCGACCGTTTGTCCTCTCGACTGCCCTGACGCCTGCAGCCTGGACGTGACCGTGCAGGAAGGCAAAGTCACTGTCGTAGACGGTTCAACCGCCAACCCTGTGACCGCCGGCTACATCTGCGCCAAGGTCCGCCGTTTTCCCGAGCGGATGTACGGCCCGGACCGGGTGCTGCACCCGGCGGTGCGCAAGGGACCCAAGGGCAGCGGCTGGTTCGAGCGGGTGTCGTGGGACGAAGCGCTCGGGCGCATCGCCAACCAGCTGCGCGCGGTGAAGGACGAGTTCGGCGGCGAAGCCATCCTGCCCTACTCGTACGGCGGCTCCAACGGACTGCTGACGCAGGACACGAGCGACGCGACGCTCTTCCGCCGGCTCGGCGCCTCGCGGCTCGCCCGCACGGTGTGCGCCGCGGCCACGGGGGCGGCCAACCAGTCGCTCTACGGAAAAATGCCGTCGGTGGTCTATCAGGACTTCCCCGAAGCGCGCCTGATCATCCTGTGGGGCGTCAACCCGTCGGCGTCCGGCATTCACATCATTCCCTACCTGCGCGAGGCGCAGAAGCGCGGTGCGAAGCTCGTGGTCGTCGATCCCCGCACGACGCCGCTCGCCAGACAGGCCGACCTGCACCTAACGGTGAAGCCGGGCACCGATCTGCCGGTGGCGCTGTCGATACACCGCTACCTCTTCGAGCAGGGACACGCCGACCAGGCGTTCCTGGCGGCGCACACACGCAACGCGCAGCGGCTGCGCGAACGTGCGTCGAAGTGGACGTTCGACTGCGCGGCCGCCGAGGCGGGCGTGGCCGCCGCGGACATTCAGCGTCTGGCCGAGTGGTACGCCACCACCTCGCCTGCGGTGGTCAAGTGCGGGTGGGGCCAGGAGCGCAACCGCAACGGCGGCTCCTCGTCGATGGCCATCCTGGCGTTGCCGGCGGTGGCCGGCAAGTTCGGCGTGCACGGCGGCGGCTACGCCATGAGCAACACCAACGCGTGGGGCATCGAGCGCACGTGGATTCGCGAGCAGGAGCCCGACACGCGGCTGGTGAACATGAACCAGCTCGGCCGCGCGCTGACCGAGTACAGCGACCCGCCGGTCAAGGCGCTCTTCGTCTACAACTCGAACGCCGCGGTGACGTCGCCGCACCAGACGAAGGTGCTCCAGGGGCTGGAGCGCGACGACCTCTTTACCGTGGTCTTCGACTCGACGCTCACCGACACCGCGCGTTATGCCGACGTGCTGCTGCCCAGCACGACGTTCCTCGAAGGGTACGACCTGGTGCGCGCCTACGGGCCGATCGGCCTGCGGCTCGGCCGACCCGTCGTGGAACCGGTGGGCGAATCGCGCCCCAACGCCGACGTGTTCGGCGAGCTGCTGCAGCGGCTCGACCTGGCCGCCGGCGATGACCCGGCCGGCGAGCTGGAGGAGATGCTCGACGTGCTGTCGCGGCTACCGGAGCCGGCGGGCGGACAGGTGCGCGAGCTTGGCACTGCCACGCCGCCCTTCGACGGCCGGCCGATTCAGTTCGTGGACGTGTTTCCCCGCACGCCGGATCAGAAGGTCGATCTGTGCCCCGAGGCGCTCGACGCCAGTACGCCGGCCGGACTGTACGGCTACCAGCCCGATCCGGCGACGGCGGAGTTTCCGCTCACCCTGATCTCACCGGCGAGCGAGCGGTCGATCACGTCGACGCTCGCGGAGCTGCCGCGCCCCGAAGTGAAGCTGCTCATGCATCCCGACGACGCGGCGGCCCGCGGCCTGTCCGACGGCGAGGCGGTGCGCGTGTTCAACGCGCTCGGCGAGGTGCGCTGCAACGTCCAGGTCGGGGTGTGGATTCGCCCCGGCATCGTCAGCCTGCCGAAGGGGCTGTGGCGGAAGCACACCGCCAACGGCCTCACCGCCACGGCACTGGCCCCGGACACCTTGACCGACCTCGGTGGCGGGGCCTGCTTCAACGACGCGCGCGTGCAGGTGCAGGCCGCCCCGACGACACATTGAGCAGGCGGACCTGACCTGTCCGCCGTAGCCTCGGCGAAGGCGGAAGGTCCGCCTCTACGTGTGTTTACCTCGCGCTTGCCCGGGTCGTGGTCGCGGGGCTCTTGCTCTGCTCGAAGAACGAACTGCCCGCCGCCAGCTCGCGGCCGCCCGGGATCGTCACCGACTTCGCGCTCAGCTGCTTCCGTCCGGATTTCGCGAGCCAACCGTCCACGGACACTCGATCGCCCGTCTTGAGCTGGCGCGTACTCCAGCCGAAGGACGTCAGTCTCCCTGGGCTGCCGAGCTCGACCCTCCACTCGGCGTCGGTCCCGGACTCGTCGGTGCCCTTCACGACGAGCAACGCGTGAGGATTCGACCAGTCGAACTTGGATACGGTCCCGGTAATCGTGACGGGCTTCTTCCAGTCGTACTCGGCCGCGAACGGATGGTGCGCCAGGGCTGGCACCACCGACGCCACGACCAACAGCGCTATTTGAACGAGTCGCTGTCGCATGGTTGACCTCCCTTCACCAACTGGGAGATCGGTGCAATGACGGCGCCACCCGGCACAATGGCACTGCCGCAGGCAGTTCACACTTCAGGTAGTCCGCGTCAGCGCCGGCGTGACGATCAGTGGATCGAGCGAGTCTGCCATCGGCGGTTTTCCCGGTTCCACCACATGACGTAGCCGGTCACGAACAACCCGACGAGCGCCAGCGCGCCCGTTGCCCACAGGATCTTCACGGGCCAGCCGCCGAACGCTCCCACGTGCACGAGCCCCAGCCATCGGATCACCGTCTCACCCGCGGGGGCCCGCCACGCCTCGTCGGCGCGCAGCAGCCGTCCGCTCGCGGGATCGAACCACAGGGTCGCCTCGTCGCTCGAGTCCCAGTCACCATGCTGGCGGCGCGCGACGGTCACACCCACAGCGCCACCCGTCCGCGCGGCGAGCAGAACCCGCGCCATGGCTGCGCCCGGCCATTGAGCCCTCGCCTGTGCGATGAGCGCCGAGAGCGGCGGTGGCTCGGCGCTGCTCGCGGACTCCGCGCGCGAGGCAGGCGACGGCGCGGCGAGCGGCGCCACGGCGCCCACGACGCGCCGCGCCAGCCGCGGGGTCGTGAAGTGGATGCCGGTCAGCGCCCACATCGCCACCAGCGCGACGACCCAAATGCCGGTCGCGCGATGCAACTCCCACACGGTGCGCTTCCAGCCGGCGCCGCGAGCCACGACGAACCCGCCGCGCCAGAGCGCACGCCCCGGCCACCAGATCACGAGCCCAGTGAGCGACAACAGAAAGAGTGCCCAGGCGCCCACACGGCTGATCGCCTCGCCGGTCGGCCCGCCCAGCAGATCGAAGTGCAGCTGCTGAAGCTGCTGGATCCAGCCGCCGGGCGGCAGCTCCCCTATCACCTGCCCCGAGGTCGGGTGCAGGAACACGGTGCGAAAGCGCCCGCTTTCGACGACGTAGCCAAGGAAGGTGCCCCGCCGCGGGTTCGGGAAATCGAGCCCCGAAATCTCGGCGCGCGGGTAGCGTGCCTCGAGGGCGGCGAGGACCGTGTCGGCGCCGGCGATCGTGCTGCCGGTGCCGGACGGCCTGAACACCTCGGGGTACACCCACGCCTGCAACTCGGAGCGGAACATCAGCACCGCCCCGGTTGCTGCGATCACCAGCACGTAGAGTCCGATGGCCACCCCTGCCCACACGTGCAGCTGCAACGCCACCCGTCGAACGCGGGTGGCGTGCGGGCGTGCCCAGAAGGTCATCGTCTCAGTCGCCGCCGAGCGACACGGTGACGCCCGCCCGCGCGGTGAGACCGAGGGCCGGAAACCCGAACGACGCGTCGTAGTCCTTGTCGAACAGGTTCTCGAGGCTCACGAAGCCGCGCAGGTGCTTGTGCACGCGGTAGCCGGCACTGAGATCCACCTTCTGGTAGCCGGCCTCGAGATCCTTGTTCGGCAGCAGCAGCGAGTAGCCGAAGACCTCGTCGTCGAGGACCGTGCTGCCGTCGCGTCTGCCGGAGATGAACGCCGACAGGGCCACGTCAGCCGGACCTTTGGAGTAGGCAACGAGGAACGAACCGGAGTGCCGCGGCCGGCGGAACGGCCGCGCCCCCACGAGCGGCGCGTACTGGCCGATCTGGATGCCCGGGAACTTCGGATTGACGGCCGGCGACAGCACGCCCCCCGAGAGCGACTTGGTCACCTCCGCGTCCAGATACGTGTAGGACGCCATGACCCGGAGCGAGCGGGCCACGGCCGCCTCGAACGTGGTCTCGACGCCCTGCGCCTTGAACGACTGCGAGTTCACGTAGGCGCCAAACCCGGACGCCGCGGCCGCTTCCGCCGAGACACCCAGCCGTGGCAGGATGGCGCGGCTCACGTACTCGATCAGGTCGTCGAAGTCGTTGTGGAAGTACGACACGCGCACGCGCGCCTGCCCGCCAGCGAACTCCTGTTCGACGCCTACGTCCACGCTCACGCTCCGTTCGGGACCGATCGGATCGACCGTGGCGCGGGTGGCGGCAGGCGCCGACTGCAGCACCAGGTAGAGCGAGCTCCGTTCCTGACTCAGCGACGGCGCCTTGATGCCCTTGCCGGCGTTGAACGTCAGCTTCGTGGCGCCGACGGCACCGCGTGTGGCCTGGTGCAGATAGGCCGCCACCGACACCCGCGGCGTGACGGCGGTCTTGAAAGCTTCATTGTGCTCGACGCCCACGCCGGCGTTGACATACAGGCGCTCGCCGACCCCGGCTCGCCCCTCCACGAAGGCGCCGCCGTTGTTCCGCGTGGCGGTCGCGTCGCCCTCGGGGTCGTCGTATCCCTGTTCGCGCTCGTAGCGCGCACCGCCTGACACCTGGAAGCTGGTCGCCACCTGCACGGTGGCCTGGCCCGACAGCGTCTTGCGCGTGGTGCGGGTGTCGTAGGTCGAGGGGAACGGGCTGAAGGCGTAATCCAGGATGCCGCGGCCGGTCACGCTGTAGCCGTTGGCGCCGGTCACCGTCACGACGTTTCCAAGATAGTTACCGCCGAATCCGAACGGATCGACGTAGGTGCCGGTCCCCGTCGGATTGACGGAGTCGTAGGTCTGATCCGACAGACCAAACCGCACGCTGCTCTGCACGCGGTTGGTCCACTGCGACGACGCGGCGAGGCTGCCGAATGAGAGGCGGTTCTTCTGCGAAGAGTCGTCGGCAATCTGGAACAGATCGAACGCGTTCGGGTTGGCGTACTTGGCGTCGATGTGGCGAATGGTCCCGCTCAGGTCGGTGCCGGCGCCGAGCGCCACGCCGAAGCGGCCGGCGAAGGTATGGTTGCGGTACGCGTTGTTCGGCACCTCGTTGTCGGTGTCGAAGAACGAGTAGTCGGAGAAGTAGTCGACCCGCTTCACGGCACCGCCAACGGCGATGTCGTTGTGGACGGTGCCGAAGTTGCCGCCGTCGAGCGTGTAGTTCAGCTCGGGCACGCGCGTGCGGCCGCGGCGAGTTCCGATGCTCACGACGCCCGTAAGCGCATCGCTGCCGTAAATGACGCTGTTGGACTGCCGCAGCACTTCGACGCGTCCGACGCCAGCCGTCTGGAGCTGCGCCAGATCGACGCCGCCCCCGATGTCGTTGATGGAGATACCATCCACCAGTACCTTCGTAAAGTTGGAGTTGCCGCCGCGCAGGAAGATCGAGGTGACGCCGCCGCGCCCACCCGTCTGCTGGATGTTGGTCCCCGGCGTCAACCGAAGGGCCTCGAGCACGTCGGTCTTGTTGATGGCGTCCAGGATCTGCTGATCGATCACTGTGACCGGCGCGCCGGTCTGGGCCTGCGAGACTTCCGCGGCGGAGGCTGTGACGACGACCGCCTGTTGCAACGGGCCGACGGACATCGACAGGTTCACTGTGGCCGTCCCGCTGCCGACATAGAACGGCGCCGTGACGGTCGTTTCGAAGCCGCTCAGCTCGGCGCGCACGCGGTAGCGGCCGGGGGCGACGTTGGCGATGCTGTAGCTGCCGTCACTCCCCGACGTGGCGTTGCCGGCGTCCCGCTGCTCGCCGACCAGCGTCACGGTGGCGCCAGGCAGGCGCGCGCCCAGCTGATCGAGGATGGCGCCGGTAACCGTGGCGGACTGGGCCGATGCGACGGCCGGGAACAGAATCAGAAGCAGAACAAACGATCGAAGGGTGCGCGGCAGGGCGCATCCGGACGAGCCGGTGATCATGGCGTCTCCTTCCGGCGTCCATCGCGCCGGAACCCACCCGCGAACGGGCGAGTCGAAGGGACAAACACCGGTGAGAGGTCTCCTGGCTCGCGGACGACAGTGCGACCCGTCCGTCTTCCCACGCCCGAAGGCGCAGTGACATGTGGAAGGGCTCTGTCCGCTTACAGTGGCGGGGACCGCGTGGGCATCGCACCCACTTCCCTGTTCACCCGGCGGTGTCGGTTGTGTCGACGAGTATAGCGCAGCTACTTCTTCGGCGGGACGGTGTAAGCGCGGCTGCTGCGATCCTTGAGCACGGCTTCGCGATCACCGGGGTACCAGAAGTCCAGATGACACGCCTCGCACGCCTGATCGATGGCGCTGCCGGCGGCAAGCAGCTTGTCGGCATCGCGCGCCTTCACGATGTCGATCACCTTGAGCGCTTCGGCGCGCAAGGTGTCGGCGTGCAAATTCCAGAGCGCGGGATTGGCCTTGACCTTGGCTTCGATCTGCGACGGCGTCAGCTCGGGGCCGCCGCGCTCGACGTTGGCCACGCCATCGGGCGCCATCTTGCGCGTCATCTTCAGGAGGTTCGACGATTCCGCCAGCACGTAGGCGCCGCGCTGGATTTTCGTCCAGTCGTCGTCCGTTGTCGGCTTGATGTCGACGACGCCCTTCGGCGAGATGTCCGAGCCCACCGCGTCGAACACATAGTCGGCCTGCGGATCGACGATGTTCTCCATCAGCTCCTTGACCGAAAGGACGGGCGTGAACACCGGGGCGGAAGGCGGCTGAGTGGCCTCCGGCTGTGCGCTGCATCCCGACACGATCGTCGCAGTCGCCACTGCCACAGCGATGGTGCGAGCCCGTCTCCTGGTGGACGTCTGCATGCCGATGCGATCGCTCCTCGGGTCGATCTTACGGCGCGGATCAATCAGTCGAACCTGAATATTGCCTGAACCTCTCGTCAGAGAGGCTTGATTTGCCGGTCCCTGCGTTCCAAGACATACTGACCGCCATGCGAACCCTTTCATGGCGCGGCGCTCTGGTGCCGGCGCTGGTCGCGCTGTGCATCAGCGCGCCGGCGTGCACCAAGAGTGAGCCGGCGCCGGCGGCACCGGCATCGGATGCTCCGCCGTATCAACCCGCAGCGACGGTCAAAGACCTCATGCAGTCGATCGTGGACCCGGGAGCGGACCTGGTGTGGAACGCGGTCACCACCGTCCAGACCGCAAAGGGCACGATCGACACGGTGCCGAAAACTCCGGAGGACTGGCTGAAGGTTCGGCATGGCGCGGTCGGCCTGTCGGAAGCCGCCAATCTGCTGATGATGCCGGGCCGGCATGTGGCGCAGCCGCACGAAAAGTCGGACACGCCAGGCGTGGAGCTCGAGCCGGCGGAGATGGAGGTCCTGATCAACAAGGACCGCGCCGCGTTCATCCAGCGCGCCAAGGCGCTGCACGAGGCCGGCATGGCCGCCGTGGCGGCTGCCGACGCCAAGGACCCGCAGAAGCTGTTCGAGGTCGGTGAGCAGATCGAACAGGCCTGCGAGAACTGCCACTCGCACTACTGGTATCCGAACGAAAAGATCCCGCCGGTGCCGGCCTCGCCGCGTTAGCGTAGTCGGGCCGTAGACGCGGTCACGCCGGAGACGGACGTCCTGGAGGCGGGGGCGAGATCCTGGACCGGGTACTCGTCCCTGAACGGATAGCCGTTTGGGCTAATTGGCGGGTGAAGGGTACGAAGACGAAACGAAGCGAGCCCGGACGGCCGGCCATGTGCCAGCGACTCGGGCTCGCCACCAGACGGTGTGTAGCGTAGAAGCCTTATTCCATTCCGGGCCGCACGGGGTTCCCCTGCGGCATCTGCGGCTGCGGAATCATCAGCCGTCCACGCCCGCCGCGGCTGATCTGCCCGCCCTTGCGGCCCGCCGCACGCGCTTCCTCTGACGTCCACTCGTGCGCGGTGCCCTTCATATGCGCGGCCCGCCCGCCCTTGCTGGCAATCTCACGCTGCTTGTCCGCGGCCATCGACGCAAACCCACGGCTATCCTTGCGAATGTCGCTCACGGTTCCCTCCCTGTGTCTTGTGTCAGGCGGCCTGGACGCGCCCTTGTCGTGCAACGCCCTACGCACCGAACGTCCAATGCCCGACGACCCGGGCCATGCGGGGGGTGGTTACAAGCGGTGTGCCAGCATGGATAAGGTTGGGAATGAACGAATTTCAGGCCCGCAGGCCGGGAGCATGCCGTCGGCGAAGTAAAAAGCACACACGCGGCTGACTCGGAAGCAGACAGATGGGATGGACAGATCTACAGACAGATCTACAAGGATTTCCACGATCTTCAGCCGCGGGCCGCTGGGCGGTCGCCGGGGTTACCATGGGTGACATGAGCACCCCTCGGATCGTGCACTGCATCAAGCTACAGAAGGACCTTCCCGGGCTGGACACCCCCCCATGGCCGGGCCCCCTGGGACAGAAGATTTTCGAGAACGTGTCAGCGCAGGCGTGGAAGATGTGGGAGGAGCGTCAGAAGATGATCCTCAACGAGTACCGCCTGATGCCGTGGCAGAAAGAGGCCCAGGAGCTGATCGCGAAACATCTCGAGGACTTCTTCTTCGGCGAAAACGCGGCGTTGCCTCCCGGCTACGTGCCGCAGGCGAAGTAGCCCACACCCGCCACGCCGTGAACAGCCCCACGACTGCCCTCGCAGGCGACGACGTCGGCCTCGCCGACGATCGCAGATTCTTCGGTCACCCCCGCGGACTCGCCACGCTGTTCTTCACGGAAATGTGGGAACGGTTCAGCTATTACGGGATGCGGGCGTTTCTTCTGTACTACATGACTGCATCCGTGACCGCCGGTGGCCTCGGGTTCAGCGATGCGGACGGAACATCGATTTACGGCACATATACCGGCGCCGCATGGGGTGCTTCGATCGTCGGCGGATTCATCGCGGATCGGTTCCTGGGCCAATACCGCAGTGTGCTGATCGGCGGCATCGTCATCATGTTGGGGCACTTCACTCTGGTGTTCCGGCCGGTGCCCTTCTTCTACGCGGGCCTGGCGCTGATCGTGATCGGAACCGGTCTCCTCAAGCCGAGCGCGAGCACTCTCGTGGGGTTGCTGTACGAGCCTGGCGACAAACGCCGCGATGCCGGGTACTCGCTCTTCTACATGGGCATCAACGGCGGCGCAATTCTCGGGCCGATCATCGCGGGCTATATCGCTCAGGAGATCGACTGGCATCTGGGCTTCGGCTGCGCCGGCGTGTTCATGCTCTTTGGTGTCATCCAGTACGTCGCGGGCAGGAAGAATTTCCGCACGGCGTTGGAACGGGCCGCGAAGGCGACGGCCCCGAAGACCTCCCACGCCGGGGCGGCGCCTGCCGGATCGGCAGGTGCGATCTCCTTCTCGACGAGCGAATGGAAGCGCATCGCCGCCATCTTCGCGTTCTTCGCGTTTGCGATCCTGTTCTGGGGCGGCTACGAGCAGGCGGGGTCGACGCTGGCGCTGTTCGCCGACCGCAACACGCGGCTCGAGCTCTTCGGATTCCCGTTTCCCTCGTCCTGGTTCCAGTCGGTGCAGCCCATCTTCGTCGTGATCCTCGCACCCATCTTTGCGTGGCTCTGGATACGGCTCGGCCGCCGGGAACCGCCGGTCACGGCAAAGTTCGCCATGGGGCTGCTGTTCATGGGCATTGCCTTTCTCATCATGGTTCCGGCCGGAGCCAGCGCTCAGGGCAGTGGCCTCCGCGTCAGTCCGTGGTGGCTCATCGCCTGGAACCTCTTTTCCGAGTTTGGCGAGGTCTGCCTGTATCCGGTCGGCATGAACGCGGTGTCGAAACTCTCACCGGCGCGCATCGTGGGCGTGATGATGGGCGTATGGTTCCTGTCGATCTCGTTCGGCAACAAACTGGCCGGGTGGGCGGCCGGCTTCATCACCACGGTCCCGCTCGACCGGCTGTTCGCCATTTTCGCCGTGATCCTGGTCGTCGCTTCGCTCCTGATGTTCGCGCTGCTCCGACCGATCGGCCGGCTGACCAACGAATAGAGCTGAGACCCACAGCAGCAGCGACATGGCTCTCGAGAAATACAAGGCGAAGCGCGACTTCACGAAGTCGCCCGAGCCCGCCGGCGACAAGGGGCGCCGGTCGCCTGCCGGCCGCAAGCCGCGGTTCTTCTGCGTGCAGAAGCACCTCGCCAGCCACCTGCACTACGACTTCCGCCTGGAGCACGAGGGGGTGCTGCTGTCGTGGGCGGTGCCGAAGGGACCG
The DNA here is from genome assembly GCA_036004405.1 of Vicinamibacterales bacterium. Classification (GTDB taxonomy): domain Bacteria; phylum Acidobacteriota; class Vicinamibacteria; order Vicinamibacterales; family UBA2999; genus DASYRM01. The sequence continues at coordinate 18,564 of DASYRM010000123.1, forward strand.
TCGCTCGACCCCACCATCAAGCGGCTCGCGATGCACGTCGAGGATCACCCCGTCGAGTACGGCGAGTTCGAGGGGGTGATTCCGTCCGGCTACGGCGCCGGCATCGTGATGCTGTGGGACAAGGGCACATGGACGCCCGAGACCGACGACGTCGACGGCGCGTTGAAAAAGGGCGACCTCAAATTCACGCTCGACGGCTACAAGCTGAAAGGCTCGTGGGTGCTCGTGCGGACGCGGGGCTGGGGCGGTGGCGGGAGCAGCCGCGGCGGCGCCAGCGAAGGCAAGACGTCGTGGCTCCTCATCAAGCATCGCGACGACTGGTCAGGCCCGGTGGACATTGCCGAGTTCGCGCCGCTCAGCGTGAAGAGCGAAGGCGACTTCGCCGACATCCTCTCGCAGGACAACCCGGACATCTGGCGCTCGAACCGCCCGGCCGAAGGCGGCGATAACGGCAAGCTGTTTCAATCGATCATCACCCGCGCGCTGGCGCTGCAGGCGGAGCGCGAAGGGAAGAGCGTGGCGCCTGCACCCGCCGCGGCGCCAAAGAAGAAGGCCGCCGCGCCGAAGAAGCCGGCTACGAAGACAAAGGCCGCAGGAACCAAAGCGCAAACGAAACGCGGCTGACAAACCGTACCGCGTTTACGATGCGACCACGCAGCTTCAGCCACCACAGGGTAGCGGTCCTGGCGACCGCGACGGCTTTCATATGCACGCTCCAATCGTGCACCTCGGCGGAGGCACCGACCGTCGCGGGGCACTGGTCGGGAGTGATGATGCTCGCAACCCCGTCACATCAGCCGACCTTCGTGACGGTGACTGTGGCTTTGCGGCAGTCCGGCCAACGAGTAGAAGGGCGCTGGTCGTCGACGGAAGCTAGCAAGCACCTCCTCGGCGATGCCACGGGCACGATCCTCAAAAGAAACGGACAGTACCAGATCGATCTGAGCGTCTCGTTCAGAGACGGCTCTCTCGACCGCCGGGTATCGAACCCGGCTGACTGCCGCGGTGTGGCTCGCGCTTCCGGTCAGCTGACTTACGTCACGACACGGTACACCGATGCTCGTCCGGACTCGCAACAAGGCTCACACTGGGCGATCCGGTTGAAGGCCTTCGACGGGATCGGCCTCGGCGCCTGCGGCGCGATCCCTTATGCAACCTGGACTCTGACTCGCGCCGAGCAGTCATTGGCACGATCTTCTCTGTTGACAACATTTTTGGAGCGCTCGCGCCAAAGTCCGCGATAGCCGGCAAAACGCCGCAAGAATCGATTCTGGTGATCGGTGGGACGCGTTCGACGGCTCACCCATGTTCGGAGGCCTCGCGCCGCGTGATCGCGCCGTAGCGAGCCAGCCGTTGCTTCGAAAAACGCGGGGTTACCATCCCGCATGCTGCAACCATCCACACCGATCGAACAGCTCGGCGAAGACATCGCCGCCCTCGCTATGCGGATCCACGCCGCAACGTACCAACTGCTGGTGATGCTGCGGGAATTCGACTCGCAGAAAGGCTGGAACAACGGTTTTCTGTCGTGCGCGCACTGGCTTTCGTGGCGCACCGGGATCGACATGGGCGCGGCGCGCGAGAAGGTGCGCGTCGCGAGGGCGCTGGACGTGCTGCCTCGGCTCAGCGGCGCCCTCGAGCGAGGCGAGATTTCCTACGCCAAGGTGCGGGCGCTCACCCGCGTGGCCACCGCCGCAGAACGAGGAGCGGCTCCTCCAGCTCGCCTACAATGCCACCGCATCGCAGGTGGAGCGCGTCGCGCGCGCCTGGCGCCGATGCGACCGGCTGGAGGAAGCGCGCGAAGACAGACAGCGTCACCTGTCTCGCTCGGCGACCACATGCGTGGATGAAGACGGCATGATCATTTTGCGGGCACGGCGCACCCCGGAGCTGGGCGCCGTCGTACGGCGGGCGCTCGACGCGGCTGCCGAGCGGCTATACCAGCAGGGCAAGCACGCGGCAGCGCCACATTCGATCGAGGAAGAAGTGAGCTTCGCCCAGCGCCGGGCGGACGCGCTCGCCTTGATTGCCGAATGCGCGCTGCAGTCGGATCTCGACCGCGGGCGCGCGGCGGACCGTTATCAGGTGGTGCTGCATATCGAGCCGCACGCCGACGCGCACGAGCCGGTGCAAACTATGGTGGAGATCGATCAAGGCGCCATCCGCGTTCCGCGGAAACGTCCCGGCGCCTCGCATGTGACGCCAGCCTCGTCGTAATGCGCGACGGGCCGGACGGCTCGATCCTGGATGTGGGGCGGCGAACGCGAACGGTTCCGACGGCCATCCGGCGGGCGCTCACCACCCGGGATGCGTGCTGCCGCTTCCCTGGCTGTACCGCGCGCCGCTGCGACGCCCATCACATCACGCACTGGGGCGACGGAGGCCCAACGTCGCTCGACAACCTGATGCTCCTCTGCCGGCGCCATCACACGCTCGTGCACGAGGGTGGAATCAGCATCGAGCGCGATGTCCTGGGGAATCTCACGTTCGTGCGGCCTGATGGCCGCGTGATCGAGGTGTGTCCGCCACCATTTGTGGGTCATCTCCGACCGCTGCCCGATGCCAGCAGCGCCGCTGCGCTCCGGTGCTGGGACGGCACGCCCTTCAACCTTGGCTACGTGATCGACGTGCTGCGTGTGCCGGATTCGTCTCCCTCATAGCAACGCCTGCCAGATTCGACCGCCCGATCGAACACTCTCGAGGTGCGCCCGCACAGGAAGACTGCAACGAAGAGCCGCTGAAATCGCGGGATTACGGGGACGTTACAAGACTCACGCGATCTCTGCGAGACGCCGATAGGGCCACTGTGCCCGTATGGCACGGGAGGTGGTCCGTGGGTCGCGTTCGGTTCCTATCTGCAGTTCTGCTCTTCAGTGGGCTCGTGCTATTCACTCCCGCGGCGTCGGCGCAGTCGCGCGGTCTCGGTGTCGTCAACGGCGAGCTCCGGGGCAACGCCGGCGAGCATATCGCCGGTGGATCGGTCAAATTCATCCTCGGCGCGGGAGAGTCGATTCAGGCCAACGCCGACAAGGACGGCAAGTGGCGCGCCGTCGGCGTCGGCAAGGGACAGTGGCGCGTGCTGGTCTCGGCGCCGGGCTACGCCGCGCGCGTCGTCACGCTGGTGATCGAAAAGGAAACCTTTGGTACCGACCCGGTGGTGACCGTGCTGCGGCGGCTGTCCATGTTGCGGGACTAGACCGTACGCGCCGGCCAGCCCGGCCGTATACTCGGCCGGCCATGCCTTTCCGCAGCCCGTATCCGGACGTCCACATCCCGGACCTGCCGCTCGGCGAGGTGGTGCTCGGCGCCGCGCTCGCGCGCGCCGATCATCCGGCCCTGGTCGACGGGCTTACCGGCCGCATCGTCACCTACGGCGAGCTGGTCGCCCAGGTGCGAGCGGTCGCCGCGGGGCTCGCGGCGCTCGGCATCCGCAAAGGGGACGTGGTGGCGCTCTGGTCGCCCAACTCGCCGGAGTTCGCCATCGTCTTCCACGCCGTCGCGAAGCTCGGGGCCATCGTCACCACGGCCAACCCCGTCGCGACGTCGCACGAGTTCGCCCAGCAACTGAGCGATGCGAGCGCGCGCCTGATTGTGACCACCGCGGCGCTGCTCGACCGGGCGCGCGAAGCGATCGGCAAGACGGGGCGTTCGATCACTGTCGTCACCACCGACGAGGTCCACGGGGTGGCATCCCTGAGGTCGATCGCGCGCGACGCGGACCCGCCACCGGTCACCATCGTTCCGTCGGAGGACGTGATCGCCCTGCCGTACTCGTCGGGCACGACCGGCCTGCCGAAAGGCGTGATGCTGACGCATCGCAACCTGATTGCGAACCTGATGCAGGTGGACGCTCTCGAAGACCGCGACCTTCGCGCGTTCGTCGGCGTGCTGCCGTTCTTCCACATCTACGGGATGGTCGTGATCCTGAACTTCGCGCTGATGCGCGGCGCGACCGTCGTCACGCTGCCCCGCTTCGAGCTCGAGCCGTTCCTGAAGGTGCTGCAGGAGTGGCCGATCGCCCTCGCGCACATCGTGCCGCCGGTGGCCGTGGCGCTCGCCAAGCACCCGGCCGTGGACAACTACCGCTTTCCGCATCTCAAATGGCTGTTCTCGGGCGCGGCGCCGCTGGGGCCCGAGCTCACCGCCGCGGTGCGTCAACGGCTGGGCGTCACGATCCGGCAGGGCTACGGGATGACCGAGGCGAGCCCGGCCTCGCACTACACGGCGCCTGGTGCGCATCGGGACGGCATGATCGGACCGCTGGTGCCGTGCACCGAGGGGCGCATCGTGGACCCCGACACCGGCGCGGACCTCGGCGCGGGGGAGCCCGGCGAAGTGTGGGTGCGCGGCCCGCAGGTGATGAAGGGGTACTTGAACAATCCCGAGGCCACCGCGAGCACCGTCGACGCGCACGGATGGCTCCGCACCGGCGACATCGGCATCGTCGACGCCGACGGTTACCTGACGATCGTCGATCGGCTGAAAGAGCTGATCAAAGTGAAGGGTTATCAGGTGGCGCCGGCGGAGCTCGAATCGCTCCTCCTCGATCACCCGCTCATCGCCGACGCCGCCGTCATTCCGGTGCCCGACATCGAGTCGGGCGAAGCGCCCAAGGCGTTCGTGGTGGCGCGCGGAGCGCTAACCGCCGAGGACGTGCGCGCGTTCGTCCACGAGCGCGTCTCGCACTACAAGCGGCTGCGCGAGGTGGCCTTCGTGGACGCCATCCCCAAATCCCCGTCGGGGAAGATTCTGCGCCGCGTGCTGATCGAACAGGAACGCGCCGCGCGCGCGGCGGCCGGCGCCTAGCCGCTAGCCCCTGACCTCGACGGGCGCCTCGTGCAGCAGGCGCTGCGACAGCACCGACCACACGGCAAACGACAGCCGGCGCCGGTCGTGGCGCGCGATCGCGGTGTTCCAGAAGGGGCCGGTCACGAGCTCGGTGCGATCGTCGAGCGCGCCCTGTTCGAGCGGCAGCTTCTGCTCGGCCGCGTAGCGCATCAGCGTTTCCTTCGACGGCCGGCCGGTGTTGGCAATCACTACGTCCACCGGGCGCTCGATGGCGCGCGCCACCCACCGCGCGGCGTCGGCGGCGGTGAAGCCCGTCATGCCGCTCCCCTCGGTGAGCAGGTTCGCAATCAGGATGACCGGCCCTTCCACCGATGCGAGGGCTTCCTTGACGCCGCGCACGAGCAACGGCGGCATGATGCTCGTGAAGAAGCTGCCCGGGCCGATGATCACCGCGTCGAACTTCCTGATCGCCTCGGCCACGCTGGGATGGATGGCCGCTTCGGGCTCGAGCCAGAGGCGCTGAATCTGCTGCCCGCGCGACTGTCCGGCGTCCACTTCGGACTCTCCGCGCGCCGTCGAGCCGTCGCCGTACTCGACGCACAGCGACGCCCGCTCGACACTCACCGGCCACACGCGTCCGCGGCAGCCGAGCAGTGCGCGCAGGCCGTCCACGGCGCTGAGGAAGTTGCCGCTGTACTGCTCCATCATCGAGAGCAGCAGGTTGCCGCCGGTGTGGCCGCCCAGCTTGGCGTGGTGTTCGAAGGTCGGCAGGCGCGACAGGAGCACGCGGCGCGCCTCGCCCTCGTTGCGCGCGAGCGCGAGCGCGCATTTCAGCACGTCGCCGGGCGGCAGCACGCCGAGCTCGTCGCGCAACTGGCCGGAGCTGCCGCCGCTGTCGAACATCGTGACGACGGCGTTGAGGTGCAGCCACGGGTTGTTCTTCAAGCCGCCGAGCAAACTGGGCAGCCCGGTGCCGCCCCCGAAACACCCGACGTTCAACTCGCGTAACTGCATCTAGGACATTGTAAGACCTAGAATGAAGACGATGGCGCACACGTGGCAACCCGCCGCCGACCGGCTCACCCGCGATCTGGGCGGCATCTTCCGCGGCCGGCTCCTCTCGGTCGTCGTCTACGGCGGGCAGGTAGACGGCAACGCCACGGCACCGCTGCAGTCGCTGGCGCTCGTGTCGTCGCTCAGCGCCGGCGACCTCGAGGCGTGCGCGCAGCTCTCGTCCGACTGGACGCGCGGCGGCATCGGCACGCCGCTCATCCTGCCCGACGCTGAATTCCGGGCCTCGCTCGACGTCTTCCCGCTCGAGTACGGCGAAATCGTCCGGGCGCACACGCTCGTCCACGGCGCGGACCCGTTCGCTGGCGTCACGATCTCGTCCGGCGATCTGCGGCTGGCGTGCGAGGCGCAGGCGAAGAGCCATCTGCTGCACCTGCGACAGGGCTACATGCAGACGGGCGGCCGCTTGCCGGCGGTGGCGCGGCTCGTGGCACAGAGCGCCCCGGCCTTTGCCGCGCTGCTGCGGAACGTCGGTCGCCTCAGCGGCGTCCAAACGTCCGACCGAATGGCAGCCACGCGACAGGGCGCCCACGCGGCGGGCCTGTCCATCGACACCGTCGACGCCATCCTGGCGCTCGAATCTCCCAGCGCACTTCCCGCGTCCGACCCGGCACGGCTGTTCCCCGACTATCTGGCAGCCGTGGAACGCCTGTCGGCGGTCGTGGACCAATGGCGCGCCTCCTGACGCGGGCGGCGGTGCTCGCCGTCGCCCTGCTGGCCTCCGTGTGGTGCGGCGTCGCCGCGGCGCAGCCGGCGCCCCCGCCGCTCACGCAGCCGGTCAACGACTTTGCGCACGTCGTCGATCCGGAGAGCGCCCGGACCATGGACGCGCTCATCCGCTCGCTGCAGCGCGCCACCGGCGACGTCGTCGTGGTGGCGACGGTGGAGACGTTCAAACCGTACGCGACCATCGACGAGTACTCCGTCAAGATGTTCGAGAACGGAGGCCGCGGCATCGGTGAGAAGGGGCGCGACAACGGCCTGCTCATCGTGGTGGCCGTCAACGACCGCCGCGTCAAAGTGGAACCCGGCTACGAGCTCGAGGGGTTCATCACCGACGGGTTTGCCGGCGAGGTGAGCCGCGACGACATGGCGCCGCAGTTCCGCCAGGGCAACTACGGCGCCGGGCTGGTCGCCGGCGTGCAGCGCATCGTCGGCCGCATCGCGCAGGGGCGCAACATATCGCTGCAGGATCTACCGCAGGAGCCGCGGACGGTCCGGCGGCGGCGGACCAGCGGCGGCGGCGCCATCTTCTGGCTGTTCATCGCCTTCATCGTGATTCGCGCGCTGGTCGGCGGCATGCGACGCAATTCGCGCCGCGGGCCGAACTGGGGCGGACCGGGCTGGGGCGGCTGGAGCAGCGGCGTGGGGCCGTTCATCGGCCGCCGCGGCGGGTTCGGCGGCGGCGGCTTTGGTGGCGGGTTCGGCGGGGGCGGCGGCGGGTTTGGCGGGTTTGGCGGCGGCCGCAGCGGCGGTGGCGGTGGCGGCGCGGGGTGGTAGGCAGACGTGGGGGCCGCCTTCGCGTAGGCAGACGTGGGGGCCGCCTTCAGGCGGCCCGTCGGTAACGAGGAGACAAACCGTGATGAAGATTCTGCGAACGGCACTGGCAGCCCTGCTGCTGACGGCGGGAGCCGTGGTGGCCTCGGGCTGTTCCTACAACACGTTCGTCGGCCAGGAAGAGAGCATCAAGACGCAGTGGGCGCAGGTGGAGAATCAGCTCCAGCGCCGCAACGACTTGATCCCGAACCTTGTCGAGACGACCAAGGGCATCGCCCAGCAGGAGCGCGACGTCTTCGGCCAGATTGCCGAGTCGCGCGCCAAGCTGGCGGGGGCCCAGACGCCCGAGCAGCGGATGCAGGCGGCCAACGAGCAGAGCGCGGCGCTGGCGCGGCTGCTGGTGGTCGTGGAGAACTATCCTGACCTCAAGTCGAACGCGACGTTCAACCGCCTGATGGACGAGCTCGCCGGCACCGAGAACCGCATCGCCGTGGAACGGATGCGATATAACGAGCGCGTGCAGGAATACAACACGCAGCGGCGGCGCTTCCCGTCGAACGTGACGGCCAGCATCTTCGGCTTCAAGGAGCACCCGCTCTTCAACGCGCCTCCCGAGGCGGAGAAAGTGCCGCGCGTCAACTTCAACCGGCCGTCGTAGAATCGCGCGATGCCGCTCGTCGATCACCTGCTGCCCGAGTTCGACCACGAGATGGCGACCACCCGCAAGCTGCTCGAACGCCTGCCCGAGGATCGCCTCTCGTGGAAGCCGCACGCCAAGTCGTACTCGCTCGGACAGCTCGCCCAGCACCTCGCCAACGTCCCCTACTGGGGGCAGCTCACGCTCGAGCAGTCGGAGCTGGATCTGATGGCGTATCCACCGATGGCGGAACTGGGCAGCCGCGCCGCCATTCTCCAGCTGTTCGAGGACCGGGTGGCGGGTACGCGCAAGGCGCTCATCGGCAAGACCGACGGCGAGCTGATGGCGCCGTGGTCGCTGAAGCGCGGCGATGAGAAGATGTTCACGATGCCGAAGGCCACGGTGTGGCGCACCTTCGTGATGAATCACCTCGTCCATCATCGCGGCCAGCTGAGCGTCTACCTGCGCCAGCAGGACGTGCCGCTGCCGTCGATGTACGGTCCGAGCGCGGACGAGGCGTTTTAAAGCGAGGCTCCGCCGTGATCACTTCGAGGCTTCGCCTCGCTTGACAGCGTCTGCTGGCCCGCCCTTCGGGCGGGCGTTGACGGCCCCACGCGCCGGAATGCTGGCGGCGCTCGCGGCCTTTGTCGTCCTGGCTACCGCCAACGGCGGCATGTACCGCTACGGCGTCTCGGACCAGGCCTTCTACATTCCCGTCGTCACGCGCGCGCTCGATCCCGCCGCGTTTCCGCACGACGCCGCCCTCATCGACGCTCAGGGGCAGTTGATGCTCTCGGACGAGGCGCTGGCCATGTTGGTGCGCACGACCGGGGCGTCGCTCGACACGCTGTTCCTCGGCGGCTACCTGCTCTCGCTCGCGCTCATCTTCGCCGGCCTCGCTGGCATCGGGCGAAGGCTCTACGCCAATCCGTGGAGCACGTATGCGCTGGCGGCGGCCTTTACGCTGCGCCATCACATCACGCGCACCAGCGCCAACACCTTCGAGCCCTACTTCCACCCGCGGATGCTCGCCTTCGGTGTCGGCCTGCTCGCCGTCACCGCGTATCTCCACCGACGGCCGTGGCTGGCCATGGTCCTGGGGGCGATGGCCGCCGCGATCCACACCACGACGGCGATGTGGTTCGCGGTGCTCGTCGGAACCGCACTCGTCGTCAGCGAGCCGCGGTGGCGCCGCATCGCCATTCCCGCCGCAGTGATCGCGGCCGCCGCGGCCGCGTGGGCCGTGCTCGCGGGTCCCTTGCGCGGACGCTTCGTGGTGATGGACGACGTCTGGCTGCAGGCGGTGGCGTCGAAGGACTCGCTCTTCGCCACCGAGTGGCCCCTGTCGGCCTGGGCCGTCAACCTGGGCACCCTCGGACTCCTGTGGCTGGCTTATCGGTTCCGCGCCGCGCGCGGCCAGGCGGGCCCCGAGGAGCGCGGCCTCGCGTGGGGCGCCATCGCCCTCGTCGGCGTGTTCCTGATCACGCTGCCCGCGGTGGGGGCCCATGTCGCCTTTCCCGTCCAGCTGCAGATCTCACGCGTGTTCTGGCTGGTGGATTTGGTCGCGACGGTGGTCATCGTGGGCGCGCTGGCCGAGAGCTCCTGGCTCGTCCGCCTCGGGCGGCCGGCGCTGGCGGCGTGCCTGGCGGCGCTGGCGGCCGGGCGCGGCGGCTACATCCTGTTCGTCGAGCACCCCGAGCGGCCGCTCTTTCGCCTCCATCTCGAGGACTCGCCCTGGCACGAGGCGATGCGATTCGTGGCCACGCTGCCGAAAGACGCGCTGGTGCTTGCCGACTCGGGACACGCCTGGCGCTACGGGACCAGCGTCAGGGTCAGCGGCGGGCGGGACGTGTTCATCGAGGAAACCAAGGACTCCGCCGTGGCCATCTACTCGCGCGAGGTCGCGGAGCGGGTGGTGGAGCGCATTCGCGCCCTCGGCGATCTCTCGACGCGCGCCCCGGAGGACATCGAACGCCTGGGCGAGCAGTACGGCGTCACGCACGTCGTCACCGAGGGACGCCTGCCGCTGCCGGCGGTGTTCGAGAACGCGCGGTTCCGCGTCTATGCCCTGCCCCCGTCGATCCGTCTGGCCGGCGGTCGCTAGCCGCCCGCGCGAAGCGCGGCAAGAGATACTGGGGGTGATAAGCTGATTTTGCGTGCGCTTCGCTCCCGCTGACTACCAGCCGCGCTTCTCCGGCGGACACTGGCAGACGCTCTTCGCCTGGGCACGGCGGCGCGAGCTGCCCGGCCTGCCCGAACCTGCGGCCCGCTACTTCGATACCGCCGCAGACGCGCGCGTGCTGGCGCATTGTCACTGGCAGCCGGAGCCGCGCACGCGGCCCACGATCGTGCTGCTGCACGGCCTCGAGGGGTCGAGCACCGTCCACTACATGCGCGGCATGGCTCACAAGGCGTGGGCGGCGGGGCTGAACGTGGTGCGCCTCAACCAGCGTAACTGCGGCGGCACCGAGGCGTTATCGCGCGGCCTCTACCATTCGGGGCTGACCCACGACCCGCTGTTCGTGATCCGCGAGCTGATTGCCGCCGACGGGCTCCCCGCAATCGTCGTCGCCGGCTATTCGCTCGGCGGCAACGTGGCGCTCAAGCTCGCCGGCGAGCTCGGCGCCGGTGCGCCGCCCCAATTGACCGCCATCTGCGCAGTGTCGCCGACGATGGACCTGTCAGTGTGCGTCCACGCACTCGAACGGCGCGCCAACTATCCGTATCAGTGGAACTTCGTGCGCAACCTGAAGGCGCGCATGCGGCGGAAGGCGGCGCTCTTCCCCGACGAGTTCTCGGTAGAACCGCTGGCGCGCATCTGGACGGTGCGTCAGTTCGACGAGGCCTACACGGCGCCGTATTACGGCTTCACGGACGCGACCGACTACTACCACCGCGCGAGCGCCATGCGAGCCATCGACCGCATCAAGGTGCCGACCTTGATTCTCACCGCCGAGAACGATCCGTTCGTGCCGCCGGATCCGTTTCGCCACCCCACCGTCGCGGGCAATCCGGCCATCACCACGGTGATCACGCCCGAGGGCGGCCACTGCGCCTTCGTCGAGCGGCCCGGCGACAGCTACGACGGCTACTGGGCCGAGCGCGAAGTGGTCAGGTTTGCGGCGGAGGCGTCGCAAGGTACGCCATCAGCGCCTTCCCGAACTCCGGACCTTTCCCTGCCTCTTCGTGCTTGAAGTACACGAAGACGTCCTCGCAGCGCCCGTCCAGCCCTTTCACCACAGCCGCCCACTTCTCGATGTCCTCGGGCGTGTAGCCCTCGTCCCGCAGCCGGAAATACCCATAGGGCGCCGTGATCTCGACCGGCGCTGACAGCTTTTCGCTGTCGGCCACGCACAGCGCAAGCCCGCGGGCGCGCAGCCTGGAGAACACGTCGTCGTCGAACCACGACGGATGCCGGAACTCGAACGCCGCGCAGACCTTGGGCGGAAAGGTGTCGAGAAAGGCGTCGAAGAGCGCGAGATCCTTCTTGAGATTCGGCGGCAGCTGAAAGAGCAACGCGCCGAGCTTGGGGCCGAGCACGGCGGCGGTTTCGAGAAACTGCCGCACCGCGTCGGCACAGTCCTTCAGGCGCCGATCGTGGGTGATGCGCTTGGGCGCCTTGAGCGTCAGCTTGAAGGGCGCGGGTGTGGCGGCGCTCCACGCGTTGAGGATCTTCTCGTTTGGCGCGCGGTAGAACGTGTAGTTGATCTCGACGGTCGGAAAGCGCTCGGCGTAGTACGGCAGCATCTTCGCCGCCGGCAGCGTCTCGGGATAGAAGCTCCCCTTCCACTCGGGATAGTTGTAGCCGGACGTCCCGACCCACACGTTCATCGGGACATTATCTCTCGTCGTAGAGGCGGACCTTCAGGTCCGCCTGCAGGCTACGCCTGACGCGCCCAGCGCACCAGCGTGGCGAAGTTCGGCGGCTTGCCGAACATCAGCAGGCCGACGCGGAAGATCTTCGCGGCCACCCAGGTGGTGGCGCACGCGGCGGCCAGGCCGATGGCGAGCGTGGCCCACACCTGCCAGATCGGTGGTGGAGATGTGGAGGCCATGCGAATCATCATCGCCAGCGTGTTGACCGGCGGGATGAAGCTGAGCGCGATCGCGAAGGTGGAGTTCGGCTCGCGCGCCACCGGGGCGGCCATGAGCCACGGCACCATCAACACCAGCATCACCGGCGTGACGAGCGCCTGCGCCTCGCGCATCTCGTTCACGGCGGCGCCGATGGCGCCGAACACCGAGGCAAACAGGAAGTAGGTAATGAGAAAGAACAGCACGAGGTAGAAGATCAGCCACGGGTCGAGCAGGCCGATCATGGCGAAGGAGGTGAGCATCAGGACGCCCATGCCGAGGTACAGCGCGAGCACCAGCAGGCTCACCGCCATCTGGCCGAGCACCTTGCCGGCCATGAGCTCGAGCGGCGACACGGCCGAGAGCAGCACCTCGATCACGCGGCTCGATTTCTCCTCGACCGTGGACGTCATCAGCGTCTGCGCGCCGATCATGACGCCGAAGACGAGCAGGCCCACGAACACGAAGGGCAGGAAGCGGTTGAAGCCGATCGACGTCTGCCGTTCAACCGCGCCCACGGTCATCGACGGCACCTGAGCCACCGCCGTCATGGCCTCGACTTCGGCAGCATTCAGCTGACGCGCTGCCAGCCGCGCCGTCACGATCGCCTCGCGCAGGCCGTCGCGCACCTCGTTCTCGATGCGCTCGCCGGTGTTGGGCGGCACGAACAGGTCGTAGCTGCCGTACACCTTCTGTCCGGGCGCGAGCTGCACCGCATCCGGCTTCACGACCACGAGGGCGAGCGGACGGAGGTCGGCCGCGGAAGGTGCCGTCAGCCAGCGTTTCTCCGCGGCCAGGTCGGCGCCGGCCGGGCGTTCGATGAGGCGCAGCTCCGGCGCCAGCCCCGTGATGCGAGTGGGATCAGGTTGGCCGCTGCGGAGGGCCTCGCCGCCGTCGCGGTTTCCGGCCACCGCGTCGAGAGCCCGGTTCAAGGTCCGCTGCCGGCGGGCCTCGATGGCGGATGGCGAGATGGCCTCGCGCAGCGCGGGGGCCACCCGTCCTGTCGGATCGATGATCGCCACCTCGCCGCGCACACGATCGCGGCCGCTCGCCGTCATCAGGCGCGGCATCGCCGCCACGAGGATGGCGAACATGGCGGGCATGATCAAGAGCCCGATCAGAAAGCCCTTGTTGGTGACCGCCGCCATGAACTCGCGGGCGGCGACGAGACCGATTTTTCTGAAACTCATGCCCGGGTCTCCTCCGCGGCGCCTGCCTGCAGGCGGCTGCGCAGCGCGGCCGCGGCCTCGTCCAGGCCACCGCCTCCAGCGACGATGCGGATGAACACGTCCTCGAGGCGCAGGCGTGCGATTTCGATGCGGGCCGGCGGGATCAATCCCGCGATGCGGGCCACGGCAAGGCTCGGCTCGGCGCCCTCGACCAGTGTGATGGTGCAGCCGCCGCCGGCGGTCGCCTCCACGTGCGCCACGTCGGGCATGCGGGCGATGCCAGAGATGTCGGCCTCGGCGCGCAGCGGCTCGAACAGGATCCGCCGCGGATCAAACTGCCGGCGCAGCCCGGCCATCGGCTGGTCGAGCACCTTCCGGCCCTCGTGGATCATGAACACGTGGTCGCACATCTCTTCGGCGTAGGCCATGATGTGCGTGGAGAGCAGGATGGTGGCGCCGCGGGCGTGGGCGCGCTGCACCTGCTCGCGCAGCAGGCGCACGCTCACCGGATCCAGGCCGCTGAACGGCTCGTCGAGGATCAGCAGTTCCGGTTCGTGCAGGATGGCGCCCACGAACTGCACGCGCTGGAGCATGCCCTTCGACAGCTCGTCGCAGGGCGTCCGCTCGGCGCCGCGGAGGCCGACGCGCTCCAGGAGATCGGGCACCCGCGCGTCCGCCGTCTGGCGAGAGACGCCCTTGAGCTGCGCGAGATAGGTGAGGAACGCGCCGACGCGCATCTTGCGATAGACGCCGCGCTCTTCCGGCAGATAGCCGATGCGATCCTTGGCCTCGAGCGCCGACGCGCGTCCGAGCACCGACAGCGAGCCGGTGTCGGGAAACAGGATCGACATGATCATGCGGATGCAGGTGGTCTTGCCGGCTCCGCTGGGGCCGATGACGCCGTAGACGGCGCCGCGGGGCACGGCCAGGTTCACGCCGTCCACGGCGAGGTTGGCGCCGAACGTCTTGCGAACGTCCCGCAGCTCGATTGCGTTCATCGCGAGCCTCCGCCTTCGAACGTTTCTGGCTCCGTCTCGCGAAGCCAGTATCTAATTGCCCGCGCTCCGCGCGGGCGGATCGTCACCGCCCTCGAGGCTGCTTATATCACGCGTGGTACAGTGAGCCGATGCGTCGCCTGCTTGCCGCGCTGGTGCTGCTTGCAGCCGTCTCGGCCTGCCGCAGCGGCCCCCCGCCGCGCGAGTTCGAGATCGTTGGGCAGATTCAGGCCATCGCGCCGGAACAAAGCGAGGTCACGATCAAGCACCAGGACATCAAAGGCTTCATGCCCGGCATGACGATGGCATTCAAGGCGGCCTCCGGCGTGCTCGAGGGGCAGCGGCCGGGCGACCTCGTGACGGGCACTCTGGTCGTGGGCGAAGTGGACGTGCACATCTCGAAGCTGACGGTCACCGGCCATCGCGAACTGGATCCGACCACGGTGCTGCCGGCCGACGGCTCGGCGATTATTCAACCCGGGGACCTGGTGAAGGACGCCGCGCTGCTCGACCAGGACGGCAAGGCGCGGCGCCTGTCGAACTGGCGCGGTCACAGGCTGGCGCTCACGTTCGTCTATACGCGGTGCCCGCTACCCGAGTTCTGTCCGCTGATCAACCAGCACTTCCGGACGGTGCAAGCGACGCTGGCGAAAACCCCGGCCCTCGCCGACGTGCAGCTCCTCAGCGTGACGCTCGACCCCGCGTACGACACGCCCGCAGTGCTCAAGCCCTTTGCCGCCGGCGCCGGCGCGGATCCGAAACGGTGGACGTTCCTCACCGCCGAACCGGTGGAGGCGGCGCGATTCATGGAGCAGTTCGGCATCCTGGTCGAACGTGATCCGTCCAACGAGGTTCAGATCACTCACAACCTGCGCACCGCCGTCATCGACGCCGACGGCCGCCTCAAGACCGTCCACACGGGCAACCGCTGGCTGCCCGACGAACTCGTTGCCGACCTCGCCGCGACTCCCGCTCCCGCGCACTGATCCGGCCGTCCCGCCGGCCATGCCCTTCACGGCCGCCGAGCGGCGCGTGATCGCGCGCCTGCGGACACCCTCCGCCGCGCAGCATTGGCTGAACCACCTGCCGTACAACACCGAGGCGGGCGGCGAAACGCTGCGCAGCTTCCGCGGGGTCGTACGGACGGGGCGCGCGCACTGCCTCGAGGCAGCGCTCTCGGCGGCGACGATTCTCGAGCAGCACGGCTATCCGCCGCTGGTCCTCAGCTTCGAATCGATCGACCTGCTCGATCACGTCATCTTCGTGTATCGCACGGCGACGGGCTGGGGCTCAGTGGCGCGCTCGCGCGATCCCGGTCTGCACGGCCGCAAGCCGCTGTTTGCCACGCCGCGGGCGCTGGCGTTGAGCTACTACGAGGGCTACATCGACTTCACCGGCCGCGTGAAGGCCTACGCGGTGGTGGACCTGCGGGTGCTCGGCAACTACGACTGGCGGCTGTCGCCGAAGAACGTGTGGAAGGTGGAGCAGCTGCTGCTCGACTGGCCGCACCGGAAGATCGCGTCGTCGGACGCGCGGGCGGACCGGATGCGCGCGCGCTACCGCGCCTTCCGCGAGGCCCACGGCTACAAGCCGTGGCGCTGCTACTCGGGGCGCGACCGGTGGTCGCCGCTGCCGCCCGAGTTCGCGCGCCGCGGGTAGACTCCGTAGGGGCAGGTCTTTAGACCTGCCCGACGATGGTCAGGTTTAGAGAGCCACGGCCTGATTGGGAGGCATGTAGGTCTCCGCGAGCCGCTTCTCGACGGCGCCGAAGACCGCTGCGAATGCCAGCGAACCGCTGGCCGCGATAGGGGTAGGGACACGCGATTGGTTTCGCGCGCCCCTCCCTCCGAACCGGACGGGCGGGTCTCCCGCATCCGGCTCTCCGGTTGAGGAGTCACCTCGTAAAGGACTGACGATACGACGCATGGG
>DASYRM010000124.1:0-21577 GCA_036004405.1 Vicinamibacterales bacterium
AGCCGACCCGCTCGCCGATCTTCACCAGCTCGTCCGGGGTCTTTAGCGAATGCTTTCCGCGACCGCCGCAGACGTAAAGGCCCAACTCCTTCTCCAGCGGCTTCAGCCCGCGTTTGAGCGCGCCGATGACGCTGGTGGTGATGCCGGAGGAGTGCCAGTCCATGCCCATCACCGAACCGAGGGCCTGAAACCAGAACGGATCGCTGAGGCGTGTGAGCACCGCGCCGCGTCCGTAGTGATGGACGACCGCTTCGACGATGCCGGTGCCGAGCCGTTCCATGCGGCCGGCCAGCCAGGCGGGCACGCGCCCGCCGTGGAGCGGTAGATCGGCGACGCCCGAGCGCTTCACGTGCTCATTCTGACACCGGACGGCGAGGGGCGGCGTGCTGTCAGCGGGTGTCCAGCGGTCCGTCGTCTCCTCGCCGTGATATAGTTGTAATTGCAACTATATCCAGTTCTTCACGAAGGACCCGACACCGATGTTCGAAACGTTCGCGGCGCTGAGCACCATCTCCATGATCGTCATCTTCATCGTGCTGTACCGCAT
Organism: Vicinamibacterales bacterium; assembly: GCA_036004405.1. Lineage (GTDB taxonomy): Bacteria > Acidobacteriota > Vicinamibacteria > Vicinamibacterales > UBA2999 > DASYRM01. The sequence goes on from DASYRM010000124.1 coordinate 548, forward strand.
CGATCAAGCCGGACGGCGCGAGGAAGCCGGCAAGGCCGAAGGTCAGAGCGACCCGAGGCCGTAGTGCCCCGTGACATCCCGCTCGACGACGTGCTGCGATTCATGCGGCTGATCTGGGCCATCGATCACGAGCTCGAGCGGGTGTCGAAGCGGATGGAGACGCGGCTCGGCCTCACCATCCCACAGCGCATGGCCCTGCTGCTCATCGGGCGCAGTCCCGGCATGCTCGCCAGCGAGATCGCCGAGCTCCTGCACCTGCACCGCAGCACCGTGTCGGGGATCGTGCGCCGGCTGGAGGCCGCCGGCTACGTGTCGCGTGTTGTGGACCCGGCAGACGGCCGTCGCGCCGGCCTCACCCTCACCATCGCAGGACGCGGCATGAACCGGCGCCGCGCGGGCACGTTCGAGGACGCCGTGCGGCAGCTGCTGGCCTCGCTGCCGGCGACCGATCTCGCGTCCGCCGAGCGCGTGCTCGCCCGGCTCGGCAGCGAGCTGCGGGCCGGCGATGCGGCAAGCGGCTGACCGCGTCTACTGCACGCTCAGCAGCTCGATATCGAACACGAGCGTGGCGTTCGGTGGAATCGAGGCCTTGCCGGCGGTTCCGTACCCGAGTTCCGGCGGAATCGTCAGACGCCGCAGCCCGCCGACCCGCATCCCTACGACGCCTGTGTCCCAGCCGCGAATGACAGCGCCGGCGCCGAGGACGAACGGGAACGTACCGGTGTCGAACTGCGTGCCTTTGTTGTCGGGGCGCGTCGGGTCGTAGAGCCACCCGGTGTAGTTCACCGTCAACGATCGGCCGGTGCTGGCCACGGCGCTGGTGCCGACGCGCAGATCGAGTTGGGCGAACTCCCCGCGCGGCTGCGAGGATGGGCTGCTGGGGGTATTCGAGTTTCCGCAGCCGCCGGCGCCCACGAGCAGCGCGACTGCACAGACGAACCAGGAGAGACAGGACATCTTCGAAGGATCGCACGGAGCGTGCCCGCGATGCCAGCGCGGTCCGCTCGACACCGACGGTCAGATGTGCGGGGCAGGAAAAGCGGCTCTCGGCGCCGCGCTAGATTCCGGCGCTGATTCGTAGAGGCGGACCCTTTGGGTCCGCCTGCAGGCGCACCGAGGAGGTGCGCCTCTACGTACGGATCTACATCGGTGGCAGCGATGCGACGTAGGCGGCGACGCTCAGGATGTCGTCGTTGGTCAGGTTCGCGAGCGGCTTCTTCATCAGCGCTGAATCGGGGCCGGTGCGGTCCCCTTCCTTGAACAGGTGCAGCTGGCGCGCGATGTAGATGGGGTGCAGACCGGCAATGCGTGGCACGTTGGCGAGCCCCTTCAACCCTTCGCCGTGGCAGATGCTGCAGGCCACGCCCTTGCCGCCGGCGCCGTTCACGAGCGCGCGCCCCTTGGCCAGGCTGCCGGGCGGCACGTAGGCCACGAAGCCGGAGCGCGGATCCCGCAGCCGTGCCTTGGTCTGGTCCTCCGGCAGCATGATGATGCGGCTGCCGATCGGTTCCATGCCGGCGTTGTTGGGATCGACGAAGCGCATGCGCCCCTGGCCGACGAACGTCTTGGGCACCGTCTTCGCCTCGACGACGCGAATCCACTTGCCGCGCGGCAGCGAGGCGAACCACTCGGCCGCCTCGCGAACCTCCTGGTCCGACAGCTCCTTCGCGATGCCGTTCATGCGCGCGTAGTCCTTGCGCACGCCTGCCTTGAAGTCGGCCATCTGCTGCACGAAGTAGTCGGCGGTAAAGCCGGTGAGGTCTGCCGACTCGGGATGCCCGAAGCCCGACATGAGATGACACGCGCCGCAGGCCAGCGCGCCGGCGTGCCCCTTCTGCACGATCGACGGCGCCGGCTTGTGCGAGTCGGGGAACCAGTCCGGCGGATTGAGCAGATCGTCAATCTGCTGCGGCGTGTACTGCTTGGAGCTGCCCTCGACCGACTTCGGTCCTGGCGGCTCGGGCGGCAGCTGCCCGCCCTGCACCGGGAACGCCCACGCCGGCTCGCGGGCCGGCGGGTTGGGGAGCACGGTCGCCGTGCCCGGAGCGGGCTGCTGCTGGGCGAACCCTGCCGCCGTAAGGGCCATCATCCCGATGACCAGTGCCGACCAGCATGCCTTCATCGTGTCCTCCTGCTATCCCCGGTACTCGAGCACGTTGAGCCCGGCGTTCCAGTCGCTCACGTAAATGAGCCCGTCGCGCGTGACGAACAGGTCTGCACTCTTGGCGGCCTTCGCGACGTTGGGCCGGGGGTCGATCAGCTTCGCGGGCGGCGGCGGCACCCACGACGCCACCTCGCGCGGCGCGAACTGGTCGGCGAGATCGAAGATGCGGACGCCGGCGTTGTTGTAGGTCGCGAAGATCGTCGTCTCGCTTTGCAGCCCGTTGGGCCGGTTCTCGTAGAGGTTGTGCGGTCCGAACGTGCCGAGCCCGCAGTAGTCGCGGCCCGACGGCGTCGGCAGCGTGGCGATCGGCACCGGGTTCTCCGGCGCGCGGACGTCCACGACGAAGGTGTGAAACGTGCCCTTGGCGCAGCGCTCGGCGTTGGCCTCGTCGGCGACCAGCGCCAGCTGGCGGCCCGGCAGCGGCAGCGGCGTGTGTGTGCCGCCGGGATAGGGCGGAGACCAGTTGATGTGCGAGAGGAGCCTGGGCCGCGCCGGATCGCTCACGTCGTGGATGGTGAAGCCGCCGTCACGCCAGGCGCCGTAGCCGAAGTTGCCGGCCACGATCATGTGGTGCAGCGCCACGCGCTTGCCGGGCGCGAGCGTGGACGGCTCGCCGCCGGCCCGGTGCATCCCGGGCAGCCACCACTTCGACACGATTTCCGGCCTGGTGATGTTCTGCAGATCGACGATCGCCAGGATGTGGTCGGTGTAGCCGTCGAAGTGCACGGCGAGATAGGCGTAGCGCCCGCCGGTCCACCACAGCCGGTTGATGCCGAAGCCCGGAATCTCGAGGAAGGCGATTTCGCGCATCTCGCCCGGCTTGGAGATGTCGTGGATGCTGAGTCCGGACCGGAACTTCTTCTTGTTCGAGATGCTGTCGACCAGCGCGTTCTCGAAGTAGCCGCGCAGGTTGTCGTAGGACTGCATGGCGACGATGTTGGCGCCGTTGGCCAGCAGCATCAGGTCGTTGGCCACCTGCAGGTGGTGCGTCCGCGTGTTGACGCCCGCCGTGAAGAAGCCCACCGGTTTGAGGCGGCGCGGATCCGCGGCGTCAAGGATGGTGACGCCATCGCTGAACATGTGGCCGACGTAGAGGTGGCCGCGGTTGAACATCACCTGTACGCCGTCGGGCCGGCCGCCCTGTTCGCTGTAGGACAGGTGGCGGATGCCGCGGCCGATGCCGCCCGGCGGCACCTCGTCGCCCGCCGCGCCGGCGCCGGCCAGCGCGACGCCCGGTCCGGCGCACGATGCCGCCAAGGCCAGTAAACCTTTCATTGCGTCGCGGCGGGAGGTCGCCATGCCGGCAGTATTGTGCGCCAAGTGCGGGTGAGATTGCCGATGAGTTTAAAGGCCGAGGCATGGCGTAGTCCTTGCTCGTCACTCCGCCATGGCCGGGGTCGTGTGTCGAAAAACTGTTCGTGCGTGTGTGCCCGTCATCGTCGTGGTGTCCCTGTTCGCTGCGTGCGCGAAAGACATCGGCGGACCAGAGGTGGCGGCCATCCAGCAGGCGGTGAGTGGCGCGCCGTCCGTCGTCAACCGCGACGTCTGGGCGGACGTGCAGCGCTTCTACATGACACGGTCATATGCCCCGGCGTGGATTGCCGACGAGAAGCAGGCCGCGGCGGCGTTGCGGGTACTGCGGCGAGCGCCGGAGCATGGTCTGCCCCAGGCGGACTACGTGAGTGCCGATCTCCCCGGCCTGCTGACGCCTGAGCACAAGTCGATTGCGGACGCCCAGGGCCACGACTCCGCCAAGCTGGCGCGTCTCGACATCCGTGTCACGGCCGCGCTGCTGACGTTGGGACGTCACGTGGCGATTGGACGTGTCGATCCGGCATCGATCGACAAGCGGTGGAAGGTCCGGCGCACGCCGCCGGATCTCGCGGCGTCGCTGGCGCAGTGGGCGGCGGGCTCGCTCGACGGCTGGCTCGATGCGGTGCGCCCGGGCCACCCCGAGTATGCCGCGCTGCAGAAGGCGCTGGCGAGCCAGCCGCCGCAGGTCGGCAGCGAAGCCGACGGTGCTGACACGGCGCGACGAATCGCGCTCAATCTCGAGCGCTGGCGGTGGATGCCCGACGATCTGGGGGAGCGGCACATCCTGGTGAACGTGCCGGCGTTCCACATGGCCGTGCGCGATCGCGGCGCATCGGTGCTGGACATGAAAGTGATCGTGGGCAAGCAGGACCGGGCGACGCCGCTCTTCGCGGCCGAGATGAAGGAGATCGTGTTCAGCCCGTACTGGAACGTACCCGACAGCATTGCCGAAGGCGAAACCGCGCCGGCGGCGGCACGCGATCCGCGGTTCCTCGCGCGCAACAACCTCGAGATTCTGCGGCGGGGCGGCAGAATCGACGAGATCGTCGACCCGGCTTCGGTGGACTGGAACAGCCCCGAGGCCATCAAGTCGCTGGCGTTCCGGCAGAAGCCGGGCGCGAAGAACGCGCTGGGGCACGTCAAGTTCCTGATGCCGAATCCGTATGACGTCTACCTGCACGACACGCCGGCCGACTCGCTGTTCGAACGGGAGGGGCGCGCGCTGAGCCATGGGTGCGTGAGGCTCGACCAGCCCGAGGCGCTGGCGACGTATCTGCTGCGCGGCAATCCCGAGTGGACCGCAGCCAAGATCCAGACGGCAATGAACCAGGAGAACGAACAGCACGTGGCGCTGAAGGAGCCGCTGCCCGTCTACGTCGTCTACTTCACGGCCTGGCCGCGCGCCGGCGGTGGCGTGGACACCTGGCCCGACGTGTACGGCTACGACGCCCGGCAGGCCAGGGCGCACTGAAGAGGTTGGCAGAAGGCGGATCGCCCCTTACACTGGGAGTGTGTCCCCCCGGGCATTCCTGACCGCGCTCCTGCTCGTCGCATCGCTGACGGCTCTCAACGCCCGTGAAGCGGCGCCCGCCCTGCCCGCCACGTTGGCCGGTGCGCTGTCGTCCGCGTCGTGGGCGCCGGCGAACATCGGCACCTTGCAGCGTCCCGTATTCGATCTCGCACTGGGCGCCGCGGCGTGCGCGGTGCGATCGGGCTCGATCCCCGATCTGGCCACGCTCACCGTCATCGACTACTCGCGGCCGTCCACGGAAAAGCGGATGTGGGTCTTCGATCTGCGGACGCGGGCGCTCCTCTACGAGGAGCTGGTGGCCCATGGGCGTGGCAGCGGCGATAACGTGGCGACATCGTTTTCCAACCAGGCCGAGAGCCACCAATCGAGCCTTGGCCTGTTCCGGACCGAAGACACCTACGTTGGCAAGAACGGCTACTCGCTGCGGCTCCGCGGTCTCGATGCCGGCTTCAACGATCGCGCCTTCGATCGCGCCATCGTCATCCACGGGGCCCCGTACGTCAGCGACACGTTCGCGCGGGCGCAGGGCCGCCTCGGACGCAGCTGGGGCTGCCCGGCCCTTCGCGAGGGCATCGCGCGCGAAGTGATCGACACCGTCAAAGGGCGTGGGCTGGTCTTCGCCTACTATCCCGATCCCGCCTGGCTGGCCGAGTCCAAATACCTCGGCGACTGCGGCCTGTAACCTCCCGCCCCGGCCTCGGTATTCCCCGGTGACGAACGGCTTGCGGACTCGGTCCGTCTAAGACCGTGTTGAGTTCTGGGGAGGCATGTTGACCAAGACGCCGGGCCTTGCGGCCCTTGTTGCCCTCGGCCTGCTGGCCTGGGCTCCCACTGCGGTGCTGGCCGGACAGGTCGCTTCCCCGAAGCCGGGTGAGCCGCACGACCTGAGCGCGCACCGGGTCATGACCCCTCCCAAACTGGATGGCGTGCTGGACGACGAAGCGTGGTCGGCCGGGCCGTTTGCCCTCGATCCCTGGATGTCCTACAACCCGCTGCGCGGGCAGAAAGAACTGCTGCAGACGCAGGTGTGGGTGGCGTTCGACGACAAGGCGATCTACTTCGCCTTCAAGTGCCTCGATCCCGAGCCCGACAAAATCCGGACGACGATCAGCCGGCGCGACAACGTGTGGAACGACGACTGGGTGGGCGTGAGCCTCGACTCGAGCCGCGCCGGCCAGATGGCGTACCACATGTTCATCAATCCGAGCGGCATCCAGATGGACGCGTTGCAGACGCGCAACGAGGACACCGCCGTCGACTGGACCTGGCAGAGCGCCGGCCGCGTGGACGGGCAGGGCTACACCGTGGAGGTGCGCCTGCCCCTTCAGAGCATCCGCTTCAAGGGCGGTGACGACGTGCGCATGGGCGCGCTCTTCTTCCGGAAGAGCAGCCGTCATGGTTTGTCGTGGTCGTGGCCGGCGATGCCGGAGGGCGAGTGGGTGTTCGAAAACCACGCGCAGGTGGCGTTCGGCGAGCTGCACCAGCCGCTGCTCCTCGAGGTGATCCCCAGCAGCACCGTCTCGCGCAACGAATCGCGTCCGGTGGGACAGGCCGACTGGGTATCGCCGCGGTCCAAGGCCGACTTCGGCGCCAGCGTGAAGTACGGCATCACGTCCACGATGACGCTCGACGCGACGATCAACCCAGATTTCAGCCAGGTCGAGAGCGACGCCTTCGAAGTGGAGGTCAACAATCGCTTTCCGATCTTTTTCAGCGAGAAGCGCCCCTTCTTCATGGAGGGGTTCGGGCTGTTCAACCTGGCTGGCACCGGTGGCGACTCGTCGATGCGCACGGCCGTCCACACCCGCCGCATCGTCGATCCGCTGGCGGGGGTGAAGCTCACCGGGACGTCGGGCAAGTACACCTTCGGGGCGCTCCTCGCCCCCGATGCCTCGGTGGGGGACGAACAGTACAAGGTGTACAGCGTGGGCCGAGCGGTACGAAACTTCGGCGACGCGCAGTACGTCGGCGCGCTCGTCACCGACACCGAGTTCCGCTCCGATCACAACCGCGTGGTTGCCGCGGACATCTCGCTGAGACACGGCAAGAGCTTCCGCTGGAACGGCAGCTTCATCGGAACGCAGTCGTCGAATGCGCTGGGCGAGCGGTCCGACGGCCTGGGCGGGCAGGCCTCATATTCCTACGACACGCGGCGCTACAACGTCGCTGGCCAGGTCGAGCACTTCGACCCCGGCTTCCGGATGGACACTGCCTTCGTCCAGCGCGTGGGCGTCACGCGCTTCTGGCAGTACGAGGCGCTCAGCTTCTATCCCACGGGCAAGCGCTATGGCTGGATCCGGCGCGTGAACCCGTTCATCTGGACCGTTACCGCGAAGGATCAGGCGCAAGGCGGCGACGAGCTCTTCTTCCTGCCGGCGCTGCGGTTCAATTTCACCCGCCAGGGGTACCTGCGTGTCGACAAGGGCATGGGGCACGAGTACTTCGCGCACCAGCGCTTCCGTACTGGTCGTTGGATGGTGGACGGCGGCGCGCAGTGGACCAAATGGTTGAGCCTCGGAGGGAACGTCAATCGCGGCCCAGCGGTGTTCTACAACCCGATCAGCCCGTTCCAGGGGATGCAGCGCAGCCTCAACGCGCGCATCGGGCTGCAGCCGAGCACGCGCCTCAACAACCAGATCAACTACACGTTCGTCCACTTCGAACGCGAGACGACCGGCGCCACCGTCTACGACGTGCACGTCATCAACCTGCGCAACACGTTTCAGTTCAACAAGCAGTTCCTGATCCGGGCCATCACGCAGTACGACAGCTCGCGACGGCGTGTCCTCGGCGACTTCCTGGCCTCGTACGAGCTGGCACCCGGCACCGTCGTGCATGGCGGCTACGGGTCGCTCTGGGAGCGGCTCGACTACAACCCCTACCAGACCACCGCGCGCGCGTTCTTCTTCAAAGCCTCGTATCTCGCACACTTCTAGGCGTACGTGGGGCCGCCTTCAGGCGGCCCGTGTAGAGGGCGTACGCCTGCCACGAGGGCAACAACGCGATGCGCAACATGCTGAGCGCGGCGCGAGCGGCAGGGTCTAGATAACGGGCCGCCTGACTTGTCCGCCGTAGCCTTGGCGAAGGCGGAGGGCGGCCCTACTAACTCTCAGGCGGCGGCACGAACTTCTTTCGAATGCGCTTGGGGCGCCCGTGCGCCTGGCCGATCTTGTTCACGTCGCCCGCCGCCGCGGGCACGATGGGCGAGCGGCCGTCGCCGGCCGGAATCTCCGGCCCGCGCACCTGCTGATCCGGCAGGTTGTCCTTGCGGTACGGCGCGTCCTCCTTCAGGCCAATCTCGAGCTTGTCTTTCCAGGTCATGGGTAGGCCTCCCGATTCACCCCTTCACTGCACGAGGAGTGCCACATGGGATAATGCGGGTTTCCACATGGTACACACGATCGAACTGGGGCTCGACACCTTCGGCGACGTCACGGCAGGCCCCGATGGCCAGCCGTTGTCACAGGCACAATCGATTCGCAACCTCGTCCTTCAGGGCGAGCTGGCGGATCAGGTTGGACTCGCCTTCATCGGCGTGGGCGAGCACCATCGCCCCGACTTCTCGGTGTCGGCGCCCGAGGTCGTGCTCGGCGCCATTGCTGCGCGCACGACCCGGATCCACCTGGGCTCGGCGGTCACCGTGCTCAGCTCCGACGATCCGGTGCGCGTGTTCGAGCGCTTCTCGACGCTCAACGCGCTCTCGAACGGCCGTGCCGAGGTGATCGTGGGACGCGGCTCGTTCACCGAGTCGTTTCCGCTCTTCGGCTATGACCTGCAGAACTATGAGGAGCTGTTCGAGGAGCATCTCAATCTCTTTGCCGAGCTCCTGAAGCAGGAGCCGGTGACGTGGAAGGGACGGCTGCGGGCGCCGCTCACCGGTCAGCTGATGTATCCGCCGAGCGAGGGGCCGCTCTACACGTGGGTCGGCGTCGGTGGCAGCCCGGAGTCGGTCGTCAGGGCGGCCTACTACGGCCTGCCGCTCATGCTGGCCATCATCGGTGGCAGCCCGGCGCGCTTTGCGCCGTATTCGCAGCTCTATCGCGAGCGGCTGGAAAAGTTCGGCAAGCCGCTGCAGCCGATCGGGGCGCACTCGCCCGGGCACGTCGCGGAGACCGACGAGCAGGCGAAGGACGAACTGTGGCCGCACTACGCGGGGCTGATGAACCGCATCGGCGGCGAGCGCGGCTGGCCGCCGATCGGTCGCGATCACTTCGAGCGCGAGGCGAGCGACGGCGCGCTGTTCGTCGGATCGCCGCACACGGTGGCCGCCAAGATCGTGCGCACGGTGAAGGCGCTGGGGCTGTCGCGGTTCGACCTGAAGTACAGCAACGGCACGCTGCCGCACGATGCGATGATGAAGAGCATCGAGCTGTACGGCACCAAGGTCGTGCCGCTCGTGCGCGAGCAGCTCGACTAGGCCGGGTGAGGCGGGTAGGGCGGATGGGGGAATGAGAGCCGTGCGTTGGGTTGGGCTCGTCCTCCTCATGGCCGTGGCCGGGCTCGCCACCTTCGTGTGGTGGAACCTGCACGACCGCAACCCCGACGCGGCGTTCGACCGCTCGCTGAGCCCGACGCTGTCGGTGCCGGCCCGCCTCCGGGCCGGTTTCGGACGTCGCGTCATCAACCCCGACATGTCGAAACCGGTGTGGGTGGCGGGCTTCGCGCACAACCGGACGGCCACGAAGGTCCACGACGACCTCAAGGCGGTGGCCGCCGTCATCGACGACGGGGAGCATCGCATCGGGATCGTGGCGCTCGACGCGATCGGGTTCTTCCACGATGAGGTGCTGGCCGTACGCCGCAGCGTCCCCTCGTCGGCGCGTCTCGACTACGTGATCGTCGCGTCCACTCACAATCACTCGGCGCCCGATCTGATGGGCATCTGGGGGCCGAGCGACTTCCGCTCGGGGATCGACCCCGAGTACCGTCGCGCGGTTGTCGCGGGTGCCGCCGGCGCGCTGATGGACGCCGTGGACGCGCTCGCGCCCGCGACGGTGTCGTTCGTCGAGGTGCCGCTCGCGCCGCAGGGGCTCGTGGCCGACTCACGGGACCCGCAGGTGTTCGACGCGACGATGCGGCTGATGCTGTTCACGGCCCCCGACGGCAAGACCATCGGGTCGGTGGTCAACTGGGCCGATCACCCCGAGACGCCGTGGGCCGACAACACCGAGCTCACCGCCGACTTTCCGGGCTACCTGCGCGACGCCCTGGAGTCGGGCGTCACCGTCGACGGGCGGCAGGTCGAGGCAGGCCTGGGCGGTGTCCACGTCTACGTCAACGGCGCCATCGGCGGGCTCATGACGACGAACCCGGCCACGACGGTGGTGGACCCGTACACGCAGCAGTCCTTCACCGCGCCGTCGCACGACAAGGCGCGCGCGCTTGGCCGCCGGCTGGCGCAAGCGGCGCTCGGCGCGGTCCGCGGCGGCGGCGGCGTGGCGCAGACCGAGCCGCGGATCGCGCTTGCCGCCAGGACCATCGACCTGAAGATCGACAACACGCTCTTTCGTCTCGCGTCGGCACTCGGCCTTTTCGGCCGCGGCCAGCCGCGCCTCAACACGATTCGCAGCGAAGTGGCCGTGGTGACGTTCGGCGAGGCCAGCGTGACATGCGTCCCGGGCGAGCTCTATCCCGAGATTGCCAACGGAGGCATCGCGCACCCGCCGGGCGCCGACTTCGACATCACGCCCGTAGAGACGCCGTCGCTGCGGGAGCTGATGCCCGGCCGGGTGAAGTTCCTCATCGGCCTCGCCAACGACGAGGTGGGCTACATCATCCCGAAGTCCGAATGGGACAACGAGGCGCCGTGGCTGTACGGCAGCGCCGAGCGCCACTACGGCGAAATCAATTCGCTGGGCCCGGATACCGGGCCGCGGATTCATGCCGAGCTGAAGGCGCTGGCCGCTTCGCTCCGCGAACGCCAAGCCTTCTTACACTGACCTACAATACGCGCGCGGCGCCCCGAGACGGGCGCCGAAAGGGAGCAACCATGATTCGACCGGGCTTTTTCGGCATCTGCCTGCTGGCGTGCGCCACGCCCGCCTTCGCGCACCACGGCGGGGGAAGCTTCGATCTGACCAAGTCGGTGACCTTCACCGGCGTGCTGACGAAGATCGAGCTGATCAATCCGCACTCGTGGCTGTACTTCGACGTGAAAGAAGCCGACGGCAAGATGTCGAAGCACCGCTGCGAGATGCGATCCTCGCACGTGCTCCGCCGCTCGGGCTGGTCCAACGATCTCTTTCCGGTGGGGCAGCAGATCACGGTGGAAGCCGCGCCCGATCGGGTGGACCCGAGCTCGTGCTACCTGAACACCATCCGCTTTGCCAACGGCAGTCACATGGACCGCTACGGCCAGTACGTGAAGGCGCCGGCCGGCGGCGTGACCGAGGTGCGCGGCGTTCTGGCCACCGCCACCCTCGAGAAGGCGAAGGCGCGGCCGGCGAAGCGGCCGTCGGGCGAGCCGAATCTCGCCGGCGACTGGGCGCCGGAGCAGGTCGTCATGGCGGACCCGCGCGGCACGGGCGGCGGTCTCGTGCCGCTGAGCACCCTCGCCACCGCGAAGCCGGCCGAGCGGGGCGGCGGCGCGCGTCGCGGCGGCGGACCGCCGGCGGGGCCGCGTCTCTATGGCGGCACCGAGCTGACACCGGAAGGGGAGAAGGCCGCGGCCGCGTTCAAGCGCGAGGACAATCCCCGTTTCAGCTGCCTCACGACGAGCATTCTGTTCGACTGGACGTTCGACGGTCCCGTGAACCGCATCACGCAGAACAAGGACACGATCGTCATCGAGTACGGGCAGATGAACCTGAAACGCACCGTCTACATGAATCAGAAGACCCACCCAACCAGTGTGAAGTTGACCCGGGCGGGGCACTCGATTGGCAGCTGGGAGGGCGACACGCTCGTCGTCGACACGGTGGGCTTCCAGCCGGGCGTGCTCAACGCGCCGGTGCGCCACAGCGACAAGCTGCACGTGGTCGAGCGGTTCACCTATGATCCCGCGGCACAGACGATCACCCGCACCTACACCGCCGAGGATCCGGCGTATCTGAAGGGGCAGTACACGGGTCGCGACGTGATCGGCGTCGCCGATCAGCCCTATACCGAAGACAAGTGCAAGGAGCAGGGCTTCATCGATTACTCGAAGCAGACCAAGCGTTGACCCCGGGGAAAACTTCGCGACCCTGCGAAGAAGTTCGCAGCCGGCGCAGGCCCGCCGGTCGATAGCCTCGAAAAACCGGGCGTGCCCGCCTGGCACGCCCGGTGCCCTTCTCCGCCGCGGGCCGACTCCACGGCCGGATCCATCAGGAGAGGGCAATGCCGCGCATTCTTGTGGTGTTTGGAACGACCGAGGGGCACACGGCCAAAGTGGCTGGTGCGGTGAGCGAGGTGCTTCACCGTGCCGGTGCCCTCGTGGACGTGCACTCCGCCGACGATCCAGCACCGGCGCCCGACGGCTACGACGCCGTGATCGTGGCCGCCTCGGTGCACGCGGGCCGCTATCAGCGATCGGTGGAGCAATGGGTGAAGACCCACGCGGCGGTGCTGGCGCGCAAGCCGTCGGCGTTCATCTCCGTATGCCTGGGCGTGCTGCAGCACGAGCCCAAGGTCGAGCGCGATCTGCAGACCGTCCTCAATCGATTTGTCGGGGACACCGGCTGGCGGCCGTCGGTGGCGAAGTTCGTGGCCGGCGCGTTGCCCTATACACGCTACGGGTGGCTCCGCCGCCTGGTCATGCAGCGCATCGTGGCGAAGGCCGGCGGCGACACCGACACGCGCCGCGACTACGAGTACACCGATTGGAGCGACCTGCGGCATTTTGCCGTCGACTTCGCGCTCGGGCTGTCGGCGTTCTCGCCCCTGCAGGAGCGCATCGCGTAGTACCCGCGGTCGCCAGGAGGTTCCTCAAGAACCGGACCGTCCGTCGCGGAAGTAGGCGGGCAGGTCCGGTTTCGTGTCTCGCAGGATCTCGATGACCGCCCGGCGATCCGCCTCGTCGAGCCGCGCGTAGCGAGGCTCGGGCAGCGATCCGGACAGCACGGCCCAGAGCCGTAAATAGATCGCTTCCTTGGCGGCGGCGGGCAGCGCCGCGAACGGCTCCGAGTAGATCAGATAGCTGCACGGATAGCGCACCAGGCGGGTGTGGAGATCCAGATCGCGAAGCGAGCGGCCGCGGGTGTCGCGCGGGCCGCGCGCCTCGAACAGCCGCGCAAAGGGCGACGGGCCTTCGACCGGGCCCGGCAGCGGCCGCTCGTCGATGAACAGCAGATAGTCCACCAGCTCGTTGACGACGGCATCGAGCGGCCGTCCGGCGTCGGCGCCGACGCGCGCTTCCCAGCCGGCCCGCGTGATCAGGTTGAGCATGCGCGCCTGGTGCTCCATCACCAGCAGCGCCGATGTCGCTGTGCGCGCCCGCGTAGCCGGTCGGATCGAATCGTCCGTCCAGCGAGGTCGTGTGAATCGATGACTGCGTGACGGCGTCTTCGATGGTGCCGCCCGGCGCCACGAGCGCGTTGCCGAGGTGGTGGGGAAGCGCGTGCCGGCCGGTGACGAACCAGCCGCCCCAGCGCAGCTCGAACGGCGTCCGGTGATCGATGCTGTAGGCCGGCACGTACAGCACCGAGCCGTCGGTGGCGGGCACGACGCTGCCGACGAACGTGCCGGGCACGTCGAGCGTGGCTTCCCACGTGTGGCACTGCACGCACACCAGTTGCCGCGTGAAGCGCGGTGAGCCGACGGCGCGCTGATCGAGCGTATAGAAGATGGCCCCCTGCGACGGATCGTGCGAGGCGAACTCGAGCACCTCGCCTCCGCGAACCCAGCCGACCGAGACCGTGTCGTTGAAGTACAGGGCGCGCGGATTGGCGGGGCCGATCCGAGGCGCCTGGAAGCTGGTCTTCGAATAGACCAGCAACTGCGATTCGAGCGGCACGTGCAGCTGGTCGAGGACCGAGTGCAGGTAGCCGCTGGCCGGATCGAACGAGAGCGCCGCGTCGCCGCGCGCGAGCCGGTCGTCGAGCTGCGCCACCGGATCGGATGGACGCTTCGTCTGATACGCGATCGCGGGGTGGTTGCGCAGCGCGGCCGGCGAGAGCGGCACTTGGCCGGAACTGGCTGCGGATGCTGCTGCCCACGCGAGCCCCGCGACGGCGAGACGAGCCTTCGAACCGCGGGTCATGCCGGTGGTCTGAGCGAAGGTCGTGCCGGCCCGTGGCCGGCGGAATTCAAGGAGTTGTGCCGCCTTCCGTGTCGGCGCCGCGGATCGTTTTCCGCGCGCTGCGAAGTCCTCCGCGGGGTTCATCCAGGCGGACTCCAGAAGCCCTCTTTGAGATGCTAATAAGGTTGTATATGGACTAATAGAGACTAGATAGAGTATTATAAGGACCAATGAAGAGGGCTCTCACGGACGACAGCGAGTTTCTTTCCGTCGATCAGGTCGCGGCGCGACTCGGTCTGCACGTGCGCACCGTGCGGCGGTACGTCCGCCACGGTCGGCTGCGCGCGGTTCGCATCGGGAAGCAGTACCGGGTCGCGCGCGAGGCGCTCGATTCGCTGACCGGGCGGGCGCCGGCCGTCGCCGCGGCGGCCGTTGCCGGACCGCGCCAGATTGAGGTCTCGACGATCGTCCAGGCGGACGGCATCGATGCCGACACGGCGAGCCGTGCCACCACCGCGCTGCTCGCCGCCGCCAACGGTCGGCGTGACCCAGCCGATCCGCTTCGCATCGACACGATCTACGACCCGGCCCGCGCCAGGTTGAAAGTCGTCCTGCACGGCAGCGTGGCCACGACGGCGTCGCTGCTGAAGTTCATCAACGCGTATCTGGAGGCGTAGCCGCCCGTAGCTGTCATGACCGAGACTTCCGCGACTCCGATTCCCGCCACCCTCGTGAAGACGCTCCGCGACCGGACCGGCGCCGGCATCATGGCCTGCCGCGCCGCGCTCGCCGAGACCGGCGGTGACCTCGACGCCGCCATCGAGCGGCTGCGCGACGCGCAGACGACGATGGCCGCGAAGAAGGCGGATCGGGTGGCGCTCGAGGGGCTGGTGGCCATCGAGGCGAGCGGCGAACGCGGCGCCATCGTCGAGCTCAATTGCGAGACCGATTTCGTGGCGCGCAGCGACGACTTTCGCCGCGCGGTGTCGGCGCTGGCGCCGATCGCGCTGGCCACGGGTGGACGGCTCGACGCGCTGGCGGACGCTCCGTCACCCGACCGCGATGGTCGCGTGGCCGATCTCGTGACCCGGCTGTCGGCGCGGACGGGGGAGCACGTGACCATCCGGCGGGCGCGCGCCATCGCCGCGCCCGGGGGCGCGGTGTCGTCTTACGTTCACAACGCCGCAGACGGAGCGACCGGCACGATCGGCGTCCTGGTGGCGCTCGAAGGGCCGTCGACGGCGCTCGCGGCCATCGGCCGGCAGGTGGCCATGCATGTGGCGGCCAGCGCGCCGCAGTGGGTGGCCGCCGCCGACATCCCGGCGGACGTGCTGGCTGAGAAGCGCGCCGAGCTTCACGCGCAGGCGCAGACGAGCGGCAAGCCGGCGGCGGTCGTCGAGAGAATGGTCGAGGGGCGGCTGCGCAAGTTCACCGACGAGGTCGTGCTGCTGCGGCAGCCGTTCATCATCGATCCGGACCAGACGGTGGAGCAGGCGCTTGCGGGCGCGTCGGCCAACGAACCGGTGCGCGTGCGCGCGTTCGTCCGCTACCGTGTCGGAGATACGATGACGGCGTGATGACGTTCTTTCCAGGGTTCGAGCGCCGCCTCGTTGCGACGAGCGGCGCCGACATCCACACCGTATGGGGCGGCAGCGGTCCGCCGCTGCTGCTCCTGCACGGGTCGCCCCAGACCCACGTGATGTGGCACAAAGTCGCGCCGCGGCTGGCCCAGTCGTTCACCGTCGTGCTCACCGATCTGCGCGGCTACGGCGACAGCAGCAAACCGCCGGGTGGCGGAGCCCACGCGGACTATTCGAAGCGCGCGATGGCGAACGACCAGGTGGAGGTGATGCGCGCGCTCGGCTTCGACCGCTTTGCGGTGGCCGGCCACGACCGTGGAGCGCGCGTGACCTGGCGGCTGGCAGTGGAGCACCCGGAGGTGGTGACGCGCGCGGCGGTGCTCGACATCGTGCCGTTGCCGTACTCGATGCTGTCACACGCCTTTGCCACCGAATACTTTCACTGGTTCTTCCTCATCCAGCCGGCGCCGCTGCCCGAGACCCTCATCGAGCGCAGTGCCGACTTCTGGGTCCGCGGCCGTTGCCGCGACCGAGATGGCATCACGCCGGAGGCACTGGCCGAATACGTCCGCTGCTACACGCCAGAGGCGATTCACGGCAACTGCGAGGACTACCGGGCCGGCTCGACGATCGATCTCGAGCACGCGGGCGCGGACGGCGACCGCCAGGTGGAATGCCCGCTGCTGGTGCTGTGGGGCGCGGACAGCACCGTCGGACGCCTCTACGACGTGATGAGCGTCTGGCGCCGGCATGGCCGCGACGTGCGGGGCCACGCGCTGCCGGGGCGCCACTTCATCGCTGAGGAGTGTCCTGACGCAACGTTCGATGCGCTGCGAGTGTTCTTTTCGGCGGCGTGATCCGTTATACTCTTCGGGCGTCATTTCCGAGAGAGTCCCATGCGTTTCATTGCGATCAACGGCAAGCAAGTGAATGCGACCGGCCTTCCGGCCGTCGTGTTCCTGACGGCCGACAGGTCGCACCGACCGCATTGTCCTCGAACCGGATGACGTAACCCCGATACCTCACGAACAGAGGGTCGAAATCTCAAAGGGCCATCATCCGGCAGGGTGATGGCCCTTTTTATTTCTGGGCACATCTAGAGATTGAAGATGTGCCCCTACGAAAACAGGAGGTGTGTGGTGTCTCGCGGAACGCGTTCGCGTTGGGTGACCTTCGACTGCTACGGAACGCTGGTGGATTGGTCCGGCAGGCTCGGCGACCTGCTCGCGCCGATTGCGGGTGCGCGCGCGCCCGAGGTGGTGCAGGCATTTGCCGGCTGCCAGCTCGCGCTCGAGAAGCAGGGCCAGGTCCGCTCTCACAAGCAGGTCCTGAAGGCGGCGCTCCTGTGCGCCGCCGATGAGCGCGGCGTCCGCCTGACGGAGGCCGAAGCCCGGTCGCTGACCGGCTCGTGGAGCGCGCTGCGGCCGTTTGCCGACGTGGAGACCATGCTGGCGGCGCTGCGCGCGCGCGGCTACCGGCTCGGCGTGCTTACGAACGCGGACGATGACATGTTCGAGATCACGCACCGGGCTTTCGCGACGCCGTTCAACCTGTTCGTCACCGCGGAGCGCGTGCGCGGCTACAAGCCGGAGCCGTGGCTGTTCCGCGCGTTCGAACGCCTCACCGGCGTCGAGCGCGGCGACTGGGTCCACGTGGGCAGCGACTGGTACCACGACATCGCGCCCGCCCAGGCCCTCGGCGTCTCGCGGGTGTGGCTCGATCGCGAGGGCATCGCGCCATCCGGCGCGGCGCTGCGCGCGGCGTCGGGCGTGGAGGTCGTGCGCACCATCGATCAGCATTTCGCTGCTCGCAACTGACAGGGTTCCCGGGCCCGCGGGCCCGGGAGCTCTCTGCCCACTCTGCCCACTCCGCCCACTCCGCCTAGAATGTCGCCGTGCTGAACCTCTATTGGTTTCTTGCCGCCGCCGCCGGCGCCGGGCTGGCGGCCCAGGCGGGCGTCAACACACAGCTTCGCGCCGCCACCGGCAGCGCGCTCTGGACCTCGCTCATCTCCGCGTCGCTCACGGTAGTGCTCCTGGCCGCGGCCCTGCTCGTACAGCGCGACAGCGTCGCGACGATCGGCTACGCCAGGTACCCCTGGTGGATCTGGACCGGGGGCATCGCCGGCGCCTCATACGTCCTTGCCGCCGTCGCGTTGACGCGGCCGCTGGGCGTGGCCACGCTGTTTGCGGCGGTCATCGTCGGTCAGCTCACGGCCGGCCTCGTCATCGACCACTTCGGCTGGTTCAACGTGCCGGTGCACCGGGTGTCGCCCGAGCGACTGATCGGCGCGGCGCTGCTCGTCGGCGGCATGGCGCTCATCCGCTGGCGTTAGTTGATAGCGAACCGGCGTTAAGCCGGTTTGCCAGATACTGCGCGCGGTCCGCGTTCTGAGCGGGCCGCGCCTGGAGAAACCATGAATCTGAGTCGACGCGACGTGCTCCTTGGTGTGCTTGCCGCTGGCGGGCACGCGGCGCTGGCGCGGGCCGCGGCCGCGCAGGCGTCGCCCCGTCCGTACCGCATCGACATCCATCATCACTTCGCGCCACCCGCCTGGGTCACCGCGGTGAAGGGGCGCCCGCTGCTGCAGCCGGCCAACACGACGTGGACGCCGGCGAAGTCGATCGAGGACATGGACAAGGGCGGTGTCGCCGCCGCGATGGTGTCGATCACGAACCCGGGGCTGTGGTTTGGCGACGCCCCGATGACCCGTGCCCTGGCGCGCGCGTGCAACGACTACGGCGCCACGCTTGTACGCGACCACCCGGCGCGTTTCGGCCTGTTCGCGGCGGTGCCGCTGCCCGACGCGGACGGCTCGCTGCGCGAGATCGAGTACGCGCTCGACACGCTCAAGGCCGACGGCATCGGTCTCTTTACGAGCTACGGCGATCGCTGGCTCGGCCATGCCGACTTCCGTCCGGTGATGGAGGAGCTCCACCGGCGCAAAGCCGTCGTGCACGTCCATCCGACCGCCGCCAACTGCTGCCGGAACCTCGACTACGCGCCGGGCGTCGGCCCGGGCAGCCTGGAGTACGGCACCGACACCACGCGCGCCATCACGGGCGTCGCCTTCAGCGGCGACGCCGAGCGCTTTCCCGGCATCCGGTTCATCTGGTCGCACGCGGGTGGTACGGCGCCGTTCCTGGCGTCGCGCATCGACGGGGCGTCGCGCGGCGCCAAGGAGCGCATGCCCGCGGGGTTCATGGCGACGTTGAAGACCTTCTACTACGACCTTGCCGGCGCCACGAATGCCGGCGCCGTGGCGTCGCTGCTGCAGCTCGTGCCGCCCGCGCAGGTGCTCTTCGGCACCGACTTTCCGCCGGGCGGCGCCGCGGCCGATTACGTCACCGCGCTTCGCGGGCTGAAGATGTTTTCCGAGTCGGCGCTGCGCGCCGTCGAGCGCGACAACGCGGTACGGCTGCTGCCGCGGCTCGCGTCTTCGTAGGGGCTGCCTTCACGCAGCCCGTCGACGGGCCGCCTGAAGGCGGCCCCTACGAGGGCAGCCCCTACGAGGGCTCGTCGAGGACGTCGCGAATCTTCCGCAGCAGCGCGTCGTTGGCGAACGGCTTCTGCACGAAGGTGACGCCCGGCTCGAGGATGCCGTGGTCCACGATGGCGCTGTCGGTGTATCCGGACATGTAGACGACCTTGAGATTCGGCCGCGTCGCGCGAATCACCTCGGCCACACGGCGGCCGCCCATCCCCGGCATCACCACGTCAGTGAGCATCACGTCGATCCCAACTTCCGGCTGCCGGCCCTTGACGATCGCGTCGGGCCCGTTGATCGCCTCGATCACCGTGTAGCCGCGCCGGCGAAGCGTTTCGCAGATGACCAATCGCGCCTCGGTCTGATCCTCGACGACGAGGACCGTCTCGGTGCCCGAAAGCGAGGCGGGCGTCGTCGCGACGACCGCTGGCGCGATGACTTCCTCGGTGGTGACCGGCAGGTACACCTTGAACGTCGAGCCGTGCCCGAGCTCGCTGTAGACCCAGATCGACCCGCGGCTCTGCGCGACGATCCCGTACACGGTCGCCAGCCCGAGCCCCGTGCCTCGGCCCGGCTCCTTGGTGGTGAAGAAGGGCTCGAATAGACGCTGCTGCGTGGCGGTGTCCATGCCGCTGCCGGTGTCGGTGACGGCCACCATGACGTGCGGGCCCACGGTGGCGCTGGCGTGCTGGGCCACGTAGTCCTCGTCGAGCACCACGTTGGCCGTCTCGATCGTCAGCTTGCCGCCGTGCGGCATCGCGTCGCGCGCGTTAACGGCAAGGTTCAGCACGACCTGCTCGATCTGGCCCGGGTCGGCGCTGACGCGGCCGAGCGGCGCCGTCAGCTTCATCGTCAGCTCGACGTCCTCGCCGATGATGCGCTGCAGCAGCGCGTCCACGCGCGTCAGCACCTTGTTCAGGTCGAGTGTCTGCGGCTGCAGGATCTGGCGGCGGCTGAACGCGAGGAGCTGGCGCGTGAGGCCTTCCGCGCTCTGGCCGGCGGCGCGGATCTCCTTCACGTCCACGGCGGAGGCGTGATCGGGACCGAGGTCCTGGAGCACGAGCTCGCTGTAGCCCAGGATGGCGGTGAGCAGGTTGTTGAAGTCGTGGGCGATGCCGCCGGCAAGCCGCCCAATCGCCTCCATCTTCTGTGCCTGGAGCAGCTGCTCCTCGGTCCGCCGCAGGTCGGTGATGTCCTCCACCAGTCCGACTTCGCGATAGAGCTCGTGATTGACGCTGTAGACAGGGAAGGCGCGGGCGCGCACCCAGCGGATGGAACCATCGGGCCGCACCAGCCGGAAGGTGCGCGCGATGGCCTCGCCCTTCTCGATCGCATGGCGCGTCTCGGCAACCACGGCGGCGTCGTCCGGATGGACCGCTCGCACCCACGCCATGGGGTCGCGATAGGCCTCCTCGAGCGGCCGTCCCCAGATCTCTTCCCACATCCGGCTGAGATACAGGGGCCGGAAGCCGTCCAGCTCGACGATGATGAACGCTTCCTTGATGTTCTCCGCGATCTGGCGGAAGCGTTCCTCGCTGGCGCGCAGCCCCTGCTCGGCGCGCTGGCGCTCGGTCATGTCCACCACCGTGGCCAGCGTGGCCTGACCGCCCTGCCACGCAATCGACGAGGCCATGCAGTCGAGCGAGATCACCGTCCCGTCGCGCTTCAGCAGGTGAAGCTCGAAGTTGCTGGGCGCGGGACGCCCCTCGCGACGCGCCTTCTGATAGGCCTGCGCCATCTCGCGATCCTGCGGCGCGATGTACTGCCACACCGGCTGGCCGATCAGCTCGTCGGCCC
>DASYRM010000125.1:0-47933 GCA_036004405.1 Vicinamibacterales bacterium
ACCGTCGCGGGATTCCGCAGCTGGCCCGGGAACTTGTCGGGCGTCAGGTAGTTGCGGAACGGGTTGTTCACCTGCGTGTTGAGCAGCGTCTTCTGCTCGTAGCGGAAACTCGGGTCCGCCATGTTCAGGTTGATGTCGTAGGGCACGCGGCTGCCGAGATTGAAGAAGTAGCTCGCATCCACCACCATCCGGCCCCACAGCTCTTTCTGGTACGACAGGTTGAAGCGGTCGTTGAGTTGCGGGCGCAGCTCGTACTGATCCAGGCTCACCGCGCTCCCGAGGTTGGTGTAGCGGCCATACGACTGGCCGTACGGCTCGATGACGGGGTTCGAGCCGGCGGGGAACGGATCGGCCAGCGTCTGCCGCGGGACGCCGTTGGCCAACCCCAGCGTCGTGGTCGTCTGCGCGTAGCCCGAGTACTGGTTCACGAAGTCGCCGAGGGTGTCGCGCACGTTGGTCGAGGGCATCAGGAAGCGGGCATAGCCGAAGCGCGCCACCGAATCGTCGCTCAGACGGTAGTTGGCGCCGAGGCGACCCAGGAAGTTCGTCGCGCTGCTGTGCCACGCGTGCGGATTCGATTCGCTGGCGAACACCCACGCGCCGGTATAGCTGTAGGCGTAGCCCTTGCTGGCCATGAGCTGCAGCGCCTGCGCCGGTATGCCGGGCGGCGTGGTCTGCATTTCCGGAATCGGCTGCGTCAGGTCGAGGCGCTGCGACAGGCGGTTCTCTGGATCGGTCGGGCCCGGCTCGTACTCCCAGCGCAGGCCGACGTTCAGCGTCAGGTTGTCGGTCAGGTGGACGTCGTCCTGGAAGTAGCCGGCGTAGCCGCGCAGGTCCGGGTTCTGCAGCGGCACCAGACGGGCCGAGGTCAGGTTGTCGAGCGCGCCCAGCATGAAGGTGGCCCACTGGTTGCCGGTGTTCGTGACGTCGGGCGTGTCGGAGCTGTTGGCGGTGAGCGCGGAGTTGAACACCAGGTTGATCGGCTCGAAGCGCGCGGCCTCGCCGTAGTACGAGCGGATCTCGCCGCCCCACTTCAAGTTGTGGCGCCCCTGATAGCGGTTCAGGCGTGCCGAGATCGTCCACGCGTCGGGATGCTGGAACCATTCCCGGCCCTGACGCCCGAGGCGATTCGTGGTGCCCGTGCCGGTGCCCGAGGTGACGTCGAGCGCCGGATAGTAGACGTAGCCGCTGTTGTACAGCGAGCGGTACCAATTGTTCGGCCAGAGACCTTTCAGCCCGTCTTCACCCAGCAGCAGCGCCGGGTTGTAGAACTCGTCGGTCATGTTGTAGAAGCTGCCGCGCACGTTGAGCGTGGTCTTGTCCGACATCACGTAGACGCCGTCGCCGGCGACGCTGAGCCCGTAGCGGTTGCTGCCCGAGAGCGGGAACAGGCCGCCGTCGACCGGGTTGTTCTGATACAGGTTGGCCCGGAACTGGCCGTAGCGCGCAAACACCTTGAACTTGTCCGTGACGTTCACGTCGACGCGCTGCGACACGTTCCAGTAGTCCACGCGCTCGGTGACGCTGCCCTGCCAGTTGTCCACGCTGCCGGGCAGGTTGGGCAGCGGCAGCGACTGCAGCAGCTTCAGGGCGACCGGGTCGAACCGGTTCGACGGGATGGTGTTGCCGGCAAACGGCGTCCGCACCACGCGCCCCGTGGCCGGGTCCACCACCGACGAGAACGGGTCGAAGATGTTCCTGACCCGCCCGTTGAGCACGGACTGGCTGAAATCGCCCCGGCGCTCGAGCTCGGTCGGCAGGGTGCGGACGATCGTCAGCGGCTTGTTGTCGTCCCACTGCTCGATCGACGTGAAGAAGAACATCCGGTTCTTGGCAATCGGGCCGCCGATCGTCGCGCCGTACATCGTGAGCTTCGTGCCGCGCAGGTTGGTCTCGCTGGCGCCGGCCTGGCGCGCGACCGTGCGGTCGGCGATGGCGTTCAGCGACGGGTTGCGCCCGTATACGTAGGCCGATCCCTTGAAGCTGTTGGTCCCTGCCTTCATGTTGAGGCTGATGACGCCGCCGAGGCTGTGGCCGTTCTCGGCGTCGACACTGTTCTTCGAAATCGTGATCTCCTCCACCGCGTCAATCGACGGCGTGTAGGCGGTTTTATAGCTGGCGCCCAGCGGCACGCCGTCGAGCAGCACCTCGTTGGCGCGGCGGGTGCCGCCGCCGGCGTCGTAGTCGTTGGCGAAGGCGTGGTGGTAGGGCCGGTTCTCGTTCTCGGTCGAGCCGGGCGTGTTGAACATGGTGGCGTCGAGCGTCGCCAGGTTGTAGGGGTTGCGGCCGTTGATCGGCACCTGGTCGATGAGCTCGCGACCGAGGGTGAGGTCTTTGCTGCTCGAGTTGAACTGCACCGTGACCGGCGCCGCTTCCACCACCACGCGCTCCTCGATCGTGCCGATGGCGAGCATGAGGTCCACGGTGACGTCGCCGCGCTGCTGCACGGACACGTTCTTCTGCTCGACCGACTTGAAGCCCTGGAGCTCGGCCACGATGGTGTAGGTGCCAGGGTCGATGAAGTCGAAGATGTAGCGCCCTTCCTGGTTGGTCGGGCGGGCAGCGGAGACCCCCGTCGCGTCGTTCCGCAGCGTCACCGTGACGCCGGGAAGCGCGCCGTGGCTTTCATCGACGACGGCCCCCTGCACGCGGGCGCGATAGTCCTGGGCAAGGCCGGCGGCCGGCCATGCCAGTTGAATGGCGAGGACGATGACCCATGCAAACCTCTTCATGACCTGCTCCTCTTGGAGTTCTGGCGCTGCTCAGCGCTGCACTCGGCCGCTTGCATCGCCCGCGACAAGGCGGTCCACTTCGGCAAGCGACACGTGGTTGAAGTCCCCCGGGATGGTCTGCTTCAGCGCGCTCGCCGCCACGGCAAAGCGCAGCGACGATTCGTGATCGCGCCCGGACAGGGCGCCATAGATCAGGCCGGCGGCGAAGCTGTCGCCGCCGCCGATGCGGTCCACGAGACGGATGACGTAGCGTTGACTCTGGTAGAACTGCCGCGACGGCCCGTCGAGGAGCACGGCGCTCCAGGCGTTGTCGCTGGCGGACAGGCTTTCGCGCAGCGTGATCGCCACCTGCGACACGCCGAACTCCCGCGCCACCCGCGTGGCGGCGTCGCGGTAGGCGTTGACGTCGAGCGCGCCGGCAGTTACATCCACACCGCGGACGGCGACGCCGAGCACGCACTGCAGGTCCTCTTCGTTGGCGATCAGCAGGTCCGCGTTCTCGATGAGCGGGCGCATCGTCTGCTGCGCGTCACGCTCGGACCAGAGCTTCTTGCGGTAGTTCAGGTCCACGCTGACGCCCACGCCGGCGCGCCGCGCCGCCTGCAGCGCCTCGCGCGTGCAGGCCGCGGCCGATTCGCCCAGCGCCGGGGTGATGCCGGTCCAGTGGAACCAGCGCGCGCCGTCGAAGACGTCGTGCCACGGAATGCTGCCGGGCGGCAGCTCACTGATCGCCGAATGGGCGCGGTCGTAGACGATGGTCGAGGCGCGCTGGCTGGCGCCGGTCTCCGCGAAGTACAGACCGAGCCGCGAGCCGCCGCGCACGACGTGTTCGACGTTGACGCCTTCCGCACGCAGCGTGCGCAGCGCGGCGTCGCCAACCGGGTTGGCGGGCAGACACGTGACGTAGGTGCTGTCGCAGCCGAACTGCGCCAGGCTCACGGCCACGTTCGCTTCGCCGCCGCCGAAACTGGCCTGGAGCGCCGGTGTCTGAAACAGCCGCTCGAAGCCGGGCGGGCTCAGGCGCAGCATGATTTCGCCGAAACAGACGGTGCGGACCATGGTCATGCGCCCACCGATGCGCCGTCGCGCGCCGCCTGCACCGCTTCGACGAATCCCCGCGCCGCGGCGCGGATCTGATCGAAGCGCCGCGCGGCCACCGCCGTGCGGTCGACGAGCGCGCTCCCCACGCCGATGGCCACAGCGCCGGCGCGAATCCAGTCGCCGGCGTTGTCGCGCGTGACGCCGCCGGTCGGAATCAACCGGAGCTGCGGCAGCGGGCCGCGGATGTCCTTGATGAATCCGGGGCCGAGCGAGGTGGCCGGAAACACCTTGACGAGGTCGGCGCCCGCGTCCCACGCGTCCAGAATCTCCGTCGGCGTGAAGCACCCCGGCATTGCCGGCACTCCCCCTTCATGGCAGGCGGCGATGAGCAGAGGGCGGAACACCGGGCTGACGACGAAGCGCGCGCCGGCGTCGATGACCTGCCGCGCCGTCGCGGCGTCGAGCACCGTGCCGGCCCCGACGATCGCCGAGGACGGCAGCGCCGCGGCGAGCGTCTCGATCAGCGAGACGGCGCCGGGCACGGTCATCGTCACCTCGAGCGCGCGGATCCCGCCCTCGAGCAGCGCATCGGCGACGGCCCGCAGCTCCGAGCCGTGTTCGAGGCGGATCACCGCGATCACGCCGGCCTGCTCGAGATCGCGCGCGACGGCGGCGCGTGCCATGACGCTCACAGCAACCCCCGGAGGCCGTTGATCACCAGCACCAGCGCGAAGGCCGCCGTGAGGCACAGCACGAGGTTGCGGCCGGTGTTGGCGCGGAACTCGCCGAGACTCTTCTGGTTGACGAAGTAGAGGATGACCAGCACCGCAACCGGCGCCAGCAGCAGGTTCCCGACCATCGCGAGGATGGCCTTGAGCAGGGCGGGGAGCTGCCAGAACGGCGCGACCAGCGCGGGGATGGCGATCCACACCGCGAACACCAGCTTGAACGGCCGGTTGTCGGCGGTGAAGTGCCAGTTCATCCGCGCCATATCCAGGCAGAAGTAGGTCATGGTCAGCGACACCGAGATCAGCGTGGTGAACGCCGCGGCGATGAGGCCGATCGAGAAGAAGCGCGGCGCCAGGAACCCAAGCGCGCCCGGGAAGGCCGGCCCCAGCACCTGGCCGGCGACCGGAATGCTCTCGATCTGCGAATAGTGGCTCACGCCCAGATAGCCGGGCCCGGCGCCGGTATACACCGCGTGCAGCGCCGTGGCGCCGGCCACGATGACCACGACGGAGAACAGGCCCCAGATGACCCCAAGGTTCTGCACCGTCTTCCAGAAGGCGCCGCGGATCTCCGCGGCCGTGCCCTTGTAGCCCGCGTTGGCGGCGAGGTAGCCGTACGACAGGAACACCGCCGGCGGCAGCGCCTGCCCGGCGATGGCCATGATCTGCGTGAACGCATCGCGCGTGCGGCCGGACCCGACCACTGGGACGGGCGCGGGCACCTGCGGCACCAGCCCCTGGCCGAGCGCGATCCACGTGCGCCAGTCGAGCAGCCCCTTGATGGCCACGACGATGAAGCTCACGAGGATGACGACGAGGAGCGTCGTCATGATCTTCTCGACCCGCTTGTAGCCGCCGAGCACCGCCGAGACGACGGTCACCGCCGTGAGGGCGACGGTGACCATCGCCAGCCCCAGCGTGGACTGGCCGTTCGCTGGGGGCAGCAGGCCGGCGGCGCCGTACGAGCCTTCGACCATCGCCGACATCTGGCTCATGTTGACGATGACGTTGACCAGCACCGTGGGCACGAAGATCGCCCACGCCAGCCACGCGCCGATGTCGGTGCGAATCATCTCGAACATGCCGCGGCCGTTCGAGAGCACGCCGACGCGCGAAGCCGAGTCGAGCGCGAACACCACCATCGGCACGACGTAGAGCGCCACCCACAGCAGATCGAACCCGAACCACGCGCCAGCCAACAGGCGCGTGGCCACGGCGCCGGCGCCGATCATCCCGGCCGCGGTCAGTGCCGCCGGCCCGACCAGGCGCGCGAAGAACCCCACGAGCGGCACCCGCTGGAGCGTTGCGCCGACCGACAGGCGGGGTTCTGCGATCGCGGTTGCCATCTATCGACTCAACCAGCCGCCGTCGACGACCAGCACGTGACCGTGTACGTAATCGGCGGCGCGCGACGCCAGGAAGATGACCGCGCCGGCCAGGTCCTGCGGCGTGCCCCACGTGCCGGCGGGGATCCGCTCGGTGATGGCGCGATAGCGGGCCGCATCGGCACGCAGCGCGCTGGTGTTGTCGGTCTCGAAGTATCCTGGCGCGATCGCGTTGACGTTGATGCGATGCGGCGCCCACTCGTTGGCGAGCGCCTTGGTGAGCTGCACCAGCCCGCCCTTGGCGGCCGCATAGCCGGGCACGGTGATGCCGCCCTGAAACGACAGCATCGAGGCGATGTTGATGATCTTTCCGCCCATGCCGCGCGCCAGCATGTGCCGTCCGGCGGCGCGCGACAGCCGGAAGACGCTCGAAAGATTCACCTCGAGCACTTCGTCCCAGTGCTCGTCGGTGTGCTCGGCGGCGGGCTCGCGGCGGATGATGCCGGCGTTGTTGACCAGGATGTCGAGCTGACCGAACGATGCGACGGCATCCGCGATCAGGCGATCGCCCGCCTCGCGATCGACGAGGTTGGCCACGAGCGTCGCGGTGCGGCGGCCGGTCGCCGCCTCGATCTCGCGCGCCGCGGCCGCGGGCTGCGTTTCGCTGGCGTGGAGCACCACGTCGGCGCCGGCCGCGGCCAGCGCGGTGGCCATCCCCTTGCCAAGCCCGCGCGACGCGCCGGTGACGAGCGCCACCTTGCCGTCGAGGCGGAAGAGGTCGAGCGACACGGCCGCCGGCTGGGCGCTAACGGGACCCATCGCGCTCCACCGGCAGGAAGTCTTCGCGCAGCGGCGAGAAGATGTCCACGAGCACGACCTCTTCGTCGAGCATCGTCGCGCCGTGGACGATGCCGGACGGCAGGTGCAGCATGTCGCCCTGCTCGAGCACGCGCTCCTGCCCCTCGATGATGTAGCGCACGCGGCCGCGCTCGACCATCGTGATCTGCTCGTGCGGGTGCGAGTGCACGGCGGTGACGGTGTGGGGCGCGATGCGCAGCCGGCACACCATCACGCGGTCGCCCCAGAACAGCTGCCGTTCGATCCCCTCGGCGATCCGCTCCGCCGGAATCGAGGCCCAGTCTGCCTGCTGGACGTTGAAGGTCGCGGGCCGCGTGCTCATCGCTTGTCCGTCCGGCCGGCGTCGAGACCCGACGGAGTGGCGGCAAAGTCCGGATGCACGTTGACCACGCCGTACTGCCGGTCGGTGTCTTCGCGGATGGCGGCCATCATCCACAGGAAGTTGATGGGATGCCCCGGGGCGCCCACGTTGGGGTGATAGCCGGCCGGCATCAGCACGACGTCGCCGTCGCGCACGATGGTGGCCACCTCGGGCTCGCGGGCGTTGGTGTACAGCAGCTGCACGCCGAAGGCGGGCGCCGGCATGTCGATGTAGAGGTACGCCTCCTCGAGCATGGCCGCGTGCTCGTGCGGCGGCCACGATGTCCAGTTGCCCGGCTCGCTGAAGGTGACGCCGGCCATGATGCGGCCGGCCCTGACGTTCTTGCCGATCAGCACGGTGAGATCGCGTTTGGCCGCCGGGCCTCCCGGCGTCATGTGCAGCCCCGGATCTTTCCGCGCCTCCGCAAACCCGACGAACGACACGGGATGCCGTGACGCGACGGGCGCAGCGATCTCCGCCAGGTCGCAGCCATCGGCCAGAGGCGCGACGCGCGCGGCGCTGTCGCGCGGGACGTAGAGCGTGTCGTAGCGGCCCAGCAGGTAGTCCTGCTCCTCGACACGAATCGTGGCGGAGCCCCGGAGCGCGATCAGGCCGGTCTCCATCTCGCCGGTCTGGAACTGGACGGGCTCGGCGCCGGCGTCCAGGACGATGCGGCCGTAGTGCAGAAACCGCATCGGCGTTCCGCCCGGCGAGACGGATCGCGTCCGCCCCTTGCGTGCGGCGGTATCGCGGACGATGCAGCTGTCCAGGGCGAGAACGTGGGTGGCGGTAGTCATGGTCTCACTGGTCCTTGGTCCTTGGTTCTTGGTGCTTGGTCCCTCAGGCAACGACGGGCGCCGCAAACGCGGGCGCGGCCACGAGGGCGGCGGCGCCGACCAGACGGGGGTGTTCAGTGGCGGCCACCGGGCGAATCTCGGTTTCGGCCGCGGCGGCGGTGAGCGCCCGCTCGCCGAGGGCCGTCCGCACGGTGCCTTCGATGAGATCCCACGCCAGCGTGATCTCGCCGCCGATGTAGACCCGCGACGGATCGAGCACGTTGATGACCGAGGCCAGACCGAGACCGAGATAGCGTGCCGTCGCTTCGATGGCGGCCACGGCCTTCGCGTCGCTGGCGCGCGCGCGGGTGATCAGGTCCTCGACGGTGAACGGGCGGTTCGCCGCGTCTTCCGGACCGGCCAGGTTGACCGGCCGTCCGAAATAGCGCGCCAGTGTGGCGCGGTTCGAGATGTAGGCTTCCCAGCACCCCTGCGAGCCGCACGAGCACTTGGGGCCGTCGAGCGAGAGCGGCACGTGGCCGAACTCCCCCGCGATGTTGTGGCGGCCGCGCAGGACCTCGCCGTTCATGATCACGCCGACGCCGATGCCGTCCGAGACGCTGATGTAGACCAGGTCGCCGGCCATCGTGGCGTGATCGCCGCGCAGCGCCCACATCTGCGCCAGCGCGCAGGCGCGGCCGGAGTTCTCGATCTGCACGTTCAGGCGGGTGGCCGCCGCCAGCGGCTCGCGCAGGTCGACGTTGCGCCAGCCGAGCGTGGGCGCATGCAGCACGCGCATCGTCGAGTGCTCCACCATCCCCGGCACCACCACGCCGATCCCCTCGTAGCCGTCGATCTCGGGATGCTCGGCCATCAGGCGCTTGATCCGCGCCGCCAGCTTGGTTACCTGCTGCTTGGGATCGCGCACCGTCGGAAACGAGATGACGCCGGTGAGCGGCTTGCCCAGCAGGTCGGCCAGGATGAGAAAGGTTTCGCTGGCCCGGATGTCGGCGGCGATGACGGCCCGACGCCGGGAATCGATGTAGAGGAACGTCGGCTTCCGGCCGCGCTCGGTCTCGCCGGTCGCGCCCTCGAAGATCCGCTTCTGCGCCAGCAGGTCGTTGACGATCAGCGTGACCGCGGCGCGGCTCACGCCCATGCTGCGCGCGAGGTCCGCGCGCGAGATCGGCTGATGCGCGCGCACCAGGTTCAGAACGATGCGGCTGTTGATGTCGCGGCTGGTGCCGCGCGTGGCCACCTGGAAGCGGGAAGGGTTGATTCGGCGCATTAGTTCACAGATTTGACAAATTGGCTATCCTGAAGCCGACATCGGGACCAATTCACCGAAATGAGCAGGGTCTTATCGCTCTATTTGTTTCGTGACGAGACAAACTATGCGATCTGGCCGCCGTTCGTCAAGAGGGCCACCCGCGAGGCTTTGTGGGCGGCTAGGGTGAGGGGCGCTGCCAGGGCAACAGCGCCGTCGGCCGGTTGGCGTAGCGCTTCATCTCGAGCGTCAGCGTCTGACCGGCGCCGGGAGCCAGTTCCACCGTCAACAGCGGCGCATCGATTCGCGTCGTGATGCCCCCGGCGGTGACCGACGTCAGCTGGTGCTCGCCGTACCCTCCACCCTGCACCACCACCGTCCGCGGCTGCGAGGGATTGAGATTGACCAGCGTTACCGTCGTCCGCGTATCGGACAACTCCGACACGAGCGCCGCCACGTCGTCCGGCACGCCGGCCCGCCGCCCGACCGGATCGAAGTACCGCAGGCGCGCATAGAGCAGCCCGCCTTCGCGGCTCGGTACCAGGGCGCCCCACATCAGTCGTACGAGCGAGTCGGTCGCGACCGGGTTGAGGTCGAGCATGTTGTCCGCGAGCCGCTTCTCGGGCGGGGTCGTGTGGGCGCGCATCGCCGCCAGCCGCTTCTGGAGCAGACCGAGGTCGCGTTGCAGCGCCTCCTCCGGATACGACGGATTGCGCCCGTTGACGAAATCGACCCACGCATTGCGGCCGACCCGCTCGAGGTCCGTGGGCTTCTGCGACCAGTACCACACCTCGAGCCCTCCGACATTCCACGGAGAATCGCGCCAGCCGTACCAGCCACCGGCGCCGAACATCGTCGGATACTGACGGCGCCCTCGCTCCACCAGCCGCGCGTGCGAGTTGACGGCGTCCATCATCGTTCTCCAGGCGTCGACGTACTTCTGGTCGCCGCTCATGAGCAGCGCGTTGCTGAAGCCGATCGTCGCGCGCGGGATCCGGTTGCGGTCCTCGCGCTTGCCGGTGACGGGATTCACCGGGCTGAATCCCCAGCCATACGCGTTCTTCCACCACGCGCCTTCGGGGCCGCCGATACGCCCGTCCAGGTCGACGAAGCTGGGGATGATACCGCCGTTCCGCTTCATGCGGTCCAGCCACGCATCCATGTAGTCCAGCACCCACGTCCGATACTTGGCGTCGCCCGACACCAGATAGGCGTTGGTGGGCAGCACGGTGGCAACGAGGTTCAGGAAGTGATCGCCGACGACGTCGCCGTATTCCTCGTAGTGGGACAGGAACTGCTCGAAGGTGTTCTCACCGTGCTCGGCCACGAAGGGTTTGGGATCGAACGGGTCGCCCACCCAGTCGAGGGCGGTGGCTTTCCGGAGCATCGGGCCGCGGCTGCCGTTCTGCATGCTGCGGATGATCTTGTGGGCGGCGTCGTAGTTGAGGGCCTCGGGGTCCTCGCCCATGTAGAAGCCGGCGAACCGGCGCGCGCGCGCCTGATACGTCGGATCGGTGGGCGCCGAGAGCGCCATGCGGTTGAAGAGCTGCAGCCCCTCGCCGTGGTGCATCCAGTCGGACTGGACGATGAACTCCTTGTAGTACATCCCCTGGCGGGCGATGGGAACTTCGGTCGTCTTCGCTTCGGTGTACTGCTTGATCAGCCCTTCGTGCCCTTTCGAGTACATCGCGCGGATCTCGTCCGCGGCGCCCAGCGCGTGCAGCTCGGGCCAGCGGTTGAAGTTCTCGAAGGCATCGTCGGGGCCGTCGTTGGCGCCCCACCGCGCGAAGGCGAGCAGATAGCCGCGCGCGTCGAAGTACTTGTCGAAGAACTCGCGGGCGGCCGGCACGTTCTGCGACAGGAGCTGCCGCTCGAGTGTCGCCCAGCGCGGGGCGGCCATTGGCGTCTGGATCCGGATGGTGGGCCCGGACTGGGACAGCACACCCTGACCGGCGAATGACAGTGCGACAGCGACGAAAACGAGACCCCCGGCGATGGCGAACCGATGGCGCCTGGACATGTCGCTCACTCGCCTCGCGCGTTGCGCCGCTCGATGGCGGTCGCAATTCGCTCGAGCAGTTCCTCCTGCCGGTCCATGAACGCGATGCTGCGCTCCATGTACTTGGCCTGCCTCGTCCCTCCCAACTTTTTCATGAAAAACAGCCAGAACCCGATCATCATAAGAATCGGCGCCCATGTGTAGGCAAGGCTCGTCAACACGTCACTGTCCACACTCACCTCGCGATCAATTCGGCGTGGGGAGATCCGCCGCGTCGATGATGGTGATCGACAACGGGCCCGTGCCCTTTTCGAGCGTCAGTCCAAGCTGCTGTTGAACCGCCGCCGGCAGCGGCACGGGCAGCGGGTCCGCGCTATTCAAGTCGGGCCCGGCCCCAGGCCCGGCCATCCGGCGGCTGGACTCGTATTCGAGCGCGAGGTCGAAGAGCCCCGTCAGGCCGGTCGAGTCGACGACCGGCGCGCCAAGCTCGCTCGAGATGCGCTCGGCCAGCGCCGACATCGGAAAGCCGCCCATCGCAAAGGCTGCCGCGCCGGTGCGCGCCACGCTCATGCGCGTCAGCCCGCAGATCGGCGTCAACGGTATCGGCGGGCCCGAAGGCATCGGGGGCCTCGCTCCCGTGCGCTTCTGTTCTTCGAGCGTCGCCTCACACTCGGGCGACGTCCGCTTCAACCCCGGCCCCAGCCGGCCGTCGGCGCGAGCCTTGAGCGTGAACACTGTCGCCTGGCGTGTTTCCATGTGGACGCGCAGCCCGAATCGCTCTGCGAGCAGCGACTTGAGCATCTCGTTCATCTCCGCCTCGGTGGCGGCCTCGCTCTCCGCCTTCGCCGCGATGTCGAAGTAGTCGGTCGTCAACCACGTCGGCCCGCCCTCGATCTGATACTCGCGGATGCCGTAGGCCCTGAGGATGAGCGCCTGCAGGTTCGCCACGGCGATCAGCCGGCCACCCGGTTGCACGCGCACGCCAAAGAACGGAAACGACACTCTCCCGCCGCCGGCCCCGGCCGCGCGCCCGGCCTCGTACGGGCTGACGGCGCTCTTGATGGACGCCACTTCAAAATGCGGAACGGCGGCCGCCGACTGGGCCCTCACGCGCACGCCCGGAGCCAAAGCGAGCACGACCACGACTCCCGCCACGACGACCCCGCGCCTGCGCATGTCTCAGCTCCAGGTCAGATCGTGTTTGCTGTATGGCAGATCCCGGAACCGCTTGCCGGTCACCTGGAAGATCGCGTCGCCGATCGCCGACTGCACCGACGTGGCGCGGTCGTGGCCCATGCCGATCAGCCAGTGCTTCGTCGGGAAGAAGCGGATGTTGATCTCGGGCGGATCCTCGGCGATGCGCGACAGGGGGAACCGGTTGAAGTTGTTCTCCACCACGTGGCCGTCGGCAATGGTGGTGGCCTGGTGCATGGCGTCGTTGTAGAACCAGGTGATCTGCCCCTCGATCTGCTTCTTCACCGACAGCGGGTTGACCAGGCCGAAGCCGGTGTCGTGGGCCACGTCCACCCGCTCGAGCCGCACCTTGCCGTCGCGGCTGATCGACACCGTGTGCACCATGGCGCTGATCGTTGCCGAGCCGTTGCCCTCGCCGCCGCGCTCCTCGAGCGCAATCGCCCGCGCCTTGCCCTTGGGCAGCGGCGTGCCCCAGGCCGACATCTCCGCCGCCGTGTCCAGCGCCTTGAGCATGTCGGCCTTGTAAGGAAGGTTCGTGCGGGCGATCAGCTCGCGCCGATAGCGGTACGGGTCCTTGCCGGCGGCGCGCGCGAGCTCGTCGATGAAACTCTCGCGATAGAACTCGTGCGCCGCCTGGCCGACGCCGCGGCGGGTGCCGACCGGGATGTGGAACTTCGTCGTGTGGCTCGAGTAGCGGTAGCTCGGAACGTGGTAGCGCGACGTCACGTCGAACGACGCCTCGGGGCCGAAGCCATCCCGCTGCATGCAGGTCCGCACGTCGAGCGCAATCGGCCAGCCGTCCGCATCGAGACCGGCTCTCAGCCGCGCCATCCCCATCGCGCGGTAGGTGGTGCCGATGAAGTCCTCCTCGCGCGTCCACAGCATGTGGATCGGCGTGCCGCGGTGCTGGTTGGCGATCATGATCGCGTGCTCGGCCTGCGGCCCGTTGCCGTTGCGGCCGAATCCGCCGCCGAGGTGACACAGGTGGATGTGGACGTTCTGCTCGGGCACGCCGGTGATCTTCGAGGCGCTGAAGCGCGTCTCCTGCGGGCTCTGGTCGCCGATCCAGATGTCCACACCATCGTTCGTGACCAGCACGGTGGCGTTGCCCGGCTCCATCCGCGCGCGGGCGAGATACGGCGTCGAGTAGGTGGCCTCGACGATCTTCGCGGCACGCGCGAAGCCGGCCTCCACGTCGCCCTGATCCACACGGACGCGCCCTGGTTGATTGATGGAGGCGACCAGGGCGTCGCGCATCATCGCGGTGGTGACCGCGGCATTCTCGGTGGGCACCGTCCACTCGATCGGCATGCGAT
The DNA here is from genome assembly GCA_036004405.1 of Vicinamibacterales bacterium. Classification (GTDB taxonomy): domain Bacteria; phylum Acidobacteriota; class Vicinamibacteria; order Vicinamibacterales; family UBA2999; genus DASYRM01. The sequence goes on from DASYRM010000125.1 coordinate 13,598, forward strand.
CGATGGCCGTCTTCGCCTGGTACCAGCTGTCGGCAATCACCGCCACGCCGCCGCTGAAGATGCGGCCGCGCGTGCAGGCGGGATCCGGAATCGGGAACTGTACGGCGGACCGCACGCCCGGCATGGTGCGCACGGCGTCGAAGTCGTAGCGCTTCACGTCGCCGCCGTAGACCGGGCACGCCTTCACCGCCGCCCACTTCATGCCCGGCAGCCGGACGTCGATGCCGTAGACGGCCTGCCCCGTCACCTTGAGCGGCACGTCGAGGTTCTTCCGTTCGGTGCCCATCAGCGTCCACTGGTCCGGCGGCTTGATAGTGATCGTCTCGGGATGCGGATGCGGGGTCTGGGCCGCGCGCGGCGCGACGGCACCGTAGGTCGTCTTGCGGCCGCTTGCCGCGTGCGTGATGACGCCATCCTTCGCGATCAGCTCTGAAGCAGGCACGTTCCACAGGCTGGCGGCCGCGAGCAGCAGACGCTCACGCGCCTCGGCGCCGGCGAGCTGCAGGTAGTAGCGGCCGTCCTTCACCGATGACGCCGCGTTCGTGCGCATGCGGCGGTAGAGGCTGTCGGGAATACCGGACACACCGGTGCGATCGCGATTGCCGAAGGTGGGCTCTCCCCCGCCCTTTGGATCGGTGGCGCCGTTCCCGGGGACCTTGAGCGTCCACTCGGGCGCCTTTTCGCGCGCGTCACGGTTGGCTGACGCGTACTGCGGGCGCACCTTCGACCAGTCGCACTGCAGCTCCTCGCACACCATCATGGCGTTCGAGGTCCACACCCCCTGACCGAGCTCGGTCTGCGCGATCCGGATCGTGACGGTGTCGTCGGGCGCGATCACGATCCACGCGTTGACTTCGGGCGTTGCCGGGTCCTGATACCAGACCGCGCCTGCCGGCGCGGCGGCCTGCGCGGACGCCTTCCCCGGGAACCAGAAGCCGAGCACGAAGGCGCCGTGCGCGGCGGCCACCGTGGCCAGGAACTCGCGGCGGGTGACGTCGGCGCTCATGCTCTAGACCCCATCAGATCGGCGGCGCGGTGAATCGCCTGCCTGACCCGGTGATAGGTGCCGCAGCGGCACGCGTTGGTGACGCGCGCGTCGATGTCGGCGTCGGTGGGGCGCGGGCGCTCGCGCAGGAGCGCCAGCGCGCTCATGATCATGCCCGACTGGCAGTAGCCGCACTGCGGCGCGTCGAATTCCTTCCACGCCATCTGAATCGGGTGCGAGCCGTCGGGCGACACGCCTTCGATGGTCGTGACCGGCTTGCCGACCGCGCTGGACGCGGGCACGCTGCACGAGCGCACCGCGCGGCCGTCCACGTGCACGGTGCAGGCGCCGCACTGCCCGATGCCGCAGCTGAATTTCGTGCCGGTGAGCCCGACGTGGTCGCGAATGACCCACAGCAGCGGCGTCTGCGGATCGGCCTCGACGCGGTGCTGGCTCCCGTTGACGGTCAGGTCGAACGCCATGCGTGCGGTCCTCGCGCGCAGATTGTAGCCGGTGAGGGGATGATTCGACTGTCCGATCGGGGGACAGCCGGATCCCCAGAGCGAACAGCGGACGGGCCGCGTCCGACCGGCCGCCAGGAATTCAAGCGGCTTCGCACGACCGCCGTCTGGCACAGACCTTGTGAGACAGTGAGCCGTCATGGTGCACGCTTTCTGGCAGGACTTCCGTCACGCCGCCCGATCCATATACCAGCGGCCATTCCTGTCGACCGTCGCAGTGACGTCCCTGGCACTCGGCATTGGCGTCAACACCGCCATCTTCTCGCTGTTCAACAGCCTCCTGCTCCGGGCCTTGCCGGTCCCTGCGGCGAGCGAGCTCGTGAACGTCCTCTCGCCGGGGCCGAAACCGGGCTCGAAATCCGCCAGCCGATCCGGTCGTGCGGAAGCGCTGTTCAGCTATCCCCTGTTTCGCGACCTCGAGCGAGTGGAGGGCGACTCGCTGCGCCTTGCAGCCCATCGTGACGTCGCGGCCAACCTGGGATACCGGGGCCAGACCTCAGAGGCGAAGGGCCTGCTGGTCTCGGGGAGCTACTTCCCCGTTCTCCGGCTCACGCCGGCGGCCGGTCGCCTGCTGGATGCCAGCGACGACTCGGCTGACAGTACCGCGGTCGTGCTGAGCTACGACTATTGGATGACCAGGTTCGATGGCAACGCCTCGGCGGTCGGCGGCGCCGTCGTGGTCAACGGCGAGGCCATGACGATTGCCGGCGTCGCCCCAGCCGGATTCGCGGGCACGACCACCGGGCAGCGGCCCGATGTCTTCCTGCCCCTCGCGCACGCCCGACAAGGTGCAGAGGACCGGAGGAACCACTGGCTCTACGTGTTCGCCCGTCTGTCGCCCGGCGTGACACGCGAACACGCCGAGGCACGCATCAATGTGCCTTTCGCCTCACTCATCCACGACGTCGAGTATCCGGCCCTTCGAAGCAGCATGGGAGACCGCGATCGCGAAGCGTTCCAGCGCCGGCGGGTCCTGCTCGAGGAGGGGAGCCACGGGCAGGACGCGGAGCGGCGTGCGGTGCAGGGGCTGCTGGCCCTGCTCTTCGCCATCACCGGAATCGTGCTTGCCATCGCCTGCGCCAACGTCGCCAACCTGCTGCTGGCCCGCGGCGCGTCCCGCACGGGCGAAATCTCGCTGCGCCTGGCGCTCGGCGCGCCGACGCGCGCGCTGTTCCGCCTGCTCCTCGTCGAATCGGCTCTGTTGGGACTGCTCGGGGCCGCAGGTGCAATGGTCGCGGCACGGCTGACGATTGGCGCGCTCCGGTCCGTGATCCCGGTTGGCGGCGACGCCTCGAAGCTCACCTTTGCCCTCGACAAGACAGCGCTGCTCTACGCCCTCGGTATCGGTCTCGGCGTCAGCCTGCTGACCGGGATCGTCCCGGCGATCCAGCTCATTGCGTCGGCTCGCGAGAAGGGGCTGCGCGCCGAGACGCACGGCTCGAGCTCACGATCGTCGCGTCGCTTCCGGACGTCGCTCGCTACGGGGCAGATCGCCGCGGCGACGGCGCTCCTGGCCCTCGCGGGCCTCTTCGCTCTCAGCCTCGTGAATATCAGCCGGGCGGATCTCGGCATCACGCGCGAAGGGCTGGTCGTGTTCAAGCTGTCCCCTGAACTGAATGGCTACTCTCCTCAGCGTGCCGGCGCGATCTTCGATCGCGTCGAAGCCGAGCTGCGGGGGGTGCCGGACGTCGTGGCGGTCAGTGCGGCCACGATTCCGATCCTGGCCGACGAAGGCTGGCACAACAACATGCGGGTGGAAGGCGTGCCGTCCAATCCGGACGAAGAAAGCAGCGCCGCCGTGACCCGCACGAGCACCGGCTACTTCCGCGCGCTCGGCGTTCGGCTGCTGGCGGGCCGCGACTTTTCCAGCACCGACGTCGCCGGCTCGCCGCGCGTGGCGATCGTGAACGAGTCGTTCGCCAGGAAGTTCAAGCTCGCGCAGCCGATCGGACGCCGCATGGCGATGGGCCGTGGCAACGTGCCGCTCGACATCCAGATCGTCGGACTCGTCGCCGACATGAAGTACAGCTCGGTGCGTGAGCCGGCGCCCCCGACATTCTTCCTCCCCTACCGCCAGGAACCGCCCGGGACGCTGACGTTCTACGTCCGGACAACCGGTAGCCCACGCGCGCTGTTCGGCGCGATCACCGGGATCGTCCACCGGCTCGACGACTCGCTGCCCGTCGCGTCGCTGCAGACGATGGAAGAGCAGATCTCCGAAAACACCTCGCTCGACCGCCTGTTGCCCATGCTGTCATGGGCCATCGCGGGCCTCGCGCTCGCGCTGGCCGCAATCGGACTCTACGGCGTCGTCGCGTTCGGCGTCGCCCAGCGCATGCGAGAAATCGGCATTCGGATCGCGCTCGGCGCGTCGCGGGGACAGGTGCACCGGCTCGTGCTGGGATCCGTCGGTCGCATGGCGCTCGTGGGCGGCGCACTTGGCGGCGTGGCCGCGGTTGGGCTCGGGCGGCTCGCACGGGTGATGCTCTTTGGCGTCGATGGCCTCGACGTCCGCGTGCTCGGGGCCAGCCTCGCGATGATGGCGCTCGTGGTCTTCGCGGCGGGTGCGCTGCCGTCGCGCCGCGCGGCCCGAACCAATCCCATCACCGCGCTGCGGACCGAGTAGCCCGGGCGGTACACTAGGCGGCATCATGAGAGCCGTCGTCTTGGTATGGCTCGCCGCGCTTGTGCTGCCGGCGACCCTTCTCGCACAGTGGCCGGAGTTCAGGAAGCCTTCGGCGCCGCGCACGGCGGACCGCCGCATTAACATGGCCGCGCCGGCGCCGCGCACCGCCGACGGCAAGCCGGACTTCTCGGGCGTCTGGGACAAGGGGCTGCTGCCGAGCGAGGTGCCGCCGCCAGGCCCGTTTGCCGGCATCGCGCCGTCGCTGGCGTTCCGCGATCTGAAGAACGCGCTCGGCGCCGAGGTGCCGATGCTGCCGTGGGCCGCGAAGCTCAAGACCGACCGGCACGCCGCCGAAAGCAAGGATCACCCCGACGCCCACTGCCTGCCCCTGCACCCGATCCAGCTGCACCTGCACCCGCAGCCTCGAAAGATCATCCAGACGTCCGAGCTCGTGTTGATCCTCTACGAGGCCAACGACGGCCAGCGCCAGATCCATCTCGACGGACGTCCGCTGCCCGCAAACGATCCGCAGCCGTGGTGGTACGGCTACTCGTCGGGCCGCTGGGAAGGCGACACGCTGGTGGTGAACTCCCTTGGCTTCAAGGACCAGGCGTGGATCGACGAGTGGGGAACGCCCGGAAGCGAGGCGCTGAAGCTGACGGAGCGCATCACGCGGCCCGCCTTCGGCCGGCTGCAGATTCAGATGACCGTCGATGACCCGAAGACCTTCACCAAGCCGTTCTCGTTCACCGTGGAGCAGCGCCTGATGCCCGACTCCGAGCTGATCGAGTTCGTGTGCGGCGAGAACAACCTGCCCGCGGCACGTCTGAAATGACCGTCGCCCGGTACACCTCGCCCATGCCGCCTGCGCCCAAAGGGGCACCGACTTCGTAGACACCGAGGCGCGTGCCGACGGTCAACGACATCAGCGGCTACAGGAGCGCGTCCAACAGGGGGCGTGCGATGCGGAGCCAGGCCTCTGATTGCTCGAAGAGGGTCCGCGTGCCGCCGATGAACAGGCCGACGGTGGTGATGATGTAGACCGGATGCACACGTCCTCGTGTGACCTTGTCGTGGACCATGCCGATGAAGAGCGGCGACAGCCACACAAGACTCGCGAGCGGCGGCGACCCGATGAAGTCCATGCGGCCAACGGCCGCAAAGAGCAGCGCGACCGTTGCGGCGATCATCAGACGCTTGTGGATCTCGGGACGGTTGCGATACGCGACGGCCGCCGCAAAGCAGGCGCCGAACAGCACCATGTCGCCGAAGGTGATCAGCAGGAACCCGGCGCCCCGATCGCGAGTCCACTCGCCCGCGCGCACGTGAATCACCGACGCCGCCGGACCCGCGACGAGGCCCATCGCGATCACCAGCCAGCCGTAGGCGACGCCGTAGCGCCCGACCTTCCGGTGCAGCTGGATCCGGCCGCGTGCGGCCAGCGCCACCTGCGCCATCAGCAGCGCCATCCAGCCGACGAAAACGAGACCGTGGATCTGGATGATTGCCGGGCGCTCGATATTCCCGCGCACCATCGGGCCGAAGTACGAGGGCCAGAAGCCGACGACGACGATTCCGACCATCAACGCGCTCAGGCCGGTGTAGATGCGCGGACGCACCCGGTGCGGCGCCGCAACGCGGGGCGCGCCCAGGTGGGTATCGGCCGCTATGCCCATGTGGGGCCGATTATAAGGCTCCGCAGTAGGGGCCGCCGTCAGGCGGCCCAACCTTTAATCCCACTCGATCTCGACGCCGTTCCCTCTGGCGGCGTCACCGTGCATCGGGGTGATGAAACCGAGGAGACACCCCTTCGCGCCGTCGCGCAGCAGGTGACAGCGCACCTTGACGTGATCGCCCGGACGAACGTCCTCGCGCTTGACCCCGTTGTTGAGAATCGCGCGCTGGTTCGTGGCCTCGAGCGCCCACGTCGCGACCGTGCCCTTGTCGTCCTTCACCTCGAGATACACGATCGAATGCGGCGCCATCAGCACCAGCTGTTTCACGGTGCCCTCCATCACGGTCCAGGTCGTGACGTCGTAGTTGGCATGCGAGTGGTGCGCGCTTAGAGTGGCAATCCTTGCGGCGAGGACGGCCACGCAGAGCAATGCGACGACGGCGGTTCTCCACGGCATGGGCATGCTCCTCATCGCGCCGGCTTCGGCGGCTGATCGATCGAGGTCTCGAGATCTCTGAGGGTGAACGGCGGCTGGGGATGCGGGAACTTGAAGTCGCCGTACCCCTCGGTGTAAAGCGTGCGATAGCGGATGGCCAGGCCCTGGTCGTTCACCCACGCCAGAGATTCCATGAACAGAATCGGCTCGGGCATGCCCGCCGGCACGGTGGCTTCATGGATGTAGAGACGCCCCGCGTGCTGGTGCACGGCCACGTTGGTGCGGGATTGGTCCGGATTGGTCAGGTGCAGCAGCCGGCCGGAGACGACCTCGAGGAAGTACAGTCCGTAGTGGGTGACCTTGACGCTGTCGCGCTTCAGGTACTCCGACACGGCGTGATCGGTGGCGCCGGCGACCTCAAGGGTGAAGTCGTTCTGGCAGCTGTCTCCGTCCTTCTGGTTCGCGCCCTTGAGGGCCCGGCATGCCGCCGCGCGCTCGCCGTGCATCCGTTCCACGTCGCGGTAGTCCACGACCGTCGTGGAATAGCGGCCGAGAGGATCCGACGCCCGGTACACACGGCCGGGCAGCTGCAAGTTGAACTCGGTGGTGTAGGTGATCGCCTCGACCTTGGGTTGACCGGGGAAGTTGGCGCGGAAGCCGTCTTCCTTGCTGATCATCGGGGCCCAGTCCTGCGCGAAGACTGGCGCCGCAGCGGACAGAACCGCCGCGAGCGCCACAGGAATCACTGCCGGAAACCGCATGGCATCCTCCCGTGTCTCGAATGCCCGGGATCCTACGCCAAGAGTGCCCTCAGCGCATGTTCATAAATCTGGGAGAGCGGAGCGATGTCGGCGAGGTTCACGTGCTCGTCGATCCCGTGAATCGACGCGCTCACGGGTCCGAACTCGAGCACTTCGCGCGACACGCCGGCCAGGAAACGTCCGTCAGAGGTGCCGCCGCTCGTCGAGAGCGCCGGCGTCACGCCCGTCACCGTACGCACCGCTTCGGTGACGACGTCCACGAGCCCGCCACGAGGGGAGAGAAACGGCGCGCCCGACAGCGCCCACTTCAGGTCGTAGTCGAGGCCGTGTGCGTCGAGCACGGCGTGCACGCGCGACTTCAGCCCCTCTTCGGTGGACTCGGTCGAGAAGCGGAAGTTGAACCACACCTCCATCGAGCCGGGAATGGTGTTGTTGGCGCCGGTGCCGGCGTGGACGTCCGAGATCTGGAAGCTGGTCGGGGAGAAGTACTCGTTGCCGCGGTCCCACTCGGTGGCGGCAAGCTTCGCCAGCGCCGGCAGCGCCGGCAGGATGGGACTCTTCCCACGTTCCGGGTAGGCGATGTGGCACTGCACACCCTTCACCGTGAGCACGCCGTTGAGCGAGCCGCGCCGGCCGTTCTTGATGGTGTCGCCGAGTCGCGACACGGACGTGGGTTCGCCGATGATGCAGGCATCGATGCGCTCGCCGCGGGCCTGCAGCTCGCGCACGACCGCCCTGGTGCCCTCGACGCCGGCGCCCTCTTCGTCGGAGGTGAACAGCAGCGCGACCGACCCGCTATGGTCCGGTGACGCGGCGACGAACCGCTCGGCGGCGGTTGTCATCGCCGCCACGCCCACCTTCATGTCGGCCGCGCCGCGGCCGAACAGGCAACCGTCGCGCTCGGTGGGCGTGAACGGATCGCTGGTCCATCGCTCGACTGGCCCTGGTGGCACGACGTCCACGTGCCCCGCGAGACAGACGAGCGGCGCGCCGGTGCCGCGGCGGGCCCAAAGATTGCGGACCGCGCCGCGATCGATCCGCTCGCAGGTGAACCCAACCGCCGACAGGCGTGCCGAGAGCACGTCCAGGCAGCCGGCGTCGTCGGGCGTCACCGACCGGCGCGCGATGAGCTGCCTGGCGAGCTCCAGCGTCTGCTGGTAGACCTCGGCCATCAGGCCCGCAGGAGCTCGTTGATGGACGTCTTGGCGCGCGTGGCTTCGTCGACGCGCTTCACGATGATGGCGCAGGCCAGCGAGTACTTCCCGTCGACCGACGGCAGGCTCCCCGGCACGACCACCGAGCCCGAGGGCACGCGACCGTAGACGATCTCCCCCGTCGCCCGGTCATAGATCTTCGTGCTCTGGCCCATGAACACGCCCATCGAAATCACCGAGTGAGCCTCGACGATCACGCCTTCCACGATTTCCGACCGCGCGCCGATGAAGCAGTTGTCCTCGATGATCGTGGGGTTGGCCTGCAGCGGCTCGAGCACGCCGCCGATGCCCACGCCGCCCGACAGGTGAACGTTCTTGCCGATCTGCGCGCACGACCCGACGGTGGCCCACGTGTCCACCATCGTGCCCTCGTCCACGTAGGCGCCGATGTTCACGTAGGACGGCATCAGCACGACGTTCTTGCCGATGAACGTCCCGGTGCGTACGGTGGCTGGCGGCACCGCACGGACGCCCCCCTCTCGGAACTGCGCGGCGCTATAGGAGTTGTCGAACTTGAGCGGCACCTTGTCGAACCAGCGCGACACCACGGCGTGCCTGGCACTGCCGCCCGCGTCCGGCATGACTTCGTTGTCGTGCGTGCGGAAGTACAAGAGCACGGCCTTCTTGATCCACTGGTTCGTCACCCATGTGCCGTCGCGCTTTTCGGCCACGCGCAACGTGCCCGCGTTCAGCTCGCCGATGATGGCGTCGAGCGCATTCAGCAGTGCGCGCTCGGCGGTCGAGGGGGTGATGGTGGCCCTGGCCTCGAACGCACTGTCGATCAGTGCTGCGAGCGGGTGGGCGGAACGGACGGTCTGGTCGGTCGTCAACGGCAGAACTCCACGCAAAACTCAACGACGCGTCGGACGGCCTCGACGCAGTCCTCGATTCCGGGCACGAGCGCGATGCGCACGTAGCCGGCGCCCGGGTTGTTGCCGTGCGCGTCGCGCGCGAGATAGCGCCCCGGCAGCACGGTCACGTGCGTCCGTGCGAACAGCTCGCGGGTGAACGCCTCGTCGTCGCCGCCCGGGACACCGGCCCACAGATAGAAGCTGGCATCGGGACGGCGGACGTCGAGGGCCCCCTCGAGCATCGGGACCACCGCGTCGAACTTCGCGCGGTACTGCGCCCGGTTGTCGCGCACGTGCGATTCGTCGCCCCACGCCGCGATGCTGGCGTGCTGCACGGGGAGGCTCATCGCGCATCCATGATACGTGCGATACAGCAGAAACGGCTTCAGCAGCGCCGCGTCGCCCGCGATGCCGCCCGATCGCAGCCCCGGCGCATTGGAACGCTTCGACAGGCTCGTGAACACGACCAGGTTGCGGAAGTCGCCACGGCCCAGTGCGTGCGCCGCCTGGAGCGCTCCGAGCGGCGGCGCGTCTTCGTCCGGATAGATCTCCGAATAGCACTCGTCGGACGCGATGACGAACCCGTAGCGGTCCGAATACTCGAACAGGGTCCGCCAGCCGTTCAGATCCAACACGTGGCCCGTCGGGTTGCCCGGCGAGCAGACGTAGACCAGCTGCGTCCGGTTCCACTGCTCCGCCGTCAGCGACTCCAGCTCGAGATCGAAGTCGGTGTCCGACGTCTGATTGAGGAACACCGGCTCGGCGCCCGCGAGCAGCGCCGCGCCCTCATAGATTTGATAGAAGGGGTTCGGGCTCACGACAACCGGCGACGCCTTCGACGTGTCCACCACAGCCTGCGCGATCGCGAAGAGCGCCTCGCGCGTGCCGCTCACGGGCAGCACCTGCGTGGCGGCATCGAGGTGCGGAATCTTGAATCGACGGACGAACCAGCCGGCCATCGCCTCGCGCACGGCGTCGAGCCCCGCCGTGGCCGGGTAGGTGGACAGCCCCGCCAGATTCCCGGTCAGCGCCGACGTCACGAGCGCCGGCGTCGCGTGCTGCGGCTCGCCGATCGACAGGCGAATCGGCGCCGCTGCCGGCAGCGGAACGCCGGAGAGCAGTGCGCGGAGGCGTTCAAAGGGATACGGTTGCAGGCGGGCGAGACGCGGGTTCATCCAACCGGCATATTATGTCGCGGACCTTTCCCGGGAGATGGGCATGCAGATTGGCGTGATGCGATCGACGTTGGCGACCGGTGTTCTCACAGTCCTCGTGGCGTCCACCCTGAGCGGACAGATCGGCGGACAGTTCCCTGGTGCGCCAGGTGGGCGCGGTCGCGCGGGCGGGCCGCCGCCGCAGGCCAACCTGCCGACGGCGCCCACCGCCGTCCCGCTGCCGACAGTCTCGGCGGAGATCACCGGCCCCGGTCCGATGTTCGACTCTTCACCGTCGCTCTGGCCCGGCAAGGGGCTGGCTGCCTACGGCTACGACGCGCACGAATACATGATTTCCGGCACCGCCAACGGCGAGCCGTACACGACGCGCGTGGTGGTGCGGAAGCCGCGCGACATGTCGAAGTTCACCGGCCTGGTGCAGGCCGAGGCCATGCACGGCAGCGGCGCGGCGCACATCTTCGAGTTCACGTCGATCTATCAGATGACGTCGGGCCACATCGCGGTGGAGATTCTCACGACCCCGCCGGCGCAGTTCGTGGCCATGAACGAGCCGCGATACCGCGCGATGAAACTGAACGGCGCGCAGACCAACGAGATTCTGGCGCAGGCCGGCGCGCTGGTCCGCGAAGGCAATCTGATCGGCGCACCGGTCCGCAAGATGATCCTGGCGGGCACGTCGATGACCGCGGGCGTCCTGGTGAACTACCTGCCGGCGCACATGGTGTATCGCACCCCCGGCATGCAGCGCATCTACGACGGCTTCCTGCCGATGTCGAACGGCGCGATGATCCGCGACGTGGAGGTGCCGCTGATTCACGTGCCGACGATGCTCGAGGTGAGCGGCAACATCACCAACAAGCAGGACAGCGACGAGCCGGGCAAACAGTACCGGCTCTACGAGTTCCCCGGCATGGGGCACATCGACACGCGCGACAGCGTGCGGCTGAAGCCCAACCCGTGCCAGCTGCCGCTCAGCACGTTCCCCGTGCAGGCCTACATGTCGGTGGCGCTCGACCATCTGTTCAAGTGGGTCGACAAGGGCACCGTGCCGCCGCGGGCCGAACGCATCCTGCTCGATCGCGACGAGCACAACGACGGCTCGATGATGGCGCTCGACGAGCTCGGCAACCCGCGCGGCGGTATCCGCAACACGTATGTGGACGTGCCCACCGCCAAGTACACGATCCGGCCACCGGCTCTCACTCCCGTCGTCGCGAACGCCGCGCCCTATATCGCCGCCGGTGGGCAGCAGGCCGCGAACCTGATGTGCGGGCTCAGCACGTCGCAGGCGGTGTTCGACGCGGCGACGATGAAGCGCCTCTACAAGAACAAGAGCGGGTACGTGAAGGCCGTCGAGACGCGCCTGACGCAGCTCGAAAAGGCCGGCTGGTCGCTGCCGGTCTACCACGAGCTGATCGTGGCCGATGCGGCCAGCGTGAGCTTCTGAGACTCGCGCGATGACCTTCGGCCGCCAGGCGCTCACCGCGATCGTCGTCGCCGTGCTGGCGCCGGCGGCAGCCGGGGCACAGTGGCTGAACTACCCGACGCCCGGCCTGCCGCGGCTTCCGGACGGCAAGCCGAATCTCGCGGCCGCGCCGCTGCGGACAGCCGACGGCCGGGTCGATCTGTCGGGCATCTGGATCAAAGACACGCCCGGGACGCTCGACTATTTCTACGATCTGGCGAAGGGGCTGCCGCCCGGCGCTGTGGTGATGAAGCCGTGGGCGGACGCGATCGCCCGCCAGCGCGAGAGCCGCAACCACATCGACGATCCGTGGGGCTACTGCCTGGCGCCGCCGGGCGTGCCGCGCATCGACGTGTCGCCGCCGGGCACGTTCAAGATCGTCCAGACGCCGGCGCTGCTGGCGCTGTTGTACGACCTGGACACGAACCCCACCTTCCGGCAGATCCACACCGATGGCCGTCCGCTGCCCACGGATCCCCAGCCGACATGGCTCGGCTACTCCATCGGACGCTGGGAAGGCGACGACCTGGTGGTGACGACGGCCGGCTTTCGTGACGGCGGATGGCTCGACACGCAGCGCGGGCGGCCGCACAGCGACGCGCTCCGCGTCACCGAGCGGCTGCGGCGATCGACGATTGGGCGCATGGAGATGGCGATCACGATCGACGACCCCAAGGCGTTCGAGAAACCGTGGACCGTCAGAGTGCCGTTCAGGCTGATCGCCGACTCCGAACTGCTCGAGGGGTCGTGCGAGGCTCACGGCAAGACGATCGAACACCGCCGCAGCGACGCGCCGCCGCCCGAGCCCCCCAGCCCGCGCACGCCCTAAAAACTGAACGGGCCACCTAAAGGTGGCCCCTACGACGGCGGCCCCTACTTCTTGATCCTGATCTCGGCGGTCTCGCCCTTGATGTCGATCTGCGTGCCGAGCGGGCGCGAGTAGTCGGCGAGACGCTCCAGGATGTAGCCGGCCTCCGCGCCCGTGGCCGGCGCCGGCAGCCCGCGCGTGAACAGGAACTGGTTGGTGGCGCGCGGGTCCTGCACATCCGGCTGCCCCTGCCCCAGCACGTTCATCACGATCGGGCGGACCGCGATCGACCGCAGCGTCTTCCCTCGATACTCGAGGTGCGCGACGGCGCTCTGGAAGTTGATCGGCTCGTGGATGTAGGTGAGCGTCGGCGGCACGTTGTAGATGAAGTTGCCGAGGTCGTAGAAGATCGGCTTCCCGCGGTAGAACTCCACGCCGTGCAGCAGCGGCGCGCCGTGCATCACCACGATGTCCGCCCCGGCGTCGATCTCGGCGTGAACCCACTTCTTCAGCCAGGCGTTCGGCGCCAGGCGCTCCGCCAGCCCGTAGGTGAAGATCGTCGCGAACGAGCGGTTCGAGAACACGTGGTTGTGCTGGTAGACGATGACGACGTCGGCTTTCGACCGCGCCTCGCGAATGCTGTTCAGGATGCGCTCGGCATCGTCGGGACTGGGCGAGTTGGGCCCCGCGCCCGGCAGATCGTCCCGCGCCGTGTTGTCCTTGTCTCCCGCCTTGATCCGCAGTTCGTTGACGCCGGGCGAGCTGGCTGTGGCCATGCCGCCGGGAGCGACGAGCCCCGAAGCGCTGGAGACGAGCGCGATAGTGCCCTTCGGCGTCTTCAGGTAGGCGGGTGCGGCGGCCTCAGCGAGCGTATGGCCGATGCCGGCATGCACGATCTGCCGCCGGTTGGTCTCGGCGATCGTGTTGCGAATGCCGGTCGCCTGAAGGTCGAAGGCGTGGTTGTTGGACAGCGAAAGCAGGTTGAAGCCGAGCGCCTTGAACGCGTCGAGCGCCTCGGGCGGCGCCAGGAAGCCGCGGCCTTCGCTCACCGACTGGCCCGGCAGCGCGATCGCCCCCTCGAAGTTCGTGAAGACCACGTCGCCCTTCAGCAGGCCGGCGATGACCGGCACCGCCTTGGGCGCGGTGGCGCGCAAGTCCGAACGGAGCATCGACTGACCCGCCAGCGTGATGGTCAGCGGCGACGGCACCGCTTGCGCGCCGGCGGCCATGCGGCCCGCCGCCGCCAGGAGGACGACACACCCGGTGGTCGCAAGCACGCGACCGGCAGTCATTTTTCGAGCCACTGGCACCTCGCCTGGTTGCAGAACGTCGGCCGAGTATACGAGCAGTGCCCCGGCCCGCGCATTTACGCCACGCCAAAGCCGGGCCAGAATCTCGCCGCGAGGTAGCCCGCGACGACGAGCAGCACCCAGATGACCACGGTCAACGCGGCGCCGACGCGGAACATCGTCCGCAGGTTCACGCCGTAGCCTGCCGCAATTGCCGGTCCGGCCGAAGACGACGGCAGCATCAGCCCGCAGTTGGCCGCGCTCGTCACGATGTAGACGAACGGGACCGGGTTGAGGCCCAGCCCCTGGAACGTGCTGATCGTGATGGGCACGACGATGGCAACGGCCGCGGTATTGCTCGTGATTTGCGTGACGACGGCGGCCAGGAGAGTGAAGACCGCCACCGCCAGCAGCCCGCCGCCATCCGCGAGCGGGATCAGGCGTTCGGCCACGAACTTCGCCGTCCCGGTGTCGCTCAGCACCTGCCCCAGCGCCGATCCGCCGGCGAACAGATAGATCAGGCCCCAGACCATGTGCGCCTCGGCGTAGTTCCACTCGAGAAGCGGCTCGCCGCGATGGCGAATCGCAAACGCCAGCACGCCGAAGGCCAGGAACACGAAGGCCGGCGCCAGGCCGGGCACCACCGCCGCGTAGAGCTGACGGGTGAACGCGAGCAGCGTGGCCGCACCGAAGAGCGCCAGCCCCCAGCGCTCGGGCCCCGACATCGGACCGAGCGCGCGAAGCTCCTGCGCAAAGAACGCCTTCGAGCCCTCGAGGCGCTCGGTCTCGAGGCTGAAGGCCCGGCGCATGAAGACGGCCGAGGCTGCCGTCAGCAGCACTGTCAGCGGCAGCACGCGCCAGAGCCACGTGGTGAAGAGATACTCGTGGCCGGCGAGCCGCTCGAGGAACTGGATCGCGAGCAGGTTGTGCGCACCTCCGAGCGGCGTGCCGGCGCCGCCGATGCTCGTGCCCCAGGCCACCGCGATCAGCAGCGCCGAGCCGAAGGCGCTCTTGCCCGCGTCGGCTATGCCGAGAAAGCGCAGCATCGCGACGACGATCGGCATCATGGTGGCCGCTACGACCGCGTTCGGCAGGAACGCGCTGAGGATGCTGGCGATGAGGAACCACGACACGATCTGCTGCCGCGTGCCGATGCCGATGCCGAGCAGCGACACCAGCGCGATGCGCCGGTCCAGGCCGCATCGCCGCCACAGCGTGGCGAGGATGTTGGCGCCGATCAGCAGCATCACGAGGGGCTCGGAGTAGGCCGGCAGGATTGTCGCGACGGGCAGGAAGTTGAAGAGCGCCAGCACCACCACCGGCAGGAACGCCGTGACCGCCAGGTGCACGGGCTCGGTCACCCACCACCACGACATCCAAATCAGCAGGCCGAGGCTCGCCCGCACGGCGTACGGCATCGACGCGAGCGGCGCGAACGCCAGCAGCACGAAGGCCGCTGGTCCGCCGAGCGCGTGCACGAGCTGACGGCGGCCCGTCACCGCGTCACGCCGGAAGCGCCGCCTGCCACGCCTCGAGGTACTTGTAGCCGCTGCCGGTGTTGAACAGCACCACCGACTCGTCGCGCGCGATCTTCTTCTCTGCGACCAGGGCCTGGATCGCGGCCAGGCCGGCGCCGCCTTCGGGCGCGGCAAAGATGCCCTCGAGGCGCGCCATGTCGCGGCACGCCGCCATCAGCGCCGCGTCGCTCACCGCCACGGCCTCGCCGCCGCTGGCATAGATGTCGGCGAGGATGATGAAGTCGCCGAGCGCTTTGGGCACCCGCAGGCCGGCGGCGACCGTCTCGGCGTGCTCCCATTTCTCCGAGGCCGCGGCGCGCCGCTCGAAGGCGCGGACGATGGGCGCGCACCCTTCGGCCTGGGCGGCGATCATGCGCGGCCGCTCGCGGCCGATGAGGCCCATCGCCTCGAGCTCTTCGAACGCCTTCCACATGCCGATGAGGCCGACGCCGCCGCCGGTGGGATACACGATGACGTCGGGTAGCGCGCCGCCCATCTCCTCCCACAGCTCGTACCCCATCGTCTTCTTGCCCTCGATGCGGTACGGCTCCTTCAGCGTGGACACTTCGTACCAGCCGTGCACCGGCGCGCGCTCGGCGATGAACGCGCCGCAGTCGGAGATGAGGCCGTCGATCAGATGCACGTCGGCGCCGCAGGCGCGCGCCTCGAGCACGATCGCCGCCGGCGTGTCGGACGGCATGGCCACCACGCACCGCAGTCCGGCCTGGGCGGCGTAGGCCGCAGCGGCTCCCCCGGCGTTGCCGGCCGTGGGCAGCGCAATCGTCTCGACGCCGAGCGACCGGGCGACGCTGACGGCCGCCGAAAGGCCGCGCGCCTTGAAGGAATTGGTGGGGTTCTGCCCTTCCTCCTTGATGAACAGGCGGTCGAGCCCCAGATGCGGTCCCAGCCGCCGCGCCGGAATCAGCGGCGTCATGCCTTCGCCCAATGAGACAGGCTCGGCCGGCGGCAGCACTTCCTCGTAGCGCCACATCGAGTGCACGCGGCCGGCGAGCGCCTGGCGCGTGAAGCTGCGCCGGGCCCGGTCCAGGTCGTAGCGGGCGAGCAGCGGGGCCTGGCACCGCGGGCACAGGTGCTGGCGCTGCGCGGCGTCGAGCACGTCGCCGCACGTGGGTCTGGAACATTGCAGGTGGACGAGCGTCGACGCCGTGGACATCGCGCGGCAGTGTATCCTGACGCCCGACGAGGCCACACTGGCTGATCGCCGAACGAGGAGTCTACTCATGCGCGTGCTCACGATTCTGCTCCTGGTGCCGGCCGTCGCGCTGGCGCAGCAGGGCGCCAAGCCCGCCACCGGGCTGATCACTGAACGGGTGCTGCCGCTCGACATGGCGGTGGACATCGCCCGCGCCGCCGTCGACAAGTGCCGCGCCGACGGCTACCGGACCACCGTGGCCATCATCGACGCCGCCGGCAACCTGAAGCTCTCGGCGCGCGATGACGGCACCAGCCCGCACACCGTCGAAGTGGCGCGCAAGAAGGCCTACACGGCGCTCATCTACCGGCGGCCGTCGATGGACACGGCCAAGGCGTGGGCCACGCAGGTGCCGCCCCCGTCGATCGAGGGCACGATTGCGCTCGGCGGTGGGTTCCCCATTCGCGCCGGCGATCAGGTGGTGGGCGCCATCGGCGTCAGCGGCGCGCCCGGACAGGACAAGGACGAGGCGTGCGCCAACGCCGGCCTGGCGGCCGTCGCCGCGCGATTGAAGTAGTGACCGCGAACGCGTGGCGCGCAGCGGCCGGCCTCGTGCTGGCCGTCGCGACCGCCGCTTCGGCGCAAGCACCGCCGGCCGCGGCGCCGCCTCCGCAGCCGCCGATCGCCGGCACGTGGAAGCTGAACCCGCAGAAGTCCGGCGTCCAGCTGCCGCCGGACTACGTGGAAATCCGCCAGTATCGGCTGCGTCCGGACGGCTATCTCGTGGGGCTGCTCTTCAACGGCGATGCGCGCGGCCTGCGCTATCTGCAGTTCACCGCCAAGAGCGACGGCAAGGACTACCCTGAGCACTCGGATCAGATCGTCGCCAACATGATCGCCGCCGGCACACCCACACCTCGCACCTACTCCGAGACGAAGACCGACGAGTACACCACTGCGTGGATCGACAAGGTGGACGGCAAGATCACGGCCCAGGGGCGGAAGGTCGTCTCGAAGGATGGGCAGACGCTGACCATCACGATCGAGGGCCAGACCGCCATCCGCGTCTACGACCGCCAGCAATAACCGCCCACGGCTCAGGGCTCAGGGCTCGGGGCTCACGCCGAAGGGCCGCCTGAAGGCGGCCCCCACGACAGCGACCTCATCGACCCGTGGGCGGCCAGAGGTTCTGTCGGGCCGACTATCACCGCCGGGAGCGCCAGCGGCAGTTGAAAAACGACGAGACGCGGCCTTCTCCGGAGGCCGCGTGCGAGGAGTTTTTCCCCGGCGTGTGATCGGAGGCTCCGACAGAAGCCTCTGGCTGCCCGCGGGTCGGAGGGCAGAATCGTCGCTGCGGCGTGGCTGTCTCGATCAAATGAGCCGTGCGATTACGGCTTCGACCAGGGCGGCGTCCAGCCTTTGATGCGCCCCTCCCACAGGCCGCGGTTGTTCTCTTCGCATGAGTACTCGAGCAACGGGCCGTCCATCAGCCGGAACGTGCGCTCGTTGGTCCACGTCCTCGTATAGGCCTTGGGATCGTCCACCGTCACGGTATACGCGATGCGCGCGCGATCGAGGCGCCTGAACGTCTGCGTCAGGTGCAACGCGTCGCTGTGCGGATGGCCGACGGTGTCGAGGCGCGTGAACCCGTTGAAGCCGCGCGTCTCGACCACGAACGTGTCGCCGTCCCACCGGCCGATCGAGTAGCCGTACCACGTGGGATTGTCGGCCGCCTGCTTCGGGAACTCGCGCGCGATCGGGATGACGTGGTGCCAGGTGTTGATCTCGAACATCAGGGCGACGTGCCGCTCGTCCTGCATGATCTGGAACGGATACGGCGCATTGACCGAGCGCTGCAACCCGAACGGAAAGCAGCTGCCGGTGTAGTCGCCGCTGGCGGCGTCGTACGACGACCAGTTGGCCAACCCCCAGGCGGTGAACGGCAATTCCGCCTTGTTGCCTTTGGCTGCCAGCGCCTGGCGGGCCTGCGGTGTGTCGTCGGGCGCAAAGGGCGCCTCGGCGTGGCCGCGCTGATCGCGGCGGTTCACCGTCATGTCCGGCACGTAGGGCGGCATCCAGACGCCGGTGAGATCGGGCCGGCCGTCAGCGCGGCGCGGCGGTCCTTCGGCGGAGGGCGCGACGCCGGCAGACGGCGCCTGACCGGTTAGGTGCACGGAGAGCACGACCGCGACGATCACGATCGACGAGAGGGGTGTCCAGCGAGCGCTCATGCGGCGAATGATACCGCCGCGCGGCGTGTCAGGCGGTAATGCCGGCGCCCAGGTCCACGAAGCGGGCAATGGTCCGTTCGAGGTGCTCCAGCTTGACGGGCTTGCTGACGTAGTCGTTCATGCCGGCCTCGAGGCAGCGTTCGCGAGCGCCGGTGATGGCGTCGGCCGTCATGGCAATGATCGGTACCTCGGCCACCCGGCCCGTCATCTGCCGGATCGCCCGCGTGGCGTCGTAGCCGTTCATTTCCGGCATCGAGCAGTCCATCAGCACCAGGTCGTAGTCGGCGAGCTGGAGCATCTCGAGCGCTTCCTTGCCGCTGCCGACCACGTCGGCCTGCAGGTGCAGCGCCTCGAGCTGGTGCATGGCGACTTTTTGGTTGATGGGATTGTCCTCGACGACCAGGATGCGGGGGCCGCGCCTCTCGGGCGACCGTACTTGGGCCGGCTTGCCGGCGGGGGCCGCGGCGACGACGGCGCCAGGGGCAGCGATCGTGCCCCGCGCGTGTTGACGCGCCCAGGCGGAGGCCAGCGTGTCCATCAGCTTTCGGTGGCGCACCGGCTTGGTCAGGCAGGCGTCGATCAGCCCGTCGGGCAGCGACGCATGCTCCTTCCAGTGCCCCACCGACGTGAGCAGCACGTAGACGAGCCGTTCGGGCAGCTCGCGCAGCTGCTGGGCGAGCATGACGCCGTCGATGCCCGGCATGTGGTAGTCGGCGATGACGATGTGGTACGGGTCGCCGGCCGCGCGCGCTTCGCGCACCGCAGCCAGCGCTTCTTCAGCCGACGCGAAGCTGCCGTTCCGCATGCCCCAGCTGCAGATGTGCTGATGGATCACGCGGCGATTGACGCGGTTGTCGTCGACGATCAGCACGCGGAGCCCCTCGAGCGACGAGGGGATGGCGGGACGCTCGATCGGCTCCTCGCTGACCGGCAGCGGCAGCGTCACCGTGAACGTCGAACCGCTCCCGATGGCGCTGTCGGCGGTGATGCGTCCACCCATCAGTTCCACGAGACTCCTGGTGATCGACAGCCCGAGCCCCGTGCCGCCGTAGCGGCGCGTGGTCGACGGATCGGCCTGGGTGAACTTTTCGAACAGCGACGCGAGCTGTTCGGAGGCGATACCGATGCCCGTGTCGGCGACGCTGATCTTGACGCCGGCACCGCCGGTGCCCGCGGGCTCGACCGAGATCACCACCTGCCCCTCGTGGGTGAACTTCACCGCGTTGGCCGCCAGGTTCACCAGCAGCTGACGAACGCGATCGGCGTCCCCCTGGAACTGCCTCGGGCTCGACGGCGGGTAGTTGAGCACCAGGTCGATGCTCTTCTCGCTCGCGGTCGGACCGAGCATTTCGACCACTTCTTCCAGGAGCGCATCCAGTTCGAAGGGGTAGGTTTCGAGGGCCAGTTTGCCGGCTTCGATCTTCGAGAAGTCGAGGATGTCGTTGATGATCGTCAGCAGGGCCTCGCCCGAGCTGCGAATCGTCTCCACGAAATCGCGCTGTTCGGAGGTGAGGTCGGTCTCGAGCAGCAGCCCCGTCATCCCGATCACGCCGTTCATCGGCGTGCGGATCTCGTGGCTCATGTTGGCCAGGAACTCGCTCTTGGCCTGGGCGCCCGCTTCCGCCATCGACTTGGCCTGTTCCAGACTGAGCATCAGCTCCTTCTGGCGGGTGATGTCCATGATCGCGCCGATCACTTTGGACGGCTTCCCGTCGACCAACTCCACCCGGCCGCTGTTGCGGTACCAGCGGATGGCGCCATCTGCGGGCGAGATCTTCCGGAACTCGTGCTCGTAGCTGCCGCCACGTTCGAGCGCGCCTTCACGCGCCCGCCGTGGAAGCTCGCGGTCATCCGGATGCACGCCGGCATACAGCTGCTCGGTGGTCACGCGACCGGCTGGAATGCCGTTGCCGAGGAATCGTGCCGCTCCTTCCGACAAGTGGAACAGGTTGCTGGCCGGGTCCCATTCCCAGATCCCGAACTCCGCGGCACGCTCGGCAAGCGCGAACCGCTGCTCGAAGTCGCGGGCATGCTGCGCCGAGCGCAGGCGCTCGATGGCGCTTCCGGCGAGGCGCGCGGCGGCGGTGACCACTCGGAGATCTTCGGGCGTCGGGCTGGCCGGCACGGCGCGATACATCGCAAACGTGCCGAGGGCTTCGCCGCTGTGGGAATCCTGAATCGGGACCGACCAACAGGACCGCAGGCCCAGCTGCGCGACGACGTCTTGGGCCGACGCCCAGTTCGGGTCGGTCAGGAGATCCTCGCTGATGGAAATCCTGTTGTGAAGCACTGCCGAGGGGCAGCAGCCGAAGTCGGCGATGGGCAGCCCCTCGCACGCGGCCCAGTAGGCGGCCGGAAGGTGCGGCGCGGCGCCCTGCCGCAGGCACCCTGCGTCCCGATCCACCAGCAGCACCGAGCAGGTGGCTTCGGGCACGATCGCTTCAATCGACAGCGTGAGCTGCTCGAGCACCGGTTTCAGCGTGGCGCCGCCGGCAATGAGCTCGAGAACGTGCCGCTCCTCTTCGAGCACCTTGAACGAGCGTTCCAGGTCGCGCCGCGAGGCTTCGGCGTGCCTCAGCGCCCGGCGCGCGTGCCAGGCGGCGAACGCCAGCACCGACACCAGCACCCCGAGAAACCCGGTCGCGACACTCCACGACATGTCCTGGATAGATCGGCCGCTGGCCTTCAGCCTTTAGCCTCTCGCCAGGCGCAGCAGTCGTGGGGGCCGCCTTCAGGCGGCCCGTGATTTCAGTCTTCGTCGACGGGCGGTCCGGAGGCCCGCGTCACCTCTTCGGGCTTCACCTTGTCGATGTTGAACTTAGCGGCCGACGCGGACATCTTGTCCATCACTTCGTCGAAGTCGAAGCTGGTCGACTTGGAGAAGCGGATCGGGTTGACCCGCGCCACGACGAAGGGGCGCAGGTAGGGGCTGGTCAGGCCGCGCGCCTTCAGCTTGTCCACGATCGCGGTGACCCGGTCGTCGATCGCCAGCACGACTTTCGCCCGCCGCTCGCGCTCGGACACCGCCTTGGGCAGCGGCTTGTCGAGGAACTCGTCGATGCGGCGCAGCACCGACTGATACACCGCACCGCTCAGCCGCGGGCGCGACTCGTAGGCCGCGCCGAGCGTCAGATACGACGGCTGCTCGAATTGAAACGCAAACGCCCCTTCCGGCTCGCGCGACTCGTCCGCGAGCGCGCGCGCCATCCGGATCGTCTCGAGCGACTTCTCGCGGAGGTTGTGCGCCTTCTCGGTGTTGAGCGCCAGAATCTGGTAGGCGACCTCGGCTTCCGGGATGAGCAGCGCCACCACCGCCTTGGCGCCCAGGCGTTTCATGGCCTGCAGCCGGTGGTTGCCGTTCGGCGTCCAGTAGCGGTCCTCGCGGCGGACGACGATGATCGGATCCAGAAAGCGGTCGAGCGTTTCGATCACCGTCATCAGCCGCTTCACGTGCGGATCCGACGGGTCGCGCTGAAACGGCGTCGGCTCGACGCGATCGATCGGCAGCGACACGATCAGGACCGGCTTGCCGCCGAACGGATCGCGATAGCTGCCCAGCACGGCGCCGCCATCCCGCTCGACGACCGGCGCCAGCGCGTCCGCGGCGCTGGTGGCGGTGTGCGTCTCTGCCGGCGACAGCCCCTTCGAGCCGGCTGCCTGCTTCTTGCGCCGAACGGCTTTCTTTTTCGCCATCACGGAGCAGCATACTTCCGTGGAACGGTTGGGCCGGATTCAGCGGACTGTCGTAGGGGCCGCCTTCAGGCGGCCCGTGGAGCGCTGCTCGTTCGCAACGAAGGAATCCGGTCGCAAGGTCTTTCGCCACGGCGAGTTGGGAGGCATGTGGGTGCTCCGCGAGCCGCTTCTCGACGTCGCCGAAGACCGCTGCGAATGCCATTCGGCCGCTGGCCGCGGGATTCGGCCGCCTCTCGGCGACCTCATACCCCGCTGGTCCCCAGTGCATTCTCGCGGTCTTGCGAGGAGTCGCTCGGCGCCGCTCGAACGCGGTCGCGGAGTCACCCACATGCCTCCCGTCGGTCTGGCCGTGGCCCCCTGAAGGCGGCCACCTCCGAGAGTTCGCGTCGACCCGTGGGCGGCCAGAGGTTCTGTCGGGCCGACTATCCGCGCCGGGAGCGCCAGCGACAGATGAAAAACGACGAGGCGCGGCTTTCCCCGGAAGCCGCGCGCGAGGAGTTTTTCCCCGGCGTCGGATCGGAGGCTCCGACAGAAGCCTCTGGCTGCCCGCGGGTCGGAGAGCGGAATCGACGGAATTACGGGAAGGTGATCACGTCTGCGAACCAGAAGCGCTCAGTCACGGGCCACCTAAAGGTGGCCCCCACGATTGTGGCCTAAAGGTGGCCCCCACGACTGGGCCCCCACGACGGTGGGCTCTACTTGGCCTCGAGCCCTCCGGTGAGCCCTTCGATCTGATGGCCGACGGCCAGCTTGCGGGCGCGCATGATCTCCGCCGGTGTCGCCACTTTGGGATCGACCTTGGCCTGCGAGCACGAGAAGCCGCGCAGCGTGCACTCGGACGTAGTGTGCACGACGCCGCGCTCCTTCATGAGCTTCGCCATCAACGCCACGACGTCTTCGTGAATGATGACGGCGTTGTTGGGCACGAACGTACCGACGCCGATCGCGTAGTCGATCGGCATCAGCGGCTCGTTGCTCGAGCCGAACTGTCCGTCGTTCTTCTTGCCCAGGTCGTGCGCGGCCAGATCGGCGCCCACATCGATCAGGTACTGGATGATCGGAACGTCTCCGTAGTTCCCCGCCGCCATCAGCGGCGTGATGCCGTAGTCGTCGGCCTGGTTGACGTCGTTGCCGAGGCCGACGAACAGCTTCACCACCTGCAGGCGCTCGGCCGGCGTCTTGCCGCGGTGATAACCGTGGATGAACGCGAGCCCGGCGGCGGCCGACACCATCGTCTCGCCGTCTCGCGAGATGATCTTCGGGTCGGCGCCGCGATCGAGGAGGAGCTTGACGAGCTCCAGATCGGCGGCGAACGCCGCGCGCATCAGCGCCGTGGCAAAGACGATCCGGGGAGACCCCTCGCGCATGCGGGCGCGCGGCGTGTTGTTGACGAGCGCGTTCGGGTTGGCGCCGGCGTCGAGCAGCTTGCGGATGAGCGGCAGCGGATCGATCGTGACCATCCACGGAAAGTTCGGCGCGGTTTCCATGTTGCGCCGGTCGACGGCCCAGAAGAGCGGCGTGAATCGCTGGGCGTCGGCTTTGTTGACGTCGGCCTTGCGGTCCACCAGCAACGAGGCCACCGCATAGTTGCCGTTGAAGATCGCCATGGCCAGCGCGGTCTTGCCGTCCCCGGCGGCAGCGTTGACGTCGGCTCCGGCTTCGATCAGCACGCCGGCGAGCTCCGGCTCCCCCTCGCGCGCGGCGAGCATCAGCGGCGTCAGCCAGCCGCTCGCGAACTCCTCGGACTTCGGATCGGCGCGGCTGGCCACCGGGGTGCGCCCTTCGAACCCTCGCCCGTTGGCGGCGGCCACGTAGTTCGAGCGGGCGTTGACGTCGGCGCCGCCCTCGATCAGCAGTTTCGCCGCGTCGGCGTGCCCTTCCGACACCGCCCACATGAGCGCGGTGGTGCCGCCCCAGCTCTCCTTCGCGTTGACGTTGGCGCCGGCTTCCCTGAGTACGCGGATGGCGCCGGTCGCGCCGCTCCGCGCCGTCATCATCACGGCGGTGTCGCCGGCCGGCGTCAGGGAGGCGTTGGCATCGGCCCCGGCCTTCAGGAGGCGATCAATCATCGGCGCGCTGCCGTTGATGGCGGCGAGCTGCAGCGGCAGGACGCCTTCGCGCGTGCGCGCCGTCACCTTGGCGCCGGCGCGGATCAGCGTTTCGGCCATCTCGAGGTCATCGCGCTCGACGGCCCAGTGCAGCGCGGTGGAGCCGTCGACCTGCGGCAGGTTGACGTCCGCGCGGCGCGCGAGGGCGGACCGCACGGCGTCGCGGTCGCCGCGCATCGCCGCGTCAGCGACCTCGGCGGTCGCCGCGTGAGCCACCGTCGCGCCCAGGAACAGCGTGAAGAGGCAGAACGGAATCAGACGCAGCATCCTCAACCTCTCATCGTCGCGCGCGGTCCGCGTTCTTGGCGGGCCGCGCTTTCAGTCTCATCGGGTGATCCTCAGCAGCGCCGGCGCCGCCGTATAGCCATCGAGCGCCAGCGTGTTGGCCGCGGTATCGATGGCCACGTTTGCGCCGAGCGATGTCTTGGCTTCACCAACGCCCTTGGCGTCGAGGTGCATCTCGATCAGCGTGTACTCGGCGTCGGGCGCGGGACCTGGCGGAAGCGCCCACTCCGGTGCGTGCGCACCAAGACGGCGGTCGGTGATCAACACGATGCGATCCGCGGCGCGCCAGGCGTACTTGATCGAATAACCCGTGACACCATCGCCCCAGATGTAGCCGAGCGTCGGCGCCGCTTTGATGGCCGCCGAGAGCCGCACGACGGGACTGGCCAGCGGCGGCGCACCGCGTCCTCCGGCCCGGCCTCCGCGTCCCGCGGCGCGACCAGCCGCAGCACCGGCACCGGCGGGGGGCGCCGGAGCTGGAGGCCGCACGGCGAGCGCCGCCACCACCGGGGCGCGCTCGGCGTCGGTGGACCATCGCTCCAGAGTGATCGTCAGTCCATTCGGGGCCGGGGCACCGTTGACGGTCGCGCGCAACGTGAGCGCGGCACTCTGGCCCGATACAGGCAGGCCAAACGTTGCAATCGCGACGAACGCCGCGATCGCCAGCCAGAGGCTCTTTCCTGAGCCTTGAGCCCTGAGCCCTGAGCCTTCCGTTCTACTGCCGATCACTGTCGTTGGTCCCTTTGACCCGCCCGAGCCATTCCACCAGCCGTTCGAGCTCCTCGTCTTCCAGCTTGGCGCCGCGCTCGCGCATGTCCACGGTGACCACGCGCCAGCGCTCCGGGGCAAACCGCGTGTTGTTCACGCGATCGATGCCGTGGCACGACGTGCAGGCCCGCTTGATCAGCGCCTCGCCTTCGGCGTCGGTGAAGAAGGTGGTCACTTCCCGCGCCACGTAGCTGCGCGGGAACGGCTTGGTGGACGGCCCGAACCGCATCGTCAGCCAGTCGAGCAGCAGCACACGCTGTTCGGCGGGCAACGGGACGTCCAGTCCGCGATGCTTCGCGGTGACAAGGGCATCCCACCCGGTCCGATCGAGCGCGTTGTACGCGTAGTCGTCGATGCCGTGGCAGCTCGTGCAGTAGGTGAAGAGGACTTTGCGCACGGCGCCTTGTGGCGGCACGACCTGCGGACGCGTCGCCCGGCCGCCGATCTGCGCCGAGAGCGTGGCCATGGAGACCAGCAACCCGACCGAGGCGATCGCGAGCGCCACCCGGCGTTCTGTCATGGTCAGACCATCTCGAGCGGCTTCAAGGGACCGGTGCTGGTGCCGATCTTGTCCATCTCGATGCCGTAGAGGTGCATCAGGCTGAGCAGCATGTTCGACGTGCGCTGCGTGTTGTCCGGGAACACCAGGTGGCGGTTGCCCTTGAACGAGCCGTCGATGCCGCCGACCAGGATCACCGGCACCTTCTCGTGCGCGTGCCGGTGCGAGTTGCCCATGTTGCTGCCCTTGTAGATCAGCACGCGGTCGAGCAGC
Organism: Vicinamibacterales bacterium; assembly: GCA_036004405.1. GTDB lineage: Bacteria > Acidobacteriota > Vicinamibacteria > Vicinamibacterales > UBA2999 > DASYRM01. Next base: position 39,931 of record DASYRM010000125.1, read on the forward strand.
GTGCCGTCGCCGTCCTGAATCTTCGACAGCTTGTCGCAGAAGTACGCCAGGTTCTGCACGTGATAGCGATTCACCTTCGCGTAGTTGGCGATGTTCTCCGGCTTGTCGCCGTGGTGCGACGTGCCATGCCAGCCGCCGGTGAACCCGGACTCCGGGAAGCTGGCACCGCTGAGGTCGCGCCCGAGCATGAACGTGATCGACCGAGTGATGTCGCCCTCGAACGCCAGCGCCATCAGGTCGTACATCAGCCGGAAGTGGAGGTGCCGGCTCTCGGGCAGCCCGAACGGAATGTCGGCCGACGGCTCCTTCACCGAGTTGTCCATCGCGATCTTGATGCGACGCTCGAGCTCGCGAATGTTGTCGACGTAGGTGTCGACGCGCGCCTTGTCGCCGCTGCCGAGACTGGTCTTGAACGATCCGAGCTGGTCGACCACCGCGTCCAGCACGCTGGCATTGCGCTGCCGATCGCGGCGGCGCTCCTCGGCGCTGGTGCCATCGCCGAAGAGCCGTTCGAAGACGACGCGCGGATTGATCTGCGTCGGCAGCGGTTCGGTGGGCGACGACCACGAGATGGAATTCGTGTAGGCGCAGCTGTAGCCCCAGTTGCAGTTGCCGAAGTTGCCGGTGTCCTCGACGCCGAGCTGCAGCGACGACAGGATGGTGTCCTGCCCGTACTTCTTGGCCACGTGCTGATCGATCGTCGTGCCGAGGAACGGGCTGACCGCGTTGCGACGCGGCCGCGCGCCGGACAGCAGCACCGCGCCGCGCGCGTGATCGCCGCCCGGCTCCTCGGTGGTGGCCATCGCCTCGGGCATGTCGAGCCCGGAGATGAGCACGACCCGGTTGCGGAACGGCTCGAGCGGCTTGGTGATGAACGAGAACTCGAAGTTCTTCCCTTCCTGCAGCGGGCTCCAGTAGCCGGGGGACGCGCCGTGCGGATGCCAGATGCCGACGAATCTCCGCGCCGACGTCGCGGCGGTGAGCCGCGCCGGGGTAAGCGCCGGCACCATCGATTCGAGGAGCGGCAGCGCCAGCGTGACGCCCGCGCCACGCAGAAACGTCCGCCGCGCGAGGTGTTTCTTCGTCAGGAACATTACGACCCCTCCCCTGCCTTCACACGCATCTGGAACTGCGAGCTCCGGACGACGCCCAGCACAATCGCCGAAAACCGGTTGTCCGCCTTGGCGGCATCGCGGGCAATCGCGCGCACGGTCGGCTGATCCGTGTACTCGAGGCCGCGGCCGAGGGCGTAGGTCATCGTCTTCTCGATGAACATCCGCACAAACTGCGGCGAGTAGCGCAGCAGCGCCTGGCGCAGACCCGACGGCCCCTCAACCTCCTGGCCGTCGAACAGCTTCACCTTCGCGTCGATCGGCGAGCCGCCGTTGCCGCCCTGCTTCGTGCGGAAGCTGGCGTCGGCGTCGAACGGCTCGAGCGCGAACCCGATCGGGTCCATGATCTTGTGGCAGCCGGCACAGGGCGGATTGACGCGATGCATCGTCATCTGCTCGCGCAGGGTCAGCACCTTGCCGCTTTCACCCTTCGTCTCCTCGAGCGCCGGGACGTTGGGCGGCGGTTCGGGCGGCGGCGTCCCGAGAATGTTCTCGAGCACCCACACACCGCGCTTCACCGGCGAGCTGCGGAAGTTCTGCGTCCAGGTCACCGCCTCGAAGCTGCCCTTGCCGAGCAACCCGCGCCGGTAGTCCATTTCTGGCGGCAGCGTCACGCGCCGGAAGCGCGAGCCGTAGACGTTGGGAATGCCGTAGTGCCGCGCCAGACGCTCGTTGACGAACGTGTAGTCGGCCGTGAGCAGATCGACGACGTTGCGGTCCTCGCGCACGATGCTCTCGAAGAAGAGCTCCGACTCGCGCTGAAGGCTCTGGCGCAGTTCGTCGTCCCAGTTCGGATAGAACACGCCGTCCGGCGACGTGGCCGGCAGGTTGCGCAGATACAGCAACTGCTGCGCGAAGTTCGACACCAGCGCGTCGGCCCGCGGATCCGCCACCATGCGGCGCACCTGCTGTTCGAGGATGCGCGGCTGGTGCAGCTGTCCTAGGCCGGCAAGCCGCAGGAGCGTGTCGTCAGGAATGCTGCTCCACAAGAAGAACGAGAGCCGCGACGCCAGCTCGAGATCGGTGATGCGGTAGCTCTGCCCCGCCGTCACGGTGGCAGGCTCGCGTTCCGAGCGGACGAGGAACTGCGGGCTCGCCAGCAGGAGCCGCAGCGCCAGCTCGATGCCGTCGTCGAACGTGCCTCCCTTGCGCCCTTCATCGTAGAACGCCATCAGCTTCGTCGTCTCGGGCGCGGTTGGAGGACGGCGATAGGCGCGGCGCGCGAGTGTGGTCAGGACCTGCCGCGCGCATGCCGGCGCCTGCGCGGCGATCGTCGGGTGGCACGTCAGAATCCTGCGCCGGCTGGCGGAGTCGGTGGGACGCTCGGCGTTGAACGGCCCCTGGATGCGGACGAACCCGATCGCGGGATAGTTCTGCAGCTGCGGGATGGTGTTGTTCTCCAGCGACTTCCGGTCATAGTGCCGGATGATGTCGAGGCTCGGGCGGTAGTTGGTGGCCAGGAACGTCGCGCCGACGAGACGCGACCCGGCCCGCACCGGCACCGTCACTTCGAGCGTGCCGTCGGCGTCGGCGGTCATGCCGACGTTCACGCCGACACCTTTGTACGGCCACACGTGGGCGCGCTCGCCGTCGATGATGAGCGCCAGCTGCTCGCCGGGAATGTAGCTGCCGACCCCGAAGTTCTGAATCGAGAACTTGTACTCGCCGTCGGCCGGGAAGTCGTGACGCGCGACGATGCCCCCCCGCGTGCCGAACGGCATGCCCTGGAGGCGCTGGTTCTGCGACGCATCGCTCGACGTGAGATAGGTCGCCTCGGTGGGCGACTTCCAGTAGCCGATCGCCATCCGTGAGATGCGCGCCGCCGCGGTGGCATAGGACTCGAGCAGCGTCGGCGAGATGGTGAGGGAGCCGGCGATGTTGTCGAAGCCGTTGGCGGAGTCGTCCGGCGGCAGGAGCGTCGCGACGTCGATCTTCAAATCGAGCAGATCGCGGATGGCGTTGGCGTACTCGGTGCGGTTCAGCCGGTGCAGGACCACTGAACCGGGATTGGTCTTGGCGGCCGCCGCGCGATCGACTTCCGACTCGAGCCAGTCGCGAAACCCCTCGTACTCCGTGAGCGACGGGCGCGGCACGTCCGGGGGCGGCATGACGCCGGCGCGCAGCTTGCGAATGACCTTCTCCCACAGGTCGGCGTGCGCCGGCACCTGCGTCAGGTCGGCGCCCTGCAGCGAGAGATTGGCCGTCTTCAGCCGGTCGTTGTGGCAGGAGACGCAGTACTTGTCGAGCAGCGCGCGCTGCGCGCCGACCGATGCCGGCGCCGGCTGGGCGCCGGCGGGCACGGCGCACACCACGGCCAGCAGGGCCGCGATCCGGATGAGCCCGACTCGTCCAGGGTTCATGGGTCGACCAGCGGCGAGAGTCGCACGAACTCCGGGGGGATTCAAGCGGCATAGTGCATATCCGCCTGACGAATACTACGGTCCGAAAAGCCGGGATTTCAGCCCTTCCGGCGGGCGCCGCGCCGGGCGTCGGGGCCGGCGAGCAGGTTGCGGTGCCAGTCGTCGCGGTGCGACGTCACGCCGAAGGGCTGGAGCGCCAGCAGGCCGGTGCGGCCGATCGAGGCGCGGAGGTACTGGACCTCTGCGAGCGCGTGGCGGGCGTCGGCGTGCACCGGCAGGATGACTCCGGCCTCGCGCACCATCACCGCGGCCTTGGCCTGCACCGAGAGCTCCAGCTCCACGCGCAGCAGGCACAGCATGTCGGCCACGACCGGACCGGGGAACCGATCCCGCAGCTCCTCGAGATAGCGCCCGAACCGCGTGTGGCTGAACCCCTGCGACGAGAACACCTCGAGCATCACCAGGTCGAGGTCGAGGCCGGCGCTGACCCAGTCGCGCGTCACCGCCTCGCTGCGCTGAAAGACGAAGAGCACGAGCGCCGGCAGCGCCACCATCAGCAGGGCGGCCATCGCCACCGGCGGCAGCGGCACGTGGTTGAAGCCGGAATGAATCGCGACCGCCGCCAGCCACCCCGGCACGAACACCAGCGCAAGGCGGGCCGGGTGCTTCTCCGACGCGGTCTGCGACAGCATGGCGAAGATGGCCGTCGTGGCGCCGTGGAGCATCGCCGTGCCGAGGCCGCGCACCAGCCACAACACGAGCCCGGCGTTGCCGAGCACGCGGAGGTACTGCACGTTCTCGACGAGCGCGAAGCCGGTGCCGACGGCGAATCCGAGCTGCGCGGCGTCCACCGGGAACCCGATGCGCCGCTGGCGAATGAGGTAGACGACGAAGGCCGCTTTCGCGGTCTCCTCGGTGAGCGGAGCGATGTAGCGGCTGAAGCCCACGGGCGAGAGCGGCAACGCCGGCGCCAGCACCCGGTAGAGCAGCTCGCAGATCAGCGCCGCCACCACGCCCCAGCCGATCGCCTTCGCAATCGCGCTCGGGCGCGCCAGCTTGAAGCTGTCCATCAGCACGAGCAGCACCAGGAACAGCGTCACCGGCACGAAGGCGACGAGGATGTTGAGAATCATCCGCCTATCGCAGGACTCGCAGCGAGACCATCGCCTCACGGCGCGGACGCGACCCGTCCTCGAAGGCCACCGCCCCGCCCACCGAGAGCGTGAGGTCGAGCGTCGAGAGCGCGCTGAGCCGGAAGTCGAGCTGACCGCCGGCGTTGGTCACGGTGCGGCGAGCGGCGCGGGCATCGAGGTTCGTGACCAGCCCGCTCACGAACGCCGACGGGCGCATCCACGAGACGTAGAGCCCGGGGGTGCCGGCGCGTCTGAACCGCAGCGGCGGCATGGTCCATTCGACGATCGATTTCACGAAGTTGCGACCGCCGATCTCGTTGATCTCGGCGCCCGGCAGCGACGAGTACTGGCGGTAGCGCTGCTCGTCCTTGTGATCGACGTAGTTGTTGCCGAACCCGCCGAAGTAGAAGTTGGCGAACGGCTCGTCGCGCTCCTGCGGCGAGAAGCCGGCCGCCTGGCGGAACCACACGGACGAATGACCCAGCGGCAGCGGCACGCCCACATCGTAGCGCCCGCGCACCTTGGTGAAGAGCGTCGAGGCCACGGCGTCCTCGCGGACGACGATCGACCAGAGCTGCCCCTTCTCGTCGTCCACCTTACCGAGCGATGACCGCAGGTAGCTGTAGGAGAGATCCCCGGTCACCGTGAACAGCCGGTTCACGCTCACGGCCACGTTCTGGTACTCCGGCAGCTGATCGAGGTTGCCGGCGAACCGGCTGTCGACCTTCAGCGTCATCCGGCGGGGCTCGTCGAGAATCAGCGTGCTGGTGTGGCCGAGGCCCACCTGGTAGCCGCGCCGGCTCGTTTTGGTCGGACCGAACAGGTCGTAGAAGTCGGCGCCGTTCAGCGCGGCCTGCGCCGTCCAGTCGTAGCGCTGGTAATCGACGCGCACGTGCGGCCGCTCGCTCTCGCGGACGTCTGCCGACGGCGAATACGAGGCGGTCACCGTGGCGAGGTTCAGGCCGATCGGGTCGGAGAAGCGGGCGTAGGCCCCGTAAGCGACAGCATCCTTGTAGCCTTCGACCACCGGGTAGACCGATTCGAGCCCGAGCCGCTTCAGCGCGCTGTAACGCCGCTTCGGCATGAACATCGATTCGATCGGCACGTTGGCGCCCGAGCCCGCCGCCCACGTCTTGAGCACCGGGTGCTTCTCAATCACCTGGTTGCCAAAGAAGGTGATGGCGTTGACGTCCTTCAGCACCTGCGGGTGAATCACCGACGGCACCCAGCCCGTGCCCGTGTAGCGAAACACCAGCATCGCGCCGTCCTCGAGCGGGACGGGCCTGAAGAAGCCGGTCTCGGCGTTGGTCATCGCCTCGAGCGCGCCGGTGGCCAGCTCGAAGCGGAAGATGTTCGACACGCCGGTGAAGTAGGAGCTGCCGAACAGGTAGCGCCCGTCGGGCGAGAACGCAAAGCCCTCTGGAATCGCGGTGCCGAAGTCGAACTGCGTCGTCGGCGTGGGGTCGCCGGCGAGGAGCCGCGAGCGATCCATCACCCGCAGCGTCTGCTTGCCGCTGATGGCGCCGTGCGACGCCGACAGCAGGCGTCCGTCCCGCGACACGTCGAGGTCGTAGACGGTCTCGCCGTAGGGCCACGAGTACACCGCGTGCCATTCCTTGTAGGGCGCGGCAATCTGGACCAGTGTGCAGATGCCGTTCAGCACCCGGATGCCCCACAGCGACCGGTCGCTCGGGTCGAACACCAGCTCGCCGATGCGCGCGTCCTTGAGCAGCGTCCGCTGCCGGCGCGACTCGACGTCGAGCGCCACGAGGTCGCGATAGGCGTTGTTGTCGACGGTGTAGAACAGCGTCCGCGCGGACGGGTCGAACGCCATCGACGTCACGGTGTACAACTGCGGCTGCTTGATGTCGTGGAGCGGGTCGATCGCGCCGCCGTCGAGGGCGATGGCCGCGACATACGGGACGGTGCCGGGATAATTCAGGCCGGCGTAGATCTGCCGGCGCTCGGCGTCGACGAACGCGCGCGAGATGGACCCCAGCCCCTCCTTGGAGACGTCGGCGAACGGTGTCGTCGGGTAGGCGCGAATCGTGGCCAGGTTCTTCTGCTGAAACTCGCGCTCGAACGCGATCCAGTCGTCCCACGCCCGTTCGAGCGACAGGCCGTACACCTGCTGGAACGCCGACGCGTAGTAGGCCTTCGACCCGTCAGTCCTCGCCGTCCACCGGATGAGCGACTGCGGGGCGTAGCGGTACGCCAGGTAGTTCATGAACCGGGTACCGTACAGGTACGAGTTGGCTTCGACCTGGAAGTCGGTCTTGGTGAGCTCCGACGACAGCCCCAGCGGGTCGTAGAAGCGGCTCCCGTCGAGCACCATCGAGCGGAACACCATCTCGTCGTAGGGCCCCTGCGCGCGCCCCAGCCCACCGGCCATCCACGTGTCGAGGAACACGGCGATGCCTTCGGCATACCATCGCGGCGTCGCGCGGCGAGGATTCGTCAGATAGAAGTACGGGATCGATTCCGGATGATCGGCGGTCGGCCCCACCTTGCCGCGAAAGAGCGATCGGAACACCCGATCGCGTCCGGCGGCCTGGTCCGCGGTCACAACGTGCACGAGCTCGTGGTTCATCAAATAGCTCATGCGCTCGCTGGCGGTGAACGTCTCGAAGGTGAAGTTGAGCGGCGCGATGCGCAGCGACAGCTTGTCGCGCGGCACCGCGTCGGCCGCCGCGTTGCCGGCATCGGAGAAGTCGGTCAGGAGGACTGTGACCTTCTCCTTTGGTTTGTAGTTGAAGAGGTTCTTGTGGAACTGGATGGCGTTCTCGAAGGAACGCCCGACGTGCGGAGCGAGGAACGACTGAACCGGCTCGAGGTAGACGAGGTTGAGGTCTTGCGTCTCGACGGAAACGAGCTGCGCCACGCAGGGCGTGGCGCAGCTCAGGGCGAGGCTGGCCGCTGCCAGCACGGTCCGGACGTGCATCAACTGGGGGGAACCAGTGGATCTCTAGCGGGCGGCCGCTGCCTCCAACGCCGCTGCGTCCAACGCCGCGGTGAAGCCGGGGGCCGCCATCATGTCGACGAAGTTGGGTGCCGCCAGCAGGCCGATGAGCGCCTCGCTCGAGAGCGCCTGCCGCAGCTGCTCGCTGGCCAGCGCCAGGCGCAGCTGATCGCTGGCCAATACGAGACGGAGCTGCTCGTTCGCGAGCACCATCCGCACCTGTTCGTTCGCCAACGCAAGTCGAAGCTGCTCGTTGGCCAGCGCCAGGCGAACCTGGTCGTTCGCCAGCGCCAGTCGGAGCTGCTCGCTCGAGAGCGCCAGCCGGACGGCCTCGCTCGTCAGCGCCAGCCGCAGCTGCTCGTTCGCCAGCACGGTCCGCACCTGGTCGCTGGCCAGCACCATGCGGAAGTTCGAGTCGGCCAGCGCCTTCTGCAGGTCC
>DASYRM010000126.1:0-2704 GCA_036004405.1 Vicinamibacterales bacterium
CCAGCTGCGCCACGCGCACGCGCTCGAGCTCGCGCGTGAGGGCGTTGCGCTCAACATCATCCAGCGCCAGCTCGGCCACGCCAACCTCGGCACCACGTCGATCTACCTACAGGGGATCGACCCCGAGGAGATCATCACGGCCGTCCGCACGCGCCGAGCGCCGATGATGTCCGCCAGCGCCGGGCTGTGGCTCTGATCGAGAGCCCGGCCATCAATATGAGCGGGAGCGCCCAGCGCGCTCCCGCTCCGCCCTGGCGAAGCGAGCGCTTGGACGGCCCAACTCACACGATCGAGACTCGTCCGTTGCGAGAGCCAGCCAGGAGTCGCTGGGGACGCCTGCATCCGTGCTGGTAGCGGGAGCTGCCGGGCGTCCGTGTGACGCCCCCGCACTTGGGCGTTCTATCGGGCCGGTCTTGCGGGCCATCGGCCGATCATGCAGGCTCGAAGACGTCGATGTGTGGCGGCGGGTGTCTCGGTGGGGGTTCGGCTTGGGCGACACCGCCGCTGCGCGAGCCGGAAGCGTCGATCGGCGATGAATCACGCGGGGAAGCCGGTCTACCTTCGTGGACGCAAACGCACAGAAGGGCCGACATGTCCGCCTCTGACCGCCCGCAGATAGTCCGCGCCTGCTACAGCGCCTGCGCATCCAGCGATCGCAGCATCGTCAAGCAGAACCTGACCAACGACTTCGTCTTCTCGGCGACGGCATTCGTCAACGAGCACAAGAGGTGAGAACGATGCCCATAGAACACGTTCTGGCCGTGGTGCCTGTCTCCGACCTCGAGCGGGCCGACGCTTGGTATGAGGCGCTCTTCGGGCGCCCCGCCGACAACCGACCGATGCCGAGCCTGGTGGAATGGCGGGTGACCGGCGGCGGGTGGGTGCAGGTCACCGTCGACGCCGACCGAGCAGGGTCCGGGCTGCTGAACTTCGCCGTGGACGACCTGGCGGCCACCAGGGACGAGCTCGCGACCCGCGGCGTGGACACCGGCGAAATCCAGCCCGTCAACAAAGGCGTCGAGCTGTCAGCGACCACCGACCCGGACGGCAACGTGATCACGCTGATCGGCAACTTTCGTGTGAAGTACTAGAGGCTTGATGTGAAACTCGTCGTGCCTCGCACCACGGCTGCTCTCGAAGCCTGAGCAGCGCGTGTCATGTGTTGCAGAACAGGATCGAACGTCTAGACTCGCCGACGTGGCGGATTGGGCGACGATCTCGTCGCTGGCGACCGCTGGCGGGACACTCGTGCTCGCGACGGCGACGTTCGCCGCCGTGCGATCTTCGAACCGGGCGGCGCGCGCGGCCGAGGAGTCGCTCCTGGTCGGCCTGCGGCCACTGCTCGTGCCCTCGCGGCTCGACGATCCGCCGCAGAAGATCGGCTACGCGGACGGGAAGTGGGTGCAAGCGGCCGGTTCCGGCGCCGTCGCCGAGGCGACCGACGAGGCCGTCTACCTTGCGATCTCGGTTCGAAACGTCGGCAGCGGAATCGCCGTACTCCACGGCTGGCGCTTCTATCCGGAGTCGTCGCTCCGGACCGACCACGCACCGCTTAAGGAGTTCACGCGACTGACACTCGACCTCTACATCGCCGCGGGCGACATCGGTTTCTGGCAGGGCACGTTCCGCGATCCCAGTTCACCTGAGTTCGCCGCCGCGAAGGCTGCCGTCGACGGCAGGAAGTGGCTCATGGTCGAGATCCTCTATGGGGACTACGAGGGCGGCCAGCGCGTGGTCAGCCGCTTCGCGCTCATTCCCCAGGACGGCGGAGGCTGGCTCGCGACGGTCGCGAGGCACTGGAACATCGATCGGGCTGCGCCGCGATGACCGTCTTCGGCAAGCCACGATCGCTGCTGAGTGTCACATCAAGCCTCTAGCTAAGGGTTGGACCCCTGGAGGACAGTCGAGCTGCCATCGGGGGGGATGCTGATTTTGGTGACGAGCTCGAACGGCTGCTCGGAGAACGGCGACGATCGGCACGAGAGCGACGGAAGCAGACCACGCCCGGGCGTCCGCCAGTGGTAGCGCCGACGTCGTGCGCCGCATCCGCGCCGACCGCGCCGCAGGCAAAACCCTCTGCCAGATCTCCGCCGACCTCAACGCCAACGGAACACCGACCGCACACGGCGGCGCGCAGTGGTGGCCCTCGACGGTGCGCGCCGTCCTCCGGCACAAAGCTAGCGATTAGCTTCCTATGCTTGCAACGTGAGCGAAGCGGACACGAGCGCGGCGCGCGAAGACGGGCTACTGGCGTTTCACAGCGCCGCGCACGCGCTCGTGGACAGCGTCGCCGACCACCTCGCCGCGCTGCCCTCACGATCGGTCTGGCAGCCGCTCCCCGGCGCGCTGCGCAAGCAGCTGCTCGACCTGCCTCTGCCGGAGCACGCGGCAGCGCTGGACGACCTAGTCGCGACCGCGTTGCGCGATGTCCTGCCACACGCCATGGGCAACGGCCACCCGGCCTTCTTCGGCTGGGTCAACCCGCCGCCTTCCCCCGCGGGGGTCATCGCTTCGCTGGCGGCGGCGGCGATGAACCCGAGCGTCGTCTCTGGCGATCACGCCGACGTCCACCTCGAGCGCGCGGTGGTGCGCTGGCTGGCCGAGCTCGTCGGCTTTCCGCACCCGCCCGGAGCCGGCCGGCTCACCAGCGGCGGGGCCGCCGCGAAGATCGTTTGCCTGGCGGGCGCCCGGGGTCGCGCGCTGG
>DASYRM010000127.1:0-1515 GCA_036004405.1 Vicinamibacterales bacterium
GCGGTCAGCGGACGGCATCGGCCTGGATGCGACACCTGGCGGCACATCTGTGACGGGTCACGCGCCAGCAACGCGGACAGGCTTCTGATCAGGCCAGCCGGTGAGCCAGGCCGGTGCCGGCAACCCAGGCGACAGGTCGACTGCAAGGCACGCCCACAAGCGGCCAGATAGGTCGTGAGTCAGCCCGAATCACCGGCACCGATCCTGACAGCAGCCCAAACCGAACCGCCGCCCCGACTCTCACAGATAGGTCGGGGTGAGGGTGCCCCTCAGGTTCTCGGGGATCGAGTGCGCGCGCCCCTCACGGAACGCGCGTGACATGCGGACACGGCGTTCTACCGCTGGCGCCGCCTGCTCGGTACGACGCGCAGGACCGAGCAGGTCGCGATGGCCCGAGGAACACCTCCTTCTGTCCGAGCCGGGCGGCGCGCCGCGCTGTCGAAGAGCGGACACCATGCCGAGACTGGTGACATGAGCCCCAGTGTGGACGTGGTCATGCGCGGCTATCTCGACCACCTGACCGTCGAGCGCGGGCTGGCCGCCAACACACTGGCGGCATACCAGCGGGACCTGCGCCGCTACGCGGCCTATCTCGGCGAGCGCCAGCTCGCGGACCTCGGCGCGGTCAGGGAAGCCGATGTCGCGGCCTTCCTGGTCGACCTGCGGCACCGGCACGGGCTGTCGAAGAGTTCCGCGGCCCGGACGATGGCAGCAGTTCGCGGGCTACACCGGTTCGCCCAGCGCGAGCGGCTGACCGAGGCCGATCCCGCCCGTGACGTGACTCCTCCCGCCCTACCGCGGCGCCTGCCCAAGGCAATCCCTGTCGCCGAGGTGGAGGCGATTCTTCGCGCGGCGAGCGCGGGCGATCCGCCGGGCTCCCTGCGTGATCGCGCGTTGCTGGAGTTCTTGTACGGCGCGGGCGCACGTATTTCGGAGGCAGTCGGGCTCGATGTTGACGACCTCGACATGACCTCAAGGCTGGTCCGGCTGCGTGGCAAGGGGAGCAAGGAGCGGATCGCCCCGATTGGCTCCTACGCCCGCGACGCCCTGTCGGCCTATCTCGTCCGAACCCGATCGGAGCTCGCCCGCCGCGGCCGCGGCGGTCCCGCGCTGTTCCTCAACCTCCACGGTGGGCGGCTCACGAGACAAGGAGCGTGGGGCATTCTCAAGGCAGCGGCCGACCGGGCAGGACTGCCGCCGGAGCGCGTGTCGCCGCACACCTTGCGCCACTCCTTCGCTACTCACCTGCTCGACGGCGGCGCGGACGTGCGCGTCGTCCAGGAACTCCTCGGCCATGCGTCGGTATCAACGACCCAGATCTACACACTGATCACCGTGGACCATCTACGCGAGGTCTACGCCGCCGCCCATCCGCGAGCCCTCGGCTGAGCTCGCCGTGGGCCACGATCACTCACAGCGCGCTGCCAGCGGTCCACTCGGACCAGGAGAGGTTCCAGTCGCCGAAGCCGTTGTCGAGCTCCATCGTCTTGCTGGTCGGCGAGTGGACCACCTGAA
>DASYRM010000128.1:0-33894 GCA_036004405.1 Vicinamibacterales bacterium
AATGAGCTGATTGCCCTCGTCGCCGTACTTGCCGAGCAGCGTCTCGAGGTTCTCGACGGCGGGCGTTTCGAGCGGCTCGAAGCCGTAGCGCTCGTACATGCGCGCGATGATGTCGATGACGTGGGCGCGGCGCCGCACGTCGTCGGGCAGGAAGTCGCGCATGCCGCGCGCCGGTTCGGTTCGTGCCATCAGTGGGTGGTGCTAGAGCCGCGGCAGGGTCAGCCCCTGCTGGCCTTGGTACTTGCCCTTCTTGTCCGCGTACGACACCTCGCACATCTCGTCGCTCTGGAAGAAGAGCACCTGCGAGATGCCTTCGTTGGCGTAGACCTTGGCGGGGAGCGGCGTGGTGTTCGAGATCTCGAGCGTCACGTAGCCTTCCCACTCGGGCTCGAAGGGCGTGACATTCACAATCAGGCCGCACCGCGCGTAGGTGGACTTGCCGACGCACACCGTCAGCACGTCGCGCGGGATGCGGAAATACTCCACCGTCTTGGCCAGCGCGAACGAATTGGGCGGGATGATGCAGACGTCGGCTTTGATGTCCACGAAGGACCGGGCGTCGAAGTTCTTCGGATCGACGACCGTGCTGTTGATGTTGGTGAACACCTTGAATTCGTCGGCGACGCGGATGTCGTAGCCGTACGACGACAGGCCGTAGGAGATGACACCCTGCCGCACCTGCCGATCCTCGAACGGCTCGATCATGCCGTGCTCGAGGGCCATCTTCTTGATCCAGCGGTCAGCTTTGATCGACGGCACGAGGACTCCAGCCCACCTTCGCCAAGGCTACGGTGGGCACGCTCCTCACCGTTTGGTGAAGAACGAGATGAGGGCCGACACCAGCGTCAGCAATACGCTGACGAGGATACAGGATGCCAATGGGATGTAGAGGGTGAAGCCGCCGCGCCGGATCGTGAAGTCCCCCGGCAGCCGCCCGATCGGCAGCCCGTACGAAATCGCCAGGCCGGCCACCACCATCAACAAGCCAAACAGAATGAGCGCGCGGCCCATGACTGTCGTCGTAGCGGCCGCCTTCAGGCGGCCGGTCAACGGGCCGGCTGAAGCCGGCCCCTACGACACCAACTCCATTCCTCTGAAGAAGTAGCCGAGCTCGAACGCCGCCGTCTCGAGCGCATCCGACCCGTGGGTAGCGTTATTGCCGATCGACTGGCCGAAATCGCGCCGCAGCGTTCCAGGTTCTGCCTTCGCCGGGTCCGTCGGCCCCATGGTGTCGCGCCACTTCTTGATCGCCTCCGGCGCCTCGAGGCACAGGAGCACGCACGGCCCCGACGACATGAAGTCGGTCAGCTCCCCGAAAAACGGCCGTTCCCTGTGGACGGCATAGAAGCCTTCCGCTTCCTTCTTGCTCAGGTGCTGCAGCCGCATCGCGCGCACGGTGAAACCCGCCGCCTCGATGCGCGCCAGAATCTGCCCCGCCAGCCGCCGTGACACGGCGTCGGGCTTGATGATCGCAAAGGTTCGTTCCATCAGCGTCCCAGAATCTCCTTCATGGCCGCGCCCATGTCGGCGGGGCTCTTCACGACGCGCACGCCCGCGGCGGTGAGCGCGTCCATCTTCTCCTTCGCCGTTCCCTGCCCGCCGGCGATGATCGCGCCGGCATGCCCCATCCGCCGTCCGGGCGGCGCGGTCTGCCCGGCGATGAAGCCGACCACCGGCTTCTTGAAGTGCGCCTTGATGTAGGCGGCCGCTTCCTGCTCGGCCGTGCCGCCGATCTCGCCAATCATGATCACGGCTTCGGTGTCGGGATCCTCGGCAAACAGCTTCAGCGCGTCGATGTGGCTCGTCCCGATCAGCGGGTCGCCGCCGATACCGATGCAGGTCGTCTGCCCCATCCCGACCTTGCCCACTTGGTGGATCGCCTCGTAGGTGAGAGTGCCGCTCTTCGAGACGATTCCGATGCGCCCTTCCTTGCAGATGTGGCCCGGAATGATGCCGGCCTTGGCCTGGCCCGCGGTGATGACGCCCGGGCAGTTGGGGCCGATGAGCCGCGTCGTCTTGCCCTGCATGAACGTCGTCACCTTCAGCATGTCCATAGTGGGAATGCCCTCGGTGATGCAGACGGCCAGCGGGATGGCGGCGTCGGTCGCCTCCATGATGGCGTCGGCGGCAAAAGGCGGCGGCACGAAGATGACGGTGGCGTTGGCGCCGGTTTCGCGCACGGCGTCGTGCACGCTGTTGAACACCGGCCAGCCTTCGTGCGTCGTCCCGCCCTTGCCGGGGGTGACGCCGCCGACGACGGTCGTGCCGTAGGCGGCCGCCGTCTTGGCGTGGAACGTGCCCTCGCGTCCGGTGAGCCCCTGGACAATCAGGCGTGTGTTGCGGTCGAGGAGGACGGCCATTACTTCGCCAACCCCTTCGCCTGGGCCACGACTTTCTCGGCCGCCTCGCCCATCGAGTCGGCGGTGCTGAACTTCAGGCCGCTGTCGCGCAGGATACGCTTGCCTTCCTCCACGTTGGTGCCTTCCATGCGCACGACGATCGGCACGTTGACGCTCAGTTCTTTCACCGCAGCCACGACGCCCGCGGCCAGCACGTCGCAGCGCAGGATGCCGCCGAAGATGTTGATGAGCACGGCCTTCACGTTGGCGTCGCTCATCAGGATCTTGAAGGCGTTGCGAATCTGCTCGGCGTTGGCGCCGCCGCCGACGTCCAGGAAGTTGGCCGGCTCGCCGCCGGCCAGCTTGATGATGTCCATCGTGGCCATCGCCAGGCCGGCGCCGTTCACCATGCAGCCGATGTTGCCGTCGAGCCGGATGTAGTTGAGTGAGAACTTCGACGCTTCGACCTCGAGCGGATCCTCTTCGCTCAGATCGCGAAAGTCCTTCAGGTCGGCGTGGCGGTAGAGCGCGTTGTCGTCGAAGCTCACCTTGGCGTCGAGCGCCAGCAGGTCGCCGCCCTTGGTCAGGATGAGCGGGTTGATCTCGATCATCGACGCGTCGGTTTCCATGAACGCGGTGTAAATCGACGCCAGCACCTTCGCGAACTTGTTGGCGGCGGCGCCGTCGAGCCCCATGCCGAACGCGAGCTTGCGCGCCTGGAACGGCACGACGCCGACGCCGGCGTCGATGGCTTCGCGCAGGATCTTCTCGGGATGGGTCGCCGCCACTTCCTCGATGTCCATGCCACCGGCGGCGCTGGCGATCACCACCGGGCTGGCGCCGGCCCGATCGACGACGATGCTCAGATACAGCTCGCGGTCGATCTGCAGCCCCTCCTCGATCAGCACCCGCCCGACCTTCTTGCCTTCGGGCCCGGTCTGATGAGTGACCAGCGTCATTCCGAGCATCTCCCTGGTGAACTGCTCGACCTCGCCGATCGATCGGGCCAGCTTCACGCCGCCGCCCTTGCCGCGGCCCCCGGCGTGAATCTGCGCCTTCACAACGGAGACTTCGCCGCCGAGCCGGCGGGCAATGTCGGCCGCTTCGGTGGGCGCAAAGGCCACTTCGCCGCGCGGAACGGGTACTCCGTAGCGCGCGAGCACGGATTTGGCTTGGTATTCGTGGATTTTCACAGAGGGTTGGCGTGTGAGCTGACGTCGATTCGCCAGGTCAAGGCAGCCATTCATCGTATTCGGGCCGGAGCGAGAGCGTCAAGCGTCCGACGGGGCGTTTCGTGTGGGTTTTCGCCCGGGGCGAGCTCCAGTTTTGTACGGAGTAACCGATTAGCTGTGACGTGACACTCGCCATCCTGGCAGTGGTCGCCGGCCTGGTCGCCGGCGGCGTGGGCGTCGCGTTCGTTGCCGAACGCCGGCGGACGGCCGGCCTGCAGGCGCAGCTGTCGGCGCGCGAGCGCGAATTCCAGGCCTTGCGCGATCGCAACGAGTTCATCGCCCTGGCCGAGCGCGCCGCCGGGTTCGGGCTGTGGGAGATGGACCTCGAGACCAACGTGGTCCGCGGATCCGAAGCCTGGGCCGCGATGGAAGAGTGCCCCGACGGCGTCAACGGCATGAGCGCGGACATCGTCCGCCGTGTCGTGCATCCGGACGACAAGCACCTGCTCGAACAGGGCGCCGCCCATTCATTTCAGACCGGCGAACCCTACCTCGTCGACTTCCGCATCATCCAATCGGAGGGCGTCGTCCGGTGGCGGCGCAGCATGGCGCGGGTGGTCTTCGACAACGGCAAGCCGAAGCGCATCATCGGCGCCTCCATCGACACCTCGCGCGAGCACGAGACCATCGAGGCCGCGCAGGCGTCGAGCCGGGCGAAGAGCGAATTCCTGGCGAACATGAGCCACGAGATCCGGACGCCGATGAACGGCGTCATCGGGATGACCGAGCTCGTGCTCGAGACCGACCTCAACTCCGATCAGCGCGAGTGCCTCACCACCGTGCGGGCGTCGGCCGATTCGCTGCTGACCATCATCAACGACATCCTGGACTTTTCGAAGATCGAGGCGGGCCGCCTCGAGCTCGACCCGGTGCCGTTCAACCTTCGGGACCTCATCGAGGACATGCTGCGCTCGCTGGCCGTCAGCGCCCACAGCAAGAGGCTGGAGCTGGCGTGCGACGTGGCCCGCGACGTGCCCAGCCACGTCGTCGGCGACCCGGTGCGCATCCGCCAGATCCTGACCAACCTCACCGGCAACGCCATCAAGTTCACGCACACCGGCGAGGTGATCGTGGAGGTGGCGCGGCTCGACCATGGCGACGGCGACCCGCAGCTGCGGTTCACCGTGCGCGATACCGGCGTCGGCATCCCGAAGGACAAGCAGGCCCTCATCTTCGACCCGTTCTCGCAGGCCGACGGCTCCACGACGCGCCGCTTCGGGGGCACCGGGCTGGGCCTGACCATCTCGGCGCGGCTGGTCGCGGCGATGGACGGCGCGCTGACGGTCGAGAGCGAGCCGGGCGAAGGCAGCGCCTTCCACTTCGTCGTGCGGCTGGCCACCGTGGCCGACCCCGAGCGGATCTGGCCCGTGGCGCAGGCACTCTCCGGGTTCGACGTCCTCGTCGTGGACGACAACCAGACGAACCGCAAGATCCTGGTCGAACTGCTCCAAGCCTGGGGACTTCGCCCGACGGCGGTGGCAAGCGTGCACCAGGCGCTGGCGTATCTGACCAAGGCCAGCCGGGAGGGCAACCCGGTCCCGCTCGTGCTCACCGACTCGCACATGCCGGACGCCGACGGCTTCGCGCTGGCGGAGGAGATCAAGCGCGTCCCCACGCTGGCCGACGCCGTCGTGCTGATGCTGACGTCGGGCGACTACCAGGGCGACTTGCAGCGCTGCAAAGAGATTGGTGTCGCGGCGTACCTGACGAAGCCGGTCCGCCAGGCCGAATTGCAGAGCGCCATCACCAAAGCCGTCCAAGCCCGCCGCGTGCGCCCGGCGCCGCCGCTGGTCGCCGCGAGCCCCGCGGCCACCTCGCACGCGACGACTGGTGGCGACGCTGGCAGAGCCTCTGAGCACCACCGTCAGATTCTGGTCGTCGAGGACAATCCGACGAACCAGAAGCTGGCGCTCGCCATCCTGGCGAAGGAAAAGTACCAGGCCGTCGTCGCCGAGTCGGGCCAGGAAGCCCTGCGGATCTATCGCGAGCGCGGCGAGACCTTCGACCTCATCCTGATGGACGTGCAGATGCCGGGCATGGACGGGCTCGAGACGACCGGCGCCCTCCGTGAGATCGAGGGGGGCCGGCGCAGAATCCCCATCATCGCGGTGACCGCCCGGGCCATGCAGGGGGATCGCGAGCGCTGTCTTGCCGCCGGCATGGACGACTACCTCGCCAAGCCGATTCACCCCGCCGAGCTGCTGGCACTGCTCAAGCGCTACCTGCCCCAACCCGGCGAATCGCTCACCACGGTTCCGGTACGAACCACGGCAAGCAGACACACATAAGTCTTTCTCCTGGGCTACAATCCGCCGCACCAACAAATAGCGAACCGGCGTTAAGCCGGTTTGCCAGATACTGTCGTGCGGTCCGCGGTCTAAGCGGGCCGCACCCGAACCGGCGTTAAGCCGGTTTGCCAGACACTGTTGTGCGGTCCGCGGTCTTGGCGGGCCGCACCCGAACCGGCGTTAAGCCGGTTTGCCAGATGCAGCGCGCGGCCCGCAAACAGCGAAACGCGCAGGAGATGCCGATGACGCGACTCGTATGTGGAACGGTGGCACTGGGCTTCGTGCTGACTGCGGCGCTCGGCGCACAGGCGCCCGCGGGACAGGGACGTGCGGGCGGCGCGCCGCCCGCGCCGCCCGCCAATCTTCAAGTGCTGCCCAAGGACATTCCGCGTCCGCAGCTGCTGCAGACGATGCAGGCGTTCAATCAGGCGCTGGGCGTACAGTGCAGCCACTGTCACCAGTTCATCGGGCCGGGCGATCCGATGAACGACATGGCGGCGGACGTGAAGCCGCAGAAGAACGCGGCGCGCGCGATGGTGCGGATGGTGCAGGCGATCAACCCGCAGGTGGCGACCGCCGTGAGCAAGACACCGGACACGGCCACCCGCGTCGGCTGCTGGACGTGCCACCGTGGTCAGGCCATCCCCGAAACGCCGCCGGCGCTGCCCGCCCCCGCGGGCCGGGGCGCTCCGCCGGCTGGCGCTCCCGGAGCTGCTCCGCCCGCGAAGTAGGCAGAGAGGGCTGAGAGGGCAGAGAAAGCAGAGAGGGGATTTTCCCTCTCTGCCATCTCCGCCTTCTCTGCCTTCTCCGCCCCTCCTACATTCCGATCACGTCAACGAGTTCTTTGACCGCGGCCGCCGACTTCTTGAGCGCGGCGTCCTCTTCCGGCGTCAACTTGATCTGAATGATCTCCTCCGCCCCGCGCGCGCCGAGCTTCACGGGCACGCCGACGAAGAGATCGTTGACCCCGTA
The DNA here is from genome assembly GCA_036004405.1 of Vicinamibacterales bacterium. Classification (GTDB taxonomy): domain Bacteria; phylum Acidobacteriota; class Vicinamibacteria; order Vicinamibacterales; family UBA2999; genus DASYRM01. The sequence goes on from DASYRM010000128.1 coordinate 6,832, forward strand.
TTCGCCCTGCAGGAACACCGAGCATGGCAGGATCTTCTTCTTGTCCTTGAGGATGGCCTCGCACATCTCGGCGGCGGCCTGACCCGGCGCATACCAGGCGCTCGTGCCCACCAGCTTCGTGATCTCTGCGCCGCCGTTGGCGGTGCGCGCGCAAATGGCGTCGATCTTTTCCTTCGACAGCAGCTCGGTCAGCGGAATCCCCGCCACCGTCGAGTAGCGCGGCAGCGGCACCATCGTGTCGCCGTGGCCGCCGAGCACGAACGAGTGCACGTTCTCCACCGAGACCTTCAGCTCCATTGCCACGAAGGTGCTCATGCGCGCGGAATCGAGCACGCCCGCCATGCCGATGACGCGCTCGCGCGGGAACTTGGTGAGGCGGAAGAGCGCCTGCGACATGGCATCGAGCGGGTTGGCCACCGGCACGACAATCGCGTTCGGCGTGTACTGCACCAAGTTGGGCGCGATGCTCTTCATGATGTCGAAGTTGTCGCGCACCAGATCGTCGCGGCTCATCCCCGGCTTCCGAGGTTTTCCCGAGGTGATGACGACGATGTCAGAACCGGCGGCCGCGTTCCAGTCGGCGCCGCCAATCAATCGCGAGTCGCTGCCGATGATCGGGCACGTCTCGTAGATGTCGAGCGCGACACCCGACGCTTTGCTCTCGGCGATGTCGATGATGACGACGTCGGCGAGCTCCTTCTCCGCGATGGCGCGCGCAACCGTCATGCCGACGTTGCCAGCACCACCGACCACAGTGACTTTGCGATTCATGCAATGCCTCGTGCGCCCTTAGGGCGTTGTCCCTCGATCAAATCTCGCAGTACCACAGCTTCTGTTGAAAACCCTGTGCAAAACACACCGCCGTCACGGACGTTCCGTGCATGATCCGGAGCGTTTTAGCAGATTGCACCATCGTAGTGCGCCGGTCATCCCATCGCAATGCGCGCGACGGCCGATCATGTGAAGCGCCTATAAGCGCATCACGCGTGATCGACAACCGCCGATTATACTTGCTCGGTGAGCGACACCGCATCTCCTGCGACCATCGTCGTCGCCGACGACCTCCCCGCCTCCGCCCTCGAACTGCTTCGCGCTGAAGGATGGTCGGTTGACGCGCGCACCGGGCGCACGCCGGAAGCGCTCGCCGCCGATCTCGCCAACGCCGATGCGCTCGTGGTACGCAGCGCCACGAAGGTCACCGCAGCCATCATCGGAGCTGCGCCAAAGCTTCGGGTGATCGCCCGCGCTGGAACCGGCGTGGACAACGTCGACGTCGCCGCCGCCAGCACCCGTGGCATCGTGGTGATGAATGCTCCCGGCGCCAACAGCGTGAGCGTTGCCGAGCTCGCCATGGGGCTGATCCTGGCGCTCGCACGCCACCTGCCCGCGGCCGACGCGGCGATGAAGCAGGGCAAGTGGGAAAAGAAGAAGTTCCTGGGCGAGGAAGTCCGCGACAAGACGCTCGGCCTTGCCGGCCTGGGCCGCATCGGCCAGGAAGTGGCCCGGCGTGCGGCTGGCTTCGGCATGCGCCTCGTCGCGCACGATCCCTTCGTGTCGCAGGCGGTCGCCGCCGGCCTGGGCGTGGAGCTGATGTCGCTCGACGACGTCTTCGCCAAGTCCGACTACGTGTCGCTGCACCTGCCCTCGACGCCTCAGACTCGTCACTTCGTCAACGCGGAACGGCTGGCGCGGTCGCGCAAAGGCATTCGGATCATCAACACCGCCCGTGGCGACCTGATCGACGAGGCGGCGCTGGCCGATGCCATCGAGGCCGGCCAGGTGGGCGGCGCCGCGCTCGACGTCTTCGACAAGGAGCCCACCGTCGACCAGCGGCTCCAGATGCTGCCGCAGGTGGTGGCGACGCCGCACATCGCGGCGTCCACCCGCGAAGGCCAGGAGCTCGTGGGCGTGGAAACCGCGGCAGCGCTGCGCGACTTCCTGCGCGACGGCATCATCCGCAACGCCGTCAACTTCCCGTCGGTGTCGACCGAGGAGTACAAGCGGCTGCAGCCGTTCGTCGCGCTCGGCGAGAAGCTGGGCGCGTTCCTGGCGCAGATGAACGACGCCCAGGCCACCGAGGTCAGCATCCGCTACTACGGCGAGCTGGCCGAGGCGCGCACCGACCTGGTGGCCAACGCGGTGCTGGTAGGGCTTCTGCGGCCGAGCGAAACGTCCGGCGCAACCACGCTGGTCAACGCCCGCAACGTGGCCACCTCGCGTGGTCTCGAGGTGGTGGAGTCGCGGAGCAACCGCGCTCGCAACTACACCAGCCTGATGTCGGTGAAGCTCCGCACCGCCGCCGGCGAGCTGTGGGCCGAGGGCGCCGTGTTCCAGGGGACATTCCCCCGCCTGGTCATGCTGGACGGCATCGGCGTCGAGGCAACGCTCGACGGCACGATGATCGTGATGCGCAACAACGACCGGCCCGGCGTGATCGGCCACGTCGGCACGGTGCTGGGCAAGCACGGCATCAACGTGGCGAGCTTTGCGCTCGGCCGCGACGCCGACCGCGCCATCGGCCTGGTCACCGTGGACGAACCGGCACCGCTGAACGGCAAGATCCTGGAGGAGATTCGGAAGTTCGAGGCGATTCGCGAGGCGCGAGTCGTCAGAGTGTAGGGGCCGCCTTCAGGCGGCCCGTCGTGTCAGGGCTGGAGCGTGAGCTTTTGCCGGACGCCGTCGCCGATGCGCTCGACCTCGGCAAACGAGTCGCCCACTTCGATCACGCGGTAGCCGGCTCCCGCCGGCTCGCCGCTCGCGGCCAGCTCCACGCCAGCGGGGCCGCTCAGAATCGCGATCCGCTTCGCCACGCCGTTCGTCGTGTCCACCGCAATGCCGGTGAGCCGCAGCGGAAACGGCGCTGGAGCCTCGACGACCGGCGCTGGCGCAACGACCGGCGCAGGTGCGGCGGCGCGGCGCGCCACGGGACGCGCGCCAAAGCGAAAGAGATTCCGCGACGGCGGCGCGACATTCACCGCGGCGACGCGCTCGTCGAGACGGCGAGTCTGCTCCTGGAGCGTCGAGACGGCGGTGAGCTGGGCGGCGGAGTGCGGAGTGGCGCTGGCGTCGGGCCGCAACGAGGGCCCGGCGAGCTGCAGCGGCGAGCCAAGGCCCAGCACGCCCGCCAGGGCGGCCGCACCCGTCACCACGAGCTTCCAGTTCCAATTCCAGGTCATGGGCGACGCCGCCGCCATGTTAGCACTCCCCCTGTTCCTTCTCGGCTCGAGCGCCGGCGGCGAGTAGGTGCGCCCGCGTGGCTGCAACCCACGAGGAAATCACGAGATGATCGCGCTGACTCGGCCGCGCGACGGCAACCGCTATGCTATGATTCGCCGTGCACCCTGGCACGTTCCGCAATCCCTTCCAGCGAACGTCACAGCCACCCACCGTCGTCGCCATCATCCCCGCCCGCTACGAGTCGACCCGGTTTCCTGGAAAGGCGCTTGCGGACATCGGCGGACGCCCGATGATCGAGCACGTGTATCGACGCGCGGCAGACGCCGTGGACGCCGTCGTAGTGGCGACCGACGACCGGCGGATTGCGGACGCCGTGGAGGCGTTTGGCGGCGTGGCGCGCATGACCAGCCCGTCGCACCGCACGGGAACGGATCGCATCGCCGAGGTCGCCGCCGATCTCGATTGCGCCATCATCGTGAACCCGCAGGGTGACGAGCCGCTCATCGAGCCCGCGGTGATCACCGCCGTCGTCGAGCCGCTGCGCGCCGACCCGTCGCTGCCGATGGCGACGGTCCGGCGCCGGATCACCGACGCCGCGGACTACACGAGCCCGCACGTCGTGAAGGTCGTGGCCGATCAGCAGGGGAACGCCCTCTACTTCTCGCGCGCGCCGATTCCGCCCGTGGCGGCGCACGCGGATCGTACGGCGGCGGAGGCCTACGCTCACGTGGGCCTGTACGCGTTCCGCCGCGATTTCCTGCTCACCTTCGCGCGGCTACCGCAAACGCCGCTCGAAATCGCCGAGTCGCTCGAACAGCTGCGGGCACTCGAGCACGGGTTCCGGATACGCACAGTGGTGACCGAGCACCACTCGATTGGCGTCGACACTCCAGAAGATCTTGAACGCGCCCGCCGGCTCTCGGCCGTAGGGGTGCGCGTGTGAGGCGGCATGACTCAGCGAGCTGACGGACGGCCCACCAAGTACATCTTCGTGACGGGCGGCGTGGTCTCGTCGCTCGGCAAGGGCCTCGCGGCCGCCTCGATCGGCCGGCTGCTCGAGGACCACGGCTACAGCGTCGCGCTCCAGAAGTTCGACCCCTACATCAACGTCGACCCGGGCACGATGAGCCCCTACCAGCACGGCGAGGTCTACGTCACCGACGATGGTGGCGAGACCGACCTCGACCTCGGGCACTACGAGCGCTTCACCAGCATGACGGCGTCGCGCAACAGCAACTGGACCACCGGAAAGATCTACCTGTCGGTGATTCAGAAGGAGCGCCGCGGCGACTATCTGGGCCGCACCGTGCAGGTCATTCCGCACATCACCAACGAGATCAAGGACGCGATTCGCGTCGCCGGCCGCGACGTGGACGTGCTGCTCGTGGAGATCGGCGGCACCGTGGGCGACATCGAGAGCATGCCGTTCCTCGAGGCCATCCGCCAGTTCCGCCTCGACGTCGGCCGCGAGAACACGCTCTACATCCACCTGACGCTGGTGCCCTACATCGGCGCCGCCGGTGAGCTGAAGACCAAGCCGACGCAGCACAGCGTGCGCGACCTGCGCTCGATCGGCATCCAGCCTGACGTGCTGCTGTGCCGCACCGACCGCTTCCTGGACGCCGACATCAAGCGCAAGATCGCGCTCTTCTGCGACGTGAACGAGGAGGCGGTCATCACCGCCAAGGACGTGCCGACGATCTACGAAGTGCCGCTCGTCCTGAAGGAGCAGGGTCTGGATCAGATCGTGCTGAAGCAGCTCGGCTTGCCGATGACGCACGCCAAGACAGAGGCGTGGGAGGAGCTGGTCGATCGCATCAAGAATCCGACCGACGAGATCACCATCCATGTGGTCGGCAAGTACACCGGCTACGAGGACTCCTACAAGAGCCTGAACGAGGCGGCCTACCACGGCGGGTTCGCGCACCGCGCGAGCGTCAAGCTTCACTGGGTGGAAGCCGAGGCGCTCGAGAAGGAAGGCGGCGCCAAGCTGCTCGAAGGCGCCAACGCGATTCTCGTGCCCGGCGGATTCGGCTCGCGCGGCACCCGCGGCATGATGAAAGCGGCCGAGTACGCGCGTGAGAAGCAGATCCCGTTCTTCGGCATCTGCTACGGCTTCCAGTGGGCCACGGTCGAGTTCGCGCGCAACGTCTGCGGCCTCGAGGGCGCCGACTCCACCGAAGTGGACGAGAACGCGCCGCACAAAGTGATCTACAAGCTGCGCGATCTGCTCGGCGTGGACGACCTGGGCGGCACGATGCGGCTCGGACGGTATGCCTGCGAGCTCGCGCCCGGCTCGGTGGCCGAGCGCATCTACGGCACCTCGCTCATCTACGAGCGACACCGCCACCGGTTCGAGTTCAACTGTCTCTACGAGCAGGAGCTCACGAGCCGCGGGATGCGCGTGTCGGGCCGCTCGCCCGACGGCAAGTTCGTGGAGATCGCGGAGATGCCGTCGCATCCCTGGTTCGTCGCGGTGCAGTTCCACCCCGAGTTCCAGTCGCGTCCGCTCCGGCCGCACCCGCTGTTTGCCAGCTTCGTCGGCGCGGCGCTCCGGCACAAGGCCGGCAACCTGGCACCGGTGAGTGTGTCCGCCGCCGGGCGGTAGGTCGATGTCACCGATGACGCCGGCGGCCCCGACGCCGCCGGTCCGCGTGGGGTCGCTGTCGATTGGCGGCGGCTCGCCGCTGGCCTTCATTGCCGGGCCGTGCGTGATCGAGAGCACCGCGCACGTGCTCAATATGGCGATCGCCATCAAGGAGATTGCCGCGCGGTGCGGCGTGCCGGTCATCTTCAAGGCCTCGTTCGACAAGGCCAATCGCACCTCCGGCACCTCGTTTCGTGGTCCCGGCCTCGAGGCCGGCCTGGCCGCGCTCGACGAGGTGAAGATCCGCACCGGTCTCCCCATCCTCACGGATATCCACGAGCCCTCGCAGGCCGCTGCCGCCGCCGCGGTGGCCGACGTGCTGCAGATTCCCGCGTTTCTCTCGCGGCAGACCGACCTGCTGGAGGCCGCGGCCCGCACCGGCAAGGTGGTGAACATCAAGAAGGGGCAGTTCATGGCGCCCAACGACATGCGCCATGCCGTGGCCAAGCTGGCCGCCGCTGGAAACCGCTCGATTCTCGTCACCGAGCGCGGCGTCAGCTTCGGGTACAACAATCTGGTGGTGGACATGCGCGCGTTTCCGATGCTGCGGGCGCTCGGCTACCCCGTCGTCTTCGACGTGACCCACAGCCTGCAGCTGCCGGGCGGCGGCGAGGGCGTGTCGGGCGGGCTGCCCGAATACATCGAACCGCTCGCCGCCGCCGGCGTCGCCGCCGGCGTGGACGCGGTGTTCATGGAGGTTCACGACGATCCCGGCAAGGCCTTGAGCGACGGCGCCAACGCCCTCCGTCTCGATCGGCTCGAGCCGCTGCTCCGCAAGCTGACCCGCATCGACGCGGCCGCGCGAGGCGAGGTGCAGGCACCATGAAGGATCCGAAATCACCGCTCGAGCTCGCGCGCAGCGTGCTGCAGACCGAAGCCGCCGCCATCCTCGCGCTGGTCGATCGCCTCGACGACCATTTCGAGCTCGCGGTCCGGACGCTGCGCGAGTGCCGCGGCCGCGTCATCGTCACCGGCATGGGCAAGTCGGGGATCGTCTGCCGCAAGATCGCCGCCACGCTCTCGAGTACCGGCACGGCCGCCTTCTTCCTGCATCCCGCCGAAGCCATTCACGGCGACCTGGGCGTGCTGCAGGCCGACGACGTGGTATTGGCGCTGTCCTACAGCGGCGAGACCGACGAGCTGCTGCGGCTGGTGGAAACGATCAAGCGCCTGGGCGCCCGGCTGATCGCCATGACCGGCGACCGGGACTCCACGCTCGCGCAGGCCGCCGACGTGGCGCTCGACTGCCGCGTCTCGGAAGAGGCCTGCCCGCTGAACCTGGTGCCGACCGCCAGCACGACGGCGTCGCTGGCGCTCGGCGATGCGCTCGCCATGGCGCTCCTCGTGGCCAAGGGGTTCCGTCAGGAGGACTTTGCCAACCTCCACCCGGGAGGCAAGATCGGCAAGCGGCTGATGCGCGTCGAGCAGCTGATGCATGCGGGCGAGCACGCGCCCGTCGTTCGCATCGACGCCGCCATGCCGGACGTCATCTATGAGATTTCGAGCAAAGGGCTCGGGATGGCCTGCGTCGTCGCGGCCGATGGCGCGCTCAAGGGGATCATCACCGACGGCGACCTGCGCCGGCACATGGTGAGCGCCACGCACCTGCTGGAGCGCACGGCCGGCGAAATCATGACCACCAGCCCCATCACGGTGGCGCCGGACACCATGGCCGCGGCGGCGCTGCACATCCTCGAGCAGCGGCGCATCACCGCCGTGGTGGTGGTGGATATCGCCCAGCACGTGCTTGGCGTCGTGCACCTGCACGATCTCTGGCGCATCGAGATGTTCTGACAGTTGACGCCTTACGTGTTCCTCGCCGTCCTCGTCGCCCTGCTTGCGGGCCTCGGTGTGGGCAAGGCGTGGGAGCGCTACAAGCTCCGCGACGGCCGCTGGATCGACCGCCGGCGGCTGCGCGAGACGCCGCACTACATGCTCGGGCTCAACTTCCTCGTGGACGGCCAGGTCGATCTGGCGATCGACGAGCTGACGCAGGCCACGAGCTCCGCCGGCGGCGACTCGCTCGAGATCCAGATGATCCTCGGCAACCTGCTGCGCATGAAGGGGCAGGTGGCTCGGGCCATCCACATCCACCAGTCGCTGCTGCAGCAGCCCGACCTGACCCCGATCGAGCACGCCTACGTGCTGCTCTGCCTGGGCCTCGACTTCCGGCACGGCGGGTTCGTGGACCGCGCGGTGGGCACCTTTCAGGACGTCCTGCGGCTCGACCCGCGCAACCGCTACGCGCTGGTGAACCTGCAGAAGCTGCACGAGGAGCAGCATCAGTGGGCCGACGCCGTGCGTGTGCGTGAACGGATCCTCGAGCTCGCCACCGGCGACGGCGTTGCCGATCGCCGCATTCTCGGGTTCCTGCACAACGAGGTCGGTCAGTCGGCGGCCGGCAGCGATCCCGCGAGCGCCGCGGCCGCCTTCCGCCGGGCCCTCGACGCGGATCCGCTGACGGCCCCGGCGTATCTCAATCTTGGCGACGTGTTCGAGCGGCAGGGCGACCTGGCGGCGGCCGTCGGACAGTGGGAACAGCTCACCAGGACGCAGCCGGACCGCGCGCACCTGACCTTCGATCGCCTGGAGCGCGCCTATCAGCTGCTCGGGACGCCGGCCCGATTCGTGGAGCTCTGCGAGCGGCTGATCGCCGGGCACCCCCGCGATTGGCGGGCCCGGCTGGCGCTGTCGCGGCACCTCTCCGCCACCGCGCAGGACCGCAAGGCGTTCGCGCTGCTGCTCGATGCGCTCGGACACCATCCGCACGGCATCGCCATCCATCAGGCCGTGTGGCGCACGCTGTCGGCGCTCGCGTTCGACCCGCAGCTGGTGCGCGCCTACACCGATCTCACGCGAGAGGCGGTCTTCTACCTCGATCCGCACGTGTGCACCCGCTGCCGCTACCGCAGCACCGAGCTGCTGTGGCAGTGCCCGCAGTGCCACGAATGGAATACATTCGTCGAGGAACGGTTGGCGCCGGCTCGGCCGGTGCCGGTGCCCGAACCTGGTTCGACTGAGGCGTCATGACGACACAGATGAAGCGCATCGCCCTCACCGGCGGTATGGGAACCGGCAAGAGCCACGTGCGCGCGGTGTTCGCGGCGCTGGGCGTGCCGACGATCGACGCGGACACGCTGGCGCGCGACGTCGTCGCGCACGGTACGCCGGGGTTCGACGCCGTGGTGGCCCAGTTCGGCCGCGGCATCCTCAACGCGGACGGCGACCTCGACCGGCGGGCGCTGGGCGCGATGGTGTTCGCGGATCCGGGCAAACGGCACGACCTCGAGGCCATCCTGCATCCGGCCATCAGGGCCGCCATCGACCAGTGGTTCGCGGCGCTCGACCAGTCGGCGCACGTGTTCGCCATCGCCGACATCCCGCTGCTCTACGAGGTGGGCCTCGACAAGGAATACGACGAGGTGATCGTCACGTCGTGCTCGCCGCAGGCGCAGGTGAAGCGGATCATGGCCCGCGACAACCTCGACGCCGCCGAGGTGCAGCATCGCCTCGACGCGCAGATGCCGCTTGCCGACAAGGTGAAACGGGCGACCTACGTCATCGACACCAACGGCACCCTGGTGCAGACCAACGCCCAGGTGCACAAGCTGTATAACGAACTCACCAGCAGGTAGGCAGGTAGGCAGGTGGGCAGGTAGGGCCGGGTTGGGCGTACGTGGGGGCCGCCTTCACACGTACGTAGGGGCCGCCTTCAGGCGGCCCGTCGCGACTCGGCACTCACTGCGCGACCGGTGAGGCCTGCTCATACCGGACCCGCCACCCAGCCTCGGTGCGATGCCACACCATCACGCACTGGTGGTCATCGACAAATACCTGTCCGCGAAGCGTGCCGTGGCCGCGCCAGTGATGACGCACGAGTGCGACGTCTGGGCCGAGATGGACAACGACAACTTCGGTGTGGGCGCCCGCAACGATGCCGTAGGTCGGATCCTTGATGATTGCGAGAATCGCATCGCGATTCATCGCCGCACCATTCGGCGCGACATAGACGTAGTCGGCGGCGATCATGCCTTCGATCACCGCGGCCTCTTTCGTTCGCCAGGCGTCAAACCACGCGGAGGTCAGCTCCGCGGGATCCTTGGGCATTCCTCCGTTACGGCAGGACGACCTTCCGCGCGTCGGCGCGGACGGCGTCGGCGTACTCCTCGAGGAACCATCCGGCGTTCACCAGCTCCTTCAGACGACGGTCCACTTTGGCGACGTAGTCGTCCTTGCCTTTGTAGAGGCGCTGCAGGATCTCGGGTTTGAGCGGCACCTTGGTGCCCGCGAGCAGGCACAGCCGATCCTGCGCGGTGGTCTTGCCCTTCCCCATCACGCCGTTGGCGGCCACCGGCACGTCGACGTAGACGTTGCGGATGCCGCCCTTGGCGTTGCCGAATTCGTCGAGCGCGAGAAACGAGCCGTCGCCAGCCGGGTTCTGATCGACTTCGATCGGCGGCGCGTGCGGCGGCGCCGCGCCCTTGGCAATCCAGTCCACGAGGTAGTTGAGCCCCAACGCGGTGAAAGCCCCGGCCGGGAAGTCGGTGACCGGCAGCGTACACGGGTCGTTCAGGAAGCCCGGGTTCTCGCGCGAGTTGTTGTGCGGCATGCCAGCCACTTCGTACAAGCGGTAGCGGTTGCCGGGCGCGTCGCTGTCGGGCCGCCGGTACTTGATGCCGGCCTCGGCCCACGTCGTGACCTCGGTCTGCGTCGGCATCTGTACGATCGGCACGTCGACGATCGGCAGCGGTTCGTTGCCGTTGGTGCTCGTGACCAGGAAGCCGTCGAAAATCGGGCCGCCGTTCGGCAGCCGCCGCGCGGCGTGCGCGGGAAAGTAGTTGCGCACCGTGCCGCTCGACGCCGACGTGCCCATCAACGTCATCTGCCGGATGGCATAGCCGGCAAGCGGTGCGGCGCCGCTCTTCACCAGGCGGCCCACCTGCGCCAGGATCTCGTTGGTCTGTCCCGGCGCGATCGCGAGCGCGGCGTAGCGCTCGGCGTTGAACGCCTTCAGGAGCGCGATATTGGCCGGGCTGTGCACGATCTCCACGAACAGATGCCGGCGCGTCAGGATCGACACCCGCGACCACTCGAAGATGAGCGAGCGGCCGCCGGCGTGCAGCGCCTCGGCCGCCACGGTGCCGCTGAAGCGCGACGGATCCTTCGGCCGGCGCAGGATGATGCGCGTGGTGTACGGCGCATCGTTGGCCGTGCCGGTGACGAAGTACTCCTCGGCGAGATACGGGAAGTCCTCCACCTGCGGCGAGCCGGGCACCACGCTGACCGGCGGGTCCGGATACATCCGGGCCGGACCGCTCACCGGGCCCGAGATCGCCGGCACCGGGGGCACGTTCGACGCCGTCGCGCCGCTCGGCGGCACCGCCGTCGGCCGGCCGGGCGCACAGTCGCCGCACGGTTCGAGCAGCGACAGATAGAGGTTGTCCGGGACACGCACGGTGATGCCCCAGAGGTTGGGCGGCAGCGAGGCGCGGACGCCGCCGTCGCTCACAATCGCCCCGCCCGCCCTGGTCACCGCCGCCGCCACGTCGTTGATGCCCCGCACGATCATCTGCAGCCGCACCGACCCTGGATCCTGCAGGCGGGCCTGGAGCGGCGTGCGCTCGACGCTCTTGAACTCGGTCAGCTCGAACAGCTGGCCGGTGCCGGGCGAGGTGGCCGTCGCACGCCGGACCTCGCCGCGCACGCCGGACAGGGTGCGGACGAACGGATCGACGGCAAAGCGGGTGGGCGCGGTGACGTCGAACCCGAGCGCGGTGCGATACACCGCCACGGTCTTGTCGAGGTCGGCAACGGTAATCGCCAGGCGTCCGCCGACGATGTCGCCGTCGGCCGGCGCCGAGGCTGGAAGCGACGCCAGTTGCCGCAGTTCAACCGGCCGGCCGTCCGGATCCTCGACGAGCACGGAGCGCGCGCCGTCGCGGACTGGTACCGCCTTGCCGCCTGGGGTGCGCACCGGAACGCCGGCAGCCATCAGGCGCGACAGGAGCGCGTCCACGTTGCGAACGAGCAGCACGATCGCGACCTGCCCCGGATCCTGCAGGCGCGGCCGCGCCGCCTTGCGGTCGACATCGTGGAACTCGATCATCTCGATGCCCATCGACGTGCCCGGAATGCGCGCGTCCACATGACGTTCGGTGGCGCCGGTGGTCCCGAGCATCTTGTGCAGGTCGGGGTTCTGAAAGAAGGGGCGCGGGCCGCCGCCGCGGTTGGGCGGCACCTGCAGGTGCAGGAGGTTCTCGTAGAACCCGAGCGACGTGTCGAGGCTCTCGATGATCGGGCTGACGTTGCCGGTCCGCACAACGCCGGGCGATTGCGCTGACACGGCCGCGCACGCCAGCATCGGCAACACGGCGACGATCAGTCGGCGAAGCATGAGCTCTCCTACGAAGCCACCACGGCAGACGCCCGCATCTGCGCCGCCTTGAGCGTGTTCTTCATGAGCATCGTGATGGTGAGCGGGCCCACGCCACGCGGTACCGGCGTGAGAGCGCCGGCCACCTGGTCGACGCTGGGATGGACGTCGCCGACGAGCAGCACGCCCTTCGACGCGAACGTCGCCAGCCGCGGATGGCCGTCAGGAAAGAGCGTGGCCGCCACCTTCGGGTCCCGCACCTCGTTGATGCCTACGTCCACCACGGTGGCGCCCGGCTTGACGAAGTCCGGCGTGACGAATCCCGGCCGTCCCACCGCGGCCACCAGGATGTCCCCCTGCCGGCAGGTGGCCGCCAGATCCGGCGTGCGCGAATGGCACACCGTCACCGTGGCGTCACGGTGCAGCAGCAGCAACGCCATCGGCTTGCCGACGATATCGCTGCGCCCCAGGACGACGGCCCGTGTGCCGGCGATCTGAATCTTCTCGCGCTCGAGCATCTCGATCACGCCGGCAGGCGTGCAGGCCACGAGCTGCGGCCGGTTCTGCACCAGCATCCCGACGCTCTCGGCCGCAAAGCCGTCCACGTCCTTGCCGACGGCAATCGTATCGAACACTTTCTGCGCCGCGCCCGCGCCCATCGCCTTCGGCAGCGGCGACTGCACCAGGATGCCGTCGTGCTGCTCGCTCCGGTTCAGCCGATCGACCACCGCCAGCACGTCGGCCAGGGTGGCGTCCGCGCTCAGGCGGGTGCAGTCGGCGTAGAACCCGACGTCCTCCGCCGCCTTGAGCTTGTTCCGCACGTACACGTGCGAGGCCGGGTCTTCGCCGACGAGCACGATGCCGAGCCCCGGCGGCCGGCCGTGCGCCTTCATGAATGCCTGAACGTCTGGTTTGATCTCCTCGCGCATCGTTGCCGAGAGCGTCTGTCCATCGAGTACCCGAGCCGTCACGCTGTCACCCTTTCTCCAAGCGCCTTCACGCTCTGCGGCCGGCCCAGCACCACCAGTTCGTCGCCGGCCCGAATCACCGATTCCGGCGACGGGTTGAAGTCCATCGTGCCCTCCGCACGCCGAATCGCCACCACGATCAATCCGAACTTCTGCCGGATGCCGGATTCGACGATGTTCTGCCCTACCAGTCCCGACCCTTCCACGATCTTCACCTGCTCCATCGACAGGTCGAGATGCCCCGACGACGTCGCGAGCTGCACGAAATCCACCACCGCCGGCCGCAGCGCGCTCTGCGCCATGTGTGTGGCGCCGATGTGATACGGGGAAATGACGCGATCGGCGCCGGCGCGCCGCAGCTTCGGCTCCGCGTCGTCGGACTCGACCCGGGCCACGATGAAGAGGTCCGGCCGCACGACCCGCGCCGTCAGCACCGTGTAGACGTTCTCGGCGTCGGTGCCGACCGCCGCGATCAGGCCGCGGGCGCGATGAATGCCCACGCGCTCGAGCACCTCGTCGCGGCTGGCGTCGGCCGCCACCGCGAGCCAGCCTCGCAGCAGCACCTGCTGCACGCGCTCGGCGCTGCGCTCGATGACGACGAACGGCACCTTCTGCTGATCGAGCTCGTCGGCAATCATGCTGCCGATCCGCCCGTAGCCGCAGAGGATGAAATGGTCTCGAAGTCCTTCCAGCATGCGCTCGATGCGCCGGCGTTCGAATCGCCGGTGCAGCCCACCCTCCACGATAGCGGTTGCGAGAAGCGTGGCGGTGTAAAACGCGGTGCCCACGCCCGAGACGATCAATAAGAGCGTAAACGCCTGTCCCGCGCCGGACAGCGGGTGCACCTCGCGGAACCCGACCGTCGCGACCGTCGTGACCGTCATGTAGAGCGCGTCCCACACGCTCCACCCTTCGATGGTCACGTACCCGGTGATGCCGCCGGCGACGACCATGCCGAGCATCGCCACCGCCAGGCGCGGTCCGCTCAGCCAGCGCGTCAGGCCTGCCGTGTAGCGGGCCGGCCCTCGTGCCACCTTCGTCTCCGTAGAGTTACGCGAGGCTACGCCTCGCCCCGACGGACACGCAGGCTCCGCCTCGCTAACGCAGGGTTCAATTGCCCGCCCTGCGGGCGGGCGTGGACGTCTTGATCGGGCGATGGAACGGTGAATGTTTCTGACATCTCCTGACCGTTCAAGACGTCTGGTTCAACCGGCTGTGCGACCGCGCGTACCCGAAATAGATGACGAATCCGATCAACAGCCACACCAGGAGCCGCAGCCACGTGTCCTTCCCCAGCCCGTAAATCATCGCACCACAGACGATGACGCCCAGCACCGCCACTACTGGCAGCGCCGGCACCACGAAGCCCCGCGGGAGGTCCGGACGCCGCACGCGCATGATCCACACGGCCAGGCAGACGAGCATGAACGCGAACAAGGTGCCGATGCTCGTCATCTCGCCAACGACGCTCTCGGGAATGAAGGCGGCAAACAGCGCGGTGAAGACGAAGAACAAGGCCTGCGACTTGTAGGGCGTCTGATACCGCGGGTGCACGTCTGAGAACACTTTCGGGACCAGGCCATCCTTGCTCATGGCGTAGAACACACGCGTCTGCCCCAGCAGCATCACCAGGATGACGGACGAGAATCCGGCCAGAATCGCCACCGTCACGAACTTGGCCAGCCAGCCGTAGCCGGTCATGTAGGTCTGAATCGCATAGGCGACCGACGCTTCCTTGCCCGCCGTGCGGAAGTCCTCGACCGTGGCCACGCCGCTCAGCACGTAGGAGAACGCCACGTAGAGCACCGTGCAGACGGCCAGCGACCCGAGGATCCCGAAGGGCATATCCTTCCTGGGGTTCTTCGTCTCCTGAGCCGCCGTCGACACCGCGTCGAAGCCGATGAACGCGAAGAACACCACGCCTGCCGCACCCAGGATGCCCAGGATGCCGCCGTAGGCGTGCGTGACGCCCTGCGTGGTCGTGTAGGTCGTCGGCTCCGGAATGAAGGGAACGTGGTTGGCCGGGTTGATGAATCCCCAGCCCACCACGATCACCACGATGACAATCGAGACCTTGGTGATGACGATGAGATTGTTCACGAACGCCGACTCGCGCGTGCCGCGGATGAGCAGCAGCGACAGCAGGGCAAGGATGACCACCGCGGGGATGTTCATGATGCCGGTCACGCCGTCCGCGGACTCGAATGGCGAATGCCGCCATTGGTACGGAATGTCGTAGCCGACGAACTCGAGCACCTTGTTGAAGTATTCGCTCCAGGCGATGGCGACCGTCGCGGCACCGACGGCGTACTCGAGCACGAGATCCCAGCCGATGATCCAGGCGACGAACTCACCCATCGTCGCGTAGGAATAGGTGTAGGCGCTCCCCGCGATCGGGATCATCGACGCCAGCTCGGCGTAGCAAAGACCGGCAAACGCGCAGCCGACGCCGGCGACGAGAAACGCCAGGACCACGGACGGCCCCGACCGCTCGGCGATGGCCGCTGCGGTGCGCACGAACAGTCCCGCGCCGATGATGCCGCCGATGCCAAGCGCCACGAGCGACCAGCCGCCCAGTGTCCGCTTCAAGGTGCCTTCCCCGGCGGCTTGTGCTTCCGCCAGGAGGCGATCGATGGACTTCGTGCGAGACAGTGCAGATGCCACGTTGCTCCTCTCTGTCGACGGACCGGCGCGATCCGCCGCGACCCCTAGCAGACGCGCTTGGGACTATAAGCGATTTTCCTCGAGTGTCCGAAGATAGGCACGCGTGCGCGCGGCCGGATCTTCCGTGGCCAGCAGATCGCCGATCACGGCCACGGCGGTGGCGCCGGCGTCGAGCACCGACGGCGCCGTCTCGAGCGTGATGCCACCGATCGCGATGATGGGGACCGAAGGAGCGAGACGCCGCGCGGCGCGCACGAGATCGAGACCCACCGCGGCGTAGCCGGTGTCCTTCGTGCGTGTAGCGAAAACCGGCCCGACCGCGACGTAGGTGGCGGGCTGCTGCAGCGCGCGCACGAACTGCGCCGCGTCGTGGGTCGAGACGCCGAGGATCGCGTCGGGCCCCAGCTGTGCGCGCGCGTCCGCCGGCGCGAGATCGTCCTGCCCCACGTGGGCCCCGGCGGCCCGCGACAGCACGGCCACGTCCACGCGGTCGTTCACGATCACGGTGGCGCCGTAGGGCCGGCCCAGCGCGACCAGCGCTTCGGAGAGTTCGAGCAGCGGTCCGGAGGCAAGATGCTTCGCCCGCAGCTGCACCATGGTGGCCCCGCCATCAAAGAAGCGGCCGGCCAGTGCGAGCGGCGCCCATCCGGCGGCCGCCGCCGCGTCCACGTCCAGGATCGCGTGGAGCGGGCTCAGGCGGTTTCGGCGAGCGAGCGTGCCGCCGGCTTGGGCATGAAGCGCTCCATGAACCCGGTGTTCATGCGCCCAGCCTGGAAGTCGGGGTCGTTGACGATCTTGAGGTGGAGCGGCACCGAGGTCTTGATGCCCTCGATGACGGTCATCTCGAGCGTTCGCCGCATGCGCGCGATGGCCTCGCGGCGGTCGCGGCCGTGCACGATGATCTTGGCGATCATCGAGTCGTAGTACGGCGACACCGTGCACTCGGCGTGGGCAAAGGAGTCCACGCGCACGCCGGGGCCGCCGGGCAGGTTGAAGGCGTGAATCACGCCGGGTGACGGCGCGAACGTCTCGGGGTCCTCGGCATTCACGCGGCACTCGATCGAGTGGCCGGTGAACGTCACGTCGCTCTGCTTGAATCCCAGCCGCAGCCCCGCCGCGATCCGGATCTGCTCCTTGACGATGTCGATCCCGGTGATCATCTCGGTGACCGGGTGCTCGACCTGGAGACGCGTGTTGGTCTCCATGTAATAGAAGCGCCCTTCATCGTCCATCAGGAACTCGAAGGTGCCGGCGTTGGTGTACTGCACCGCCTTGGCCGCGTCCACGACCAGGCTGCCCATCTTGCGGCGCACTTTTTCGGAGATGACCGGCGAGGGCGACTCTTCGAGCAGCTTCTGGTGCCGGCGCTGGATCGAGCACTCGCGCTCGCCCAGGTGCACCACGTTGCCGTGGTGGTCGCCGATGATCTGGAACTCGATGTGGCGCGGATTTTCGAGGTACTTCTCGATGTAGACGTCGCCGTTGCCGAAGGCGGCCTCGGCCTCGCGCTGCGCGGTGCGGAGGTTCGTGCCCAGTTCGTTGGGATTGCGCACCACGCGCATGCCGCGCCCGCCGCCGCCCGCCACCGCCTTGATGATCACCGGATAGCCGATGCTCTTGGCCACCTTGAGGGCCGATTCCTCACCGTCGACCGGCCCGTCGCTCCCGGGCAGCATCGGCAGCCCGGCCTTCTTCATGGCCTTGCGCGCACGCGCCTTGTCGCCGAGCAGCTTGATCACGCTCGGGTCCGGCCCGATGAACCGGATGTGGCACGCCCCGCAGACCTCGGCCAGATACGCGCTCTCGGACAAGAAGCCGTAGCCGGGGTGAATGGCGTCGGCGCCGGTGATTTCGGCGGCGCTGATGATCGCCGGCACGTTCAGATAGCTGTCGGCGCTCTTGGCGGGCCCGATGCACACGTCCTCGTCGGCGAAGCGGACGTGCAGGGAGTTCTCATCGGCCTCGGAGTAGACGGCCACCGTCTTGATGCCCAGCTCGCGGCAGGCGTGAATGATGCGGAGGGCGATTTCGCCGCGGTTTGCGATCAGGATCTTCTTGAACATGGGCCTGATCTCCGGCTACGCGGGTTTCACGGCGAACAGCCGCTCGCCGTACTGCACGGCCTGCCCGTTTTCCACGTAGACCTTCACCACTTCCCCGTCGCACTCGGCGTTGATCTCGTTCATGAGTTTCATCGCCTCGATGATGCAGAGCACCTGCCCCTTGCGCACCTGCTCGCCCACGTCCGCAAACGGCTTGGCGCCGGGCTCCGAGGACCGGTAGAAGGTGCCGACGATGGGCGCCTTGATAATCGCCAGATCGACGTCCTCGCTGGCCGACGTCAGCACCGGTTCGCCGGTTCCGGGCGGCAGCGGCGCGGCCGCCGGAGCCGCCGGCGCGTACGCCAGCTGCGGCACCGCCGCAGGGGCGGCCACGAACTGGGGGGCGTTGGGGTGTTTGCGAAGCTTGACCTTGCCTGAGTCTCGTTCGAGTTCGAATTCGGCCAGGTCATGCTCGCGCATGAGGTCGAGAATCTTCTTGATTTCGTCTAGATCCATGCGTTGGGGGGCGGTCTGCGCTACCCGCAGCTTCGAAGCTCGCGGAGCACCGACGTCAGCGTCTCGCATCCGGTCGGCGTCACCAGCACGTCATCCTCGATTCGGACGCCACCCCACCCCGCAAGGTAGGCACCGGGCTCTACGGTGAGCACCATCCCCGCTTCCAGCGGCGCGCTCGGGATGTCGGCCGTTGCGCGCGCGATGCGGGGATCTTCGTGCACGTCCAGCCCGAGCCCATGGCCGGTCCCGTGCCCGAACGCCTCACCCAGCCCCTTCGCGTCGAGCACCTGCCGGGCCGCAGCATCGACCAGCGACGCCAGGACTCCGGGTCTCACCGCGTCAATCGCGGCGCGTTGGGCTGCCAGGACCGCCGCGTGCACCCTGAGGGCGTCACTCGACGGCGCCCCCACCGAGACCGTCCGGGTGAGGTCGGAGCAGTATCCGTCCAAGACGCCGCCGAAGTCCAGCACGACGAGGTCGCCTTCACCCAATCTTCGCTCGCCGGCCCGATGGTGCGGCAGCGCGGAGTTCGGCCCTGACGCAACGATCGTATCGAACGCGGGGCGCTCGAACCCGCTCGCTCGCAGAGCCGTTTCGATGACGCCGGCCACCTCTTTTTCTGCAACGCCCGGACGCACCGCGGCGAACGCGGCCTCGGCCACCGGCGTCAGCCCCTGGGCGGCGGCGCGCAGCATGGCAATCTCGTCGTCGTCCTTGATCACGCGCAGCCGTTCCACCGCGCGGTCGGTGGCAACGAAGTCGAGCACCAACCCGCGTCCGCGGCAGGCGCGTTCCCACGCGGCGTGGCGGGCCACGCTCACGTGGGCGCTCTCGAACCCCACGCTGCGTACGCCGAGCGACGCGAGGCACTCGGCCAGCGCCTGGTCGTAGCTGTCCGGCACCTGGCGGACTTCCAGATCCGGGCACGCGGCCGGCGACGCCTGGAGCATTTCCACCGCCGTCAGGTAGCGGAAGTCCACCAGCAGCACCACGCCGTGCGCGGTCATCACCGCCAGACCGGCCGTGCCGGCGTGGTTCATCAGATACCGGAGATTCGCGGGGTGGCTGACGACGAGCGCGTCGATGGCGAGCTCCGCGAACGAGTGGCGAAGCCGCTCATGACGGGCGCCGAGGCGTGCGCTGGGAACCAGGGACATGGGACCGGGTGCCGAGAGCGTAACGTGCCCGTCGGCGAAAACGCCAGGAGCCGGCTGCGGGCAGCCGGCTCCTGGTCAACACGAGCGATGATGCGCCTATTGCACCGTCACCACGAGCAGCTGGTTGTCGGTCCGGCCCAGGCTGTCGGTGACCGTGAGAATGACCGCGTAACTGCCCGCGGTCGCCCACGTGTGGTTCACCGTCGACGACGCGCCCGAGGACGCCGTGCCGTCGCCGAAGTCCCAATCGTACTGCGTGATGGTGGCGCCGGCCCCAACCGTGGACAGCGATCCGTTCAGCACGGCGCTGACTCCGGCAGTCGGCGACGCCGGGAGCACACTGAAGTTCGCGTTCGGCGCCACGGGTCCAGTCACCGTGAAAGTCCTCGAGGTACTGGACGTGCCGCCACGCTCGTCGGTGACATACAGGGTCACGGTCACGCTGCCGGGCACCGTGAACGCTCGCGTGGCCACCTTGCCCGAGATGGTCGTGAGGTTGGGACCGAACGACCACAGATAGGTGCAGCGCGTGTCGCAGATCATGCCTTCGTCCGTGCTCGTGGACGCGTCGAACGTCACCGTCTCGTTGATGTTGGCAATGGGCGGCGAAATCGTGAACGCGGCCACCGGCAGCCGGTTGGGCGCCAGGGTGCCGGCCGGCGGTACCAGCTCGACCTCGACGGACATCTTGAACTTGTCGAACCCGTCGGCCACGGTTGACGCATCGGTTCCCTGCGCCTGCGCCGAAATGGTGAGCTTGACCGGCGACGCCGGGATCGTCGACGGCGCCGGCGGCGCGGTCACGATCGTGGTCGCCTTGCCGTCGGCGTTGGTGACCGAAAACGGCGTCGACGGGGAAATCTGGTTTCCGTTGGACGCCTCGACGGTCCAGTTGATGCCCAGCCCCGCCACCGGCGCACCGGACGCGTTCCTGACAGTCGCGGTGACGACCGTCTGCGAAGCGCCGTCCTGCAGGAGGTGATCTGGCGCCGCGGTCACCGCAATCGACGTCGACCATCCGGACGGTCCGGTCAGATCAGGTGCCTTCTGCTCGTGCGTGCAGCCGGTGAGTGAGACCGCCGTCAGCAGAGCGCCCATCAGACGCACTCGCATATCCCCTCGCAACGCTTTCGTATCCATTGGCCTTGTCCTAGTCGGGATCGCCGAAGTTCCCAAAGGTGATCCCGATGTTCCCCGAGGCGGACACATCGTGACCGGCATGGTCCTTACCGTAGAAGGTCACCTGGGCGATGGTCGTGATGAGGTCGTCGTTGGCGGCGAGGCTGACCAGCGGCGCCTCTTCCTTCGCGACGTGACGAACCAGATCGAATCCCGTCGTCGCATTGCCGCCAGGCATCACGGTGAACGTCACCGCGGAGTCGAACCCGTACGGCACGTCCACGCCAGGGGTATTGCGCCCGTCGGCGCGAATGTAGGTGACCCGGTAGCGCGTGAAGGTGATCGCGTTGACGTCCGTGGGGCTGGTCACGGACGGATCCTTCATCGCGGCGGTCACCGTGACCCGGCCGAGGTCATTGAAGACCGTCGGCACGCGGACGTCCTGGCCGTTGACCGTCTTCTTCACCAGGGTGACGACGTCCGACAGCATCGTGCCGCCGAACTTGCCCGGCTCCGCGCCCGACGCCCCTTCGAGCATCGCAACGGTGGCTTGAACCGGCCCGTTCCCTTGACGGACCAGATCGCCGCACCCGCTGGCGGCGACCGCCGCGAGCACGGCACAGATTCCGAGACGATTTGCCTTCATCGCAGTCCTATGCTCCCTGCAGCTTGACGATCTTCGGGGTGAGGAAGATGAGCAGTTCGCGGCTCTCGTCCTCCACAGTGCTCTTCTTGAACAGCCATCCGAGCAGCGGCAGCCGGTAGAGCGCCGGCGTCCGATCCTGCGTGGTCTGCTCGCGGCTCACATAGATGCCGCCGATGACCGTGGTCTCGCCGTCGCTGACGAGCACCTGGGTCGCCGCGCGCTGGGTGTCGATCGGCGGAATGCCGTTGACCGAGCGGCTGAAGTCGGGCGATTCGTTGGCGACGTTGATGCGCATGATCACGGTGCCCGCCGCGGTGATCTGCGGCGTGACCTTCAGCGTGAGCGCGGCATCGCGGAACGACACCGTGACCGTGTTGTTCGCGATCGTCTGAATCGGAATCTGGATGCCCTGCGTGATCTCGGCCTCGATGTTGTTCTGCGTCGAGACGCGCGGCGTCGAGAGGATGCGGCCCTGCCCGTTGCGCTCGAGCGCCGAGAGCGCCACGTCGAGGTTGAGCGCGCCGTTGATCGAGCCGAGCGCCAGGCTGGCCGTGGACGAGACCGCGCCGGTCGCCGGCAGATTGACGCCGGCGTTGGCCGCGCCGCTGTTCGGGAACGCCAGCGGCAGCGAGTTGCCCAGCGCCGGGGTGGCGGCGCCCCTCGCGCTCCAGCTCACGCCGAGGCTGTTGGCGAACGACCGGTTGGTCTGGACGATGCGCGCCTCGATCTCCACCTGCGGCTGCGGCACGTCGAGCGTCGTCAGCAGCGCCGCCGCGCGCTCGAGGCGCTCGGGCAGGTCGTTGATGATCATGGTGTTGGTCCGCGCGTCGGTCTGAATCGAGCCGCGCTGTGACAGGGCGGTTGCGGTGATGAGCGTCCGCAGATCCTCGGCGCGCGCGTAGCTGAGCGCCCGCGTCATCACCCGCAGCTCGCCGGCGAGCGCCTGCTCGTCCGACAGCTTGCGGCGCTGGCTCTCTTCGTCGGCCAGGACGGTGAGCGGCGCGATGCGCACGATGGTGCCGTCCACCGAGTAGCCGAGGCGGTTGGCGCGCAGGATGATGTCGAGCGCCTGATCCCACGGCACGTCACGGAGCGAGACGTCCACCGTGCCCTGGATGGTCGGGTCGATGACGATGTTCAGGCCGCTGATCTCGGCAAAGGTCCGCAACACCGAGCGCAGATCGGCACCGGAGAAGTCCAGGCTCACGGGATGACCGGTATAGCGCGCCTGGTTCTGCGGCACGCCCTGCGCGCTGGCCGACTGGCCGGCAGCCTGTGCGGCCGGCGGAACCGGCGTCGGACCCTGCGCGGCTGGCGGCACCGCCGCCTGCTGCAGGACTGGGGTCGCCGGGGCCGGCTTGCGCGCCGGAGCGGTGGCCGTCAGCGGCGACTCGAACACGACCGTCAGCTCGCTCTTGTCCGCCGAGGTTTCGATGCGATGGGCCGCCGCGCGCGACAGCTCCATCGACACTTCGGTGATGAGCGGCGAATTCGGGCTGAGGCCGACGCGCACCCGCTGCACCGGCTCCTTGCCGGCGATGACCGGGCTCACGACCGCGGACGACACGTTGGCCAGGTTCATCACCAGGCGGCGCGGGCCGTCTTTGGGCACGTACACGTCGGCGGGAACGATCGGCCCGGTGGCGCGAAGCGTCACCGCCATCGCGCCGTCGCGTGGCTGCACCTGTATGTCCTTGATGGTCGTCGTCGGGCCGATGGCGGCCACCGTGCCTGCCGACGGGGCGTCGGTATCCAGACGGTCGGCTTCGACGAAGATGATGTTGCGCGAGCTCCGCACCCGCGGCCGTACCGCCGCGGACAGCGTGAGCTGCACGCGCGCGACGCGGGCGCCGTCGGCGGCCACCGCGTTCTCCACCGCCACCGCGGCGAACGGGTTGCGCGGGTCGGCCTGCACGGGATGTGTGATCGCGGCGGCCACGACATCACGCAGCTCGACGATGAACGTCTTGGGATCGGGCTGCGACGCCACGTAGGGCACCGGATCGGAGGCCTCGATGGCCACCACGCCGGTGCGCGCATCGAGACGCGTGGTGATCCGCTTGAGGGCCGCGGTGTCGACGCCGGCGCCGGCCGCCCCCACCGGGGACTTGGCGCTCAGCGCGACGAACGCGCACACCACAAGCAACAGGGAATACCGATACCTCTCCATTACTTGGCCTCTTCCGTCTGCCGAAGCACCTTGCGCACCTCGCGCTGGGTCTCCTTGGAAAGCGGATCGTTGACCTGCTGGAGAATGACCAGCGAGTCCGCGGTGATCGATCGAACCGTGCCGTCGAGGAGCTTCTCGCCCTGGTGGACGACATACGTGCGGGCGTCGGAGCCCTGCAGGATGGCGACGTAGGCGCCCTGGCTGGCCATCGTCCCCTTGAGCGTCACTTCGCCAGCGCCAAGGCCCTTCAAACCCGCTGGCCTCGGGCCGCTGTTGCCGGCGTCCAGCCCGGTCCCGCGACGGAGCAGGTTCACGAACGGATCGCGGCGCCCTTCCGGGTTGTAGGTGAAGCCGTGCGCCTGAAGCGCTGTGGCGTCGGCGGGCGTGGCGACGACCGGCGCGGGGGCGTCGGCGGCAGGCGCAGGGGCGGCGGCCGCCGGCGCGCTGGCGGCCGGCTTCGGAGCCGGCGCCGCCGGCGTGGCGGCCTTCGCCGCGGGCTTGCCGACCTGCGAACCGGTGGCGGCCCGTGCGGCGGCCATGGCGGCGTCGCCCTGCGCCAACGACGTGTGCGGCGTGGCGACGACGAGGATGAACGTGATGACCAGTGCGCGCATAACGGTGTCCTGTGACTTGGCCTCTGTGCTGCTATTCGCCCAGCGCCGCTGCCGGCACCGCGGCCTGTGCCGCCTTACCGTTGGCGGGCTTGCCCTTCTTCTTGCCTTTGCCGGCATCGTCGGCCGGCGCATCCTTCACGAGCACGAAGGTCATGGCCGTGCACTCGGCCGTCACGGTGGTAGTCGCGCTCTGGGTCGCCCGGGCGGCGATGTGCATCGTTCCGACATTGATGATTCGCGGGAACTTGCTGACGTGCTCGAGGAACGCGCCGAGGTCGTGATAGCTCCCTTCGAGCTTCAGACCGATCGGCCATTCCGCGTGCATCTCGCGCCGCGTGATCGGCGCCGGCGTGAAGCCGCGGATCGTCAGGTTCGACTGGGTCGCCATCGCCTGCACTCGGCGCAGCAGATCGGCGACGTCCTGTTCCTCTGGCAGCTGTTTGGCCAGCTCCGCGAGCTGCGCCTCGCGAGCGGCCAGCTCCTTGCGGAACTCGGGGAGTCGCTTGGCGGTGGCGAGGCCAGCCTTGATTTCACCTTGAAGCTTGCTGACCTCCGCGCGCTTGGTGACCAGCTGGGACTCCGCGGGGGAGGCGTAGAAGTACCAGAACGCGCCCACGCCGGCGAGACCGATCACGACGAAGATCCCGAGCTGCGCATGCCAGGGCAGCTTGCCGAAGTCGAGTTTGAGCGCCATTACTTCTTCCTCCGCTTGGCGCCCTTTTCCGGCTCTTCCTGCTTGGGCAGGCCGTTGAGTCCGGCACGGACGGTGAACTTGATCAACTCGGGACCGGCGCCCGGCTTGGAGTCGCCGCCTTCGGCGGCGCTGTCCAGGATCTCGATCGGCTTCTGCAGCACCGGGTTCGTGCCCAGGTTGTTGACGAAGTCCGAGAGCCCGATGAGGGTCGTGGTGCGCCCCTCGATGGTGAGGAAGTCACCTTCCTCCTTGAGATCCGTGAGCCACAGCATCTCGGGCAGGCTGCGGCTGACGTGATCGAGCAGCTGCACCGGCACCGTCTGGCCCTGACGCAGGCGCTCGATCAGCGCGACGCGCTGCTGCAGAGTGGCTTTCCGTTCCTCGAAGGTTTTGACCTCGGCCATGACCGAGTCGAGGCGGGCCGCCTCGCGCTTGAGCGACGAGATCTGCGCGTCCAGCCGCGTAGCCTCGTGCCCGAGCTTCCAGTACCAGAAGCCGACGCCGCACACGGAGGCCACGACGATCAGGCCACACGTCGCCGTGAGCTGCTGGCTCGCGTCGAAGCGGGCGGCGCTCTTGGCCTTCTGCCGCTCGCCGCCGAGAAGGTTGATTCGAATCATCTGTCGCCTACCTGCCTGAGAGCCAGGCCCACTGCCACCGCGGCGGTCGCCGAAACGTCAGCGGCATCGGTGCCACCGAGCTTCTTGGCGTCCCACCCCACGACCTTGAACGGATCGAAGTGCTCGACCGGCGCCTGCAGGCGCTCCTGGAGCCGCTCGCGAAGCCCCTCGATGCGCGAGACGCCGCCGCTCAGCACCACCCGATCGATGTGATCGACGGAGGCGGCGGCCTTGAAGAACTCGAGCGTCTTCTGAACCTCGAGCAGCACGTTCTCGGTCACCGCGCGCAGCACGGGCTGGGCGTCTTCGAACGTCGCGCCGTCGACTGGGATGCCTTTCTTCAGCTGCTCGGCCGCCTCGAACGGCAGGCCCAGCTCCTTCTGCACCGCTTCGGTGTAGGCGTTGCCGCCAATCGAAATGTCGCGCGTGAAGACCGACTGGTCGCCCTGGAGGACGTTGATGTTGATGGCGCTGGCGCCGGCATTGAGCAGGACCACGATCTTGTTCGGCTCGAGGCCGTAGTTGACCTCGTAGGCGTTCTGCAGTGCGAACGCGTCCACATCCATCACCACCGGCTGGCGGCCGGCCTGGGTGATGACGCTCGTGTAGTCGCCGATCTTTTCCTTCTTGGCCGCCACGAGCAGCACGTCCATGCTGCCGCGCGAGTCGGGACCGGTGCCGGCGTCGAGAATCTGATAATCGAGATTGACGTCCTGGATGTCGAAGGGGATGTACTGCTCGGCCTCCCAGTAGATGGAGTCGCGCAGTTCCGCCTCGGTCATCACCGGGAGCGTGATCTTCTTGACGATCACGGTATTGCCCGAGAGCGACGCGCACACCTTCTTGGTCTTGAAGGCGGGAGTCTTGTCGAACAGCTTCTTGATGGTGCTGACGACGGCGTCGGCGTCGATGATGGCGCCGTCCACGATCGAATCGGCCGGCACCGTTTCGCTCGCAAACGCGGCGACCCGGTAGCTCTTCCCGCTGGGCTTGAGCTCCACCGCTTTCACGGCGCTCGAGCCGATGTCGAGGCCGACGACGGACTTGGGCGTTCTTCGGAACACGCGTTCGCTCCTTCGCTTGCCCGCTGCAGGCGGGTCAGCAGACACTGCTCGGACAGACCGGGCCGCTCCAGCGACCTGGACCGCCTGACAAAATCTGTTATCGGCCGCAGTGTCAGGACCATCACCTGAGCCGTAAACGAAAGCCGGCGCGATTTCCTGGGGAAAACCACCGAGACTGCACGAAACAGCCCCGGACGGCAGAGCGCGGCACAGCGTGGCGCGGCCAGCGGTTTCTTGGCTGGAAGGCGCTCGGTAGAAAGGTAGTTAGCCTCCGCCTCAGACGGGGTCTTTGCTTGACAGTCCGTGCAACCGTTCGTATGATTGGGGTTTCCGGCCATCGGGTCCGGAGTGGCCTGTACGCGCGAGCCTTGCGCGGGGGCAGAAGGAACCTGGTTGATGCGTACGGTAGTACCAAGTGTGAAGCGCGGCGGCGCGTTGGAAGCCGCCGGTGCCAGCGTGACCCGCAAGTGGCACGTCATCGACGCCGAGGGCAAGGTGCTCGGCCGCGTGGCGACCATCGCGGCGCGCCTGCTCCAGGGTAAGCACAAGCCGGTCTATACCTCGCACATCGACACCGGCGATCACGTCGTCG
>DASYRM010000129.1:0-2337 GCA_036004405.1 Vicinamibacterales bacterium
ACCCTCGCGGAGATCCTGGTCGCCGTGGCCATCATCGGCATCGGCCTCGTCGGCCTGGCGGTGGTCGTTCCCATCTCGAGCTACGGCGTCCAGGAGGGCAACCAGCTCTCCACCGCCACGTTCCTGGCCGAGCAGCGTATCGAGCAGGTTCGCAACGCCAGCTGGAGCGCCACGCCCGACGCCGACTGCGTCGGCGTCTCGCCGGGCGGCGCCACCCCGACCGGCGTCGCGACCTCGACCAAATGCACGCGCGTGGCCGACGGGAGCACCGGTCTCGCTGCCTGCGTGTCGGGTGGTGCGTGCACGACGTATCCCGATGAGGCGGCGGTCACCGGCTTCACCCGCTACAGCCGCACGACGCGGGTCATCGATTGCAACGTCGGCGCCGGCTGCGCCGGCGTCACGAACGCGGCGATGCGCACGGTACGGGTGACCGTCAGCTACACGCCGCTGACGAGCTCAGGGGTGTCGCCGGTGGCGAAGACGGTCACCGTCGACTGGCTGGTGTCGCAGCGATGAGGAACGAGCGCGGCTTCACCCTGGCCGAGCTGCTGATCGTGGTGGCGATCCTCGGGTTCATGATGGGCGCGCTCTTCACCCTGCAGCGGCAGGGGCAGCTCGCGTACCTCATCGGCTCGGCGCGGGTCGAGGTCCAGCAGAACGCGCGGCTCGCCCTCGACATGATGACGACGCAGCTCCGGTCGGCGCAGGGGATCACGACGGCGGCGGGCTGCAACGCCGGCTGCACCTCGATCACGTTCAACGATCAGAACAGCAACGCGGTGACGTATCGCCTGACCGGCACTGACCTCGAGTGCAGCACGACCGCGCCGGCGGCGGTGGCGGTCTGCAGCGCGGCCTTCAGCACGGTGATCGGCGGCGTCTCGGCGCTGGCGATCACGACGTACGACGGAACGAATCAACCCACCGCCACCGCCGCCGACATCCGCGCCGTGAAGATCTCGATCACGACGCAGACCGAGAAGACCGTCGCGTCGAACTCGCCCGGTAACCAGCACTCGCAGGTCGAGGCGCGCGTGCGGCTGAGGAACCTGCTCTGAGTCGCAATCGCCTCTTCGCGGCCGTCGTCATCGGCGGCCTCCTCTTCGGGTGCTCCAGTCCCGCACCGCAGGCGCCGACCGCACAGTCCGACGTCGCCGCCGACGCGCTGCGGGCGTTCGAGCGGAGCGACTGGGTGGCGGCCGCCCGCCTGCTGCGCGAGGCGCTCGTGAAGGACCCGGCCAACCTGAAGCTGCACTATTACCTCGCCGTCACCGCGACCCATCTGGACCTCATCGAGGAGGCGGTACGCGAGTTCCAGTGGGTGCTGGCCAACGCGCCGGCGAGCTCGGCCGAATCACAGGCCGCGCGCACCTGGCTGACGGCGGCCGGGCGCCTGGGCAAGGAGCGCACAGCAGCGGCGGCACCGGTGGAGGACACGCCCGCGAACGCGAGCACCGTGCACGGCCAGATCGTCTGGAGCGACGGCGAACCCCCGGTGCCGAAGTCGCGGCTGCAGCTCTTCCTGAGAGGGCTGCCGAATACACCAACCAAAGAGGAGTATCACGTCCTGCGGACGGACGCGGAGGGGCGCTTCAGTTTCAGGCGCGTCGTGCCCGGGACCTACGAGCTCACGAACCGCATCGCCGGAGAGCCGCTCTGGCGGCTGCGCGTTCAGCTTCAGCCGGGCCAGGACCTGGCTCTCGATCTGACGCCGCAGAACAGTCTGAAGAATCGCGATGACTTCCCGCAGGGCGGCAAGTAGAGCAATTCGCGGGAACGCGGCGATCGGTAGGGGCGGCGTGGCGGCGTACCCCCAAGCGTTGTATGCCGGAAAACGTTGGTGGGGAACGACAGGAAACCTATACTACGTAACCAGCGAGAAATGACTTGTTAAACAAGATCTTCCGCAAGAGTTCAGAGAGTTTCGGCCTCGACATCGGTTCGAGCTCGGTCAAAGTGGCCCAGCTCAAGGGCACGGGGAAAGAGCGAACGCTGACCGCGTTCTCGATGGTCCCGCTCCCCGTCGACGCGATCGCCGACGGATCGATTCGCGAGCCGCAGATGGTCGCGGACGCGATCAAGCAGGCGGTGGCGAAAGCCGGCGTGAAGTCGACCGACGCCGCTATCTCGATCTGCGGCCGGGAGCTGATCATCAAGAAGGTGCAGATTCCCGAGGTGCCGGCGAAAGAGGTGCACGCCGTCGTGCAGCTCGAGGCCGAGCATCACATCCCCTTCGCCATCGATGAGGTCTTCCTCGACTACCACACAGTGGGCAAGCACGACGGGCTGATGGATCTCATCCTCGTCGCCGTGAAGAAGTCGAAGGTCACCGAG
>DASYRM010000130.1:0-11870 GCA_036004405.1 Vicinamibacterales bacterium
TTGAACTTCACGATCAGCGAGCGGTTGTTCAGCGTGGGGAAGCGCGGCGTCAGGGTATTGCGCTCCTCGTTGTAGACGACGAACAGCTCACTGCCGGGCCGGTACTCCCACCGCAGCCGTGCGTTGGTCGAGACCGCGTCGGTGCCCGAGTTGTACTGCAGCAGCGCGCTCACGAACATCAGCGGCGTCATCGTGTAGGTGACGCGCGATCCGGCCAGGTGCGTGGTGAACCTTCCGACCGAGAGGTCCACCTGGTTGTAGGAGTAGGTCGGCTCGACGGACAGCTGGTTCGTCAGCGGCACGCGGCCACGCGCCACGCTGAGCGTGGTCTTGTGGCCGTCGTAGAACGTGCCGTAGTCCACCGACAGGTTGGCCGACGCCGCCCGCTGCTGGCCCATGTTGTAGTTGAGCCGCACGGTATCGAAGTCGTAGCCGCCCACAGGTAGCGTGAGGCCGCCGCCGATGCGGAACGGCACCGGCAGATACTCGTACTCGCTGGTGTAGAGCACGCCGATGTGGTCGGCGTTCTTGAAGTCGAGCGCGACCTCGCCGGTGGCGGTGCGCGTCTCGAGTCGTCCGCTGCCGTTCTCGATGTAGTCCATCGACGCCTGGTACACGTACTTGCGGATGGCGCTCCGCCCGCCAGGCCGCGGGCTGAAACGCGCCTGCGCGAAGTTGCGGAACATGTCGAGCCGCTTCACGAACCCCACTTCCGGATTGAACGAATCGCCAATCCCCAGCCGCTCGATCTGCAGCCCGTAGCGGTCGCCGTTGTAATCGAGCTGCGCGCGATAGCTGGTGTCGTTGCCGCCAGGCCGCAGCGGCTGATCGGTCTCCGCGTGCGCCCAGTAGGTGTTGATCTGCAGGTTCTTGAAGAAGATGAAGGAGCCATCGAGCCCGTAGGCCAGATTGCGCCCGCCGCCGGCGGCCGACACCGATCGGTTGGTGACGATGGCGCCGATGCTGCTGCGGCCGAAGAGATCCCGCTTGAGGCGCGCCACGGTGAAGTTCGTGGCGAGGGCGCCGCTCTGCGCGTCGTCGTCGGACTGGATGTTGATGGCGCCGATGCTGTAGCGCCCGGCCCGGCCGGTGAGCCGGCCGCCCGCGTCGATCGGCACCTCGCGGCCCGCGTTGAGCCCGATGCGGCGGCTGTAGAAGAGGATCGGGGCGTCGGAGGTGCCGGCGTTCAGGCTGCCCACGGCCACGCCGCCGAACGAGAACGTCCCCTGGTTCTCCAGGAAGAACTCGCGTTTTTCAGGGAAGAAGAGGCTGAACCTGGTGAGGTTGATCTGCTGCTGGTCCGCTTCCACCTGGGCGAAGTCGGTGTTGACGGTCACGTCGGCGGCGAGGTTTCTGGTCACCGCGTACTTGGCGTCGAACCCCACGGCCGCGTGGCCGGCGTTCGACACGCGCGGGCTCGCCGTCCGATCAGAGCTGAGGCTCGAGGTCATGTACGGCTTCAAGTCGACGCTGACGCGCTGCGCCGGCGCTTCGATGCCGACCAGTTGCGCGGCGTAGGCCGTCTGTTCCACGCCCTGGGCCCCCTGCGCGCGCGGCGCGGGCGACAGCATCGAGATCTCGTTCTTCGATCGCTTCACCCGCATGGCGTTGAAGCCCCAGGTCTGGGTCGTGCCGGGTTGATATCGCAACGACTTGAACGGCAGCGCGCCTTCCACCGTCCAGCCGCCCTCGAAGCGGCCGGTCTTGAGATCCCACACGGGGTTCCAGTCCGGGTTGAACTGGCGCTCGTTGATGACCTGTCCGTCGGCGCGCCCGCCGAGCGCGTTGACGGTGAACGACAGCGCGCTGCGACGATCGTTGAAGGTGTCGAACACGAACACCACGTTGTCGTTGCCCGACCAGAGGATGCCGTTGTCGCGCCGCATTTCCGTCGCCACCAGGCGATCCATCTGCGAGTCCCATACGCGGAACGAGACGTAGACGTTGTCGTTGTCGAAGGCGAGCCACAGCTCCGTGCGCTCGCTGGCGACCGCGCCGTCATCGGGTTCGATCTGAATGAAGCCGGTCATCGGCGCGACGCGGCGATAGAGATCTTCGTCGAGTGCGCCGTCGATCCGCATCGGCGCGTCGACGCGCACGGCGCGCACCGTCGTCACGCCGTTGCCGTCGCGCGTCATCACGGTGATCGGGTCGTCATCCGCTGCGATCGATCGTGAGAGCACAACGAGCGCGATCGCGCAGACACCGATGAGACGCATGGAGTGCGAGTATCACGGGTTCGCGCGCGAAACGATAGGGACATTGCTGTGCACGGCGCGGCGCGACCGACAGACTTGTCCGGCGCGCCGCGAGAGTGAACCAAATTGTTCACTACCTCGCTCGGGTGTACTCGAGCCGCCGAGCGCGTCTCGATCATCGACGTCGACGATGATGGCCGCACGCGCGCGAATCACACGACGTTGTGGCAGTGCGCGGTGGGCATGTCCATTTGTGTTCACGTCGAGCACGCGACTCGCGCGCGGCAAAAAGTCCTGAAGCGCAGTGAATCGAAGCAATTAGCCGCGCTGTGCCTGCACATGCGTGCGCGGCACCTGCCTTGCTCCTTACGAAGCACCGGCGGTCCGCTTCATGGCCGCCACATTTCTTCCAGGCTCCCGGAGGTCAGTTGATGCGTCGTAGTTGCCGGCTTCTCCTCTTCACCGCTCTCGCTGTCTGTCTCGGCACCTTGTCGGTGTTCGCGCAGGCGACCTCGTCGCTGCGCGGCAAGATCGCCGACGCGCAGGGTGGCGCGTTGCCAGGCGTCACCGTGGTGCTCGCCAACGCCGAGACGGCGTTCAATCGTCAGGTCGTCACCGACGAGACGGGCGCCTACTCGCTGCTGCAGGTGCCGCCCGGCGCCTACACGATCACGGCGGAGCTGCCCGGATTCCAGACCGCGACCGCCAAGCTGGCGCTGCAGGTGAACACGCCGGCAACGCTCGATCTGAAGATGGAAATCGCCGGCCTCAGCGAATCGGTAAGGGTCGAGGCGGCGATTGCGATGGTCAACACGACCGACGCATCCATCGGCAACGCCTTCAAAGAGGTGCAGGTCCGGCAGCTGCCACTGATGACGCGCAACGTCGTCGAGCTCCTCAGCCTGCAGCCGGGCGTCACGCCGACGGGCGAAACGATGGGCGCGCGTCGCGACCAGAACAACATCACCCTCGACGGCGTGGACATCAACGACAACCAGACGTCCGGCCTCGAAAACCCGACGCAGAACGCGCAGCAGGGTGGCATGAACACCGGTAACCAGCGCGACAGCGGGTTCAACGCCGCGCTGCCGGTGCCGCTCGATTCGGTGCAGGAGTTCCGCGTGACGGTGGGCGGCCAGAACGCCAACCAGGGGCGCAGCTCCGGCGGTCAGGTCTCGCTCGTAACCAAGAGCGGCACCAACCTGCTGCACGGGTCCGCCTATGAGTACAACCGCGACACGGCGTTTTCGGCCAACAACTGGTTCAGCAACCGCTCGGGCATCCCGCGCGAGCAGCTGAAGCGCAACCAGTACGGCGTGTCGCTGGGCGGTCCAATCAAGAAAGATCGCGCCTTCTTCTTTGGCAACGCCGAACGGCGCAAGGACAACAGCGCCTCCAACCAGCTGCGGAAGGTGGCCTCGAGCACGCTGCGCACCGGCACCATCATGGCCAAGGCGAGCGACGGCCAGACGTATGCGCTCGGCCCGGACGCCTTGAAGGTGATCGACCCGCTGCACCTGGGCGCCAGCTCGGCGATCCTCGCCCTTCTCGGCTCGATGCCGGAAGGCAACGACACCTCGGCCGGCAGCGACAGCGGCCTGAACTTCTCGGGCTTCCGCTTCAACGCGCCGATGCTGCTCGACAACCGCGCCTACGTGGCGAAGGTCGACCTGAAGCTCGACTCGATGAGCAAGCACAATCTCAGCGTCCGTACCACGATTGCCGACAACGCCCGCGATTTGGCCCTGGCGCAGTATCCCGGGCAGACGGCGAACTCCGTCGAGCTCAACACCAGCTACGGCGTCGGCGCCTCGTATACGGGCGTCCTGCGGCAGAACCTGATCAACACCGCCAATTTCGGCCTGACCAACATCCGTCTGGAAAGGACCGGCACGCTCGGCGCGGCGCTCACGCTCGACCAGATTGACGTGCCGACCGACCTCACACGGCCGTTCAAGCGAGACGCGCCGACTTACAACTTCATCGACGACCTCACCTGGAACAAAGGCACGCATACGGTCACGACGGGCGGCAACCTGCGGCTGGTCCGCAACAACCGCACCAGCTACGCCAACGCGTTCCCCACCTACTCCTACGGCCGCGGCTCGCTGCTCGGTCTCGGGTCGGACATGGTGACCCTCACGAACGCGTATCTCGCGCAGCTCACCGGCAACCCGACGATTCGCCTCACCGATGCGACGAACGTCACGCGCGCGATGGGCGATCTGTTTGGCGTGATCACGACGTCGTCGATGACCTACAGCTACGACGCCAACGGCAAGCCGCTGACGGTGGGCGATCCGACGGTCCGCAACTTCGCCAGCAACGAGTTCGAGGCCTATTACGGCGACAACTGGCGGATGACGCAGAACCTGACCCTGACCTACGGCGTCCGCTACATGTATCTGGGCGTGCCGTACGAGACCAACGGACTGCAGGTGGCGCCCACCTTCCCGCTGCAGGACTACTGGCAGGAACGCCTGGCGGCCATGGCGGCCGGCACCCCGATGAACCAGATTCAGCACAGCCTGCTGAACTACGACTTCATCGGCCCCGAGAACGGCAAGAACAGCTGGTACGCACCCGATCGCAACAACTTCGCGCCTCGCGTCGCCGTGGCCTACACACCCGACGGCGGCTTCCTGAGCCTGCTCACCGGCAAGGGCGGTGTCATTCGCGCCGGCGGCGGGCTGGTCTACGACCGTTTCGGCAGCGATCTCGTCACGAAGTTCGACAGCACGGCGTCGTTCGGCCTCTCGGAAATCGTGCGGTCGTCGTCGGTGAACTTCACCACCGGCCAGCGCTACGGCGGCGCGCTGCCAGACATTGCCGCCGCGCCGCAGCACGCCTTCCCGTTCACGCCGCCCGAAGTGAACTTCATCGGCGGCAACTACATGGGCATCGACAGCACGCTGCACACGCCGCGCTCATGGAACGCGAACGTCTCGGTGACGCGCGAACTGCGCGGCGGGCTGACTGCCGAAGTCGGCTACGTCGGTCGCTGGGGCCGCGACCTCCTGATGCAGACCGACGCCGGCGGCTGGTCGATTCTGTTCAAGGACCAGGCGTCGGGCCAAACGTGGAAGGACATGGCCTACGCCGTCCGCGCCATCCATGACGCCGGTATCTCCCCGTCGCAGGTGCGTGCCAACCCCGGTCTGGCCGGATCGATCCCCTGGATCGAGAACATGATGCCGGCGCTGGCCAACATGTTCTTCCCGGGCAGCGCGACTGCCAACTACTACGACCTGCTCTGGGGTCAGTACGGTGGCAGCGACGCCGACGCCACGCACGCGGTTGACCGGGTGAGGTCGGCGGCGAATCCCAACTGCATCATCAAGACCGGCTGCTACACGATGTATCCGATCCAGAGCAGCGGCATGTCGATGTGGACGAATGCCGGCTACTCGAACTTCAACGGGGCCACGTTCTCGCTGCGGAAGGCGTACGCGAAGGGCATCTCGTTCGACCTCAACTACACGCTGTCGCACTCGCTCGACAACGGCGGCGCGCCGGAAGCCGGCGGCGGCAGCGCGGCCGGCATCATGCTCAACCCCTACAACCTCGACTCGTTCTACGGCGATTCGGACTTCGACATCCGGCACAACGTGAACAGCAACGTGCTGTTCGAGCTGCCGTTCGGCCGCGGCAAGGCGCTGCTCGGCAACGCCGGCGACCTGACCGAGGCGCTCGTCGGCGGGTGGCAGCTCTCGACCATCTTCCGGTATCGCTCCGGCCTGCCGACGTCGGTGGCCTACTCGGGCCTGTGGCCGACAAACTTCTCGTTCACCACGCTCGCCGACCCGATCGGCGCCTACGACGACGGTGTGACGGTGAACCAGGCCGGCAACCCGGCCATCTTCTCGTCTACCGCCGAAGCGGCCAACTGGAAGCCGATGCTCCCGGGTGAAGTCGGCTCGCGCGCCTCGGTGCGCCTGGCGCCCTACTACAACACCGACCTGTCGCTCACGAAGTACTTCTCGCTGCCGGGCAACCACCGGCTGCAGTTCCGCGCCGAGGCGTTCAACGCCTTCAACAACGTCAACTACACCAAGGTCTCGCTCGACGCGGCCTCGCCGAACAGCTTCGGCGTGTTCACGGAAGCGGCGCCTGCCCGCGTCATGCAGTTCGCGCTTCGCTACGAGTTCTAAAGGGCTTCTTTGTCGGAGGGAGCGGGAATGAAACGGTTACTCCTTGCGCTGGCGGCCTTCGGGCCGCTGGCGCTGTTCGTGTACACGAGCCGGCTGATTGAAGTAGAGGTCGAGGCCCAGTCGCCGACAACAGCACCCACCCCGGTACAAGCCGAGTTCTTCGAAAAGAACGTCCGGCCGGTCCTGACGGAAAACTGCGCCAGCTGCCACGGCAACGGTGCCGCGGGCGGACTGCGGCTCGACTCGCGCGAGGCTGCGCTCAAGGGTGGAAAGTCGGGCCCCGCCGTCGTGCCCGGCGACCCCGACAAGAGCCTGCTGATGGCGGCGGTGCGGCACACCGGCGCCGTGAAGATGCCGCTCGGCGGCGACAAGTTGAGCGACACCAAACTGCAGGCGCTCGCGACGTGGATCAAGGAGGGCGCGGCGTGGCCCGACGTGCAGGCTGGCACCAAACCCGAGTCGGTGCTGAGCGATCAGTTCGAATCGCACATCCGCCCGGTGCTGGCGCA
This sequence comes from Vicinamibacterales bacterium, assembly GCA_036004405.1. Taxonomy (GTDB): domain Bacteria; phylum Acidobacteriota; class Vicinamibacteria; order Vicinamibacterales; family UBA2999; genus DASYRM01. The sequence goes on from DASYRM010000130.1 coordinate 6,859, forward strand.
GCAGTGCTTCGCGTGCCACACCAACTCGAAGAGCGGTGGCCTGCGGCTCGACTCGCGCGAAGACCTGATGGCGGGCGGCAAGTCGGGCGCCGCCGTCGTTCCCGGCGATCCCGACCGGAGCCTGCTCATCGCCGCGCTGAAGCACAGCGGCTCGCTGAAGATGCCGAAGGGCGGCACCCGGCTCACCGAAGAGCAGATCGGCTTCTTCGTCACCTGGGTGAAGGACGGCGCCTACTGGCCGGCGGACAAGGTGGCGACGAAGGAATACTCCGACGCGCAGAAGCACCTCTGGTCGGTGCAGCCGCTCCGCAGCACGCAGGTGCCGGCCGTCAAGGACACCGCCTGGCCGGTGAATGACATCGACCGCTACGTGCTGGCGCGTCTCGAGAAGGAGGGGCTGAGGCCGACCACCACGGCCGATCGCCGCACGCTGCTGCGCCGCGTGACCTACGACCTGACCGGCCTGATGCCCACCTACGAGGAAGTGCAGGCGTTCGAGAGCGACAAGAGCCCGGACGCGTGGGAAAAGGTGGTCGATCGGCTGCTGGCCTCGCCCCGCTACGGCGAGCGTTGGGGCCGTCACTGGATGGACGTCGTCCGCTACGGAGAAGACGATTACAACGTCGGCGGCCGGCCCGACCGCACCGAGAAGTATCCGTTCGCCTATCTCTATCGCGACTGGCTGATCAAGGCGCTCAACGACGACATGACCTACGACATGTTCGTCAAGGCGCAGCTTGCCGCGGACCTGCTGCCCGAGAACATCCGCGAGCGGCACATCCCGGCGCTGGGCATGAACGGCAACGGCATCTGGGTGTTCCAGGCGAGCCCGGCGCCGATCGAGCGCGCCGACGAATGGCACGACAAGGTGGACGTGACGAGCAAGGCGTTCATGGGGCTGACCGTCGGCTGCGCGCGCTGCCACGACCACAAGTACGACGCCATCTACCAGAAGGACTACTACGGGATGGCGAGCGTGTTCGCCAGCTCCAACTTCAAGTCCTACCCGCAGGTGCCGAAGGCGGTAGCCGACGCGTGGGAAAAGGAGAACAAGGTTCTCGAGAAGAAGAACGCGGCGCTCAAGCAGTTTCTCGACGAGAGCTCGGAGCTCTATGCGCAGGTGCTGTTTTCGCAGGCCGAGGACTACATGATGGCGGCCTGGAAGCTCGGTTCCGAGAAGAAGGCCACCGTCGATGAAGTGGCCGAATCCGCGAAAGTCGATCCCGAGCTCCTCGCGCGCTGGGTGCGCTTCCTGAAGAAGCGCCCCGACAACTACGCGGCGCTGAAGGGCTGGCAGGAGATGGTGGCCGACGGCGGTAGCGAGGAGGACGCGCGCAAGCTGGCCAAGGAGTTCGTGGCCAAGGTCTCCGAGATCAACGAGAAGCGCAAGAAGCTGGAGAAGGAGAACGAGGCCACGCTCGCGCAGGTGAAGGGGCCGTCGGCGTTCGACAAGGACGAAGAGTCGAAGGATCCGTTCGACCCGCTGCCCAACGGCAAGAAGCGGCGCCTCAACGCCTACCAGATCGACCTGAAGAGCCTCGATCGCGAGGAGCTGGTGCTCTGGACGGACGTGTTCGAGCGCGACGTGCCAGAAATCGTGGGCGAAGACGCGGACGATAACATCGACCGGCGCGGCAAGCCGGGGCTGCTGAAGCTGACCGAGGGCGCGCTGGAGCGGCGACTCTCGGCCGACTTCCGGTTCCACATCGGGAAGCTCCGGGCCGACATCGACGCCTTCAAGAAGGCGATGCCGCCGCGGCCGCCGTCGGTCTACGGCATCGGCGAGGCCGAGCAGCCGTCCGACCTCAAGACCTTCATCCGCGGCAACCCCTATACGTTCGGCGTCTCGGCGCCACGGGCCCTGCCCTCGCTCATGAACAACGGCGAGCCCAAGCTGTTCACCAAGGGCAGCGGCCGGCTCGATCTGGCCGAGGAGATCATCAAGCACCCGCTGTCGTCGCGCGTCATCGTCAACCGCATGTGGCGGTGGCACTTCGGCCGCGGCATCGTGGACACGCCCAGCAACTTCGGCATGGCCGGCGACCAGCCGACGCATCCCGAGCTCCTCGACTACCTGGCGTCGAAGTTCATCGCCGACGGCATGTCCTTCAAGAAGTTCCACAAGGACATCCTGATGTCGCGCACCTATCAGTTGAGCGCCGCGCCGGTGGCGGCCAACGTCGCCAAGGATCCGAGCAACACGCTCTACTGGCGCGCCAACCGCACGCGTGTGGATTCGGAAGGCGTGTGGGACCTCCTGCTGGAAGCGTCGAGCACGCTCGACATCAGCGGCGTCGGCGGCCCGTCCGACGAGCTGAACGAGAAGATGAGGCGGCGCGCGGTCTACGCCAAGGTGAGCCGGATGTATCCGGCCGACTTCCACGCGACGTTCGATCTGCCGACCGCGACGATCTCGACGGAGAAGCGCTACACCACGAACGTGCCGCAGCAGCGGCTGTTCTTCCTGAACAACACGCTGGTGCACAAGCAGGCGGACGCGATTGCCGAACGCCTCAAGTTCGAGCCGACGCCCGAGGCGCGGGTGAAGAAGGCCTTCGAGCTCGTCTACCAGCGCATGCCCACGCCCGAGGAGCTGGCCGCGTCGCTGCTGTTCGTCGAGAAGCCGGCGTATCAGGGCCCGCCGCCGGTGGCGGCCGCCAGCGAAGCCGACGTCAAGAAGGCGCTCGGCGCGAAGAGCAAGGAGGACAAGGACGCCGTGAAGCCGCTGCCGGATTCACCGCTCCGATCTTTCTGCTGGGCTTTGCTCAGCTCGAACGAATTCCTCTTCATTGATTAGGGAGACGCCCGCACATGTCCTGTAACCACGTTTTCAAGCCCTTTACGCGACGCCAGGCGCTGACGCGCCTCGGCGGCGGCTTTGGCATGGTGGCGCTGTCGCAGATGCTGAACAGCTCGCTGGTGCAGGCCGCGGCCGCGGCTCCGAACATCCCCACCGGTGGCAAGGGCGGCATCCTGCCGGGGCTGCACTTCAAGCCCAGGGCCAAGCGCGTCATCTTCCTGATGATGAACGGCGGCGTGTCGCACGTGGACACCTTCGACCACAAGCCGATGCTCGACAAGTATGACGGCCAGCCCCTGCCCGGCGGCCCCATCCTCACGCAGCGCAAGACCGGCAACCTGATGAAGTCGCCGTTCAAGTTCCAGAAGTGGGGCAAGAGCGGGCTCGAGATGAGCGAGCTGTGGCCCCACCTCGGTACCGTTGCAGACGACATGTGCATCATCAAGTCGATGTACGGCGACATTCCCAACCACGAGCCGACGCTCACGATGTTGAACACCGGCGCCAACTTCATCGGCCGGCCGTCGATGGGCGCGTGGATCACCTACGGCCTCGGCACGATGAACGAAAACCTGCCGGGCTATGTCGTGCTCACGCCCACCGAGCCGCTGACCATCGGCAGCCCGCTGTGGACGTCGTCGTTCCTGCCGGCCGTGCACCAGGGCTCGCTGGTGCACAACAAGTGGGTGGAGGACGAGGCATTCAAGGCCGACAAGGTGATTCCCAACATCGTGCGCGGCGCCGCCGACGATCCGCAGCTGCGCGACATCGGGTTCCTGCGGCAGTTGAACCAGATGCACATGCAGCGCATCAAGGACAAGGACTCGGAGCTCGACGCGTCGATCCAGACGATGGAGACCGCGTTCCGCATGCAGACCGACGCGCCGACGGTGTTCGACGTCAGCAAGGAGAGCAAGGCGACGCTCGACATGTATGGGCCCGGTAACACGGCGCTCGGCTGCCTGATGGCGGCGCGCCTGGCCGAGAAGGGCGTGCGCTTCGTGCAGACCTACTACGGGAAGGGCGACCCGTGGGACGCGCACAACGACATCATGACCTACCGCAAGCTGGCGCGTGATTCCGACCAGGCGTACGCGGCGCTGATCAAGGACCTCAAGCAGCGCGGACTCTTCGAGGACACGCTGATCGTCGGCGGCACCGAGTTCGGCCGCACGCCGGCGATTCAGACGGCCAACGAGAACGTGGCCGGCGTCGTGAACGGCCGCGATCACAACGTGACCGGCTTCTCCATGTGGCTGGCGGGCGGCGGCATCAAGGGGGGCACGTCGTACGGCGCCACCGACGATTTCGGGTTCAAGGCGGTGGAGAACAAGGTCCACATTCACGACCTGCACGCCACGATGCTGTATCTGCTCGGCATCGACCACACCAAGCTCACGTATCACTACAGCGGACGCGACTTCCGCCTCACTGATACGGCGGGCGAGGTCATTCACGACATCATCGCGTGACCGCCGTGGGGGCCGCCTTCAGGCGGCCCGCGTGGGCCGGCTAAAGCCGGCCCCTACAAGCCGGCCCCTACGACTGACAAGAGGACGAACGGATGAAACGGATTGCATCTTTCGTGTTCGTAGTGTCGGCGGCTGGCGTCGTGCTGCTCGCGCAGCAGGCGCCCCCCGCCGCGCCCAAGGCGGGCATCAAGGCCGTGCAGCGCCCGATGGCGATGATCGTGCCCGACGCGGAGTACCCGATCATCGGCGGCCCCGACTGGCTGGCGATGGGCGAGAACCAGGTGTGGACCAACAGCCGCGCCCAGGATCTCGTGAGCCGCATGGATCCAGACAGCAACGAGACGGTGGCCGTGGTGCCGGTGAAGACCCCGTGTTCGGGCCTGGTGGTCGCGGAAGGCACGTTGTGGGCGCCGAGCTGTGGCGAGAAGGTGATCTACCGCATCGACACGCGGACCAACATGGTCGTCGCCAAGGTGCCGGTGGGTCCCGCCAACAACGAGGGCGGCATCGCCTACGGCGCCGGCTCCATCTGGCTGCCCAGCGATCCCAAGGGTGAAGTGACGCGCGTCGATCCGGCCACCAACGGCATCGCCGCCACGATTCCCGTGGCGCCCGGTTCCTACACGGCCGTCTTCGGCTATGGCCGCGTGTGGGTGTCGAGCACCGACAAGAGCCTGGTCTCGGTGATCCATCCGGCCAGCAACAAGGTGATTGCCGAGATCGCGGTGGACAAGGGCCCA
>DASYRM010000131.1:0-33648 GCA_036004405.1 Vicinamibacterales bacterium
GTGACACCCGGCCGTCTGTTCCCGCTTGCGGATGACGGCGGTGGCGTCGAGGCCGCTCATGCCCGGCATCTGCAGGTCCATCAACACCAGGTCGAACGTGTCCTGTTCGAGCCGCGCCACCGCTTCCGCTCCGTCCTGCGCCAGCGTCACCTGGTGGCCGCGCTTGGTGAGCATTGCCGTGGCGACGCGCTGATTGATGATGTTGTCCTCGACGAGCAGGATGCGCTGGCTGACCGGCCCCGCTGCGGTCCGGGGCAGCGCCAGCGGGGCCGGCGGACGCGCCGGAAGACGTGGCGCCGTGCCGTTGACCGTGTGGCTGGCCGCGACGGCCCCTGGAATGACCGTCACGGGCAGGGTGAGCGTGAAGTAGAACGTGCTGCCCGCGCCGAGCTCGCTCTCCACCCAGATGCGGCCGCCCATCAGGGCGACCAGCGTGGACGAGATCGTCAACCCCAACCCGGTGCCACCGAACTGCCGCGTGGTGGATCCGTCGGCCTGACGGAACGCCTCGAAGATGGCGGCGTGCTTGTCGGCTGGGATTCCGATGCCGGTATCGCTGATGCTGAACTGCAGATGGCTGGTGGCGCTCGTTCGCGCGGTTTCGGTGATCGAGACCAGCACGTGCCCGGCCTCGGTGAATTTCAGCGCGTTGCCCACGAGGTTGGTGAGCACCTGCTGGATGCGGGTGCGATCCCCGACCACGCCGGCGGCCACGTCGGGGGCGACGTTGCAGATCAGCTCGAGCCCCTTCTGGTGGGCCTGCAGCAGGAACGGCTTGAGGCTGGCGGCAATCGCGTCGCGCAGGACGAACGGCGCCGCCTCGACGTCGAGCTTCCGCGACTCGATCTTCGAGAAGTCCAGGATGTCGTTCAGGATCGACAGCAGGCTCTCGGCCGACGTCTTGACGGTGGTCAGGCTGTCGCGCTGATCGGCGGTGAGGTCGCTGTCGAGCACGACCTGCGTCATGCCGAGGATGCCGTTCATCGGCGTCCGGATCTCATGGCTCATGTTCGCCAGGAACTCGCTCTTGGCCCGGTTGCCTTCCATGGCCTGATCGCGCATCTCGATCAGCTCGAGGTTGCTGGCCTGGAGCTCCGCGGTGCGCGCGCTCACCGTGCGTTCGAGCCCCTCCTGCTGCTGCAGGAGCTGCTGGTCGCGCTTCTCGATGTCGGCCAGCATGGCGTTGAACTGTTCGATCAGCTCGCCGATTTCGTCGGCGTCCCCGGCGGCCGCCCGCACGTCGTAGCGCCCGCTGTCGCGCACCACGCGCGTGACGTCGATGAGCGGGGCAATCGGGCGGAAGATGAGCCGTGCCGTGGCGCGCGACAGGAACAGCGCAATCCAGAAGGCCCCGAACACGGTGACGCCGACGATGGCGATGAAGCGCTTCTCGCGCGCCGAGATCTCCTGGGTGTCGGATTTCACCGAAATGGTGCCGATGACGCCGCGATCGAGGACGATGGGGCGCACGACGTGCAGGCGGTCGCCCTCGAAGACCGCCGCGTCGGTGCGTCCGCCCAGCTCGCTGGCGTGGTCCGGCTCCGGAGTGCCGCTGGCGCCGCGGGTGTAGCTGGCCAGGAGCGCGCCGTTCGGCAGGTAGAGCCGCGCGCTCTCGATATGCTCGTTGACGGCCGTGGCGCGCAGCGTCTCGGCGGCGGCGGTGGCGTCGTTGAAGGTGAGCGGCGCGATGCTGTTGGTGCCGAGCATGTCGGCCAGCAGCGTGACATCGCGCACCAGCCGCGAGCGGGCGTCGAGGTAGTCGTAGGCGGCGAAGACGACGCACCCGGTGATCAGCGTGGCGGCGCTGGTGCTGAGGATGGTCGTCGTCAGCTTGCGGCGCACCGGCTGGCGCCGGAACCACCGCGCGAGCCCGCCCAGCATGCGTGGCGCCGGCCGGTTGGTGACGGGGCCTTCGGTCAAGCTACTTCGCCTGGAGGAACTTCCACGTCAGCCCGACGCGGGCCGTGCGACCGTTCTGCTCGACGGCTTCCTGGACGTGTGAGTCGGACACCGGGTCGGCGTATTTCGTGTCGAACAGGTTCCGCACGCCGCCGGTCAGCTCCCAGGCTCGTCCCAGCGGCTGCACCAGCGTCACGTTGGCGGTCGCAGCGCCGGGGACCTTACCGGCAAACGCGAAGCCGTCGGCGAGCGGCGCGCGCGCGATCGTGGTCCGGCTGCTCAGGTACTGTCCTTCCACGGAGATGAACGAACGCGCGACCGGCCCAGGCAGGTTGACGCGCGCCTTGACCAGATGCCGCGGCGAATTCGGCAGCTCGTCGTGCGTCTCACGGTCCGTTGTGCGCTGGATGGAATAGCTGATCAACGCGCGCGACTCGCCCCGGAGCCGCACCTGAGCTTCGAGCTCGAGGCCCTTGGCCCGTACCTGGCCCTGGTTGACGAAGGAGAGCCCCACGAACGCGTCCGGGTCAAGCGCCGGCGTAATCAAGCGGTCGGCCTTGTACCAGTAGGTGGACACCGCCGTGCGCAGCCGATCGTTGAAGTAGCGCTCCCACACGAATTCGTGGGTGTCGATCGCCTCGGGCCGCAGCGCATGCACGCGGTCGCCGAAGTAGACGTCGTTCAGCTCGAACTCGTTGGGCGCGCGGAACGCGCCGCCGTACAGATACTTGAACGACTGCGACGACGACGGCAGCACGATGAGGGCTGCGCGCGGCGTCACGCGGTCGAACTGTTCGTAGCGGTCGTAGCGCAGTCCGCCGTTGGCGATGAGCCAGGGCGTGACCTTCATCTCGTTCTGGACGTAGAGCGCCTGCTGCTTCGACGAGTGCTGCAGATCGAAGAAGGGGTCGGGAACGCCGACGAAGCTGGCCTGCTGGTTCTGGTGCAGGTTGTCGATGTACTCGAACCCGGCCCGTACCGTGTTGCGTCCCGGCAGCGCCCTGGTGACGCCGGTGCTGGCGCTCCAGCGCGAACCGAGCCCGTCGGTCAGACCGACCATCGTCGGCGCGCCGTCGGCCTCCACCGCGAGCGGATACAGGCCGGAGTACGAGAAGCGGTCGTACGAGGCGCGCACCGTCAGGCGGGTGTCACCGAAGGAGCGGCCGTAATCGACGTCGAACAGGCCGTGCCGATCGGTCGTCTCCTCGCGCCATACCTGCTGATTGAACACCGTCTGCGACGACGCCGTCGGGACATTGCGCCTCCGCGTGCCGTACATCGTCGTGACAGTCACGCCGCCGAAGCTGGCGCGGCCGTAGAGCTGCTTCATGCCCTCTGCGTCGAGCCCTTCCGCGATGCCGTTGTTGGTCTCTGGGGAGTTGAACACCGGGAAGAACAGCCGGCTCACGCCGTCGCTGCGCTCATAGGTGGAAGAGACCGCGACGTCGAGCCCGTTCGACAGCCGGTGGCCGGTGCTCGAGCGCACCAGGCGGGTGCCGAGCGTGCCGTTCTCGACCGTGAGCGTCGGACCGCCGAGAGACGCGCCCGATCGCGTGATGACGTTGACGACCGCGAAGAACGCGCTGTCGCCGTAGAGCGACGAGGCCGGTCCGCGGATGATCTCGACCCGCTCGAACATCGCCGGATCGAGGCCGAACTCGCCGCCGATCTCCGCCTGGCCGAACACGTTGTCGTTGACGCGGTGGCCGTTGATGAGCAGCAGGATGCGGCTGTTGTAGTCGCCCGGCTTGCCGAAACCGCGGATGCCGACGAAGCTGAAGTTCCGGTCGTTGGTCACGTAGACGCCGCGCACCGCGCGCAGCACGTCGGCCAGCGTCCGGTAGCCGTAGCGGGAGATCTCCTGCGCCGTGATGAAGGACACCGACGCCGGGGCCTCGATAGCCGGCTGCAGACGCTCGGAGGCGCCGAACACCTGCCCGGCGTCGATCTGCATCAGATCCTCGAGGCTGAGATCGGTGAGCGACTGCCCCGCCGCCGCGACCGGCAGCGTGACCGCGAACGCCAGAGCGCACGCCGTTCGCGCGAGAGAGAAGAGAACCTTCATTGGGGCCTCGCCATGATGAGCAGCCTCGAGCTGATGTGCAGCCCGGCGCGCTTGGCGGATTCGAGAGCGATCCGGAAACGGAGCTGACCGTGCTCGAAGAAGAACTGCGTCATGCCTCCGGCCGACGCGAAGCCGTCGATGTTGCTGATGGTGAGGACCGGGGACTCGCGAAGCTCGGCGACGACCTCCGCCACCTTGTTCACCGGCAGTCCGGCCATATAGAGGACGCGGCAGGTCTTCTTCGACGCCGACGGCGCGACCGACGTGACCGAGACCGGACGCTCGGTCAGCGAGCGGCCGGCGACCGCGTGCTGAAGCGCCTCGGCCACCGCGGTGTCGTTCAACACGCAGATGACGAAGCTGTCGGCCGGCGCTGCGTCGGCGGGCCAGGTAGTGAAGCGCGCGAAGTTGTAGATGAAGGCCGCCTTGAGGGCCGGTTCCGTTACGTCCTGCGCGACCGCGATGGTACGGCCCAGCAGCACGATCCCCAGCGAGGCGATCGCGAGCGGAACGATGGCGGAGAAACGGCCACGCACCCCTTGCTCATCGACACCTTTTCGCGGGACCTTGAAGTAGCCGATCAGAACCGCCCGGTTCTGCCTGCGGTGGCCTACCGATCGGGCTCGCCGGGCGCGTAATACGTGAATTTTCGTTCGTAATCGAGACTCAGGCCGAACGGGAACTGCGCGTAGGGCCAGAGGACCAGACGCGACGGACGGGCATCTTCGGCTAGCTGCGACAGCAGGTCGCGCTCGAACGCGCCGGTGGGCCTCTCGCCAGGGATCAGCTGCACGTGCATCGTGAACCGCTCGCCCGAAAAGATCAGGCGCGTGGCGCCGGTCAACCGGCGGGCCAGCCGCGGATTGGCGTAGAGGGCGTCTTTGTAGAGACCCACGTTCGCACCGTTGGGCAACGCCTCCCGGGTCCGGCCCCGCAAGGCGAGCAGCGTTGGCGGGAGATCGTCGGCGGCCACACCATGGCTGCGCAGCGCGGCGGTTACACGCTCCGGATCCAGGAACCGCGCCACGTCGCCGGTCTGGTAACGCAGCAGCGGCACCTGGCGGCTCGGATCGAGCATCGAAATCGTCAAGCGGCCGTATCCCTGTGGATCGGGGTCCAGGATCTCGAGGAAGGTCCGCTCAGGGTTGAAGGTGAGGACCATGGGGGGCCATGAGCCCGGCGCGATGCCGAACAGCTCGCCCGCGAGCGCGGGATTCGCCGCGGCGGCACGCGACACCGCGAGCGTGCCGGGCGTCTCGTAACAGAGGTGCAGCCCGAGCTCGGCCACGCCGAACGACGACAGAATACGAGTGGTGCCAAGACACTGCCCGATGTAGCTGCGGAAGCGTTCGCCGAAGGTCTCCTCGCCGACGATGGCGTTGACGCGATACCGCGCCCAGTCCAGCGCCTGGTCGGCGGCATGGTCGGTGAGACGCTTCATGAACATCGGGTCGGCGATCAGCACGATCTGGTCATAGCCGCCGCCAAAGGTCCTGGCCAGCGACACGGCCATGTCCTCGCGGACGCTCGTGGTCGCCACGGTCATGCATTCGGACGAGACGCCGACTCCCATCGGCAGACAGTTGATGGCCAGCGTCTTCCTGGATCTCACCGCGAAGGCGGCGTCGAGCGCCGTGTCCACGAAGGCTCCAGTCGCGGCCTTTTCTGCCCTGCTGATCACACCGAACGAGAAGCGTCCCCCGTGGCCGGAGCTCGTGAGGACTTCGCCGACGTCGGTCAAGGCGCCGCCGACGCACAGCTGGGGGAGCGCGAACCGGTCGAAGGTGTTCACCTTGGACAGCACCGGGCACAGCGTCGAGAACGCGCCGACGTCGCGTATGTCGATCGGGCGCACGGACGATTCGGCCAGAAGCGCACGGTAGGCGGGGACGTGCTCGGCGGCCCGGCGGAACTCGCTCAGGAGCCTTTCTGCGACGGCGTCGTCTGCGGCGGAGGTGTGGAGAACGGCGGCCGTCAGCACGCGGCGAGTCCGGCGTGCTGCGCCTCTCCCGGCCACAGGCGCGGATCCCATCCCACGCCGAGATCCTCGAGCGCCGGGAACCGGCCCGCCGTGATGATCTCGTCGAGCTCCTGCAGGCTCATGATGCAGGGCGCCACCGGGCCGTAGTAGTCCACCGCCGGTCCCGAAATGCGATAGGGCAGGCCGAAGTGCACGAGCCACCGGTGGAGCGCGGCGTCCGTGGCGCCCATCAAGTGGGTCGCGCCGGCACGTCTGGCGCCCTGCACCATCGCCTTCACCAGGGTGAAGAAGGGCTCGGTGCGGCGGCGCGCCCGTGGATAGTCGCGGCTGATCGCGACGCGCGACACTTCGACCGGTACCACCTGCGGCGAGTCGAGCGTCTGGACCTCCGGGAAGAACGCGCAGTGCCGGAACATGGGAAATCCGCGCCGGTTCGCCTTGACCAGCCGTGCCGTCGCCGCCAGATCGCCCGACGAGTCGACGACGCCCAGGTGCACCGAGTATTCATCGAACTCGTCGGTCTCGCGCCCGTCGGGGTAGGCGGCGGCGTCGAGGAACTGGCGCTCGACGCAATAGACCTGGTAGCGCAGCCGGTAACTCTGTTCGACGAGCCGCGGCTCATCGTCGATCGCGCGGGCGTGAAAGTCCGAATCGTGTGCCATCAACGCGATGGTAGGAAGGACGATCGGTGAAAACAGCTGGGGGATGGCTGGGTTTGCACTTTTTGGTGTGCAACCGCGCGGTTCGGCCCAAGGCATCGCCCTGGTTTTGCGCGCGCGGCGTTAGCGCGCGGTGTGGTGCGTGGCGCGCTGCGCTACAACGCGCGCGCGGCGGCGCCGCTCGACGCACGCGCGGCAAGATCGGTGAGCGCGTGGCGCAGCGCGGGCAGCGAGCGCGAAAGGCCGCGCAGGCTCTGCGCACGTGCCGACTCGATCGCCTGCGTGAACGCTCGGACGTCGGCGCGATGCCGGCGCTTGCGTGCGGCGAAGCGATCGAGACGCGCAAGCAGGACGTCGGCGTCGTGTACCTGGCCCAGGCGGCGCTGGAGCGTGCGCAGGGTCGGCTGCGCGGCGACATGGACGTGCGGCGAGACTTCCTCGGCAATCTCCACGATGTAGCGGAAGTGCTTGAGCGCGATCCGGAGCTTGTGCAGCGTGCGGACGGCGCCGGCGTCGAACCGTGCGAGCCGGCTGCGAACATCGGTTGCGGCCGTGTCCACCGCCGTGAAGAGGAGCAGCGTGCGCTCGCCGGGCATTGGCGCTCCCTGCCGACGCACCACCCCCTTGCGCACCCGCCGTGCCAGGGCTTCGACGCGGCGGCGGTCGATGCCGGCGAGTGCGCGGCGCGCGTGCTCCTTGTGCCGGGCTTCGCGGTGCCGCACGTCGTCGAGCAGCGCCTCCAGGCCGCGGCTCGCTTCAGCCTCGCCGACCCGCCGTCGCTGCACCTGGTCGTCGCGGAGCGGCGACGTGGCGCGCAGCGGCTTCCCGGCCGTCCTGGCCAGGCGGCGGAGCGGCTTGGACGGCGCCTCGGTGGCGTGGCCAAGCACATCGATCAGTGCCTGCAGGCGGCGAGCGTCGATGCGGAGCTTGTGGATGGCGCTGCGTGTCGGCGTTTTCCGGCAGGTTTCCACGCCGCGCAGCCAGGCGGTCCAGGTCCGGTCGAACACGCGTACCAGGGTTACCGAGGTCGTCATGGCCCTGCCGCCAGTCTAGCCGCTCGTCCTTACAAATGAACCTGAGGTTCAGGCGCTGCCAGAGGTGGCCGCGGGCTATAATCCGCTCGCTTTTCCGAGAGTTCCGGGTGCGCATTCTGGCGGCAGTGGCCGCGGCGGCCGTCGTCTTCAGCAGTTCTGCTCTGGCTCACGACGTTCCGGACGACGTCGTCGTGCAGGCATTTCTCCGCCCCAGCGGCGGGCAGCTGTCGCTCGTGGTGCGCGTGCCGCTGACGGCCATGCGCGACGTCGACGTGCCGGCGCGCGCCGGCGGCTTCGTGGACCTCGCCCGCGTGGAGCCGGCGCTCCGGCACGCGGCCACGATCTGGCTCGTGCAGGGCATCGACGTGCTGCAGGACGGGCGCGTGCTGCCGCAGGGGCGGCTCCAGGCCGTCCGCCTGTCGCTGCCGTCGGATCGAGCCTTCGAGAACATCGAGACGGCGCGCGCCCGGATCGCCGGGCCCCCACTCGATCCGTCCCTGCAGGTGATGTGGGAGCAGGGCGCCCTCGACGCGATCATCGAGTATCCGCTCGCACAGCCCGGCGGCCAGCTGGCCTGGCGTGCCGATGTCCGGCGGCTCGGGCAACGCGTGACGACGGTGCTGCGCCTGGTCTCGGCCGACGGCGCGGTCCGCGCCTTCGAGTGGCACGGCGACCCCGGTGTCGTGCAGCTCGATCCGCGCTGGCACCAGGCCGCGCTGTCGTTCCTGCGCGCGGGAATCACGCACGTGTTCACGGGACCGGACCACCTGCTCTTCCTGCTCTGCATCGCGATTCCGCTGCGTCGCGTCCGCACGCTGATCCTCGTGGTGACGTCGTTCACGCTGGCGCACGCCACCACGCTCGTCGCTTCGGCCTACGGCCTGGCCCCCTCGGGCGGCTGGTTCCCGCCGCTCGTCGAGACGCTGATTGCCGCGTCGATCGTGTGGATGGCGCTCGAGAACATCTTCGACAGCGTGGCCGGCCGTGACATCGAGGTGGCCGGCGGGCGGGCGGTGGCTCGCCGTTGGGCCGCGACCACGGCCTTCGGACTGGTGCACGGGTTCGGGTTCTCCTTCGCGCTGCGCGACCAGCTCCAGTTCGCGGGCACGCATCTGCTGACCTCGCTCCTGGCGTTCAACGTGGGCGTGGAGATCGCCCAGCTGGTGGCGATTGTGAGCGCCGCGACGGTGGTGACGCTGGCATTCCGCCGTCTCGCCTCCCCGCGCGTGGCGGCGATCGTCGTGTCGGCCATCGCCGCACACACCGGTTGGGACTGGCTGCTCGAGCGCGGCGCCGTGTGGTGGCAGTATCCCTGGCCGGTTCCGTCGCCGGCGGCCGTTCTGGCCGTGGTGATCTGGCTGGTTCTCGCGGCGGTGGCTGCGGCGGGCGCCTGGGGCGTCCGCCGTCTGTGGGACGGCGCGGCCCGCCAAGAACGCGGACCGCGCGCAGTATCTGGCAAACCGGCTTAACGCCGGTTCGGGCGCGGCCCGCCAAGAACGCGGACCGCGCGGCAGTATCTGGCAAACCGGCTTAACGCCGGTTCGCTAGTCGGCGGTTATGTCGGTGCAGCAACGGAGAGCGTGCGATGAATCGAAACGCAATCACCGCGGTGGCTTTTCTGGTCTTGTTCGTCGGCCTGGGCGCGGCTTACCTCTATCTGTCGCGGAACGTCGCGGCAGCCGAGCGGAACGCCGCGCAGGCCCCCGCCTTCGAGGTGGATCCGCTGTGGCCCAAGCCGCTGCCGAACCACTGGGTGCTGGGATCGACGATCGGCGTCTCGGTGGACGAGAACGATCACATCTGGATCATCCATCGCAGCTCCGCCACGCTGGGCAACAACGAAAAGGGGCTCGAACTGAAGCCGCCGACCGGCGAATGCTGCGCCGGCGCGCCGCCGGTGCTCGAGTTCGATCAGGCGGGCAACCTGCTGAACCACTGGGGCGGGCCGGCCGCGGGCTACGAGTGGCCGACGTCGAATCACGGCATCACCGTGGACTACAAAGGCAACGTCTGGATTGGGGGCAACGGCGAGGGGGACGCGCAGCTCCTGAAGTTCACCAAGAGCGGCAGGTTCCTGCTGCAGGTCGGCCGCGCCAACGCGCGCGCGGTGCCCGCGGACAAGGAAGGCGTGTCGAAGTTCGGCGGCAACAGCAACGACACCACCAGCTTTGGCCGCGTGGCGAAAATCTTCGTGGACCCGAAGGAGAACGAGGCCTTCATCTCTGACGGCTACTTGAACAAGCGCGTGGTGGTGCTCGACGCCGACACCGGCGCGTTCAAGCGGTACTGGGGTGCCTACGGCAACAAGCCGGACGACACCAACCTGGGCCCCTACAACCCCGATGCGCCGCCGGCGCAGCAGTTCCGCAACCCCGTGCACTGCGCCGAGCTCTCGGTGGACCGTCTGCTCTACGTGTGCGATCGCGTCAACGATCGCATCCAGGTCTTCACGCCCGCGGGCAAGTTCCTCAAGGAAGCCTTCATTGCCAAGAAGAGCCTGGGCGAGGGCTCGGTGTGGGACATCGCCTTCTCGAAGGACGCGCAGCAGACCTACATCTTCCTGGCCGACGGGCGGAACATGAAGATCCGCATTCTGAAGCGCGACACGCTCGAAGAGCTGACCAACTTCGGCGACGGCGGCCGTCAGCCGGGGCAGTTCTACGCGCCGCACAGCATCGCCGTCGACTCGAAGGGCAACCTGTACACGACGGAAACCTACGAAGGGAAACGCGTGCAGCGATTCGTCTACAAGGGGCTGCGGCCGGTGGCGGCCAAGGACCAGGGAGTGGTATGGCCGCGGTAAGAACCAGCCTCGCAAAGCTCGTCGCCTCGGGGCTCGTGGCCGGCGTGCTCGGCACGTCGTCGTTCGCGCAGCAGGCGCCGCCGAGAGGCGAGTGGCGCACCTATGCCAGTGATCTCGCGAGCACGCGCTACGCCCCGCTCGATCAGATCACTGGGGGCAACTTCAATTCGCTCGAAGTTGCCTGGCGGTTCAAGACCGACAACCTGGGTCCGACGCCGGAGTTCAACTTCCAGTCCACGCCGCTCATGATCGGCGGCGTCCTCTATACGACCGCCGGGTCGAGGCGCTCGGTGGTGGCCATCGACGCCAAGACCGGCGAGACCCTGTGGGTGCACCGGGAAGCCGAGGGCAAGCGTGCCGAGGAAGCGCCGCGCAAGCTGTCCGGGCGCGGGCTGTCCTACTGGACCGACGGGCGCGTGGAACGGATTCTCTACGTGACGATCGGCTACCAGATGGTGGCGCTCGACGCCAAGACCGGTGTGCGCGTGCCCACCTTCGGCAAAGAGGGCATCGTCGACCTGAAGCTCGAAGACGACCAGGACATGGACCCGATTACCGGGGACATCGGCCTGCACGCGGCGCCGCTCGTCGTCAAGGACACGATCATCATCGGCGCGGCGCACACCGAAGGCAGCCGGCCGGTGAGCCGCCGCAACGACAAGGGCTACGTGCGCGGGTACGACGTGCGCACCGGCAAGCGCCTGTGGATCTTCCACACCATCCCGCGTCCCGGCGAGTTCGGCTACGACACGTGGCAGAGCGGATCAGAGGAGTACACGGGCAACACCGGCGTGTGGGCGCAGATGAGCGCCGACGAAGAGCTCGGGCTCCTGTATCTGCCCGTCGAAATGCCGACCGGCGACTACTACGGCGGTCACCGGCCCGGGGCCGGGCTGTTCGGCGAGAGCCTGGTGGCGCTCGACATCAAGACCGGCAAACGCAAGTGGCACTACCAGTTCATCAAGCACGGCATCTGGGACTGGGACCTGCCGTGCGCCGGCATCCTGGGCGACGTGACGATCGACGGCCGGAGGCGCAAGATCATCATGCAGCCGACCAAGCAAGGCTGGTTGTATGTGTTCGACCGCGCCACCGGCGAGCCGATCTGGCCGCTCGAAGAGCGCAAGGTGGAAGCGTCGGATGTGCCCGGGGAGAGTGCGAACCCGACGCAGCTGTTCGTGACCAAACCGCCGGCGTACGAGCGCCAGGGCGTGAGCCTCGACGACCTGATCGACTTCACGCCGGCGCTCAAGGCCGAGGGGCTGAAGCTGGCGTTGCGCTTCAAGCTCGGACCGATATTCACGCCGCCGGTGGTCAGCCGGTGGGACGGTCCGCTGGCGACGCTGATGCTGCCGAACGTGACCGGCGGCGCCAACTGGGAGGGCGGCTCGTTCGATCCGGAGACAGGGCTCTTCTACATCTTCACCAACACCGGCATCTCGGACCTCGGCCTCGTGCCCGGTGGCGAGCGGTCGGACATGAAATACGTCCGCGGGCAGGCGTCGAATCCGCAGAACGCCAAGGCGCCGCCGGTCACGCTCACCGTGCAGGGGCTGCCGCTGGTGAAACCGCCCTACGGGCGGATCACCGCCATCGACCTCAAGACGGGCACGATGGCGTGGCAGATTGCTCATGGCGAGACGCCCGACAACATCCGCAACCACCCGGCGCTGAAAGGCGTCACGATCCCGCGCACCGGCCGGCAGGGGCGCATCGGCACGCTGGTCACGAAGACGCTGCTCATTGCCGGTGAGGGCGGACCGGTCATCACGCTTCCCGACGGCCGGCGCGGCGCGATGCTGCGCGCCTACGACAAGGCGACGGGCAAGGACGCCGGCGCCGTCTACATGCCGGCGCCGCAGAGCGGGTCGCCGATGACCTATTTCCTCGACGGGAAGCAGTACCTTGTCGTGGCGATCAGTGGCCCGGGGTTCCCTGGTGAGCTCATCGCCTATCGATTGCCGATGGAATAGCGGGCGGCAATCGGCTGTGGCAGAGTAGGCGGAGTGGGCAGTACAGGCGGAGTGGGCGGAGTCGGCAGAGTAGGCGGAGTAGGGATTCTTGTGGTCGGTCTCTGGGCGGTCGGCGCTCAGATGGCGGGCCGCGCGCAGGGGCCGGAGCGGTTTTCGGGGCCGTCGTCACAGTCGCTGCTGCAGATCTTCGACGAGTACTGGGAGTGGAAGATCGCGCATCGCCCGGAGCTCGCCACGCAGGCAGGGCGGCGCGAGCACAACGCCCGCTGGACGGACCGGTCGAAGGCGGCGCGCGACAAGGACGAATACGACCTGCGGGAAGAGCTGCAGCGGGCGATGTGGTTCTCGCCCGGGACGCTGACGCCCGCGATGCGGCTCAGCGCCTACCTGCTCGAGAGCGACATCCGCGATCAGATCGAGTCGGAGCCGTATCTCGCCGCCATCGAGCTGGTCTCGCAGGCGGACGGCGTGCACAACCGCGTGTTCAACGTCATCGATCAGATGCCGGCCGACACGCGGCTCGACTACGAGAACATCATCGTGCGGTTGCAGGCGCTGCCGGTCTACGTGGACCAGGCGATCGGCCAGATCCAGGAGCACGTGGGCGCCGGGCTGACGCAGCCGGCCATCGTCGTCGACCTGATGCTCGACCAGCTGGTGGCGCAGCGCAACGTCCCGCCGCTGGAGTCGCCGCTGCTCGCGGCGTTCCAGCGCTTTCCGGACACGATGCCGGCGTCGGCTCAGCGGCGCCTGCGTGCCGCCGCGATCGACGCCTACACCCGCAGCTTCCAGCCGGCGTGGGCCCGGCTCGAAAACTACCTGCGCACCACCTATCGGCCGCGGGCCCGCGCGCAGGCCGGTCTGGGATCGGTACCCAGCGGACGCGAGGCGTACACGCGCCTGATCAAGCACTACACCACCACGACGATGACGCCCGAGCGGATTCATCAACTCGGCCTCACGGAAGTGGCCCGGCTCGAAACCGAGATGCAGGCGATCGCGCGCGACTACGGCTTCACCGGAACGGTGGCGGCGTTCGAGCGCGAGCTGGCGAACCGGCCCGGCATGCACTTCGAAAGCCAGGACGAGATGATCGCCTATGCCGAGGACGTGCTGGCGAGCGTGCAGCCGCGTCTGCCAGCGTTGTTTTCGACGCTGCCGCGGATGAAGGTCGGTGTGCGGCCCATCCCTCCGGATCGTGAGGCGTCGGCGGCGTCGAGCTACACAGTGGGCACGGCCGACGGGTCGCGGCAGGGGTGGTTCAACATGAACACCTACCAGCCGCGCGAGCAGACCAAATACACCATCGAAGCACTCGTGCTGCACGAGTCGGTGCCCGGCCATCATCTGCAGTCGGCGCTGGCGCGGGAGACGCCCGGCGTGCCTGCCTTCCAACGTGCGTACACGGCTGCCGCGTTCGGCGAAGGCTGGGCACTCTACGCCGAGAGCCTGGGCCCGGAACTCGGGGTCTACCGCGATCCGTCAACGCGGTTCGGCCGCCTCGCCAGTGAGTACTTCCGGGCGGTGCGCCTGGTGGTGGACACCGGCATCCACTCCATGGGGTGGACGCGCGAACAGGCGCGGTCGTACTTCGCCTCGCATGTGCCCAGCCAGTCGCTGGCGGAGATCGATCGCTACATCGCCAGGCCGGGACAGGCGCTCGCATATAAGCTCGGTCAGTTGAGAATTCTCGAGCTACGCGACAAGGCCCGGGCGGCTCTCGGCGATCGCTTCGACCTCAAGGCGTTTCACGACGCGGTCCTGCGCAACGGGCGGCTGCCGCTGGACCTGCTCGAGGAACAGTTCGAGATCTACATCGCGCAGGCCCGGGGGCGCTGACCGGCTGCGCGAATAGAGGTTATCGGTGGGGCGGATGAGTGCCCGGACCGGCAGGGAAGCCGGGGGGGCGCCCCGGGTTTGGGTTATGATTCGGCCGCTGAGGGACGGTTCCTGACAAAGAATTAAGGGGATCTTCAGGACCGAATGTGCGGGAGTTCGGCTACCATTTTTGCAGTCAGGTTGAGGTTCTGTCAGGAGGAACCACTATGAGGCGTCTTCTGGTTGTTCTGCTCGTCGCGGCGGCGGCTCTCGTCGGCAGCCGCGCGTATGCCCACCACTCCTTCGCGGCGACGTACCTGGAGGACCAGACCGTCACCGTTGAGGGGGAGCTGGTGCAGTTCCTGTTCCGCAATCCGCACTCCTTCGTGCACGTGATGGTCAAGGAGAAGGACGGCACGATGGTGCGCTACGCCGTGGAGTGGGGCGGCGCGGGCCAGCTCGGTGGCCAGGGCGTCACCAGAGAGACGCTGAAGCCCGGCGACCACGTGATCATCAGCGGCTCCCCGGGGCGCAACCCCGCCGACCACCGCGTGCGCATGGTCACCCTGCACCGCCCGAAGGACGGCTTCGGCTGGGGCAAGAAGCCCGGCGAGACCGTCGACTAACCATCGACCTCGCGAGAACTACCCGGCGGCTGCGTCGCAAGACGCAGCCGTTTTCTTTTGTACCAAGGCTGCGGGGCCTCAGACCGCCTCCCGCTCTGGAGGCCCGCCGGCGCCCAGAGGGTCCTGTCGGGCCTCCGATCACACGCCGCGGAAAAACTCCTCGCGCGCGGCCTCCGGGGAAGGCCGCGCCTCGTCGTTTTTCATCTATCGCTGGCGCTCGCGGCGGTGATAGTCGGCCCGACAGGACCCTCTGGCCGCCAGCGAGCCTCGCACTGCGGACGACAGATCTCCACGCCGTATAATCCGGCGCTTGGAACTTTGGCAGTTTGTCTATTACGCGCCGATCGTCTCGGGCGTTGCGGCGTTTGCCGCTCTCGTGACGGCCATCGTTGCGTGGCGCACCAACGTAAAGTCCTTTCGCGCATCGTTTTCCCCGGCGCTGCGCAAAGGAGTTTTTCCGCGCCGTCGAACCGGAGGCCAACAGGACCCTGTTGCTGCCTGTCAGCCGCGAAGCGAAAGTCTAATCTAAGGGCTAGGAATCGTGGCCGTGGCGACGTGGACCTGCTGCCCCGGGCCCTCGTCGCCTTCCGACTGGCTCTCGGTCCACGCGAGCACGAGCTCGTTTCCGGCGCGCGCTACCCGCGGATGGCCGCCGACATGACCGTCGCCGGCCCCGGCAACCTCGACCGCCGCCGAGCGCCCACCCGACGGCTCGACGCGCCGGAGGCGCAGCCGGGCGCGCCCGCCCGTGAACTCCACCCAGGTGGCCGCAGCGGCGCCGCCTGGCAGCATTTCGATGCCGACGTGGCCGACCGAGACCGTGTCGTCGAGACGGATCGGCTCGCCGAAGCTGCGGCCGCCGTCGCGGGAGAACGCCGCGTAGGCGTGGCCTTCCTCACCCTTCACCACGAACCACGCGACCGCCACCGTGGTCCCGTCGGCGGCAATCGCCGGGCCGTTCACTGGGCACGAGTCGATCTTCCAGTTGTCGGCGTGGACGGCAACGGGCGGCGACCATGTCCCGGCGGTGGCGGCAGACGTGCCCTTCTCGAACCGCGAAACGTGGATGTCGCGCACCTCGGTGTCGCTGCGGTCGCGAAACGCGACGATCGGCCCTTCTGACGTGATCGCGACGCTGGTCGAACAGCACTCGCAGACGCGCGCGTTCACGGCGGCTTCGGCGAGCTGCTTGCCGGCGCGGTCGTAGCGTGCGTAGTAGAGCGCCATCGCGCCGCCTTGCGGGTCTTTGGTGTCCAGCTCCTGCTCGCGGCCGTCGAGCCAGACGAGCCCGAAGGAGTCGCCGGGCTCCGGCCACGCGAACAACGACGCAAAGCCGTGCTGCGTGCGCGTCTTGTCGTGGTGCGGCGCGAACGGCGTCGTCCAGGTTCGCCCGTGGTCGTGCGAGGTGGAGAGCCGCAGATCGTACGCCTCGATCGACGCGTCGACGTTCTTCAGCCACTGTGCGACCAGCGTGCCATCAGCCAGCCGCGACACCGACGGGACGTCGGCCCAGCTCACAAACCAGTCCGTGCCCGAAGCCACGGTCTGCGCGCGCGACCATCCAGCGGCGGTGCGCTCGGCGTACTTCAACGTGGCCCGCCCGGCGCTTCCCGTTTCGAGCCAGCTGACGACGATTCCCGCGGCGTGACGGGTGAGCTGTGGCGCCATGGAGCCGGCCGCGGTGCCGACGGCGCCCGGCGCGAGCGTGACTGCCCACGGTACGGGCGGGGCGGCCGCTTCGGTTCGAGGTGGGGGCGCAGGCGATGGCGAGCTGCACGCGGCCGCGGCGACCACCACGGCGAGCAGGGCGGCGAATCGGGTCATTGCCGCAGCATATACTCTGGAGCTGCGCATGCGAACGCAGGGCAGAATGGGGCACAGGCTGATGGCCGTGGCGGCGGTGGGCGCGCTCGCGGCCGCGTGTGCGGTCGTGCTCGGCGCCCAGGCGCCGGCTACCGAAGCGCGCATCTGGCAGGGTATCTTCACCGCGGCGCAGGCCGCGCGCGGCAAGGACACCTTCACCACGGCCTGCCTGCGCTGTCATGGCGCCGATCTCACCGGCGTCACGGGCCCCGCGCTCACCGGCGAACGCTTTTATCAGAGCTGGGGCGGCGAGCCCGTCGATCGGCTCTTCCTCAAGATTCGCGACACGATGCCGCCGAACTTCGGCACCGTGCTCGACGACAAGGCCAAGCTCGACGTCGTGACCTACATCCTCCAGACGAACGGGTTTCCCGCCGGCGCAGGCGAGCTGGCGGTCGGTGGCGAAGACCTGGCAAGCGCGCAGATCCTGAAGAAGGGCCAGCAGGCGGCGGTGCAGAACTTTTCGCTGGTCCAGACGGTGGGATGTCTGGTCAAAGGGGATGGCGACGGCTGGATGCTCTCGCGCACGGCCGAGCCGCTGTCGACCCGCGAGGATGCGCCCACACCGCAGGCGCTGCAGAGCGCGGCGGCGCGGCCGCTGGGCACGCGGAGCTTCCGGCTGCTCAGCGTGGTGCCGTTCAGCCCCGCGTCGCACGTGGGCCAGAAGATGGAAGCGCGCGGCCTGGTCTATATCGATCCAGCCGATTCGAAGATCACGCTCACATCGCTCAAGCCGACGGGCGGATCCTGCGAGTAGAGGCGGGCCTGCAGGTCCGGCTCTCCGTACGTCTCAGTTCATGGAACAAGAGCCCGGACCGCGCGGGTCGCCGCAGTGACCGCAGCCGCCGCCCCTCGGAATCTCCGTCAGCGGTGATCCGCTGCTGATTCGTCCCGCGAACGTCGACTGTTTCTTTTCCAGGTGAGTGCCGTGGCACGACGGGCATTCCGGGAGATCGCCTCCGCGGACCAACGTTTCGAACTTGTGGTCGCAGGCCTGGCACGCATATTCGTAGAGGGGCATCGCGGACGGAACCTCCGGACGGATCTTACCCGACCGGGGCAGCCGACGGGAGGCTCACCTGACGGTCGCCTTCGGTCCGCCGCTTAAGACGGCGCCGGACTGTGCCGGGGCGAGCAGTGCGACGAGGCGCAGCGGGTCCACCCGCGCGCCATTGAGCCGGACCGTCCAGTGCAGGTGCGGGCCGGTCACGCGGCCCGTCGCGCCCAGCAGGCCCACCACGTCGCCGCGCGCCACCGTCTGGCCTGGCCGCACGTCGATGCGCGACAAGTGGGCGAGGAGCGAATAGAGGCCGACGCCGTGGTCGATCACCACCGTCTGGCCGGTGAAGAAGAGATCCTCCGCCAAAACCACGCGTCCGCCGCCGGGCGCTGCGATCGGCGTGCCGGCGGCGCCGCGAAAATCGGCACCGGCGTGGGGCGCGCGCGGCTCGCCGTTGAAGATGCTCCGGCTGCCGAAGTTGGTGCCGGCCGCGCCCGGAATCGGCCGCACGAACGTCTCGATCCGCGCAGGTACGGTGACGGCGGCGAAGATGGTCTCGAGCCGGGCGGCTTCGAGCCGGATCCGCTCGAGCTCCTCGCGGGCGGGGTCCACGAACCGGCTGGCGACGCTGAGGCGTCGCGTAGCGAAGAGCCGCGGCTTCAAGGCCAGCGGCTCCGGGGTCCGCACGTGGCGCCCGCCGCCGAGATCGGCCGTGACCTCGAGAGATGAGGAAAGCGTGGTGCCGAGATCGACGCCGATGAGCCCGCGCCAGTGTCGCGCTGATCCATCCCGCACCAGCCTCGCGGTCTGGCCGAACGCCGTCGCCGTGACGCTCTCGGCGTCGGTCGTGGTCGTGACCGTAATCGCCAGGATGCTACCCGGCTGAGCCGGCTGGCCTCGCAGTTCGATCGAGAGCTCGGGGCTCGGAGTCTGGGCGCCGCCGGGCGGGACGCCGGCGAGCCAGGCAAAAGCGAGCAACGCGAGCGCGAAACGGCCGTCGCGGCGCATCGGTGCTGCGGCCAGTATACTGAGAAGATGTCTTTACACCGGAAGCCGGCGCAGATCGCCAACCCGCTGCGGCGCAATCTCGCCATCGTCGCCCACGTCGATCACGGCAAGACGACACTCGTGGACGCCCTGCTCCGGCAGGGCGGCGTGTATCGCGCCAACCAGCAGGTGGCGGATCGGGTGATGGACAACATCGACCTCGAGCGCGAGCGCGGGATCACCATCATGGCCAAGAACACGGCCGTGCACTACCACGACATCCTGATCAACATCGTGGACACGCCCGGCCACGCCGACTTCGGCGGCGAGGTCGAGCGCACGCTGTCGATGGTCGACGGCATCATGCTGCTCGTGGACGCGTCAGAGGGCCCGCTGCCGCAGACGCGGTTCGTGCTGCGCAAGGCGCTCGAACGCGGCCTGCCGCCGATCGTCGTGCTGAACAAGATCGATCGGCCCGACGCGCGCGCGCAGGAAGTGCTCAACGAGGTGTACGACCTGTTCATCGACCTCGACGCCACCGAGGAGCAGATCGAGTTCCCGGTGCTCTACACCAACGCTCGAGACGGCGTCGCGTCGGCCGAGGCGGGAGTTCATGGCGAGGACCTGCGGCCGCTCTTCGACGCGATCGTCGAGCACGTCCCGCCCCCCAAGGGCGATCCGGCGGCGCCGTTGCAAATGCTGGTCGCCAACCTGGACGCGAGCGATTATCTCGGCCGCATCGCCATCGGCCGCATCTTCAACGGCACCGTGAAGCTGAACGACCCGGTGACCGTGATCAAGCTCGATGGCTCCTTCCAGAACACCAAGGTCACCAAGCTGTTCTCGTTCGACGGCCTGAAGCGGGTCGAGATTGTGCAGGCCGCCGCCGGGGACGTGATCTGCCTGGCCGGGATCGAGGACATCACCATCGGCGAGACGATTGCCGACCAGGAATATCGGATGGCCATCCCGCCGATCGCGGTGGACGAACCCACGGTGTCGATGATCTTCGGCGTGAACACCTCACCCGTGGCCGGCCGCGACGGCCAGTACGTGACCTCGCGGAACCTGCGCGATCGGCTGCAAAAGGAGCTGCTCGGCAACGTGTCGCTTCGAGTCGAGGATACCGACACGCCGGAGCAGTTGAAGGTCGTGGGCCGTGGCGAACTGCAGCTGTCGATTCTCATCGAGATGATGCGCCGGGAAGGATTCGAGCTCCAGGTGTCGCGTCCGGAGATCGTCACCAGGGAGATCGACGGCGTCCGCATGGAGCCGGTCGAGGATCTGGTCATCGACGTGCCGGAGGAATTTCAGGGCGTCGTCATCGCACAGGCCGGTACGCGGCGCGGCGTGCCGACCAAGATGGTCAATCACGGCAGCGGGCGGGTGCGGCTCGAGTTCCGGATTCCGGCACGCGGGCTGATCGGGTTCCGCTCGCAGTTTCTCACCGAGACCAAGGGCACCGGCATCATGAACCACCTCTTTGCCGGCTGGGAGCCGTGGCATGGCGCAATCCCGGCGCGCCCGACTGGAGCTCTGGTTGCCGATCGCACCGGCGTCGCCACCGCCTATGCGATCTTCAACCTGCAGGAGCGTGGCGAGATCCTCATCGAGGCGGGCACGCAGGTCTATGAGGGCATGCTCATCGGCGAGAACGCCCGCACCGCCGACATGGACGTGAACGTCACCAAGGAAAAAAAGCAGACGAACATGCGGGCGTCCAGCGCCGACGAGGCCATCCGCCTGATTCCTCCCCGCAAGCTCAGCCTCGAACAGGCGATCGAGTTCATCAACGACGACGAGCTGGTGGAGATCACGCCGAAGACGATCAGGCTTCGAAAGCGCATCCTGGCGTCGAACATGCGCCCCAAGAAAAGCGACGGATAGGCTCCAGGCAAACCCCACAGGGGTGCCGGTTTGCCGACGCTCAGCCGATACCAAAACCGTGAGTCGATCACGAGTCTGTCGTCAGACTTTTGGTGGTCGCCCCACGGTGCCGTGCAGGCTCGTGCAGCGACGTGCAGTTCGGCGGGCGAGTTGCCCGCGACGCAACGGATTTACGCCGGAACGAGACTTGCTGAGGGGAGGGCACCGTATACTTGCAACCCTTTGCACTCTTAGGAGGTCGGCGTGCTGCTCGGCGCGATGTCTTTTTTCTCCAATGATCTGGCGATTGATCTCGGGACCGCCAATACGTGTGTCTTCGCCCGCGGGCAAGGCATCGTGCTCAACGAGCCCTCCATTGTCGCTGTCAACAACGTAAACGATCAGATCGAAGCCGTCGGCATGGAAGCGAAGGAGATGCTCGGGCGGACGCCCGGCAGCATCACCGCCATCCGCCCGATGCG
Organism: Vicinamibacterales bacterium; assembly: GCA_036004405.1. Taxonomy (GTDB): domain Bacteria; phylum Acidobacteriota; class Vicinamibacteria; order Vicinamibacterales; family UBA2999; genus DASYRM01. Next base: position 21,057 of record DASYRM010000131.1, read on the forward strand.
CGACGGCGTGATCGCCGACTTCGACGCCGCCGAGAAGATGCTCGGCTATTTCATCAAGAAGGCGCACAAGCGCAAGAGCTTCGTCCGGCCCCGCGTCATCATCGGCGTGCCGTCGGAGATCACGCAGGTGGAGCGGCGCGCCGTCAAGGAAAGCGCCTATCGCGCCAAGGCCAGCGAAGTGCACCTCATCGAGGAAGGCATGGCGGCCGCCATTGGCGCCGGCCTGCCGATCACCGAAGCGTCGGGCAGCATGATCGTGGACATCGGCGGCGGCACCACCGACATCGCGGTGATCTCGCTGGCGGGGATCGTCTACAGCCGCTCGGTGCGCATCGCGGGCAACGCGATGGACGAGGCGATCATCAACTACGTGAAGAAGGAGCACGACCTCCTGATCGGCGAGCGCACGGCCGAGCGGATCAAGATGGAGCTCGGATCCGCGGCGCCGCTGTCCGAAATCAAGGAGATGGAGGTCAAGGGCCGCCACGTGCTCGAAGGCAAGCCGACCACCGTCATCCTCAACGACGGCCAGATTCGCGAGGCGCTGGCCGAGCCGGTGCGCATGATCGTGTCCGCGGTGCGCGACGGCCTCGAGCGCATTCCGCCGGAGCTGTCGGCCGACGTCTACGACCGCGGCATCGTGCTGAGCGGCGGCGGCGCGCTGCTGCAGCGCCTCGACGATCGGCTGCGGCGCGAGACCGGCCTGCCGGTGTCGGTGGCCGAGGATCCGCTCTCGTCGGTGGTGCTCGGTGCCGGCAAGATGCTGTCGGACTTCGCGCTGCTGCGAAAGCTCTCGATCGACTAGATCCAGACGGGCGGCGGCTGGATGGTGGGTTCCGGCGTTCTTCCCGGATCCGGCCGGCCGCTGCCTTCGAGATGGTTGAGCACCTTGACGGTCATGTCGTGGTCGCACTCGATCTGACACGACAGCCGCACGCCTGACAATCCCTTCTCCGCGAGCCTGGCCTGCTCGGCCTGTGTCATGCGCCCCGGATCTCCGCTCACGAACTCGACACGGCACGTCGTGCAGCGGGCATTGCCGCCGCACGCGTGCAGGATATCCACTCCGGCGCGCTGCTCGATCGCGTTGACGAGCCGCATCCCGTCGTCCACGGCTACAGGTGCGTAGCCTTCCACCGTCAAAGTTGGCATGCGCGCTATGTTAACGTATCGCTCGATCATGACCGACGCGCCCGCCATCGCCCGTCCTTCGCAGTTGTGGAAATCGTTGCCGCAGGCGAAGAAGCTGCAGGCGGCCGAAGCCTTCTGGACCGATCAGGAGGCCGGCATGGAGCAGGCCGAGGCGATCGCGCTCATCGCGCAGAAGATCAAGTTCCGCGCGAAGAGTGTGATCTCGATGCCCGCTGACAAGCGGGCCCGCCACCTGGCGTCGTTTCCCGTCGTATCGGAGCTGGTGGCGGCGCGGCTGTTGGTGGCGTACCACCTGGCGCATCAGCGGCCGATGATGGGCGCGTTTCTCGATGCAGTGGGCATCGCCCACGAGAACGGGATGATCGCCGACGACGAGGTGAAGGCTCCGGCGCCGGAGGCGCTGCGCAAGGGGGCCACCGCCATTGGGGAGCAGTTTCCCAAGGACGACGTGGCGCTCTATCTCTGCACGCTGCTCTGGCAGGACCCGGAGACATGGGGCGCGCTGGCCGACGCCCCCGAGCGGACCGCGTCCGCACCCGCCTGATCCGCCGTGAGCTGGAACAGCGTCTTCGGCTGGATGTCGAGCGTCGACGGCTGGGTCGCGCTCCTCACCCTGAGCGTCCTTGAAATCGTCCTCGGCATCGACAACGTCGTGTTCGTGTCGATCCTGGCCGGCAAGCTGCCGAAGGATGAGCGCGAACGCGCCCGCAAGCTGGGCATGTTCCTGGCGATGTTCATCCGCATCGGCCTGCTGGGCGCCATCACCTGGGTGATGGGCCTCACGGCCACCCTGTTCGCGATCCTTGGCCACGCCGTCACCGGGCGCGATCTGATTCTGATCGTCGGCGGCCTCTTCCTGATCGCGAAGAGCACGCACGAGATCCATCTGAAGCTGGAAGGGGACGAGGAGGACGGCCCGCACCGGAAGGCGGCGACGTTCGCCAGCGTGATCGTCCAGATCCTGCTGCTCGATATCGTCTTCTCGCTCGATTCGGTCATCACGGCCGTCGGGATGGCCGACCATCTGGCGGTGATGGTGGCCGCCGTGGTGATCGCCGTCGCAGTGATGATGATGGCGGCCAGAGTGGTGAGCGACTTCGTCGAGCGGCATCCCACCGTGAAGATGCTCGCTCTGAGCTTCCTGCTGCTCATCGGCATGTCGCTCATCGGCGAAGGCTGGGGTCAGCACATTCCCAAGGGCTACATCTACTTTGCGATGGGCTTTTCGGTGTTCGTAGAGGCGATCAACCTGCGCGTCCGCGCCAGGCAGGCGCCGGTCCATTTACGACAGCAAGCGCCTCGTACGTAGAGGCGAACCTGGGAGGTCCGCCTGGCCTCACGAAGGCGGATTGAGCACCGCATCCAGGAAGCTCGACCCCATGTTCAGGCAGTCGAACACGTGCAGCCCCAGGCGTGAGGCCAGGTCCACGCAGACTTCGATGCCGCGGACGCTGTTGCCGTACGGATCGAGCCGCGGCGAATAGGTTCCGATACCCAGCTGGCGGTTGACCACCGCGATCACACCGCCGGAGACGCCACTCTTGGCGGGCACGCCCACCCGGTACGCCCACTGGCCCGAGTAGTCGTACATCCCGCACGTGAACATGATCGACAGGATGTCCTTGACGTGCCGGATGGAGAAGGCGCTGTCGCCGGTCATCGGGTTGCGGCCCATGTTCGCCAGCGTGCCGCTCATCATCGCCAGGTCGCGCGCGGTGACCAGGATGGAGCACTGCCGGAAGTACACGTCGAGCGCGGCTTCGATCTCTTCGTGGACCACGCCGAAGTTCAGGAGCAGGTGGGCAATCGCGCGGTTCCGGTGGCCGGTGCGCCGTTCGGACTGGTAGACGGCCTCGTCGATGGTGAGCTGACGCCCGGCGATGGCGCTGAACCGCTCGAGCAGGTGATCGAAGGTGCCGGCGCCGTGCCTCGCGTGCAGGAGCGCGCTCACGGTGATGGCGCCGCTGTTGATCATCGGGTTGAACGGCCGGTTCGACTCGGTTTGCAGCTGAATGGAGTTGAACGCGTCGCCGCTCGGTTCGACGCTCACGCGCCGCAGGACTTCGTCCGCGCCCATTTCCTCCACCGCCAGGCCGAAGGCAAACGGCTTGGAGATCGACTGGATCGTGAACGGCGTGTCGCAGTCGCCGGCCTCGAACACGCGGCCGTCGGTGGTGATGAGGCAGATGCCGAAGTGCGTGGGGTTGGCCTTCGCGAGCTCCGGGATGTAGGTCGCGATCTGGCCGGAGTCGTTCGGGGCGTACTTGGTGTGGAGCGCGTCGATCAGTACCTGGAGCTCGTGGGCAGGAGCAGCGACGTCGGCCATGGGACTCCGTGGCGCCACCGGCGTGCGGGGCGCATCCCAGTCCAGCTGAGCAAAGCGCGTTCCCAGTCCTCCATTCCACGAGCCGAGGATGATCTGGCGTGCGGTGAACGACTTGCGGTGATTCAGGGAGATGGCCTGCGAGCGCCGCGCTACGACAAGAATGTCTGTCGCCTCAGAACCGCCTACACATTCGAAGAATCGGCCCAGCGCGTGATCACCTCCGCCACCGTCGCGAGCACCGACTCGCGCGGAGTGCGCGCCACGGCGAACGAATGGTCGCCCCCCTCGACGACGTGGAGCGTGACGGCTGCGGTCATGGTCGCCATCACCGGCCGTAGCTCGTCGGGCGTACCGAAGGCGTCGCGGCTGCCCTGGACGATCAGCCACGGCGCGCGGATAGAGCCGAGGTGCGCGGTGCGGGGCTGTTGCGGCTTGCCGGGCGGATGCAGCGGGTAGCCGAGCGCGATCACGCCGCTCAAGGACGGACCGGCACCCGCCCGCGCGATGAAGCCGGCCGCGGCCAGGTGCGTCGCCATCCGGCCGCCCATCGACTTGCCGCCGACGAGCAGCCGCCGTGCGGCGAACTCTTCGCGGCCGACGGCCCAGTCGACGACGCCACCGAAGCAGGCCTCGAGCACCGGCGTCCGGTCCGGCACCTTTCGCCCCTCGTGGATGTAGCTGAAGTCGAACGTGACGACGTCGGTGCCACGAGCCGCGAGCTGCGCGGCCATGGCCGTCATGAATGGATGGTGCTGGCCGGCACCCGCGCCGTGGGCGAGCACCAGCAGACGGTTGGCGGGCGAGGCGGCGCGGTAGATGGTGGCCGCCGTGAAGCGCCCCGAGCCGAGCGACACGGTGTGACGTTCGCCAGCAGGATCAGGGGCCGGAGACGGGCGTCGCGCGGGCATCCCTATGGCGCCTGGAGAGCCTTAAGGAAGCGCCGGATGCGGCGGGCGTTCGTGCCCGTGTCCGTCGCGCCGTAGCGGGACGCCGATCGCACGTCCACCCGCGTGCCGGTACCCCAGGGCGTCAGGCGCACCACCACGTCGTCGGTGAACCCGAACCACCACGTCGTGTCGGTGGCTTCCAGGCGTCCGTTGTCCTGATCGCTGGTGACGATCATCCAGCCCTGGTTCTCGGCCACGAGCCGCGCGCGCTCGAAGACGAGGCGCTCCGGTTGCGATACCGTGACCGGCGCGAGATCGGCGTAATGCTGGCGTTGCAGCTGGTCCACCTCGCGCGACCGCGTCAACGGGTTGCTGTCGCCGGGCCGCCTGGCCGCCAGCGCCTCGAAGGCGGGCGGGTTCTCGAGGTCGGTCGTCACGTCGTGCAGCGCCGGCGCGGCCTGCGCCTGGCGCAACCAGCCGTAGCCCACCGCGGCGGTGAGGAGGCCGATCAGCACGGCCAGGCCGGCCACCACCGCCGGGCCGGTGCGCCCTTTCCGTCGAGACCAGAACAGCGCCGCCAGCGAGAGCGTCGCGCCACCCAGCGCGATTGACGCGGCCCATCGCACCATCGAGAACGCGCTCCCGAGCGGCACGCCAAGCCGGTAGGCCGGGCCGGCAGCGCCGAGCAGCACGAGCCCTGCGACGGCCACGGCGCCTGCCGCGAGCGACAGCCTCATCCCGCGAATTGTAAGCGTACACTGGCGCCCGTGCGCCTCGAGGATCTCGGCTGGGACGAGCAGACGGCGGCCGCCTACGAACCGTGGGCCGCGCGCGCCGACCACGAGCCGGCGCGCGTGGCCGTCGAGTTCAACCACCTCTATCGCCTGTACGTGAACGGCGGCGAGGTGGAGGCGGTCGCCTCGGGACGGCTCAAGCACCACGCGTCGAGCCGCGGCGAGCTGCCGGCCGTCGGCGACTGGGTGGTGGCGCGGCGGCGTCCCGAGGGGAACCGGGCCTCGATCGTCGAGGTACTTCCGCGGCGGAGCCGCTTCTCGCGCAAAGTGGCCGGCGGCGTCACCGACGAGCAGGTCGTGGCGGCCAACGTGGACGTCGTCTTTCTCGTGATGGGGCTCGACGGCGATTTCAGCCCGCGGCGTCTCGAGCGCTACCTGTTGCTGGCGCGCGACAGCGGCGCGGCCCCGGTGGTGCTGCTGACCAAGCCGGATCTGTGTGCCGATGTCGGGGCGCTGACGGCGGAGGTCGCCGGCGTCAGCGGCGGGTTGCCGGTGCACGTCCTGAACCCGCGGAGCGGCGAAGGCGCCGACGCGATCCGCGCCTACGTGGCGCACGGCCGGACGTGTGCGCTGCTGGGTTCCTCGGGTGTCGGCAAGAGCACCATCGTCAACCGTCTGGTCGGTGCGGATGTCCGGAAGACGCGCGCCGTGCGCGAGGCCGATTCGAAGGGGCGCCACACCACGATCCACCGTGAGCTCGTGCCCGTACCTGGTGGCGGCCTGCTGCTCGACACGCCCGGGATGCGCGAGCTGCAGCTCTGGGATGTGGGAGCCGCGGTGGAGCAGACGTTCGAGGACGTCGAGCGCTACGCGCCCGACTGCCGGTTCGGCGACTGCCGGCATCGCATCGAGCCCGGCTGCGCGGTGAAGGCCGCTGTGGCCGCCGGCGTGCTGCCGCCCGAGCGGCTGGCCAGCTACCTGGCGCTGCAAGACGAGCTGACGCACCTCGCGCGACAGCAGGATCAACGGGCGCAGCTGGAAGAGAAGCGACGCGGCCGTATCGGCGCCAAGGCGCTCAGGCAGTCACTGCGGGCCAAAGGTCGGTAGCGCGACCGGCCGCTGCACGGGTGGATCGGGCGGATAGTCGCTCGGATCGGGCAGTGGCCGCGGCTGAATCGCCGCGGCGCGTGGCGCGGGCGGCGGTGCGGTTGGCGGCGATGGCGGGTCGATGCGCTGCGTGGCGGCCACGCGCAGCCCGCCAAGTACGAGGACGAGCAGCGCGGCGACGATCCAGAGCGAGCGGTGCCACGGCCGGCGTCTCACGCGCGCGGGGGCCTCGGGGGCCGTCATGCCGAGCACCGCTCCGGCCTCGTGCACGGTTGCCGCATCGATCGTCTGCGCCTCGGTCTGGACCCCCGCCATCAGCGCGCGATCGCACAACAGGTTGATGAGCCGTGGCAGGCCGCCGGACAGCGACGCGACCGCGTCGATGGCGTCGCGGTCGAAACGCACGCCGCCGCTGTTGCCGGCCACCGACAGCCGATGCGACACGTACGCCTCGACGTCGTCGCGGCCGAGCGGTTTGAGCATGGCCCGGACCGACACCCGTGAATCGAGCTGGCGCAGATGATCCTGTGCGAGCGCGTCGAGCAGCGACGGCTGGCCGATGAGGATGACCTGAAGCAGGTTCGTGGTGGTGGTCTCGACCGTCGAGATCACCCGGATCTGCTCGAGCACGTCGGCGGGCAGGTGCTGGGCCTCGTCGATGATGAGCACGCCGTGCGCGCCGATCGGGTGCAACGACAGCAGGAAGTCGTGCAGCGTGCTGGTCAGGTCGTGGCGCGAGGCCGAGCCGGCGCGGCCGCTGCGGATGTCGTCGCGCGAGATGACGCCGAAGTCGAGCAGGATCTCCCTGAGCAGCTCGTCCACCGACACGAACGGGTTGAGGACGAGCGACGCGAACGAGGTTCTGTCGAGGCGAGTCAGGAGCGCCCGGGCGATGGTCGTCTTGCCTGTGCCCACATCACCGGTCAGGACGATCACGCCTTCGTTGCGGCGCGCGGCCTCGAGGAGCTGCCGGATGGCGTCGTCGTGCGACTCGCTCAGGTAGAGGAAGTGCGGGTCCGGAGCGAGCGAAAAGGGCGACTGACTGAGGCGGTAGTACTCCTCGTACGTCTGCGTCGCGGCTCCGGTGGCCCGGATCGTCAGGGCTTCGCCCACGGTCCCAGGACTATACCGACCCCTGCGCCGTTCTGAAAGCCTCACGGCCTGGGGCCCTATAATTCCAGCGTCAATCCGTGTCGAGACTGCTTTGGGCCGTCGTCCTCACCCTGTGCGTAGCCTCAACAGGGCTGGCACAGGCGCGGGGGGCGGGAGGGCGCGCAGGCGGGGTCCGTGGGGCCGGGCCCCGGGCCGCCGGCCCCGCCGACCCGTTCTTCGTCTCCACGATTCCCGCGGCGGAACTCCAAAACAAGCAGGCCGTGGTCGAGACGAGCCTCGGCACGATGGTGTTCGACCTGCTGGCCGAGGCGGCGCCGAACCACGTGGCGCACTTCATCACCCGGGCGCGGGAAGGGGCCTACAACGGGACGACTTTCCACCGTGTGATCACGATGGGGATCATCCAGGGCGGTGATCCCCTGTCGAAAGACACGGCGCAGGCGGCCCGCTACGGCAGCGGCGGGCTGAACGAACTGCGCTTCGAGGCCAACCCCGAGAAGCACACGCGCGGCGCCGTGTCGGCCGTGCTGGTGCCCGGCCGGCGCGATAGCGCAGGATCGCAGTTCTTCATCAGCGTGAGCGATCAACCGGCGCTCGACGGGCAATACACCGTGTTCGCGCGGGTGGCCGACGGCATGACGGTGGCGCAGAAGATCTCTACGGTGCCCGCCGATGGTCAGGTGCCACAGGAGCGCATCGAGATCCGGCGCGTCACCATTCGTGAGACGCCGCCGCCGGTGCCCGAGCCGTTCGTGTCGGCGACGGCGGGGGAGATGGCGTCGAAGCACGTCGTGCTCGAGACGGCGATGGGGGCCATCACCGTGGAGCTCTTTCCGGATCGCGCGCCGAACCACGTGCGCCAGTTCCTGCGGCTGGCGCAGGCGGGCGTCTACGACGGCACCGCCTTTCACCGCGTCGTGAAGGGGTTCGTCATCCAGGGCGGCTTCATGCCGACGCGCCGCGAGCCGCCCGACGACAGGCAGCAGACCTACATCCGCACGCTGCAGCCGGAGTTCAACGATACCCCGCACGATCGCGGCACGCTGTCGATGGCGCGGGGCGACGATCCGGCGAGCGCGACGAGCTCCTTCTTCATCGTGCTGGCGCGTACGCCGGCGCTCGACCGCCGCTACACGGCGTTCGGGCGGGTGATCGCCGGGCTGGACGTGGTGGAGAAGATCGAGGCGCAGCCGGTGGACGGCGAGACGCCGGTCATCCGCATCGAGGTGACGCGGGCGCGAGTCGAAGAGGGCGCGGGTGGAGCAGGGGCCGCCTTCAGGTGGTGGAGTAGGGGCCGCCTTCAGGCGGCCCGTTAATGCGTGACGCGGCGGACGGCTGTCACCACGCCCACCAGGAAGTCGAGCATCGCATGGTCGCCCGCTTGGAGGCCGCCGTCCATGGCTTCGGGGCCCACCCGCGCGACGTGCGGGCTGTCGGGTTCGTCCGCGAATGCGTAGTGGACGTCGTACGACAGCTGCCCGTGAATCGAGATCGGCTGCACCTTCCGCAGCACGGCCTCGCGCGTCCCCTTCAGCATGAAGCCATCTTACTCGTCTTCTACTCGTCCTCGAACGGCAGCCAGCCATCGGGCAGGTCGTTGACGCGCGCGGCGTCCACGAAGTTGTGGACGCTCACCCCCAGCAGCCGGACCGGGCGTGAAGCGGCCTCCGTGCGGTCCAGCAGTTCCACCGCCCGCCGCTCGATCTGATCGCCGTTCTGCGTCGGCAGGTCGGTGTGGCTGCGCGTAATGGTCGTGAAGTCGTTGTAACGCAGCTTGAGGGTGACGGTGCGTGCGGAGAGCTCGCGGCGGAGCAGCCACGCGGCGGCGTCGCGCGCCATCTCCGCCACCTCGTGGCGCATCTCGTTGATGTCGGTGAGATCGGCGGCAAAGGTGGTTTCGCTCCCCGACGACTTGGGCGAGCGTTCCGAGACGACCGGCCGGTCGTCGAGCCCGTGCGCGAGGCGCGTCAACCAGTCGGCGAGCGAGCCGACGGCCGAGCGCAGACGGGCCGGGTCCGCAGTCCGCAGGTCCACGAGGCGGGTGATGCCGTGCGCGCGCAGCTTTTCGGCCGTGACGGGCCCGACGCCCCACAGCGCGTCCACATCGAGCCCGCGCAGGAAGTGCTCCACGCGCTCCGGCGCGATCACGGTGAGCCCGTCCGGCTTCTGCCACCCCGAGGCGATCTTGGCGAGGAACTTGTTCGGCGCGACCCCCGCCGAGGCGGTGAGGCCCGTGAGCGCGCGGATGTCGGTCTTGAGGCGCCGCGCGACGGTCATGCCGAGCGGTTCGCCCCAGGCGTTCTCGGTAACGTCGAGATAGGCCTCGTCGAGCGACAGCGGCTCCACGAGCGGCGTCACCGACCGGAAGAGTCCGAACACCGCGTCCGACACCGCCTTGTACTTCGTGAAATCGGGGCGGACGATCACCAGCTCGGGGCAGAGGCGCACCGCGCGCGACATCGGGATGGCCGATCGCACGCCGAACTGGCGCGCCTCGTAGCTGGCGGCCGCCACGACACCCCGCCCTTCGGGCCGGCCGCCAACGGCCACCGGCCGACCGCGAAGCTCCGGGCGGTCCCGCTGCTCGACGGACGCGTAGAACGCGTCCATGTCCACGTGCAGGATGCGCCGGGGAGGCGGGCTAACCGCCTGTGGATCCGAAGCCACCTCGCGTCTCCTGGCGCAGGCTGGTGGTTTCCTCCCAGGTCACCCGCGGCGCCGGCAGCACGATGCCCTGGGCCAGGCGGTCGCCCGGCTTGATCGTGACGTCGGACGTCGAAATATTCAGCACCTGGATGCGCACCTCGTCGTGCGGACCTGCATAATCGGGGTCGATCACGCCAACCCCGTTCGCCACCATCAAGCCGCGCTTGAGCGGCGTGCTGCTTCGGGCGAAAATACCTAGAAAGTACCCTGACGGCACCTCGATGACGAGTCCGGTGGGGACCAGGGCAATCTGGCGCGGCGCGACGGTCACTTCGGCCGACGCGGACAGGTCGAACCCGGCGGATTCCGCCGTGGCGTACGTCGGGAGGGGCACTGTGGCGTCCAGTCGTCTGATCCGGATCTGCATCGCGGCAGCATACTTTGCACTGGCACTCGACAGCACGGCGCAGGATCTAAAGGCGCCGCTGCCCGTCGATTCCAGCGTCCGCACCGGCACGCTGCCGAACGGTCTCAAGTTCTTCATCCGCCGCAATCCGCGACCGGCGGATCGCGTGCTGCTGCGTCTCGCCGTCCAGGCGGGCTCGGTGGACGAGGCGGAGGACCAGCGCGGGCTGGCGCACGTGCTCGAGCACATGGCGTTCAACGGCACGGCGCGGTTCAAGCCCGGCGAGCTGGTGAACTACCTGCAGTCGATCGGCGCGCGCTTCGGCCCCCACGTCAATGCCTACACGAGCTACGACGAGACCGTCTACATGCTCGACGTGCCGACCGACCGGCCCAACGCGCTGCAGCGCGGGCTCGACGCGCTGAGCGACTTTGCCGGCGGCATGACGCTCGATCCGATGGAAGTGGACAAGGAGCGCGGCGTCGTCATCGAGGAATGGCGCGGCCGGCTGGGCGCCGGCACCCGTATGCAGCAGCCGCAGATCGAGGCGATCTTCGGCCCGACGTCGCAATACTCGAAGCGGCTGCCGATCGGGACGCCCGAGTCGCTGCGCATGTTCACCGTCAAACGGCTGCGCGACTTCTACACCACCAACTATCGCGCCAACCGGATGGCCGTCATCGCGGTGGGCGATCTGGACCCGGCCGCCATCGAGGCGATGATCCGGCAACGCTTCGGCCCCATGCCGGGCAAGAAGGGGGATGTGCGCCGTCCCGCGCCGATCCCGCCGCACCGCGAGACCCGCTTCGTCACCGTCTCCGACCGCGAGGCGCAGGGGACGTCGGTGAACGTGATCTACAAGGGGCCGTTCCACGCCCTCGAAACGCTCGAAGACTACCGGCGCTCGCTCGTGGAGTCGCTGGCGTATCAGATGATCAACGCCCGCTTCGCCGAGTTGTCGCGGCGCCCTGATGCGCCGTTTCTGGCGGCCTCGGCCGGCAGCGACACGTTCGGGCGCACCGTCGAGGCCGCGAGCTTCGGGGTGCGCGTCAAGGACGGCGAGACCGATCGTGGGCTGGCGGCGCTCATGACCGAGGTGGCTCGCGTGCGGCAGTTCGGGTTCGGCGAGGCCGAGCTCGATCGGGCGCGCCGGGCCGCGCTGGCGCAGTACGAGCGGCTCTACAACGAGCGCAACAACACTACGAGCGATCCGCTGGCGTCGGAGCTGCTGCGGCACTATCTGAGCCGGGAGGCCGTGCCGGGCATCGAGCGGGAGCTCGAATACGCCAGACGGTTCCTCGCCACGATTACCACTGCTGAAGTGTCGGCGTACGCCAAGGAGGTCATTCACGACGACAACCGCGTCGTGCTGTCGTCGGCGCCCGATCGGCCGGGCCTGGCGCCGGTGACGAAGGCGCAGCTCCAGTCGGCGCTCACGGCGGGGCTCTCGGCCTCGGTGACGCCGTGGAGCGATCAGATCGAGGGGAAGGCGCTGATGGCCAAGGCGCCGGCGCCAGGCACGGTGAAATCGCGGCGCGAGATCCCGGAGATCGGCGTGACGGTGCTGACCTTCTCGAACGGGGTCGAGGCGTGGCTGAAACCCACCGACTTCCGTGCCGACCAGGTGGTGTTCAGCTCGTACGCGAAGGGCGGCATTTCCACCGCGCCGCAGGATCAGTACTTCAACGCGTCGCTCAGCTCGTCGCTCGTCGGCATCGGCGGCGTGGGCGGGCTGACGCCGGTTGATCTGGGCAAGCTGCTGGCCGGGAAGCTGGGCGGTGCGTCGGCCTACATCTCCACCTATACGCACGGCGTGACCGGCTCGGCGACACCGAAGGATCTCGAAACCGCGCTGCAGCTGGCCTACCTGCACTTCACGGCCCCCAACCGCGACCCCGGCGCGCTCGACCTGATGAAGCGGCGTCTCGAGGCCTCGCTCGCCAATCAGGCGCAGAGCCCGGGCGCGGTGTTTGGCGAGCGCCTGCGCCGCCTCAACACCGTGGATCACTACACCGCGCGGCCGTTCAAGATCGAGGACGTGGGAAAGCTCGACGCGCAAGCGATGTGGACGTTCTACAACGATCGCTTCAGCAACGCCGCCAACTTCACGTTCTTCTTCGTCGGCAACTTCACGGTGGACGACCTCACGCCGCTGCTGGCCACGTATCTCGGCTCGCTCCCGTCGAAGGGCGCGCCCGACTCCAAGGCGGCCGACGTGCAC
>DASYRM010000132.1:0-1695 GCA_036004405.1 Vicinamibacterales bacterium
CGGGGCGCGTACTGTCGGTCCCCGTCAGGACGAACCGGATCGGTGGCACCGGCGACGGGGACGGCCGGCGGTGGCTCGTCGCGACCAGCACGGCGAGGGCGGCGGCGGCGAGCGATGGCGCCACCACGAAGGGGTCGCGGAGGCGGGGCCGCCATCCCTTCGCGCCGCCGGCGGAGGCTGCGGAGAGCGCTCCGCCGCCCAGCGCCGTCAGCGTGAATGCCGCGTCGGTGAGCGCGGCGGCGAACGACCGGGCGTCTTCGAACCGGTCGGCCGGGAGTCGCTCCAGCGCCTTGATCAGCGCGGCCGCCACGTGGGGCGGCACCGCTTTGCGCAGCTTGGTGACGGGCGGGACCTCCTCCGTGAGGATCCGCATGATGATCTGCTGCGCCGAGGAGCCGACGTGCGGCGGGTTCCCCGTCAGCATCTCGTACAGCACGCAGCCCAGCGAGTAGATGTCAGAGCGGTTGGTGATCTCTTTCTCCGCCGTCGCCTGCTCGGGCGACATGTAGTGCGGCGTGCCCAGCGAGAGCCCGGTCTCGGTCATGCGCCCGCCCGCGGCGGCGGAGAGCGCCAGCGCGATCCCGAAGTCGGCCACCACCGGCCGGCCGTCGTGCAGCAGGATGTTCTCCGGCTTGATGTCGCGGTGGATCACGCCGTGGCGGTGCGCGTAGTCCAGGGCGTCCGCTACGTCGGTGGTGATCTTCACCGCCTCCGCGATGCCGAGCTGGGTCTCGCGGTCGAGCTTGTTGCGCAGCGTTTCGCCGTCGATGTACGGCATCACGTAATAGAGGAAGCCGTCCGCCGTGCCGGAGTCGAACAGTGGCAGGATGTGGGGATGCTGCAATGCCGCGGTGGTCTTGATCTCCACGACGAAGCGTTCCGCGCCGAGCACCGCCGCGAGCTCCGGCTTCAACACCTTTACCGCGACCTTGCGATCGTGCTTCAGGTCCTGCGCCAGGTACACAGTCGCCATGCCGCCCTGACCGAGTTGCTTCTCGATCCTGTAGCGGGCGGAGAGCGCGGCGTTGAGCCGCTCGGTGTTGCCGCTCATTGGCCCGCCATCCGTGCGCGCAGTGTTGATGACCAGTTGAGGGCGATGACGAGCTGCACGCTGCGCGGGTCGGCTTGGAGCATGAGGAATTGCTTCCCGCCCGGCGCGACGTCGAACGTCGCACCGTTGAAATCGCCGAAGCCGTCCCACACAAAGAGCGAGTCACGCGAAACGACGCGTGGAGTGGGCGACGTCGACAGCGTCGCCACCATCAGCCGGCGCCCCGCCGCATAGAACAAGCGGCGTCCGTCACGCGACCACACCGGTTCGCCGCCACCGCCCACGGACACCTGCAGCGCCGCGTCGCGCCCAGCGAACGGCTTCACATACACCTCGTTGATACCGGACTCGTACGAGGAGTAGGCAACGAGTTTCCCGTCTGGCGAGAAACGCGCCTGACCAGCCCAGGTCGGGTTGCGTACGAAGGGCGCCATGGCGGCCTTGCCGGCCTGGACCCAGATCGCCGACACGTTGTCTCGGAAGCCGTTGAGCAGGAATGCGGAACCGTCAGGGGACAACATCACCTGCTTGAGGCCATCGAAGCCGTCTCCGAGCACTTCGGGCATGCCGGCGCCGCTCGTGGCTATGCGCATCGGCCGGGTCTTTGCCTCGCGGTCGGACACGAACAGGATGCGTGAGCCGTC
>DASYRM010000133.1:0-156381 GCA_036004405.1 Vicinamibacterales bacterium
ACGCGCATCGTGTCGCCCCCGCGCACGGTGGGCACGTAGCCGCCCGCCGGTCCGTCCATGAAGTGGCGGCAGCGGGCCGCGAGCGACTGCTGTTCGTCCTGCGTGAGCCAGCCCCGCAGCCAGACGGCTCCAGGGGCCACAGTGACCGCGGTCGGCGCGATGATCGTGTCGAAGGGCAATGACACCGGTTCAGACGGTATCAAGAATCGCCGGGCGGTCTAAAGACCGCCCGCTACGGCGGCGATGAGCGCGGACCAGCGGGCCGGCGTGGCGCGGAGAATGCGGCGAGCCTGCACCAGAGTATCGGGGGTGCCGGCCTGCCCCGGTGCCGCGCCGCCGGCCACATAGGCCAGCAGGTTCTCGAGCAGCGTCGTCCGGAACGCCTCGGGATACTGCAGCAGCACGCGGCGAAGCTCCACGATGCCGTTGGTCGGCGTGCCGTCCACGAACGCGCCCGACACGTCCACCGTCCCGAGCTGATCCTGCGTCCGCCACCGCCCGATCGGGTCGAAGTTCTCGAGCGCGTACCCGATCGGAAAGAAATTGCGGTGGCAGTTGACGCACGGCTCGGCCGGCAGCGTCTGCGGCGTAATCGGCAGCTCCGGCTTCACGGGCTGGGCGCCGGGGAACCCGTTCGGCAGCGGCGCCCCGAAGTAATGCAGGCGCACCCACTTCGCGCGCGTCGCCGGCGTCGCATAGCCGGCGTCCACCCCGTGCTGGTGCCGCGACGTCACCATCAGGACGCTCCCCTGCCCCAGCAGCCCCGCGCGCTCGGGCGCCGTCAGCGCCACGCGGCGGAATTCCGGCCCTGTGACGCCTCGCACGCCGTAATGTTTCGCGAGCGGCTCGTTCAGGAAGGTATAGCTGGCGCTCCACAACTCGACCGGATCCCGGTCGTCCCGCAGCTGGCTGAGGAGGAACAGCTCCGTCTCCTTCGCGAACGCGTCGCGCAGCGACGCGTCCCACTCCGGGAAGTGCTTCGTGTCCGGATCCGCGGTGGCGAGCGCGTCGAGCTGCAGCCACGGGAAGAAGAAGCGCGCCACGAACGCCTGCGCGCGATCGTCGGCGAGCATCCGGCGGACCTGGCGCTCGAGAGCCGCAGCGTCTGTCAGGCGGTGGGCACGAGCCTCTTTGCGGAGTTCGTCGTCGGGCAGCCCATTCCACAGCAGCGTTGCCAGCCGGGTCGCGATCGCGTCATCGCCGACGCCCGCCGGCTTCTTCATCCCGGTGCCAAGCGCCGTCTCGATGGCGAGCAGCGCCGCATCCACGGCGGCACGCTGGGGACGCGGCGAACCCACGGGCGGCATCGCGCCCGCCTGCAGCTGCCGATAGGCGCGCGCCCACAGTACCGGCTGCTCTGCCACCTGCCCGGCATCGAACGCTTCGAGCAGCAGGCCCGATGGCGAGCGCAGCCGTCCGTTGTGGCAGCTCGCGCAGTACGTAGCGACCACGGTCGACAGCCGCACACCGCTTTGAGAGGAGGCGCTGCCTTGCGCGGACAGATTGACCGTGGCCAGCACGACGAGGGCGGCGGCGATGGACTTCACGGCGTTTGGGCGGCCTTGAGGATCTCGATCAGAGGACCAAGCTCCTTGCGGCTGGCCATGGCGGCCGCCAGCGGCGTCTGGCCACGCTTGTTCTGCGCCGTGAGATTGGCGCCCTTTGAAATGAGGAACCGCACGATCTCTGGCGCGCCGCGATTGGTCACTGCCAGGTGGAGCGCGGTCTCGCCGTTGTCGTTGGCGGCGTTGAGATCGGCCCCGCGTTCGAGCAGCAGCGCGATCGCCTCGACGGCCTCTTCCGGCGTGCCCTGGTCGTAGGACGGCGCGGCCGGGCTGCCGTCCCGCCAGCCGAGGCCGGCCGCGAACATCAGCGCCGTGGACTTGTTCGGCATCATCGCCGCCGGATCCGCTCCCGCCGCGAGCAGCAGCTTCATCACCTCGACGTCGCCCGACTTGGCGGCACGCATGAACGGCGTCGCCCCCTTGGCGAGCGCAAAGTCGCCCATCGTGTGATGGCGCTGGAACATGGGCGCCTTGAGCGCGGCATTGGCGTCGGCCTTCCGGTCCAGCAGGCGCTTCACGATGTCCAGCGCGTCGAGCCGTCCCGACGGCCGCGGGTTCGGACGGCCGTGGCCGATCGCCAGCCGGTGCATGTCGATGGCGGCATAGAGCGGTCCCATGCCCGCCTCGTTGTCCACCACGTTGGGATCGGCGCCGGCGTCGAGCAGGACCGCGGCGAATTCGTAGTTCGCGTTGAGGATGGCCATGACGAGCGCCGTGGCGCCGTCCGGATCGGTGAGGTTCAGATCCGCTTTCGCCGCCAGCAGCACGCGCGCGGCGTCGAGCGCGTTCTCCCGCGCCGCGTACATGAGCGGCGTCCAGCTGCCAAGCGACAGCACCGACTGGCCGGTGCGCCGCCGTGGAAAGGCTAGCGCCGCCGAGCGCACGTTGACGTCGGCGCCACGCTCCAGCAGCACTTTGGTCGCGTCGGGATGATTCTCGGCCACGGCCCAGATGAGCGCCGTCTCGCCGTACCACTTCTCTCGGGCCTCCACGTGTGCGCCGCGGTCGATGAGCAGACGCAACAGATCGGGCTGCCCCGTCCGCGCGGCGGTCATCAGGATGGTCTCGCCCTCGGGCAGGACGACATTCGGATCGGCGCCCGCTTCGAGCAGCGCCTCTGCGGCAGCCACGCTACCGTTGACGGCTGCCAGCTGCAGCGGCGTCACGCCGTAACGGTTGGGGCGCCGGGCGTCGGCACCCGCGCGCAGCAGCATCCGCGTCAGCTCGAGATCGTCGGCGCGCACCGCCCAGTGCAGGGCCGTGGTTCCGTCCGGCTCGGCGGCCTCGATCTCGGCCTTCTTCTGGAGGCGCGCGCGCACGCCGGCGCGATCACCCTGCTTCACCGCGTCGATGAGCGGCGTGGACGCGTCGACGAACGCGGCCGCCCAGACGAGCAGCTCGAGGGCGACGACGACGCACCAGAGGCCGCAGGCGGCGCGTCGCATCAGAGGCTGACCCGTCCGTTGCTCTCGCCGAACTGCTCGATCGGACTGCCGTACATGCCGGCCACGCTCAACCAGAAGTTCGCCACCGGCGTCCATTCGCCCGCCAGGACGAAGCGGTTGCCCTTCATGCGCCCGTTGGCGCCGCCCACCACCGCAAGCGGCAGCGGGTAGGCCGAGTGCGCCTGGCCGTCGCTCATGCCGCCGCCGAAGACGATGAGCGAGTGATCGAGCACCGAGCCGTCGCCGTCGGGCGACCGCCGCAGCTTCTCGACGAACGACGCGAAGAGCGACGCGAAGTGGGCGTCGATCTTGGCGTGCAGCGCCATCTTGTCGGGCTGACCACCATGATGCGAGACGTCGTGGTGCGTTTCGGGGATGTTGAGGGCCGGGTAGGTCCGCTGGCTGGCCTCGCGCGCCATCATGAACGTGAACACGCGCGTCAGATCCGCCTGATACGCGACGGCCAGCAGATCGAACATCACCGCCGCGTGCTCCTCGAAGGTCTGCGGCACGCCGGCCGGCGCCGTCACCGCCGTGACGCTGGCGGCGTTGTGCGCCTCGGTCTTCTCGATGCGGCGCTCGATCTCGCGAACAGTGCCCAGATACTCGTCGAGGCGCGCGCGATCCTGCGCGCCCAGACGGCGCTGCAGCTGTTTCGCTTCGCCGGCGACCGAGTCGAGTATGCTGCGGTTCTCGCGCATCCGCTCCAGACGCTGCTTCTCATCGGCGGCGCGCCCGAACATGCGCTCGAACGCCACGCGCGGGTTGATCTCCATCGGCAGCGGCGACGTCGGGCCGGCCCACGAGATCGTGTTCATGTAGGCGCAGCTGTATCCGGGGACGCACCCGCCGACGTAGCCCGAGAAATCCTCGGTCGCGAGCTCGAGCGAGGGAAAGGGCGTGTCCTGGCCGATCTGCCGCGCCAGCACCTGGTCGATCGTGACGCCGACGTGGATGTCCTCGGCCTCGGTCTGCTTCGCCACGGCGCCGCTCAACCAGCCGGCCGAACTGACCGCGTGATCGGTCACCGTCTTGCCGCCGGCGCGCGACAGGTTGCCGACCACGGTCATCTGGTTCTTGTAGGCCTCGAGCGGCTTCAGGATGGGCGTGATCTGCAACTCACCCTGCGCCGCCGGCATCCAGTAGTTGTTCGCTCCGGCCATCGGGGCGCCGTTGGGAAAATACACGGCGCCGAAGCGCATCAGCGCCGGCGACTGCGCCAGCGCCTGGAAGGCCGGGACCATCGACTCGAGGAACGGCAGCGCCAGCGTGGTGCCCATTCCCTTCAACACCGTCCGCCGCGACAACGCCCGTTTGGTAACGAACATGCTCAGCCTTCCGATTTTCGCCGCATCTGGAACGGCGTGCTCTTCACGATGCCCATGATGAGCGCCGAAAACTTCCGATCCTGCGCGCTGGCGTCGCGCACCACGCGGCGCACGACCGGCATGTCGTACTCCTGCAGGCCGCGCCCGAGCCCGTAGGTCATGAGCTTCTCGGCCAGCGTCTGCACGAACACGTCCGCATGATCGAGCAGCGCGACGCGCAGGCCCGCCACGCCGATGGCGCGCTGGCCGTCGGTCATCGTCCCCTCGGCGTTCACCTCGCCCCCCACCTCGCGGACGCGCCACGCACCTACGGCGTTGAAGTTCTCGAGCGTGAATCCCAGACCGTCCATCGTCCGATGACAGCTCGCACACAACGGGTTGGCGCGATGGCTCTCCAGCCGCTCGCGAATCGTGCGCGGCTTGGCGGTGGCGGTCTGCTCGAACGGCGGCACGTTGGCCGGCGGCGCCGGCGGCGGCGTGCCGAGCAGATTTTCGAGAATCCACTTGCCGCGCAGGGTCGGCGCCGTCCGATCGGCGTGCGAGGTGGCGAGGAGGATGCTGCCCTTCCCCAGCAGCCCGCGGCGCGCCTCGCCGGCCAGCGTGACGCGCCGGAACTGCGGACCGTAGATGCCGCTCAGCCCGTAATGCTTGGCCAGCCGCTCGTTGACGAAGGTGTAGTCCGCGGTCATCAGGTCGAGGACGTCGCGATCTTCCTTGACGATGCTGCCGAAGAAGAGCTCGGTCTCGCGGCGGAAGGCGTCGCGCAGGTCGTTGTCGAAGTCCGGGAACTCGTCGGTGTTGGGCGCGACGTTCTGCAGGTTGCGGATGTGGAGCCACTGCCCCGCGAAGTTCTCCACCAGCGCGCCGGCCTTCGGGTCCGCGAGCATCCGCCGCACCTGCGCCTCGAGCACCGCCGGCTGGCGCAGCCGGCCCGCCACGGCAAGATCGAGCAGCGCGTCGTCGGGCATGCTGCTCCACAGGAAGAACGACAGGCGCGACGCCAGCTCCACGTCGTTGACCCGGTAGGGCGTACCCGGGGCGAGACCCGCAGGATCTTCCTCGACACGGAAGATGAACGTCGGGCTGGCCAGCAGGCGCCGCAGCGCGAGCTGGATACCGGCGTCGAAGCTGCCCTTCTTCCGCCCGTCGCGATAGAACTCCAGGAGCGGTGCCACGTCGCGGTCGGCCACCGGACGACGGTAGGCGCGGCGCGCGAGCGTGGTCAGGATGCGTCGAGCGCACGACTCTTCGTCCGCGGCGTCAGGCGGACCTGACTTGTCCGCCGTAGCTTTAGCGGAGGCGGAAGGTCCGCCTCTACGTACCGGGGTGGGCCTGCATACGAACACTCGTTGGCGGCTCGGCGTGTCGCCTGGACCCGTCGGATTGAACGGCCCTTTGATGGTGAGCGACTTCACGTGCGGCCGGCCCGTGGAGTCGTAGGTGCCGGCGTTGCTGCGCAGGAACGGCCGCAGCCGGTTGGTGTTCTCGGCCATCTTGCGGACGAACGTGGCGGCCACCAGCCGCGGGCCCGCCTTGACGGGCACGCGCACGTGCAGCCGCGCATCCGTCGCGTCCGACTTGTCGGTGATGGTGCCCGTCTGCCCCTCTTCCACTGCGCCGCCGATGTCCCCGAGGAACACGCGCTCGCCATCCACGGATATCTCGAGCTGGTGCGAATGCTCGAGGCCCCTAATGCCTTCGAGGTTGTTGCGAAGCAGCGCGACACGCACGTCGTATTCGCCGTCGAGCGGGAAGGTGTAGCGCACGCCAATGCCGCCCACGGTGCCGAACGGCAACCCCTCGAGCTGCTGGCTCTGCGACTGATCGCCCTTCGTATAGAACGTGTCGGAGCCGGGCGCCGTGGTCATGTCGCCCACGGCCAGCGCGCTGACGCGATCGGCGGCCGTGAGATAGCGGTCGAGCAGCGACGGCGACACCACCAGGAGATCGGCGTTGTTGTCGAACCCGAACGCGGAATCGTCGGCGGGCAGCAGCGACCGGACGTCGACGTCGATCGCCAGCAGGTCTCGCACGACGTTCGCGTACTCGGCGCGGTTGAGGCGGTGCAGGAGCGGCCGGCCCGGATTGGGCGTCGCCGTGCGGTCGAGCGCCGCAGCCAGTTCGGACACGAGCGCCGCAGCCGTGGCTCCGTCGGGTCGCGGCATGCCGGCCGGCGGCATCGCGCCGGCGCGCACCTTGCGCACCACCTTTTCCCACGTCGCGGCGTGCGGGACGACGTTGGCGACGTCGAGCCCATCAAGGGTCAGCTCGCCCGAGCGCACGCGCTGGTTGTGACACGTGACGCAGTAGCGATCGAGGGTGGCGCGCGCCGTCGGCGCGGGTGCCCCTCGCGCCGGAGTCACCGACGGCGCGCCTTGACGGGGGGCCGCCGACGGCGAGATCGACGCGGCCACAGCCAGCCCGCAACACAGGGCGGCCCGCGTCAGGTGCCGTCTCGGCCAACGATCGGCCCGCGGGCCTGGCGCGTGCAGACGCATCAATGGAAAGTGCCTTGTTTATAGCATCTTAGGCGGCACACTTCCCATCCCCAAGACAGGTGACCGCCACGCCTGGCGCTATCATCGGATCTCGCTCATCAGAAGACTTTGGCCCGGACTTCCCATGAACACGCCGCGATTCCTCGAACAGATTGCCGCCGCCCACGGATGCTCCGCCGAGCTGGCCCGGGCGGTGATGACCGACTGCCTCGCCGCGCTGCACCAGGCGAGCTACACACACGGCACCGCCGCCGGCGTGGCCGCCGCCCATGAACAGCTGGGGGGCCTTGCCGCCTGGCACCTCATGGGGCTGGTGGTGGATGCCGCCGACACCGGCAACCCCGGTTCACTCGTGCAGGCCTACGTGAAGGTGGAGGCCAACCCCGCTCAGTACGATCCGATCTGGGCGCAGTGGGACGACGAGAAGGCGCGCGGCAAGTAGAGCCCGCTCGACTCCCAGGCGGACTACTTCGCGTGGTCGATGCCTTCCGCGCAGGCGAACTCGCGGAGCTGGTCGTCGCCCTTCTCGGCTTTGCGATACGTCTTCACCGTCTCCCATGGCTCGGTGAGCGCGACGGGATCGGTAACGTTGATGCGATCCTCGAGGACGCCCGGCGCGATGAACCGGATGCGCTCCTTCACGGTCATCTTGTCGCTGTGGGGCGAGAAGCCTTCGATGTAGCTCTTGTCGTTGAGCGCCACCGTCTCGACCACGAGCGTGTCGCCTTCCCAGTGCCCGGTTGAAAAGCCGGCGTAGGTCGGGTCGTCGAGCACGAGCTGCGTCGGCTTCCTGCCGTCGAGATACACGCGGCGCAGCGCGTCGTTGAGCTCGCTGAAGAAGGTGATCTTGTCCCTGGTCTGCATCACCTCCATGCCGTACGCCATGTTCATCATGGCCGGCATGCCGGGCGGCAGGCACTTGGCCGTGTTGTCCGAGGACGAGTCGCCGGCCACTCGCGCCTTCGAAATGGCCTGCCACTTCGCCAGGTACTCCGGCTTCAGCTTGGGCGCGTTCGGAGCGCGGCCGCGCGAGCCGTCTGAGAGCGGCGCCGTACGTGTGGGCGGCGGCAAGGGCTGCCCAAGCGCCGGCGGTCCGCCGGCGCGTGGTCCCGGCGGCGGCGCGCCGGCACGTCCGTCGGGCGGTGGCCCGAAGGCGTTGGTGGGGCGATAGACGCCGGAGAAGTCCGGCGGCGACTGCGCGATCAAGACCGGCGCGATCACCACGAGCAGCAACCCAGTCACGGGAAGTCTCATACCCATTCCTTCACCCCGCCACCTCACCCGCCCTACCCGCCCTAGTCGTTGGGCGGGGCGTTGGGAAGCACCCGGCCGTCGGGCAGCGTCACCCGGGCAATCATGCCCACCTTGCTGCCGTCCTTCGACGGGCTGTAGTAGACCTGCACCTCGTCGCCCGGTTTCACCACCTTCGGCGTCCAGCCGGCACGCAGCAGTACGCCGGGCGCCCGACCCTCCATCGCCCAGTCCACCTTGTTTCCCTTGCCGTCGTCCACGGTGACGTAGAGCCAGGTGTGGGGATTGGACCAGCGGAACTCCTTCACGACGCCCTTGGCGAGGAGCACCGTCTCCACCGCGAACGCGACGTTGCTGTGGTGGGAAAAGGCCGGCAGGTCGCCGAGCGGCAGCGCCGCGAACAGGACGAGCAGCACCCTCACGCGAGCCTTCATCGAAACCTCCAGGTGGTCCGCGTCCTTGGCGGAGCGCGCCGACTATATCGAAAACCGGGCCTCGATCACAGTTCCGTCTCCGGCGGTGATCACGGTTCTGGGCGGTGGTGTTCCGGGGCGGAACAGGCGCCACGCCCCGAACTCTGGCATTCGCGTGTCACTCCCGCGATGCACTCCGACCGCGGCGCCGCTGCGCAGGCGTGCGCGGAGCTGCCGTGCACTGTCCATCGACTGCACGCGCATTCGGCTAAGAGCCCGCGCGCGCCGCACACGAGTCTGTCGAGTCGATCACAAGCCTGTCGCGCAACGCCGTGCGGTCGTGACCGCAACGCACACCACTGGCCCGACGCATCGTCACGGGCACGCTTGTTGCCCTTCACAGGGCCAGACATGAAACGCCTTCGCTCCAACGCCGGCTACACGCTGGTCGAGATCATGGTCGCCATGGCCGTGCTCGGCATCCTGGCCGCGATGGCTGTGCCGATGATGGAGAGCACGACCAGCGGCATCAAGCTGCGCGACCAGGCCAACGCGATCGCCGATCTCGTCGGCCTGGCGAAAATGCGGGCGACCTCGCAATTCTCCCGCGCCCGCATCTACGCGGACGTCAAGGCCTCCACCTACGTCATCCAGCTGCAGGACGCCGGCACGAAAGCGTGGACCGACGAGCAGTCGCCGGTGACGCTGCCGTTCGGCGTCAGCTTCGGCTGGGGCGATCTCGAAGATCCGCCGCCGAACACTCAGGACGAGCTGAAATTTGCGCCTGCGTGCGTGGACAAGGACGAGAAGGAGATCGACGGCACCGCGTGCGTCATGTTCAATTCGCGCGGCATTCCCATCAATAAGGACAACTCGCCCACCGGTGGCAACGCCTTCTATCTGACCGACGGAACGGGCGTCCGCGCCGTGACGATCACGGCCACACCGCTGGTGCGCCGCTGGTGGTCGTCGGCGGGCAAAGCGAACTGGGTGCGCCAATGAGAGCGACACGCATGCAACCCGACTTCGCGCTTCGCGCTTCGTCACGGCGGGCCCCGAGCCTCGCGGCCGGCTTCACGCTGATCGAGACGGTGTTCGCCCTCACGATTCTCATGATCGTGGCGGCCGGCGTGATGCCGCTCGCGCTCGTGGCCGTCCGGGCCACTGAAAACCAGGGGCACCTGGCCGCGCGCACCACCGAGTACGCGCAGGACAAGCTGGAACAGCTCATGTCGCTGTCCTACGACGACTCGATCACGGACACACGCAAATTCCCGGCAGAGCCGGCCGGCGGCAGCGGCCTGGTCAAAGGCGGCAGCTCGGATCCGGACGCGCCCGTGAAACTCTACGTGGACTATCTGGACAAGGACGGGAAGCTCATCGAGGAGGTCGACGACGGCGGCTCTGAATGGTTCTACAAGCGCGTCTGGTCGGTATCGATCCCGCGCGCCAGTTTGAAGCTGATTACGGTGACGGCAACCGTCCGCGTTGCGGCCCAGGGTGGCGCCGGCGACGTGCCGCGCTCGACCGTCTCGGCACTGAAGACCGACCCGTTCTGAGACCAGCCATGCTCCAACGACGATCTCAACTCCGCGCCGCCAGCGATGCCGGCTTCACCCTGATCGAGGTCATGGTCACGACTATGATCATGCTGACCGTCTCGGGCGTGGTCATCACCGGTGTCCTGAACATGACACAGCTGAACGCGACCACGACCAACCGGTCGGCGATGTTCGCGGGCGTGCGCAACGCCACGGCGCTCCTGCAGCAGGAGGTCGGCCAGGCGGGCCGCATCTCGCTGCCAGCGCCCGTGACCGTCAATACCGCCGCGATCGCGACCGCGACGTCGCTCGAGGTGAGCTCCGTGGCGGGGATGTTCGTCGGCGAGTACATCGTCGTTGGCACGGGCGACACCGGCGAGACGGTCGCGATTACGGCGATCAACGGGACGACCCTCACCGTCGGCACGGCGTTCGAGAACAAGCACGACGTCGCCGAGCCGGTGACGGTGCAGGGCGCCTTCTGGGCCGGGGTCGTGCCGCCGCATCTCTCGGACGGAACCGACAACCCCGACGGGTCGACGGGCAGCGTGCTCAAGATTTTCGGCGACATCAACGGCAGCGGCAAGATGGTCTACGTCGAGTACACCTGCGACCTCAACGCAGGCGTGCTCTACCGCAACCAGATGGACTTCGACGCCGCCAAGAAGGAAGACCCCGGCGTCGAGCAGATCCTCGTCGAGAACGTGCAGCAAAATCCCGACAAGACCGACTGCTTCACCTATCAGGAACAGACGATCGCCGCCAAGGTGTTCGTCATCGGCGTCGCCATCACCTTGACGGTTCAGTCCGAGGACAGGGATCCGATCACGCAGGAGTTCCAGAAGGAATCGAAGGCGCTCCTCAACGTCTCGCCCCGGAACGTGTTCAACGCCTGGCTGCTCTACAGCCAGCTGATGGAAAACCGGGTGCAGCCTACGCCGGATGCGACGGCGAAGCTGATGCCGGCCAACTGAGGACTATGTCTACAAACACTGCTCGACGCCCGTGGTCCGGAGAGGAGGGCATCGCCCTCATCCTGGCGATGTTCATGGTGCTCGTCGTGTCGCTGATCGGTGCGTCGCTTGCGACCGTCGGCCGAACGGAAACACTCTCGAGCCTGAACTACAAGACGATGTCGCAAGCCCGCTACGCAGCGGAATCCGGGCTGCACGGCGCGGCCAACTACCTGATTCACGTCTACGTGCCGCCGGGCGCCGACGCCGCCGACCCGGTCACCGGCGTCTACGACCTGACCAAGTCGCCGGTCGAGTACAACGGGGATCCGGTGGTGCTCACGACGGCCGAAGGGGCCGAGTCGAACTACCCGATCAAGAACAAGGTCACGACGTTCGAAGCGGATGCGGCGGGCGACCTGGCGATGTCGAACACCAAGGCGTCCTACACCGCCACCGCCACGCTGCTCTCGATGCGGCGGTTTACCGACGCGTATTCCGGCGGCCAGGTCACGATTCAGACCTGGCAGATCACCGGCATCGGCCAGATCAAAGGCGCCGGGGCCGCGGACGTCGAGGTGAGCGCCATCATCGAGACGCAGCGCGTGCCCGCGTACCGCTACGCCGCCTTTGCCACGTTCGACGGGTGCGACGCCATGACCTTTGGCGGCGGCGGCCAGAGCGACAGCTACGACTCGTCGAAGCTGGTCGGCGGCAACGCCGTGACGAGCAAGAGCGACGGCAACGTGGGGACCAACGGCGGCCTCACGATGAACGGCGCGACCAAGACCACGATCTACGGCACGCTGTCCACGCCGCGCACCGGCGTCGGCAACTGCACCGACGCGTCGATCACGGCGCTCGACATCTCGGGCAAGGCCGATGTGAAGGACGGCCTCGTGCAGCTGCCGCAGGCGGTGCACTGGAACACGCCGGCGGCCATCGCCCCGGCGCCGCCGACCACGGCGCTCGATTTCAAGAAGACCGGCGGATGCCCCGCGGCTGCGCCGAAGTGCACGGCCGTGGGCGATGTCATGACGATTACCCCTGATGCCGGTGTTCCGGTGCAGATGGGAAATGTCACGATGAACGCACTGGCCGAGGTCCACTTGAACGCCGGCACCTATGAAGTCAACACCCTCTCCATCGCCGGCAACGCGAAGGTGTACATCGATTCCGGTCCCGTGATTTTCAAGGTGAACGGCCTGGACGCGACGGGTGCCGAGATCGCCACGCCGATCGACGTGAACGGCGGCGGCGTACTGAACAACTCGTTGAATCCACAGAACCTGCAGTTCGTCTACGGCGGCTCGGGCGAGGTGAAGCTCAACGGCGGATCAAAATCGGCCTTCCTGGGCTACGCCCCGAACGCGACGGTGAACCTCAACGGAAACGCCGACATTTACGGCGCCATCGTCGGGAAATTCGTCAACGATACCGGCGGCGCGAAGCTGCACTTCGACCTCCAGCTGAAATCGTGGGCCTACACCGAAGGCGAGCCCACGATGACCTCCTTCACCTGGAGCAGCACGCACTGACGCCGAATGGGTCTCAGGGCCGGCGCTTCGCGCCGGCCCTCTTTTCATGTTCGACCGCCTGACGATCGGACCAGCGCTTCAGCAGCCAGAACAGCACCACCGAGATCGCGACGATTACCACGACCACCGCGGTCCCCCACTTGATGAACCAGAACACGAATTCCGGCCCTTCCCTCATCGTCTGACTCTACCCTGAGCCGGTTTGGACGTCCGCTGCACCTTACGGTGTGGAGGGATTTCGCATGTCCACGTTGACCGTCCAGGAGCGGCCGCAGGGGGCCCACATCCGCGTTCACGGAAGCGTGCTGGCCGAGGCCGAGAAGCGGCTCCTGGTCTGGCTCGCGCACCGGCTGCCACGGCGCCTCAACGCCGACCACCTCACCGCCATCGGCGCGATCGGCACCGTGGCCGCCGGAGCCGCCTTCGCGGCCGCCGCCTGGGATCCGCGCGTCCTGTGGCTGGTGCCGCTCATGCTGGCCGTGAACTGGTTCGGCGACAGCCTCGATGGCACCGTGGCCCGGGTGCGGGGGCACCAGCGGCCCCGTTACGGCTACTACCTGGACCACGCAGTGGATCTGGTGAACGCCACTGCTCTCTTCACCGGAATGGCGTTCTCGGGGCTGATGGACCCGCGCCTGGGGCTGGCGCTGCTACTCGGCTACGTCCTCCTGTGCGCCGAGTCGTTTCTCGCCACGCACGCCGTCGGCGTGTTTCGCATCTCGTTCTCCGGCATCGGGCCCACCGAGCTGCGGATACTGCTGTCGATTGGCGCGCTGGTGGCCGTCTCCCGTCCGATCGTGACGCCGTTCGGCCTGGGGCGCGTGGCGCTCTTCGACCTCAGCGCGGTCGTCGCGCTGGCCGGCATGGCCATCGCCTTCGCGGTCTCGACGTGGCGCAATGCGCGCACGCTCTATCTGGCGGAGCCGCTCCCGCCAACCCCTGCCAAGGGGATCCGGTGAGCCGCGCCGCCCGCTTCGCCTGGGTCGGCGCGGGCGGCTTCGTGGTGCAGGCGGCGGCGCTCTACGCCCTCACGGCGGCTGGACTCTCATACCCAGTGGCCACCGCCATCGCCGTCGAGGCGGCCATCCTTCACAACTTCCTCTGGCACGAGCGCTGGACCTGGGCCGATCGAGCCGCACCCGGCCGCCGCCTCAGCCGGCTGTTGCGCTTCAACGGCTCGACCGCGATCGTCTCGATTGCCGGTAACGTCGCGCTCATGTGGCTGTTCGTGGGCTGGCTCCGCCTCCCGCTCCTGGCTGCCAACCTGCTGGCCGTCCTCACCCTCGGCGTCGTGAACTTCGTCTCGGCGGATCGTCTGGTCTTCGCTACAAAGTTGACACACCGACTACAGAATCCAACGTCGCTGTAATTTACGCGCGCGCGCCGGAACGCGGCGTTTTGGCTATAGTGGACAGCACACGCCCTGAACAGCGTGATCAGGAAGGGGGCCCTGGTGCCGTTCCGATCCGCAGACACGCACGACGACATCCACGAAGTGCTGTCTCTTGACGAGCTCGGCGCGTTTGCCGACGCCGGCACCAATCCCGCCGAGACCTTGATGAGCGTCGTGGGGCTCATCGCGAAGCGCTTCGGCACCGAAGTCTGTTCCGCGTATCTGCTCGAACCGGATCGCGTGAACCTGATCCTGGCCGCGACCGTCGGGCTGCGGCCCGAGACCATCGGCACGCTGCGGCTGGGGCTCCACGAAGGGCTGGTCGGGCTCGTCGCCGAGCAGGTCCGTCCGGTCGCCGTCGAGCACGCGCAGACGCACCCCCGCTTCAAGTACTTCAGTGAGGCCGGCGAGGAGCCGTTCCAGTCGTTCCTGGGCGTGCCGCTCGTCGACAACGGCGTGCTCCAGGGCACCCTGGTGGTGCAGACCCTGGCGACGCGGCACTTTTCCGACGCCGAAATCGACGCGCTGATGACGGCGGCCGCCCAGGTTGCGCCGATCATCGGCGAAGCGCGCGTCGTTCACCGCTTCATCGCCCCAGCGCAGGAAAAGCTGTGGGCGCTGGCGCGCAACCTGTGGTGGAGCTGGGACCAGGACTCGTGCAGCCTGTTCCAAGACCTCGACCCGGGGCGGTGGAGCGAGCTCAATCACAACCCGATCACGCTCCTCTCCGAAACGCCGCTGGCGCAGATCGAGAAGCGGGCCGGGGAGCTGGCGCTGCACAGCCGCATCAACTACGCCTACCGCCGGCAGCGCGAGTACCTCGAGGCCGACAGCACCTGGGCCGCCACGCACGCCGGCGTGCTGCGGCCGCGGCCGGTCGGCTACTTCTCCGCCGAGTTCGGCCTGCACGAGTCCTTTCCGATCTACTCCGGCGGGCTCGGAGTGCTGGCCGGGGATCACATCAAGAGCGCCTCGGATCTCGGCCTGCCCCTTGTCGGAGTCGGACTGTTCTACGGTCAGGGCTACTTCCGGCAGCGGCTCGACGCCAGCGGCTGGCAGCGCGAAGAGTATCTGAGCTCCGACACCACGCAGCTGCCGATGGAGCCCGCCATCGGCGAAAACGGCGAACCGGTCACCGTGCAGCTCGAAACCCGGGGCGGCGTCATCGCCGCCAAGGTCTGGCGCGTGAAGGTGGGCCGCTGCGACCTGCTGCTGCTCGACTCGAACGTCGAGGGCAACTCGCCCGAAGACCGCGATCTCACCGCGCGTCTCTACGGCGGCGACGCCCGCGTCCGCGTCCGCCACGAGCTGCTGCTCGGCGTGGGCGGCTACAAGGCGCTGCGCGCCATGGGCATCACGCCGTCGGTGTTGCACCTCAACGAAGGGCACAGCGGCTTTGCCGTGCTCGAGGCGATCCGCGGCCGCATGGTCGAGGAAGGCATCGGCTTCCACCACGCGGTGTCGCGCGTGGCGCGCGAGGTGGTCTTCACCACCCACACGCCGGTGCCCGCCGGCCACGACCGCTTCCACGAGAGCCTGATCGAAGAGCATCTCGGGCCGCTGCGCGATCAGCTGGGCATCTCGCTGCACGAGCTGATGGCGGTGGGGCGCGAGAACCCGAACAACCCGCACGAAGAGTTCTGCATGACCGTGCTGGGGCTCCGGCTGTCGCGCCGCGCCAACGCGGTGTCGGCGCTGCACGGCGAAGTGTCGCGCGCGATGTGGACCGGGCTCTACCCCGGACGCAGCGAGGAGGCGATCCCGATCGGCCACGTCACCAACGGCGTCCACGTGCCGACCTGGCTGGCGCCCCAGATGTCGCGCCTCTACGATCGCCACCTTGGACTCGAATGGCGGCAGCGCAGCGGCCAGGCCAAGATCTGGGAAGGCATCGAGAGCGTGGACGACGGCGAGCTCTGGGAGACGCACCTGATTCTCAAGGCACGCCTGATCGAGTTCGTGCGGCGGCGCGCCGTCGAGCAGGCCACGCACCGCGGCGAGCCCAAGGACACCATCGCGCGGCTGTCGCGCATCATGAGCCCCGACGCGCTCACCATCGGCTTCGCGCGCCGGTTTGCCACCTACAAGCGCGCCAATCTCATCCTGCGCGACCTGCAGGCGCTGGCCGCGATGGTCAACGATCCGAAGCGGCCGGTGCAGTTCGTGTTCGCCGGCAAGGCGCATCCCCACGACGAGCCCGGCAAGCGCGTGCTGCAGGAGATCGCGCAGATGATGCGCGACGCGACGTTTGCCGGCAAGTTCGCGTTCGTCGAGGACTACGACATCAACGTCGGCCGGGTGCTGGTGCAGGGCGTGGACGTGTGGCTCAACAACCCGCGGCGGCCGCTCGAGGCCTCGGGCACGAGCGGGCAGAAGGTCGTGCTCAACGGCGGACTCAACCTGTCGGTGCTCGACGGCTGGTGGGCCGAGGCGTACGACGGCCTCAACGGCTTCTCGATCGGGACCGGCCGCACCCATGCCAACATGGACGTGCACGACGAGCGCGACGGCCGCGACCTCTATCGAACCTTGAAGGACGAGGTGATTCCGCTCTTCTACCAGCGCGATCAGGACGGCCTGCCCCGCGAGTGGATCCGCCGGATGAAGCGCACCATCCGCACGCTCGGCTGGCGGTTCAACGCCGACCGCATGGTGATGGACTACGCCACCCGCTTGTACGTCCCCGCGGCCGGCGGCACCTCCAGCGACGCGAGACTCTCAGGCTGATGCGCATCGACGGCTACGACACCGGGGGCTTCTACGACGAGATGTTCGACGCGGCGTGCGCGCCGCGCGCCGAGGCGCAGCTGCTGCTCGACACCATCAGCGCGCTCGGCGAAGGGCAGCTCGAACGCTGCCAGCAGGCGGCCGAGCGCATCCTCGTGCAGCTCGGCATCACCTTCAACGTCTACGGCGATTCGGCCGGCACCGAGCGGCCGTTCCCCTTCGACCTGGTGCCGCGGATCGTCACCGCAAAGGAATGGGACTGGATCGAGCGAGGGCTAAAGCAGCGCATCCACGCGCTGAACCAGTTCATCAACGACATCTACCACGACCAGAAGATCATCAAGGACGGCGTCATCCCCGAGGAGATCGTCCGCTCGGCGGCGTTCTACCGCCCGCAGTGCCTCGGCATCCACCCGCCCAAGGGCGTGTGGTGCCACATCACCGGGAGCGATCTGGTCCGCCACTCCGACGGGCGAATCTACGTGCTCGAGGACAATCTGCGCGTGCCCTCGGGCGTGTCGTACATGCTCGAGAACCGCGACCTGATGAAGCGCACGTTTCCGCAGGTGTTCGAGGGGCTGCGCGTCCGCACCGTCGCCGAGTACCCCAGCCTGCTGCTCGACACGCTCGAGTCGATCGCGCCGCCTGGTGTCACCACCAAACCGGTCGTCGTGCTGCTCACGCCGGGGATGTACAACTCGGCCTACTTCGAGCACAGCTACCTGGCGCAGAAGATGGGCATCCCGCTGGTCGAGGGGCGCGATCTCGTGGTGGAGGACCACGCGGTGTGGATGCGCACCACCAAGGGGCTGCGCCGCGTCCACGTCATCTACCGCCGCATCGACGACGACTTCCTGGATCCCGAGACGTTCCGCAAGGACTCGCTGCTCGGCGTGCCGGGCCTCGTTTCGGCGTATCGCGCCGGCAAGGTGTCGCTGGCCAACGCGCCGGGCAACGGTGTGGCCGACGACAAGGTGATGTACGCCTACGTGCCGGAGATGATCCGCTACTACGAGGGCGAGGACCCGATCATCGACAACGTCCCCACCTTTCTGTGCTGGCGCGACACCGACCGCCAGCACGTGCTGCAGAACCTCGACACGCTGGTCGTGAAGGCGGCCAACGAGGCGGGCGGCTACGGCATGCTCGTAGGGCCGCACTCGACGGCGGCCGAGCGCGAGGCGTTCGCCGCCAAGATCACCGCGAACCCGCGAAACTACATCGCGCAGCCGACGCTTGGCCTGTCCAGGGTGCCGACCCTCGTTGGCAACCAGCTCGAAGGCCGGCACGTGGACCTGCGGCCCTACATCCTCTACGGCGACGAGATCCGCGTG
Organism: Vicinamibacterales bacterium; assembly: GCA_036004405.1. Lineage (GTDB taxonomy): Bacteria > Acidobacteriota > Vicinamibacteria > Vicinamibacterales > UBA2999 > DASYRM01. Next base: position 17,987 of record DASYRM010000133.1, read on the forward strand.
GTGCCCGGCGGGCTCACCCGCGTGGCGCTGCGCCGCGGATCGCTGGTGGTCAACTCGTCGCAGGGCGGTGGCAGCAAGGACACCTGGGTGCTCGAGGCAGCTGGCCATGCGGGGTGAGCCGCTTCCGCTCCTCAGCCGCGTCGCGGACTCGGTCTACTGGATGGCGCGCTACATCGAGCGCGCCGAGAACGTGGCGCGCTTCATCGGCGTCAATCTCAACCTGCAGATCGATCTGCCGCTGGCGCCGTCGCAGCAGTGGCAGCCGCTCATCGACACGAGCGGCGACGCCGAGGTGTTCAAGGAGCGCTTCGGCCTCGCCACGCAGGCCCGGGTGATCGAGTGGCTGGCCTACCACGCTGACAATCCAAATTCGATCGCGTCGTGCCTGCGCTACGCGCGCGAGAACGCGCGCTCGGTGCGCGAGACGATCTCCTCGGAGATGTGGGCGCAGGTCAACAGCATGTACCTGCAGATCCAGACCCAGCGCTCGCTGCCGGAGCCCGAACGGATGCTCGACGCCTTCCGCGAGATCCGCATGGGCTGCCACCTCTTCGAGGGCGTCACCGACGCGACCATGTCGCACAACGAGGCGTGGCACTTCATGCGCCTCGGCCGCATGCTCGAGCGCGCCGACAAGACCTCGCGCATCCTCGACGTGAAGTACTTCATGCTGCTGCCGTCGCTGCGCGACGTGGGCACACCGTACGACGACATTCACTGGTCGGCGGTGCTCAAGTCGGTGAGCGGCTTCGAGATGTACCGCAAGAAGTACGGGCGCATCGCCCCGTCGGACGTCGTGGACTTCCTGGTGATGGACCACGAGTTCCCGCGCGCCGTGCGCTTCTGCATCAAAAGCGCCAGCGAGTCGCTGCAGTCGGTCACCGGCACGCCGATCGGCGCCTTCCGCTACCGCTCGGAACAGCTCATGGGCCAGCTCCGCGCCGAGCTCGACTTCACGTCGGTGGAGACCGTCATCCGCAGCGGCCTGCACGAATACCTCGACCGGCTGCAGATCAAGATGAACGCCATCGACAGCGGCCTGCGCGACGACTTCGCCGTCCGCACCACGCCAGCCGTCGCCTCGCAGTCGCAGACGCAGACTCAGGGTTCGAATACATGATCGTCAAGGCAGGCCTGACCGCCTGCAACCACGTGCCATGATCCGGGTTGCGCTGCATCACAAGACCGTCTACCAGTACGACCGGCCGGTGACGCTCTCACCACAGGCGATCCGCCTGCGCCCGGCGCCGCACAGCCGCACGCCGGTGACCGGCTACTCGCTGCGCATCGAGCCGCAGGAGCACTTCATCAACTGGCAGCAGGATCCGCAGGGCAACTTTCTCGCCCGCGTGGTGTTCCCGAGCCCCACGACGGCCTTCTCGCTCGAAGTCGATCTCGTGGCCGAGATGACCGTGCTCAACCCGTTCGACTTCTTCCTCGAGCCGCACGCCGAGCACTATCCCTTTGCCTACGACGATCTGCAGCGGCGCGAGCTGGCGCCGTTCCTCGAAGTGCCGCCGGCAGGGCCGCGGCTCCAGGCCTTCCTCGAGTCGATTCCGCGCCAGCGCACGCAGACGATCACCTTTCTCGTCGAGCTCAATCACCGGCTGCAGCACGAGGTCCGCTACCTGATTCGCATGGAGCCGGGCGTGCAGACCAGCGAGGAGACGCTCGGGCTCGCGTCCGGGTCCTGCCGCGACACGTCGTGGCTGCTGGTCGAGACGCTGCGGCATCTGGGCTTCGCCACGCGGTTCGTATCGGGCTACCTGATTCAGCTCACCGCGGACCAGAAGCCGCTCGACGGCCCGGCCGGGCCGGCCGCGGACTTCACCGATCTTCACGCCTGGGCCGAGGTGTATCTGCCGGGGGCGGGCTGGGTGGGGCTCGACCCGACGTCGGGTCTGCTGGCCGGCGAAGGGCACATCCCGCTGGCGGCGACGCCGAGCCCCGAGTCGGCGGCACCGGTGTCGGGGCTCGTCAGCCCGTGCACCGTCGAGTTCCACCACGAGATGTCGGTGGCGCGCGTGCACGAGGACCCGCGTGTCACCAAACCGTACAGCGATGCCCAGTGGGACGCGGTACTCGCGCTCGGCGATCGCGTGGACCGCGAGCTCGAGGCCGCCGACGTACGGCTGACGATGGGGGGCGAGCCCACCTTCGTGTCGATCGACGACATGGACGGCGAGGAGTGGAACACCGCCGCCATGGGCCCGGCCAAGCGGCGCCTCGGCACGGCGCTGCTCGGCCGCCTGCGCGACGCGTTCGCGCCCGGGAGCCTGCTGCACTTCGGGCAGGGCAAGTGGTATCCCGGCGAGTCGCTCCCCCGCTGGGCGTTCACCTGCTACTGGCGCGACGACGGCGTGCCGCTGTGGCGCGATCCGACGCTCGTGGGCGATCCGGATCGGGACGACGGGTTCGGCACCGACGACGCGCGCGAGTTCGCCGAGGCGCTCGCCGAACGGCTGGGCGTGGGGCGCGCGCACGTGATTGCGGCTTACGAGGATCCGCTGGCCTACGTCCACAAGGAGCGGGAGCTTCCGATCGACGTCGATCCCGAGCACAACGACCTCGACAATCCCGAAGAACGCGAGCGGCTCCGCCGCGTGTTCAGCCGCGGGCTGGGCACGCCTACCGGTTTTGTGCTGCCGCTCGTGCGCGTACAGGCCAAGGACGGGCCCACCTGGCAGTCGGGGCTCTGGATGCTGCGCGGGCGGCACCTCTTTCTGGTGCCGGGCGACTCGCCGGTGGGCTTCCGCCTGCCGCTCCACAGCCTGCCCGCCGGGCCGGCGTTCGAGGTGGTGCCGATGGATCCGATGGCCCCGCGCGAGCCGTTCGGTCCTGGGGCGACGGCACAGCCGGCACGGGTGCACGCCGGTCGTGGTCAGCGGCGGGTCATGACGGATGCGAGCGGCGCCCGCGACCTGCGCCAGCCGGTGCAGGAACAGGAGCTGCAGGATCCGCATGCGTCCGGCGCGCCCCAGGTACGCACCGCGCTCAGCGTCGAGGCGCGGCAGGGCACGCTGTGGGCGTTCCTGCCGCCGGTGCGGTCGGCGGCCGACTACGTGGAGCTCGTCACCGCCATCGAGGACACCGCGGCGGCGCTGGCGATGCCGGTGCTCGTCGAGGGATATCCCCCGCCCTACGACCCGCGGCTGCGGCAGATCAAAGTGACGCCGGACCCTGGCGTCATCGAGGTCAACATCCACCCGGCGGGAAGCTGGCGCGAGCTCGTGGCGACGACGACGACGCTTTACGAACAGGCGCGCGCCAGCCGCCTCGGCACCGAGAAGTTCATGCTCGACGGGCGTCACACCGGGACCGGCGGCGGCAACCACGTCGTGCTCGGCGGGCCTACGCCCGAGGACAGCCCGTTCCTCCGGCGGCCGGATCTCCTCAAGAGCTTCCTCGCCTACTGGCTGAACCACCCGTCGCTCTCGTATCTCTTCTCCGGCGTGTTCATCGGCCCCACCAGCCAGGCGCCCCGCGTGGACGAGACGCGCCCCGACGCCGTGTACGAGCTCGAGATCGCGATGCAGACGATCGGCGTCGACGCGGCCGCGCCCTACGTCCCGCCGTGGCTGGTGGACCGTATCTTCCGCAACCTGCTCGTGGACGTGACCGGCAACACGCACCGGGCCGAGTTCTGCATCGACAAGCTGTACTCGCCCGACAGCGCGACGGGGCGCCTGGGGCTGGTGGAGATGCGCGCGTTCGAGATGCCGCCGCACGCCCGCATGAGCCTGGCGCAGCAGCTCCTCGTACGCACGCTGCTGGCGTGGTTCTGGCGCGCGCCGTACGAGACCGCGCCGATCCGCTGGGGCACGCGGCTGCACGATCGTTTCCTGCTGCCCTATTACGTCGAACGCGACTTCGCGGCCGTCATCGCCGATCTGCACCGCGCCGGCTACCCGATCGACAGGGCATGGTTCGCACCGCATGGGGAGTTCCGCTTTCCGGTCTACGGTCGCGTGGTCTACGACGGCGTCGACGTGGAGCTGCGCCAGGGGATCGAACCGTGGAACGTGCTCGGCGAGGAACCGGGGGCCGGCGGCACCGCGCGCTACGTGGATTCGTCGGTCGAGCGGCTGCAGGTGCACGTGCGTGGGCTCGAGCCCGAACGCGTCACGGTGGCGTGCAACGGTGTGCAGCTGCCGCTCCAGCCCACCGGCACCGAGGGCGAGTTCGTCTGCGGCGTGCGCTACCGCGCCTGGCAGCCGCCACGGTGCCTGCACCCGACGATTCCGGTGCATACGCCGCTCGTGGTCGACGTCGTGGACCTCGCGGCCGGCCGCGCCATCGGCGGCTGCACCTACCACGTCGCCCATCCCGGCGGGCGGAACTACGCGACCCTTCCTGTAAACTCGAACGAGGCGGAAGCGCGGCGGCGGGCCCGGTTCTTCGGATTCGGCCACACGCCCGGCGCGCCGCTGACCCTCGTGATGCACGAGAACCGCGAGTTTCCCTCCACGCTCGACCTGCGGCGCCTGTCCGCCGAAGCCCGAAGGGCGAAGGTGGAACACCCCGCGTGAGCGACACCTCCCCGGCGCGTCCATCGCGCCGCACGGCGGACTGGCACTACCGGCCGCCGGAGGCGGGCCACTGGGACGAGGCGCTCGATCCGTCGGGGCGCCCGCGCCCGCACTGGATGCGTCTGGCCGCCGCCATGCGCCGCATGGGCATGCCGGAGTTCTCGCGCCGCTGGGAATTCGGCCAGCAGCTGATTCGCGCCAACGGCGTCACCTACAACGTCTACGGCGATCCGCTCGGCAGCGCGCGCCCGTGGCCGATGGACCTCGTGCCGCTGGCCATCGACGGACACGAGTGGACGCACATCGAGCGCGCGGTCATCCAGCGCGCCACGCTGCTCAACGCCGTGCTCGCCGATCTCTATGGCAGCCATCGCCTGGTGCGCGACGGCCACATCCCCCCGGAGCTCGTCTTCGACAACCCCGGCTTCCTCCGCGCCTGCCATGGGATCGCGCCGACGAGCGGCGTCTTCCTGCAGAACTATGCGGTGGACATCGCGCGCGCCCCCAACGGCACGTGGTGGGTGATTTCCGATCGCACGCAGGCGCCGTCAGGTGCCGGCTACGCGCTCGAGAACCGGCTGGTGAGCGGCCGGACGCTGCCGGCGATGCTCGACCAGTGCCGCGTGCGCCCGCTCACCGACTTCTTCGAAGTGACGATCAAGGCGCTGCTGGCGCTGGCCCCCAAGCGGCCCGCCAACCCGCGCGTGGTCGTGATGTCGGCCGGCCCCAACAGCGAGACCTACTTCGAGCACTCCTTCTTCGCGCGGCAGTGGGACTTTCCTCTCGTCGGCGGCGGCGACCTCACCGTGCGCGACGGCCGCGTGTTCCTCAAGACGCTGGCCGGCCTCAACCCGGTGGACGTCATTCTGCGGCGCCTCGACGACGAGTTCTGCGATCCGCTGGAGCTGCGCGGCGACTCGCTCCTGGGCGTGCCCGGCCTGGTGCAGGCGGCGCGCGCCGGCACGGTGTTCATCGCCAACGCTCTGGGGAGCGGTCTGGTCGAGACGCCGGCGCTCATGGCGTTCCTGCCCGGGCTGTGCCGTCACGTGCTCGGCGAGGACATGCGCATGCCGTCGGTGGCCACCTGGTGGTGCGGGCAGGAGGAGCCGCGGCGCGAGGTGCTCGAACACCTCGGCACGCTGGTCATCAAGCCGGCGTTCCCCCGCTTTGGCCAGCACGCCGAGTTTCCGGCCACCATGTCGGCCGACAACCGGCGCGCCCTGGCCGCGCGCATCGCGGCGCATCCGGCCCGCTTCGTCGCCCAGGAGCAGGTGGATCTCTCGAGCGCGCCGGTGCACACGCACCGCGGCCTCGAGGCTCGTCATGTCGTGCTGCGGGTGATCGCCGCCTGGGACGGCACGTCGTACGCGGTGCTTCCGGGCGGTCTGACGCGCGTCGCCACCGGCCAGCAGTCGCTCGTGGTGTCGATGCAGGCGGGCGGCGGCAGCAAGGACACCTGGGTGATCGGCGGCGCCGACGACACGGCGTACGAGCTGGAACCGTCGCCGGCGCCGGGATTCACGAGCTCCACGGAGCTCTCGAGCCGCATGGCCGACAACCTGTTCTGGCTGGGACGCTATGCCGAGCGGCTCGAAGCCAATGCCCGCCTGTTCCGCGTGCTGCTGCCGGCGCTGTCGGGGGACGCGCACCAGGGGCGGCACGCGTCGGTGGACACGGTTCTGCACTACCTGCGCGGGCTGGATCTGCTGCCCACCCAGTCTCGGCACGCGACGGTGGCGCGGCAGTGGTGGAACCTGCAGCGCCTCGTCGCCGACATGGTCTTCGACACCCGCCACATCGCCAGCATCGGCGGCAACCTGCGCCACGTGCGGCGTTTGAGCTGGGAGGTGAAGGAACGCCTGTCGCCGGACACCTGGCGGGTGCTGCAGCAGCTCTCGACGCAGCTGTCGGCGGCGCCACCGACGAACCACGACCGGCGGTTTCTGGCCGCCCTCGCCGCGCTCGACGACGTGGTCATCATGCTGTCGGCGTTTGCGGGGCTCCTGGCCGAGAACCCGACGCGCGGCTACGGCTGGCGTTTTCTCGGCCTCGGCCGCCGCATGGAACGCGCGCTGCAGATGATCGAGCTGCTACGGGTGGGGGTGGCCCTGGCGCCGTTTCCCGACGACGCCTGCCTCGAAGTGCTGCTGCAGATCGCCGACAGCTCGACGACCTACCGCTCGCGCTACCTGGCCGCCATCCGCACGCGCTACGTACTGGAGCTGCTGCTCGCCGACGAGACCAACCCGCGCTCGGTAGCGTTTCAGGCCACGGCGCTCCTCGACGGCGTGCACAGCTTGCCCCGGCGCCAGGCCGAGGCGTCGCCACCGGCGGAGTACACGCTGGCCAAGCGTCTGCGCCAGCTGCTCCGCGAGGCCAACATGGACGACATCAAGCGTCGCGACGCCAACGGCCAGCGGCTGGCCCTCGAAGCGCACCTGCACACGGTGCGCAACGGCGTCACCGATCTGTCGGAGGCGATCACCGCCCGCTACCTGAGCCACTCGGCATCGTCCCGGCTGAAGTCATTCTGAGGCGGAGGGCTCGAAAGGTCTGTCATGAGATACAAAGCCACGCACTCGACGCGCTATCGCTACGACGCCGTCGTGTCGCAGTGCCAGAGCGAAGTGCGGCTGACGCCGCGCGCGCTGCCGTGGCAGGCGCTCCTCGAGTCGCGCATCCAGGCCACGCCCGAGCCCGCGGCGGTCGAGGCGCACAAGGACTACTTCGGGAACGACGTCACCACCTTCACCATTCTCGAGAGCCACGACCGCTTCACGATCGTGTCCACGAGCACCGTGGACGTGGAGCCGCGGCCGGCGCCACCGGCGACCGACACCCCGTGGGAAGCGGTGCGCGACGAGCTCGCCGCCCACACGCGTCCCGAGACGCTCGAGGCCTTCGAGTACGTGTTCGACTCGCCGTTCGTGATCGCGGGCCCCGAGCTCGCCGCCTACGGGCGCAAGAGCTTTCCGGCGGGCCGCGGCGTGCTCGAGGGGATCGACGATCTGGCCCATCGGATTCACTCCGAGTTCACCTACGAGCCGAACGCCACCAGCATCGACACGCCGCTGCTCGAGACGCTCAAGGCCGGGCGCGGCGTCTGCCAGGATTTCTCGCACGTGATGATCGGTGCGCTGCGTTCGCTGCACCTGTCCGCGCGCTACGTGTCCGGCTATCTGCGCAGCGGCGCCGACTATCAGGGCGCCGAAGCCTCGCACGCGTGGGTGTCGGTGTACCTTCCCGGGAGCGGCTGGCTCGACATCGATCCGACCAACGACCTGCGCCCCGGCACCGGTCACGTCACTCTCGGGTGGGGACGCGACTACGGCGACGTCACGCCGGTGAAGGGCATTGCGCTCGGCGGCGGCCACCAGCTCGTAGACGTCGACGTGCGCGTCGATCCGATCGACGACGCGCACGCCTGACGAGCTCGCGGAGTCTCATGAAAGGTCGAGCTCCGAAACACGACGTCTCCCCTGTTTTGGGTACCTACTCGCTCCGATCAGATGTGTTAAGGTCCGCCCCTACCTCGGAACCCTTGGTGACTTGCTCCGGTCGTGCTCTTGTTTTCTACGAGGAACGAAAAATATTCCTCAGGGAGAAGAACGCATGCGACGAGTCCAACGGCTGTTCCTCTCGGGCGTCCTGTTCCTGCTCATGCCTGCGCTCGCCTACGCGCAGGCGTCCATCGGCGGTGTGGTCAAAGACTCGTCGGGCGCCGTCCTCCCTGGCGTCACGGTGGAAGCGTCGAGTCCTGCCCTGATCGAAAAGGCTCGGTCCGTCACCACCGATCAATCGGGGCAATACAAGATCATCGACCTGCGTCCCGGCGCGTACACGGTGACCTTCACCCTGGCCGGGTTCAGGCCGGTGCGGCGCGAGGGCATCGAGCTCTCCGGCTCGTTCGCCGCGAGCGTCAATGCCGACCTGCCTCTCGGCGCGGTGTCGGAAGCCCTGACGGTGACCGCCGAGGCGCCGACGGTCGACGTGCAGAACAGCCGCCGCAGCAACGTCATCTCGGCCGAAGTCGTCGAGGCGCTGCCCACCTCGCGCAGCCAATACACCATGGCGACGCTGCTGCCCGGCGCGGTCGGGCCCGCCAACGACGTCGGCGGGACGAAATCCATGCAGATCCAGGCGTTCTCGATTCACGGCAGCCGCACTGGCGACCAGCGGCTGATGGTCAACGGGCTGACCTCGCGCAACCTGCTGGCCTCGGCCTGGGCCAGCAACTACGTGCCCGACATGAGCATGGCGGCCGAGGTGGCCCTCGACTACTCGTCGGGTGGTGCGGACTCGATTGGCGGCGGGCTGGGCATCAACGTGATCCCGAAGGAGGGCGGCAACCGTTTCTCCGGCTCGTTCTTCGTCAACGGCGCCACCAGGTCGCTCCAGAGCAGCAACTACACCGACGAACTGAAGGCCAAGGGGCTCGGCTCCCCCAACAAGCTGAAACGCGTGTACGACATCAATCCGGCGATCGGCGGCCCGGTGTTCAAGGACAAGCTCTGGTTCTACGGCTCCATGCGCTGGCAGGAGAGCTCGAACAATCCGGCCGGCGCGTTCCTCAACAAGAATGGCGGCGACCTCACGAAGTGGACCTACGAGGCCGACCCGTCCAAGCCGGCCGAGAGCATCCTGACCGTGAAGCCGAGCGGCGGCATCCGACTGACCCTCCAGGCCACGCCGCGAAACAAGTTCGGTTTCTCGGCCGAGCCCCAGAAGCGCCACTGGATCCTGGCGCTGGCCAACAACCTCGCGCCCGAGGTGTATCCGGACTGGCAGTTCAACCACGAGTCGTTCACGACCGCGTCGTGGACGTCGCCGGTGACCAGCCGGCTGCTACTGGACGCCCGGTGGGCCAACCATGCGGAAGGGTTCGTCGACAAGTTTCCCGACGAGGGCGATCCCTGGCGACGCTCGATCGGGGTGCTCGAGACCTCCACCAACTTCCTCTACCGCACCAAGGGCTACTGTTGCGGACCCATCTTCGGTGCGGGGCCCTACTTCGGCACGCAGAACGCGCCGTTCATCCAGCAGATGCAGGCCTCTGTCACCTACGTGACCGGCGCCCACGCCATGAAGATCGGGGTACAGGACGACTGGGGCAACACGGAAACGACGCAACGCGACAACGAGTACGGGCTCTTCTACAAGTTCAGCAAAGGTGTGCCGATCTCGCTCGAGCAGCACGCGCTGCCGTTCACGACGCACAGCCGCCTGAACGCCGAGCTCGGCATCTACGCGCAGGACCGGTGGACGTTCAAGCGCGCCACCGTCAATGCCGGTCTTCGCTTCGACTACTTCTCGAACGGCTTTCCCGATCAAGCGCTCGGCCCGGCCTCGTTCGTGCCGAATCGCAACGTCGTGATTCCGGCCTCGACCTACGCGAGCCTGAAGGACATCACGCCGCGTCTCGGCGTCGCCTACGATCTCTTCGGCAACGGCAAGACGTCGCTGAAGAGCAGCTACGGGAAGTACATGCTGGGGCTCAGTCCCGGCGCCGGCAACCCGATTTCGCTGCTCTCGACCACGACCAGCCGGACGTGGACGCCCACGCTCCCGCCATCGGATCCGCGCTACTACACGCCGCAATGCGACTTGAACAATCCGGCCGCCAACGGCGATTGCGGCGCGTCGACCAATGCGCTGTTCGGTCAGCTCCGCCCCAGCGCAGCTATCGATCCACAGACCATCAAGGGCTGGGGCAACCGGCCCTGGAACGCGGAGTTCTCGGCGAGCATTCAACAGGAGGTCCTGCCGCGCGTCTCCGTGGACTTTGGCTACTTCCGGCGCTGGTACGGCAACTTCACCGTCGTGGACAATCGCGCCGTCGGCCCCGGCGACTTCACCACCTACCGCATCACGGCTCCGGTCGATTCCCGGTTGCCACAAAGCGGTCTGGTGATTGACGGACTCTACGAAGTGAATCCCAACAAGATCGGCGCCGTGGACAACTACACGACGTTCGCCGACACCTTCGGCAAGCAGATCGAGCATTGGAACGGCTTCGACCTGACGATCAGCGCCCGCCCCAGTGCGGGCACCGTGCTGCAAGGCGGGTTGAGCACGGGCCGGACCAGCACCGACAACTGCGACCTGAGGGACAAGCTGCCGGAGATCACGGTGCCCGGCCTGAATGCCGTGCCGGCACGAAACTGTCACGTGGACACGAACTTCCTCACGCAATACAAGTTCCTCGGCACCTACCTGGTGCCGAAGATCGACGTGCAGTTCGCGGCGACGTTCCAGTCGACGGCCGGCCCGGAGGTGCAGGCCAACTACGCCGTAACGTCAGGGCAGACCACCGCCGGCCCGCTCCCGCTCTCGGGGGGATTCCGCTTCGTGAACGTGCTCCTGCCCGGTACGCAGTACGCCGAGCACATCAATCAGCTCGACTTCCGCGTGGCCAAGATTCTCCGTTTCGGACGCACGCGGACGTCGCTGAACTTCGATCTCGCCAACGCGATGAACGCCAACACGTTCCTCACCATCAACGGGGCATACGGCGGGAACTGGCAGTATCCGCTCTCGATCCTCGATCCACGTCTCATCAAGCTGAGCGCCCAGTTCGAGTTCTAACGATCCCGAATTCTTAACAAACTCTTTACGCAGCGATGACCGCCCGCCGGGCCAACCGGCGGGCGGTTTGCTGTGTGGGGCGTCAATGGCCCCGATCCGTCTCCGGTTGTCCCTTGTCACGTACATCGCGCGATCACTTCACAGGACGCTCTGTACTCTTGTTGTCGCCGCCGTCCTCGGCACCGCGTGTCCGGCCGGCGCGCAAACCGCCGCCGTCCCGTCGATCACGCTGGCGCCGGCGCCAGCCATCAGCCTCACCGGCGGCGTCGATTCGAACAGCCCCGCCGTGTGGGACCTGGTGGACGGCGTGGAAACGCTGCAGGTCGTGACATCCACGGCCGGTCAGCCAAGTCTTGCGAGCGGCCGCCGCCTCGCACGCCTCGGGCCGGCGGCGCCCGTCGAGTTCATCACCCATCCGGGCCACGGCGTCTGGATGGAGTCGGTGGTCGTGGACGACGGCGGCACCTGGTACGGCTACTACCACAACGAAGTGCCGGCCACGCTGTGCGACCGTCCGACCCTCACGCTGCCCCGCATCGGAGCCGCGCGCTCGCGCGACCGCGGCGAGACATGGGAAGACCTCGGCATCATCCTCGAGGCGCCGCCCGGATGGCACGACTGCGCCACGCCGAACCAGTATTTCGTCGGCGGCGTCGGCGATGTGAGCGCGGTGCTCGATCGCGACTCGAAGGACCTGTATCTCTATTTCAGTCAGTACTCGCGCTACGCGCCCGCGCAGGGCGTGGCGATTGCGCGCCTGGCCTGGGCCGATCGCGACGGGCCGGCGGGCAAGGTGATGGTGTTCAACGACGGCGCCTGGCTGCCGCCGACGCGCGTGACGTCCGAAGACGACGCGGGCAACCCGCAGACGACTTGGATCTACTCGTTCGGCACGCCGCTCGTGCCGGTGACGCAGCCCTGGCACGACGACGACCCTCGCGACGACGCCTTCTGGGGCGCCTCAGTGCACTGGAACGTCTCGTTGCAGCTCTACGTCATGCTGCTCAACCGCACCAAGGATGAGGGGTTCACGCAGGAGGGGATCTACGCGTCGTTTGCCAGCCGGCTCCACGACCCGGCCGCCTGGACGACGCCGATCAAGATCGTGGACGGCGGCTCGTGGTATCCGCAGGTGATGGGCATCGAGACCGGTGAAGGCAGCGACAAGCGGGCGGGGGCGCGGGCCCGGCTCTTCATGGGCGGCCGATCCACGCAGTTCATCGAGTTCAACGCGAGGTAAACGCGGCCGTACGAACCTCGGCCGTCGTGTAAGAACGAACCGGCGGTGAAAGCGAACCTTACTCCGGCTGCAGGCGTCCGGCGAGCTCGGCGAGGATCTCCCGGTCGCGCGTACTCCACGATTGCTCGAGCGTCACGACCCAGCCCTTGAGGCGGGATGACAGCGCGAGCCGCTCACACAGCTCGGACTTGGTGTCGTCGGGGCCCATGATCAACACCGGGCCCGGCGGGCCAAGCGCGTGGATGACGTGGTCGTAAAACCGCGCGGCGCTGAGACGCCGCGACTCCACGAGGTGAGCCGTGAGGCTCTGGGCAAAGACGATCACCGCCCGGGTCGGGTCGATCCACAGTCCAACTTGCTGTGAAACCATGCCCGAGGGCATTCAATCCGTGTGCCTGACTAGCCCTCCCGCCTGGTGAGGGTGGCCGTGATGCTGCGTTTACCAAACGGCGTATCGAGCGTCGTTTCGATAGTGACGCGCCCGCCGCCCGCCGCCGCCACGCTCTCGACGATCCACGAGCCGGTGAAATCCGGGTGCGGATCCTCTGCGCGCAGCCGGACCGCGCTCACCAGGCAGACGAGGACGAGGGCGAGTGCTGTTCGCATATGCATGTTTGACGCTACGATCGTGGTCTTGGACGACGCACAAATCTACGCCACCATCGGCGAGGAAGGCTTCGAGCGCCTCGTCGGGCTCTTCTACCGCCAGGTCCCCACCGACGACATCCTCGGACCCATGTATCCCGCGGGCGAGCTTGCGGCCGCGGAGCAGCGGCTGCGCGACTTCCTGGTGGGCCGCTTCGGCGGACCGCCGCGCTACATCGAGCAACGGGGCCACCCGCGCCTGCGCATGCGCCACGCCCCCTTTCCGATCGGCCCCGAGGCGCGCGACCGCTGGATGGAGCTGATGGGCCGTGCCCTCGATGAAGCCAGGCTCCCCCCCGACGTCACCGAGTTCCTGCGCGAGTTCTTCGGCGCCGTGGCGACGATGATGATGAACCGCGCCTAGCGCTGGGTCAGGTAGGGAAGACAAGCGTTCTCCCCACCCGACCTACCAGACCTACCCGACCTACCTGACCTGATTGGCCCACCTGCCCATGTGGGCGATGTAAGGGTCCAGCATCGCCCGTAGCATGGGCGCATGATTACCGAACTCTCCAACGAACTCGCCGACGCGGTGGCCAACGCCGCACCGTCGGTGGTGCAGGTCCACGGGCGCCGCCGGCCGGCCAGCGGTCTCGTCTACGCCGACGGCATCGTCGTCACCACCATGCGCGCCGTGGGGCGCGAAGACGGGCTTCGCGTGCGCACCCACGCGGGCGACACGCTCGATGCGACGCTCGCCGGATGGGATCCGGCCACGAGCCTGGCGGTCCTCAAGGTGCCAGGCCTGACGGCGGCGCCGTTCACCCCGTCGGCGACGACGGTGCGCGTCGGCCACGTCGCCCTCGCGGTGGCGCGCTCCTGGAGCAACGCCGTGACCGCCAGCGCCGGCATCGTGGCGGTGATCGGCGGACCGCTGCCCACCGGGCGGCGCCGCGCGATCGACCAGGTGATCCGCACCACCGCACCGATGCACGACGGCTTCTCGGGTGGCGCCTTCCTCGATGCAAGCGGGGCGCTCATCGGGATGACCACTGCCGCAGCCATCCGCGGCTTTGGCGTCGTGATTCCCGCCGCCATCGTCTGGAAGACCGCGGCGCACGTCCTCGAGCACGGCGGCTCGGCGCGCGGCTACCTTGGCATCGTCGGCCAGCCGATTCGATTCCCCGAGGGGCAGGCCGCGGCCAATGGTCGTGAAGGCGGCCTGCTCGTCAGCAGCGTGGCGCCGGACGGTCCGGCAGCCAAGGCAGGCGTGCTCATCGGCGACGTAGTCCTCGCGCTCGACGGTGCCCCGGTGGCGTCGCCCGAAGATCTGCTCGATCTGCTGACCGGCTCGCGCGTCGGCCAGACGGCGACGCTGCAGCTCCTCCGCGGAGGTTCGCCGACGGACGTGCAGGTGACGATCGGAGCACGTCCGTAGACCTTGGGCCTTGGGCCTGATGTAGGCTATGAGGCTTCGGAGGGCCCATGGCCAAGGTGTCCGTTACCGTCAACGGCAAGGTGCGCACGGCCGACGTCGAGCCGCGCACTTTGCTCGTCCACTTCCTGCGCGAAAACCTCAACCTCACCGGCACGCACGTCGGCTGCGACACCAGCCAGTGCGGCGCCTGCACCGTGCTCATAGACGGCCGCAGCGCCAAGTCGTGCACCATTTTTGCGGTCCAGGCCGACGGCTCGGCGGTGACCACCATCGAAGGGCTGGCCAAGGACGGGCAGCTGCACCCGCTGCAGGAAGGGTTCTGGGAGGAGCACGGTCTGCAGTGCGGCTACTGCACCCCCGGCATGATCATGTCGGCCGCCAACCTGCTCAACGACACGCCCAAGCCCACCGAGACGCAGATCCGCGAGGGCATCAGCGGGAACTTCTGCCGCTGCACCGGCTACCAGCACATCGTCAACGCGATTCAGTTCGCCGCGGCCAAGAGGTAGACCATGGCGACATCTCCCGTTCTGCCGAAGCTCGTGGGCACGCGCGTCAAGCGCCGCGAGGACCCGCGCCTCATCCAGGGCAAGGGCACCTATGTCGACGACCTGAAAATCGCCGGCATGCAGTGGGTGGCTTTCAAGCGCAGCGACGTCGCGCACGGCCGCATCGTGTCGATCGACACCAAGGCCGCCGAGGCGATAGAAGGCGTGGAAGCGGTCTTCACCGGCAAGCAGATTGCCGAGTTCGTGAAGCCGATGCCGATCGGGACGCCGTTCCCCTCGCCGGAGCACCGTGTTGTTGCCGTGGATGTCGTCCGTTTCGGCGGCGAGGCGGTGGCGGTGGTGGTGGCCAGGGACCGCTACGTCGCGCGCGACGCGGTGGACGCGATTACGGTTCAGTACGACGTGCTGCCCGCGGTGGTCGATCCCGAGGCCGCGCTCGAGGGCAAGCCGACGGTGATCCACGAGCAGTTCAAGAACAACGTCGCGATCGGACCGATTCCCGGCGGCACCGGCGTGGCGCCCGACGGCTCGAAGGTGGACGACAGCGCCATCGAGAAGGCGTTCAAGGACGCCGAGATCGTCATCTCGCAGCGGATGATGAACCAGCGCCTGGCGCCGAGCGCGATGGAACCGCGGGGCGTGGTGGCACACTACGAAGCCGGCAAGGGCACGATGACCATCTGGTCGTCCACCCAGAACCCGCACATCCTGCGCACGTTCATCGCGATGATGAACGGCATGGGCGAGAACGAGGTGCGCGCGATTGCGCCGGAAGTAGGCGGCGGCTTCGGCGCCAAGATCAACATCTACGCCGAGGAATACGTGGTGGCGGGGCTCTCGAAGAAGCTCGAGATGCCGCTCAAGTGGATCGAGGACCGGTCCGAAGCGTTCGTCGCCACGATTCACGGGCGCGACATCCTCGGCTACATCGACCTCGCGGCCCGGCGTGACGGCACCGTGCTGGGGTTGAAGATGCGGCTCATCGCCGACATCGGCGCCTACAATATGCTGCTCACGGCGGCCATCCCGACGCTGACGATGTTGATGGCCAACGCCACCTACGCGATACCGGCCATCCGCGTCACGCTGACCGAGGTGTTCACCAACAAGACGCCCACCGACGCCTATCGCGGCGCCGGGCGCCCCGAGGCGACCTACTTCGTGGAACGCGCCATGGACATGCTGGCGCGCGAGCTGAAGATGGATCCGGCCGAGGTCAAGCGCAAGAACTTCATTCCGGCCAACGCATTCCCGTTCCACACCCAGATGGGCGCCGTGTACGACTCGGGCGACTACGAAAAAGCGCTCGATCGCGCGCTGAAGAACGCCGGCTGGGAACAGCTCAAGAAGGATCGCGACAAGGCCAAGGCCGAAGGGCGCCTCGTCGGACTCGGACTCTCGATGTACGTCGAGGTGTGCGGCATCGGCCCGTCGGCGTCGCTGCCGACCGGCGGCTGGGAGCACGCGCAGGTGACCATCGAGCGCGACGGCCGCATCACTGCCATGACCGGCGCCTCACCGCACGGCCAGGGCAACGAGACCACGTTCGCGCAGATGCTGGCCGATCAGTTCAGCGTGCCGTTCGAACACGTCACCATCCTGCACGGCGACACCGGCGTGGTGAAGCAGGGCATCGGCACCTTCGGCAGCCGCTCGCAGGCCGTCGGCGGCGCGGCGCTCCACATGGCCGCCGGCAAGGTCAAGAGCAAGATGGCCAAGTTTGCCGCCGCGCTGCTCGAAGCGCACGAAGACGACCTGGTGTTCGAGGACGGCCGCATCTCGGTCAAGGGGGCGCCGGCCAAGGGCAGGACGTTTGCCGAGGTCGCCTCGTATGCCTACATCCCGGTGCCCCTGCCGCCCGGGCTCGAGCCGGGCCTGAGCGACGAGGCGTTCTTCGAGCCGAGCAACAACACCTACCCGTTCGGCTGCCACATCGCGCTGCTCGAAATCGATCGCGACACCGGCGAGCCGACGCTGCTGCGTCTGGTGGCGGTGGACGACGCCGGCAACCTGATCAACCCGCTGATCGTCGAAGGGCAGATTCACGGCGGCCTGGCCCAGGGCATCGGGCAGGCGATGATCGAGGAGGTCGTCTACGGCGAGGATGGCCAGCTCCTGACCGGCTCGTTCATGGACTACGCGATGCCGCGGGCGATCGACTTTCCGCGCTTCGAGCTCGACAACACCGTGACGCCGACGCCGGTCAACCCGCTGGGCGCCAAGGGCTGCGGCGAGGCCGGGACGCTCGGCTCCACGCCCGCGATCGTCTCGGCGGCAGTGGACGCGCTGAGCGGGTTCGGCGTGAAGCACATCGACATGATGCTGCGGCCCGAAAAGCTGTGGCGCATCATCAACGGAGGCCAGGCGTGATCCCGACCCACTTCGACTACGCGCGGGCAACGTCGCTCGACGACGCCATCGCCAGGCTCGGAGCATCTGCCGGCGGCGCCAAGCTGCTGGCGGGCGGCCACAGCCTGATTCCGCTGATGAAGCTGCGGCTCAGTGAGCCGACGACGCTCATCGACATCGCGCGCATCCCCGGGCTCTCCGGCATCATGGAGAAGGACGGCAAGATCCAGATCGGCGCCGGCACCACGCACCACGCCGTGGCGACGTCGGCGCTGCTGACGGAGAAGTGCCCGGCGCTAGCCGACACCGCGGCCACGATCGGCGACCCGCAGGTGCGCAACCGCGGCACCATCGGCGGCAGCCTGGCGCACGCCGATCCGGCGGCCGACTACCCCGCCATCCTGGTGGCACTCGACGCCGAGATCCACGTCAAGGGCAAGGGTGGCTGGCGTTCGGTGAAGGCCTCCGACTTCTTCCAGGGGCTCTTCACGGTGAATCTGCAGCCGGACGAGATCATTGCCGGCGTGCACGTGAAGCCGCAGAAGGCGGCGGCCTACGCCAAGCTGCACCAGCGCGCGTCGCACTTCGCTATCGTCGGCGTGGGCGCGTCGCTCGAGGTGTCGGGCGGCAAGATCTCCGCGGCCCGGGTGGGCCTCACCGGCGCGAGCACGCACGCGCTGCGGCTCGCGAACGTCGAGACGGCCCTGACCGGCCAGGCGCTGTCGGATGCGACGATCGACGCCGCCGCCGCTGTCGCCGGCGACGGCCTCGACGACCTGAACGCCGACATTCACGCCAGCGCCAACTACCGGCGCCAGATGATCAAGGTGTTCACGAAGCGGGCCCTCGACGCGGCACGTGCCCGGGCCTGATCCCACGGCTCGCTTGAATCGCGAGAACCGTGTGAGGCACATCCCAGCGTCGGTCGGACGCGCCACGCACGATGGCCGTCCGATCACCGTGTCCATCCTCGACGACTACTTCGACACCCTGCACACGCTGCCCTGCTTCGCGAAGCTGGCGCCCTTCGACGTCACGATCTGGAACGATCACGTGCAGGACGTGGACGTCCTCGCCGAGCGGCTCGCCGCCGCCGAGGTCCTGGTCCTGATCCGCGAGCGGACGCAGATCCAGGCGCCGCTCCTCGAGCGGCTGCCGCTGCTCCGGCTGATCAGCCAGCGCAGCGTCTACCCGCACATCGATGTCGACGCCTGCACGCGCCACGGCGTCATCATCTCGTCCAACCTGCACGCGGACACCTCCTATGCCACGGCGGAATTGACCTGGGCGCTGGTGCTCGCGGCCATGCGGCAGCTCCCCGCACAGGTCGCCGCGCTCGAACGGGGCACCTGGCAGACCGGCGTGGGCTGGACCGTGCGCGGCAAGACCCTGGGGATCTACGGCTATGGCCGGATTGGTAAGGTGGTGGCGGGGTACGGGAAGGCGTTCGGCATGAACGTGTGGGTGTGGGCGCGGGACGCGGCACGCGCACGGGCACTCGCGGACGGCTACGATGTGGCGCCGAGTCGAGAGGCCTTCCTGGCCGAGAGCGATGTCGTCTCCCTGCACATACGGCTCCTGGACGCCACCCGCGGCGTCGTCACCGCCGCGGACCTGGCGCGCATGAAGCCGACGGCTCTCCTGGTCAACACGAGCCGCGCCGGCCTCATCGCGCCCGGCGCGCTGGTCGATGCCCTCCGGGCGGGGCGACCGGGCATGGCAGCGGTGGACGTGTTTGAACAGGAGCCGCTGACCGATCCCAGCTACCCGCTGCTGGGACTGCCGAACGTCGTGTGCACGCCGCACATCGGCTACGTGACGCGCGACGAGTACGACCTGCAATTCTCCGACATCTTCGATCAGATCGTCGCGTATGCCGCCGGCGCGCCGACGAATGTGGTGAATCCGGCAGGCTTACGGCTTAAGACTTAGGGCTCGACCTTTCCCTGCAGGCAGGCGAAGAAGCGGTCCAGCATCATCTTGCTCACGCCGCCAATCAGGCGCTGACCGACCCGCGCGATCGGGCCGCCGGTCTGTACCGTGCCGGTCACGTCCACGATGGTCTTATCACCGTCGGCGCGCAGCGTAATCGCTGAATTCCCTTTCGCGAACCCCGGCTTGCCCTGCCCTTCCACGGTCAGACGGTACGACGACGGCTGGACCTTGTCGGTGATCGCCACGGTACCCTCGTAACCGCCGGTAATCGCCGCGATGGCGACGGTGAGCTTGACCTTGTAGCGGTCCTCGCCATCTGGCTCCATGCTGTCGCAGCCTGGAATGCACGACGAAATCACCGCGGGATCCATCAGGAGATCCCACACCCGCGCCGGGGGCGCGTCGAACGTGTACGAGCCGTTTAGATCCATCTCTCAATCCTAGTCGACGGACGGAGGCGATGCCGCATCGACCACCCACACCTCGGCGCGGCCTCTCTGTGCATCGAGCTTCACACCCAGTTGCTCTCGCACGGCGGTGAACACTGTGGGGACGTCGTCGGGACCCGCGGCGGCCAGGCCGCCCGGCGCCAGTGCCCCCGGCATCGAACTTCGCGGTGCGCTGAACTGGAGCTCCAGGTCGAACGTGCCGGTCAAGCCCGTTTCGTCGACCAGCGGCCGCTCGAGAAAATCCGCCAGCAGCCGCACGAAGCTGTCGATCGTGGCCCCGCCGCCGCGGAGACTCGCGCTGGCCGGCCCCTGGCTCACGAGCACGCCGCAGCGAACCTGCCCGGCCACGACGCTCGAAGGGCGACCAGCGCAGTCCATCGTGGAGCGCCGCAGACTCGATCCGAGCGCCCCGTCGGCGCGCATCAACCGCAGCATATACACGGGCATCTCGCGCGTTTCGGCGTGCATTCTTAGCCCGTACCGCTCCGTAAGCAGCGCGCGCAGCATCTCGCGTACCGCATCCCCTGTAGCTGCCGGAGCGGTGGCGACGATGTCGAAGCGGTCGGAGTCGAGCCAGGCGGGACCGCCAACGATGCGCGACTCGGGCACGCGGTACGCCTGGCGGATCACGAAGCCCAGCGGAACGTTGATCGCGTTCACGCGGCCCGGCGGCGTCTCGAACCGGGTCCGCGTCTCGCCCGAGGTGTTGCGCTTGATCGAGGCGGCCTCGAACACCGGCGGCGGCGCCTGCCCCGCAAACGCCGTCCACCGGGCGGCGAGCGCCAAGAGGAGCATGACGATCCGGCGCTTACTCCTCTTCCTCAACCCACCCTGCCCTCTCCGCCTACTCTGCCTACTCTGCCCTCTCTGCCCTCTCTGCCCACTCCGCCCAAGATCCGCGCAAGCTGCGCGATGTCGCGCAGCGAGCGAGCCGGCAGAAACTCGTCCACGTGCGGCAGCGCCGCCACGAGGCCTCGCGTCAACGGCTGATAGTCCTGCGTGCCGATCAGCGGATTCAACCAGATCAGCCGGTGGCAGCTGCGCTGCAGCCGCGACACGGCGGCCGCGAGCACGGCGGGCTCACCCCGATCCCACCCGTCGGAGACGAGCAGGGCGACGGGGCCTCGCGCCAGCGCGCGCCGGCCCCACCGCCGGTGGAACTCCTGCAGCGACGCGCCGATGCGCGTGCCGCCCGACCAGTCGGGGACGGCCTTCGACACGGCGCGCACGGCGTCGTCGATTCGCGACGCACGGAGCTCGCGCGTGATGCGGGTGAGGCGCGTGGAGAACAGGAACGCCTCGACGCGGCGGTGCCGCCGCGTCAGCGCGTAGGCGAAGTGGACGAGCAGCCGAGCGTAGACCTCCATCGAGCCGCTGACGTCGCACAGCAGCACGATCGGACGCGGCCGCAGCCGGCGGACCCGCCGCGGCAGCCGCACCATGTCGCCGCCGGTACGGACGCTGCGCGCGAGCGCGCGCCGCAGGTCCAGCCGCGACCCGCGGCCGGAGACCCATCGCCGCGTGCGCCGCACCCCCGGCTGCCATTCGAGCCGCTCGATGGCGTCGCGCGCCGCGGCCAGCTCGCTCTCGGAGAACTCCGCGAAGTCCTTCGTGGCCAGCGCCTCGAGGTCGCTCCACGCCGGCACGTCGAGGGAATCCTCCTCGCCCGCCGCCCCCGCCGCGTCGGTCTGTGTTTCGAGCAGGCCCATGGGCTCCGGGCCCTGCGACGCCGGCTTCTTTCCCGGGGCGTCACCAGGCTCGCTCGCGGAGCGCGGCTCCGCTTCCGCCGCCGGGCTCCAGAAGGCGTCGAACGCGCGATCAAAGGCCTCGAGGTCTTCGTGGCGGTGGACGAGGAGCGCCCGGCAGACGTGAAAGACGTCATCCCGGCGCGCGATGTCGATGCACGACAACGCCTCGACGACGTCGAGCATGCGCCCGGTGTGGACGTCGAGACCGAGACGCCGCAGCGCGCGTCCGAACCCGAGCAGCCGCGCCAGCAGCGCGTCCCCGGGCGGCGCGTTCACGCGCTTCCGGCCGCGCGCGCCGCCGCACGCGCCAGCAGCTCTGTCACGCGGCCGCCACGCAGCGCGTCCACATCTTCGCGGGCCTTGAGCACCACGCCGAGCGTTTCGCCGATGCCCTGCTCGTCCACCCGATCGTGGCCGAGCGCGACGAGCGCCGACACCCAGTCGATGGTCTCCGACACGCCCGGCACCTTGTAGAGGTCCTGCGTGCGCAGCTCCTGCGCGAGCGCCGTCACCTGCGTCGCGAGCTGGGCCGACGCCTCGGGCACGCGCACGCGCACGATCGCCAGCTCCTTCTCGAAGCTCGGATACTCGAGCCACTGATAGAGGCAGCGGCGCTTCAGCGCGTCGTGCACTTCGCGGGTCCGGTTCGAGGTCAGGATGACGAGCGGCCGCGTCGTGGCGCGCACCGTGCCGATCTCCGGGATCGTCACCTGGAACTCCGCCAGCAGCTCGAGCAGATAGCCCTCGAACTCCTCGTCGGCGCGATCGATCTCATCGATCAGGAGCACGGCCGGCCGCGTCCGCGCCGGATCGATCGCCTGCAGCAGCGGACGTTTCAACAGAAAGGCGTCACCGTAGAGCGCCTTGTGCGCCGTGCCGCGATCGAGCGCGCCGCCGGCTTCGAGCAGCCGCAGCTCGAGGAGCTGCCGGGGATAGTCCCACTCGTAAACAGCGTGCGAGATGTCGAGCCCCTCGTAGCACTGCAGCCGGATCAGATCGGTGTCGAGCGCCGCGGCGGTGGCGGCGGCGAGGGCGGTCTTCCCGACGCCGGCTTCGCCCTCGAGGAACAGCGGGCGCCCGAGCTTCAAGGCGATGAAGAGCGACACCGCCAGGCCGCGGTCGCAGACGTAGCGCTGCTCGGCGAGACGCTGCTGGAGTTCGGGAATGGAGGCAGGCACCGTTCGGAACTAACGCGGAAGGGCGGAGTATAGCATTGAGAGAAACGGCCTTTCCCCCGATGCGCGTCCTTCTGGTTGGCCCGGCCCGCGTGCGCGACTCGCTGCGGGCGCAGCTCCTCGACTCCTCGATCGACATCGCCGGCGAGTTCGCGTCCGCGGACGAGGCGCGACAGTCGGGGCTGGCCGCCGACGCGCTCCTGATGGCGCTCGAGCCCGACCCGCAGTCACGCCGTCGCGCCCCGCCAGAGGTGGTCGAAGAGCCGCTCACGCCGCGCGAAGTACAGGTACTCGAGCTCCTTGCCGAAGGGCTGGCCAACAAGGCCATCGCCGACCGGCTGGGCATCAGCGACCAGACCGTGAAGTTTCACGTCGCGGCCATTCTCGGCAAGCTCGGCGTGGCCAACCGCACCGAGGCCGTGCGCGTGGCGGTGCGCCGGGGGCTGATTGCGATGTAGGCGCGTACGTTAGGGGCCGCCTTCAGGCGGCCCGTGCCTACGGCCTCGCTTCGGCCGGCACGATCGTCACGCCCATCCGCTTGCCTCGCCGCAGCGCGACGAGCGGCAGGCTGACGCCGATCTTCTCCTCCGTCAGAAATCGGTGCAGATCGTCCACGCCGCCCACCGATTGATCGCCGAGCGACAGGATCACATCGCCTTCGGCCAGGGAGGCCCGGCCGGCCGGACTCCCCGGCTCCACCGAGAGCACCAGCACCCCCGACGTGACGGCGAGGCCGTTGGCGCGCGCCTGCTCGCGAGGCACCCGCGTGTTCTGCCCGCCGACACCGATGTAGCTGCGCCGGATGCGCCCGTGGCTCAACAGCCGCGTGGCGACGAACCGTGCCGTATTGCTGGCCACCGCGAAACACAACCCTTGCGCCGGCAGGATGGTGGCGGTGTTGATGCCCACCACCTCGCCGCGCGACGTCACCAGTGCGCCGCCCGAGTTGCCTGGATTGAGCGCCGCGTCGGTCTGGACGATGTCATCGATCAACCGCCCCGAGCGCGCGCGAAGCGAGCGCCCGAGACCACTGACGATGCCGGCCGTCGCCGAGTGATGGAAGCCGTACGGATTGCCGATGGCGATCGCAATCTGCCCCACGCGCAGCCGGCGTGAATCGCCGAGGCTTGCGCACGGCAGCGACATGGCGTCCACGCGAAGCACGGCGAGATCGGTGTGGGGATCGTCGCCCACGATGTCGGCGCGCAATTCGTGGCCGTCGGAGAGCGTGACGGCGAGGCGTCGTGCGCCGTGGACGACGTGGCTGTTGGTCAGCACGAATCCGTCGGGGGCGAACACGACCCCGGAACCGCCACCCTGTTCGCGGTCGACGCGCACGACGGCCGGCCCCACCAGGTCGACCGCACTGACCACCGCGCTCGAATAGGCGTCGAGCAGCTCGAGATCGTCGGGTGCCGGATTGGTGCCCATGCCGCGATGGTAGGGCGGTGCGTGATTCTTGGCACCGCCCAGTTGGGCAGGTTCTCTACCCGCCCTGGCCGCCGTACCCGCCCTACCCGCCTTAGAACAACGTGGGCTCGGGCCGCACGCCTTCAACGCCTTCGATTTCGAGCATCCGGCGCTTGGTGCCCACGCCGCCCGGCGCGGAAAAGCCGCCCATGCGGCCGTCGGCGGCGAGCACGCGGTGGCACGGCACGACGATGGGCCACGGGTTCTGGCCGAGCGCCTGGCCGACGGCGCGTGCGGTGCCCGGGCTCCCCAGGCGCAGCGCGATGTCGCCGTAGGTCAAGGTCGCTCCCGGCGGGATGGTGCGCGCCAGCTGATACACCCGGCGGTTGAACGCCGGTACGCCGTCGAAATCGAGCGCGATCTCGCGCAGGTCGCGTTTCTCGCCGCGCAGCAGCGCGACGATGCCGTCGATGGCCTGCTGGATGTCAGGTGTCGGCTCGGCGGGCACTGCGCCAGGAAAACGCCGCGTCACGCTCGCCCGCGTGCGCGCCGGATTCGCATCGGGCAGGTGGACGCCCTTCAGCCCATGCTCGCCCCACACGACGCCGCACGTCCCGATCGTCGTCTCGAAGAGGCAGTAATCCATCGGAAGCCCTACCCGCCTTACCCGCCCTCGTAATACTTCTTGTACATCCCCCGCCTGAAGATCCACCCGCCGAGCGGGCCGAGCCACTTCACGACATGGTACATGTAGCCCAGGTCGATGAGTTCGATGAGGTTGCCGTCGAAGTCGCGGATGAAGAAGAACCAGTGGCCGCGCGGCGACTGTTCGGGCGCCGACAGCACCTCCACGCCCTTGCCCTTCAGATGGCCGTGCCACTTGTGGATACCGCGGACGTCGAAGCAGAAGTGCGTGAGGCCGATGCGGTTCCACGGGATGCGTTCGGCCGGGAGCTTCGGCTCGAACGCGAAAATCTCGAGCACGCCGCCGCCCGGTACGCGAATCCATCCGATCTTGCAGCCTGGCGCCGGGGCGTCGATGCCGAAGAAGCTGCGCACGCGGTCCGGCGGCGTGTCGGCGACCCCCACGAGCGGACACCGAAAGACGTCCCAGTAGAACTGCGCGGCGCGCTCGAAGCTCGACACCGTGATCCCTGCATGGCTGAACGATCGCGCTCTCACTGTCACATCCTCTCGGTCGCCTTGATGTGCTCCGCCGTGCGCAGCGCCTGCGCAATGATGGTCAGCGCCGGGTTGACCGCCGCGGACGACGGGAAGAACGACGCGTCCACCACGAACAGGTTCTCCACGTCGTGCGTCCGGCAGAACGGATCGAGCACCGACGTCTTCGGATCGGTGCCGAAACACAACGTGCCGCACTGGTGGGTCGTGTTGCGGCTCTTGTGCGAATGCGTCATCACGATCCAGAAGCCGAGGCGCTTCAGGATGCGGGTCGCTTCCTTGACCAGCCGCGCGTGGGCCCGAAGGTTGTTCGGCCGGTAGTGGAGCCGGATCTGCCCGGCGGCGTCCACCGTCACGCGGTTGTCGTCCATCGGCAGATCTTCCGACATCGCCAGCCAGTCCACTCCGCGCGCCACCCACGCCTCGTACGCCCACAGCGGCACGGCCGGCACCACCGTCTGCGCCATCACGCCGTGCGTGCGCCCCTGCGACTGAATCTGCCCCAGCGGATAGCCAAAGCGGCTGGTCAGGTAGAAGTCGTTGATCGCGACGGTCTTCTGAAAGACGGTGTCGTTCTTCCTGAACGGATGAAAGCCCTGCATCATGGTCGCCAGGTGCGCCATGTAGCGGCGGCCGACCAGCCCGGACGAATTGGCAAGCCCGTCCGGGTGCGCGGGATTCGCGGACCGCAGCAGCAGCGCCGCCGAGTTGACCGCGCCGCACGACACCACCACGAGGCCGGCCTCGACACGATGGCTGACCCCGGCGCGATCGATCTCGACTGCTTCGACACGCGCGCCGGCCCGGGCGGTGACCAGGCGCGTCGCGTAGGCGCCGGTCCACAGCGTGACGGTGGGCTGTCCCAGCGCCGGGCGCACGCACAGCACGTCGGCGTCGCTCTTGGCGAGGATGCGGCAGGGAAAAGAGTTGCAGGTGTTGCACAGCTGGCAGCCGCCGGCTTCGCCGGGCCGGATGAGCCCAAGAGGCAGCGCCGACGGGTGCAGCCCGAGCGCCTGCAGCTGCTCGACGATGGCCGCGATTCGCGGCGCGTGCGGGATCGGCGGGTACGGATAGGGTGGGCGTGGTGCCTCGGTCGGGTCCTCACCAGCCTGCCCGTGGACGTGATAGAGCCGTTCGGCCTGGTCGTAGTACGGCGCCAGCGTGTCGTAGGCGATGGGCCACGCCGGGGACATACCGTCGGCGTGCTGGAGCACGCCGAAGTCCTCGCGCCGCAGCCGGTAGAGCACGCTGCCCCAGAACTTCGAGTTGCCGCCGACGCCGTAGTGGGTATACGGGACGAAGGCATTCCCGTTTTCGTCGCGCCACTGTTCGGTGGTGCGGTAGCGCAGGTCCTTCCAGACCGCGGCGGGATCCCAATTGGCGTCTTCCTGCGGCACGAACTCGCCGCGCTCGACCACCAGGATGCGAGCTCCGGTGCCGGCGAGCGCGTGCAGCATGGTGCCACCGCCGGCGCCCGTGCCGATGATGACGACGTCGTAGCGTTCAGCGGTCATGGGGCGGCCGGCGCCGTGCGCGCGAGGCTGTCGTACACCTCCGTCATCAGGCGGTGATCGGCCGCGGCACGCTCGAGGCTCATCTCAGGGGCCCGCCGCTCGGCAATGGCGGCAGCAAGGTCGCGATACATCGCCCGGTAGCCGCGAATGTCGCGCAGCCCGGGGCAGGTAAGACGCGGCAGCCCCGTGCCACGGGTCAGCACCAGGGCGCCATTGGACTCGAAGGAAATCACGCCGCGCCGGCCGAACAGCTTCGACAGGCGGAGCCCGCCGAACAGCGACGGCACTTCACGCGAGTAGAGCAACGTGCCCACCGCACCGTTGTCGTAGTCGAAGGCCACCAGCATGCTCTTGGCCCGTCGATCGGGACCGTCGTTGCCTGGCACGGGACGGAACCCGCGGATGTGCGAGATCGCCGGACCGAGGCTGCCGGCCAGGTGCAGCCAGTGGATGCCCTCCTCGAAGAACGCGTCGCCCCCCGCCATCGTTTCGTCGTTGCGCCAGTCGTCGGCCGTCTTCAACCGGTGGGCGATAGTGGTGAAGGAGCCGAACACCAGATCGCCGATGGCGCCGCGCGCCAGCTCGCGGCGCAGGAACACCGCCAGCGGTTTGTAGTGATCGTTCTCGCCGACGAGCACCACCCGTCCCGCCCGATCGCGCGCCTCGGCCACCGTCGCGTAGTCGGCAAGGCCGGGAAACGCCGGCTTCTCGACCAGCACATGCTTCCCCGCCGCGAGCGCCTGCAGCGTGAGCTCACGGTGCCACTTCGGTGGCACCGCCACGACCACCGCGTCGACCGCGGGGTCGGCAAGCGCCGACGCGTAGTCGCCGTAGGCTCCGCGGCCGCCGTACTGGCGCTCGAAGGCCTGTGCCTTGGCATGGTCCCGGCTGGCGTAGCCTGGAGTGAAGAGATGTCGCAGGCGCCGGAGATGCCGGCTATGCACGCCGGTGATGTAGCCGCAACCGAGAAAGACGATTCGCAGCGGGGCGGGAGTCGAGGCGGTCACCTGCGCGCGGCTGCCCCCGTTACAGGCCGCGGAAGAGCGGCCGCGGAGCCGACAGGAACGGCCACGGAATCGACAGCAGAATCATCACCAGCGTGAGGCCGAAGAATACGAGCGCCCGCTTGTGGCGCGACTCCGCATCGCCGGCCTTGCGGGCGCGGGCGCGGCCCACATGCGCCAAAGCAATCGCGATGATCATGCCGACCGGGTGATCGGCGATGAAGAAGCGGATGTCGGCCACCTTCATGGCGGCCGCCATGTCCACGAAGCCCGACTTGGTCACCGGGCTCAGGAACAGGTAGAGGACGAGGCCCAGCAGCATCTGCAGGTCCAGCCCGGCGGTCAGCCACAGCCCGGCGCGGTCGTCCACCGGCGTCCACGGCCGTCGGGTGCTCACGCCGCTGACGGCGCGGGCGACAGCGATCAGAGCCGCCAGCAGCACCAGCCAGCGCAGCCACGAGTGGGCGAGGAGCACGAAGTCGTACATGGGCCTATTGTGCCTCGTTGTAGGCGGCCCGCACCGCGCTGGCCATCTGCGCGCGGTTCTTCGCGCCGGGCAATTTTACCCGCGACGCCGGCAACATTTCCCGCGTGGACCGCCTCACCGGACCGCGCTTTCGAGCCAACGCTGCATCTCATGTGCGGGCGCCAGCCCCGCGTGCTGAGACACCACCTGGCCGCCGCGAAGCACGATGAAGTTGGGAATGCCGCGGACGTTGTAGCGGGCGGCGAGTTCGGGATATCGCTCGGTATCGACCTTCAGAACGAGGGCACGGCCGGCCAGACTGGCGGCAACCTTCTTGACCTCCGGGGCCGCCATCCGGCACGGGCCGCACCACTCCGCCCAGAAGTCGACGAGCACCGGCACGGGCGAGGCCTCACGCACGTCTTCGAAGAGGTCAGGGTCGGCGTCGATCGGTTCGGCGACGGGCCCCAGCATGGTCTTGCAGGAGCCGCACCGGATCTTGCCTTTGAGCGCGGCACCCAGGTGCGCGGCGGCCACGCGATTCTTCCGGCCGCACGAAGGACACACGCGTATCACGGCTGAGTCTCGAGGCTATCACGCCTCGGGCGAACCGAGTCCGCCGCCCCACCGGCGGCGGACTGTATGGCTTCTACATCGTGTCGGTCGCGCCGTTCACGGCGTCGGTGGCGACACCCTTGGCCTGCTCGTAGCCGCGGCGCACCGCGCCGGTGATGCGGTCGCCGTGCTCATCCCACAGCTGCTTGCCCTTGGTCGCCACGTCGTCGGCCAGCTCCTTGCCGCGCTTCCCGATGAACGCCCGCGTATCGCGACCCGTGGCCGGGGCCAGGATCAGCGCCGCCGCGGCGCCCACAACGGCGCCCGCTATGAACAGCATGATTCCCGAGCCCCCACGGCTGTCCAGCTCGAATGCCCGTCGATTGAGTTCGTCCATGACCTGTCCCTCCCGGCGCATGTTTGTCGGCTGGCTCAAGGAGCAGGATGCGTGCCAGCCGGAGCAGGCCGCCATGCGGCGCGTCTTTCGGGCGCTGTGTGCCCAAACCGCATTGAAGGGGTGCAAACTCGCATCACCTCGTGTTGTAAGAACGACGCACGATATGGAGTCACGTGGCACACCGGTTGCTCGACCTCGGACTCAGCGAGAAGGAGCCATCATGCCAAGCCTGGAAACGACCAACTGGATTCTTGCAGTCATCGCCGCTGCGACGGCGGCTCAGTTTCTGATGCTGTTCCTCGGCGCCTTGTGGGTCGCCAAGCGCGTCGCCGCCCTCCAGGACACGATTACCAGCACGGTCACGCGGTTCGAAACCACTCACCTACCGGAACTGACGGCGCGGGCGACGGATCTGGTGGAGGATCTCCACAAGGTGGCCGTCCGCATGGATCGAGTGGGTCAGGAAGTCGAACGGGCAACGCGGCTCGCGCAGGGCACCTTGCATCTCGCGGGCGCCGAAGTCGAGCGGGCCACGCGCGGCGTGCGCTTCGCACTCGATGTGGTGGAAGGCGGCGTGAAGCAGGCTGGGCGGGTTGGCGCCGGGCTACGCGCCGGGCTGCGGGAGCTGTTCGCGCGGCGCTCGAACGGAACTCACCAGCGCCTGGAAGACGAAGACGCCATCGCGCGATTCGAAGCCGGAGCTTAGCGAACTCTTTGGTCAGGTGGGTCAGGTAAGTCAGGAGGGTCGGGTGGGGAACCCTACCTGGCCTACCCGACCTACCTGACCCTGGTCAGACCGCTCTGCGGCCCTGAATCAGCTGGATGAGCACCGTCACGATGGCGAGCACCAGCAGGATGTGGATGAAGCCGCCCAGCGTGTACGAGCTCACGACGCCCAGCAGCCACAACACCAGCAACACCATGAAGATCGTCCACAACATGTGCGTTTCTCCTCTGAGTGACGACGCCGTTCAGGGCGTCGTCGTCGTCCCGTGCCGAGCGAGGAACGAATCCACCTCGGCTTCGGCCTGCTGCTTGGCATAGCCGTAGCGCTCCTGGATCAAGCCCACGAGACGCTCGACGCTGCCGCCCACCTTGTCCACGTCGTCGTCGGTGAGCTGACCCCACTTCTCGCGAACGCGGCCCTTCAGCTGCAGCCACTTGCCCTTGAGGATGTTGGCGTCCATTCAAGACCTCCCGGAGTTCGGTTGTGACCGAGGCGTAACCCCGGCCATGTCCTGCAGTTCTCCGAGCATTCCGCGTACCAGCGCCGGCGCCGTGGCAAGCCGGACGCACGGATGGCCCGCCACCTCGGCCGGGCAGCGGCATAGCTGTAAGGCTTACAGGCTCATCGCACGCCGGGTTACAAGCCGGACCTCAGATGCGAACTGGGACAGGCAGGAGAGGCGCTCGAGCGGGCACGGAACGTGCTCGGTTGGAGGCAGGGGGACGGAATGCGAGGAAGAGTGCTGTTTGGCGTGGTGCTTCTGATCGCCGGCCTGGCGGGACTGGCGTGGCCGGTCATCACCTACACGAAAACGGAGAAGGTGGTGGACATCGGCCCGATCGAGGTGACGGCCGATCGCGAGAAGCACGTGCCCGTGCCGCCGATCGCCGGTGGCCTCGCGGCCGTCGCCGGCGTGGTTATCATCGTCACCGGCGGCCGCAAGTAGCGAAGCCGGCCCTCCCTGGCGGCCGGCGGTGGAGGACCTTGTTCGATGCGTGTGCGTCCCGGACGAGTGATCGTCGGCATCGTGCTCGTGCTCGCGGTCACCGCCGCCGGCGTGGTGGCGCTGCTCAACACCGAGTGGGCCTCGCGCCGGGTCGCGCACGAAGCCGCCGCCATGCTCGAAGCGCGCTTCGCCGGACGCGTCCGCGTGGAATCGTTGTCGATGTCGCTCTTCCCGCGCGTCTCCATCAGCGGCACCAACCTGCAGATGACCCGCGACGACGGCCAGGCGCCGATGCTCGAGGTCGCACGGTTCGCGGTGTCGGGCACGCCGCTCGAACTGTTGCGCCGCGGCGCCTCGCACGTGGAGCTCGACGGCCTGCAGCTGTACATCACAAAAGGGGGCAGCCAGGCCGCCGCGCTGCGCGGGCGGGTGCGAGACGTCCATATCGGCGAGGTGCACGTGACCAGCGGCCGGCTCGTCATCGTGCCCGACGACGTGCGCAAGATCCCGCTCGAGTTCGGGCTGCAGGACCTCACCCTCACCAACTTCGGCTTCGATCGCGCCACCGTGTTTGCGGCGCGGCTGGTGAACCCGAAGCCGCGGGCGCTCATCCAGACCGAGGGGCGCTTCGGCCCCTGGCAGGCGGGGCTGCCACGATCGACGCCGGTGTCGGGCGTCTACCTGTTTCACGACGGCGAGCTCGACGCCATCAAAGGCCTCGGAGGCCACCTGACGTCGAGCGGCAAGTTCGCCGGCGCGCTGGAGCGGCTCGCCGTCGAGGGCACGACAACGAGCAGCGACTTCCAGCTCGATCTCGCCGATCAGCCGATGCCGCTCCGCACCGCGTTCAAGGCGACGGTGGACGGCACGCGCGGCGACACGTTTCTCGACGACGTCGATGCCACGCTGGGCAACTCGCGGATTCGCGCTCACGGCTCAGTGGCCTCGACGCCGGGCGCCAAGGGACGCACCGTCACGCTGAGCGTGACAATGAAGGACGCCCGGTTCGAGGATCTGCTGCGGCTGTCGGTCAAAGCCAGTGAGCCGCCGATGCGCGGGCGGCTCGACATCGACACCGGGTTCGATCTGCCGCCCGGCGACCAGGACGTGGCGCAGCGCCTGCGCCTGCGGGGGCGGTTCGCGATCCGCGGCGGCCACTTCGCCAGCGACACCGCCCAGAACAAGATCGACGAGTTGAGCCGGCGCGGTCGCGGCGAGCCCGGCAACGAGGAAGTGTCGAACGTGATCTCGGCGTTCGGCGGCGCGTTCACGCTGCAGGACGGCGTGCTGCGGCTGCCCGGGCTGCAGTTCAGTGTGAAAGGGGCGCGGGTCGATCTCGACGGGCGCTACACGCTGCGCAGCCAGGGGCTCGACTTCACCGGGGCCCTGCGGCTCGATGCGCCGGTGTCGCGGACGGTCACCGGGTTCAAGTCGATTCTGCTGCGGCCCATCGATCCGCTGTTCCGGCGCAACGGCGCCGGGACGCTGCTGCCGATCCGGATCTCGGGCACGGTGAACCAGCCGGACTTCGGCGTGGACATGAAGAAGGCGCTGCGGCGCGAGTGAGCCAGTAGGGCCGCCTTCCGCCTTCGCCAAGGGCGGCTCGCGTAGCGAGCCGCCAAAGCAGCGCTGATTCGTCGGTCCGCTTCGCGGACCGACCCGGCGGACAAGTCAGGCGGCCCGTCCGCCCGCCCTAAGTAAGCGCCGGGCCGGGCTCGTCCTCTTCCTCGTTCGCGGCCTGTTCGTCCTTCTCGTAGGTGTGCAAGCGGTTGTACAGGGTCTTGAGGCTGATGCCGAGGGCCTCGGCGGCGCGCGTCTTGTCGCCGCTGAACTGTCGCAGTGTCGCGAAGATCAGCATCCGCTCGGCGTCGGCGATGGTGGTACCAGGCTTCACGGTGACCACGCCTTCGACGGCGGGCGCGGGGCGCGATTCAGGGGGGCGGCCGCGCAGCTCGGGCGGCAGACAGTCGGCCGTGATCTCGTCGGCCGCCAGGATGTATCCCGACTGCACCACATTGCGCAGCTCGCGGACGTTGCCCGGCCAGCGGTAGGCGCGCATCAGCGCCAGCGCATCGTCGCCGAGCGGCTTCTTTTCCTTCTCGACGTGTTCGAGCTCCTCGAGGAAATGCTGCGCGAGGAGCGCGATGTCGTCGGGCCGCTCTCGGAGCGGCGGCAGGTGCAGCTCGAAGACTTTCAGACGGTAGTAGAGATCTTCGCGCAGCTTGCCCTGCTCCAGCGCTTCGGCCACGTCGCGATTGCTGGCCGCCACGATGCGCACGTCCACCGACAGGGACTGCTCGCCGCCGACGCGCACGAACGTGCTCGTCTCCAGCACGCGCAGCAGCTTCACCTGCAGTTCGACCGGCATCTCGGTGATCTCGTCGAGAAACAGCGTGCCGCGGGTCGCCTGCTCGAAGTAGCCCTTGTGCCGGCGCTCCGCGCCGGTAAAGCTGCCCTTCTCATGGCCGAAGAGCTCGCTCTCCATCAGCGTCGGCGAGATGGCGCCGCAGTTGACCGGCACGAAGGGGCCGTGACGGCGGCGGCTCAATTCGTGGATGGTGCGCGCCACGACTTCCTTGCCGGATCCGCTCTCGCCCGACACCAGGACGCTGGCGCTGCTCGGCGCAATGCGCCCGATCAACTCGCCCAACTTCAGCATCGGATCGGAGCGGCCGACGAGGCCGGCAAAGCGGCCGGTGCCTCGCTGTCTGGCCTTGAGCTCGACGATCTCTTCGCCGACGTGGCCCGTGCGCGAGACGTCACTGAGGATCTCCCGCAGCCGATTCACGTCGAGCGGCTTGGTCAGGTAGTCGGTGACACCGCGGCGCAACGCCTCGACGGCGGTATCCACGCTGGCCTGGCCGGTGATGAAGACCACGGCTGGCGAGGCGCCACTGCGCTCGACGGCGTCGAGCAGGTGCATGCCGGTGCCGTCCGGCAGGTTGAGATCGGCCAGCACGATATCGGGCGACTGACGGGACAGTTCGACCTTCGCGCGATCGACCGTCAGGGCCGCCGAGGTGGTGAACCCTTCGGCGCTGACGAGTTCGACCAGCGCGCTGAGGGTCGCTGCGCTGTCATCCACGATGAGGGCGTGAGGCATGGCGACCCAGCCATCGTAGCTGATCGGACCCCATTTTCGCGCGGTCGAGACTGGACGGATCTGGCCCGGATCGGGCTAGGCCGTTGAGCTTGAGGGAGATACGCGAAGCGTGCTAGCGGAGCCGCTCTGGGCGGACCGCCTTCATTGCCCGTCGGCGAGGGCGGCCGGCTGCCGCTCGGGGCGAATCCACGTCCGCAGCACGCGCTCGAGCTCGCTGACGTGAATCGGTTTGCCGATGAAGTCGTTCATGCCCGATTCGAGCGCCCGCTCGCGCGACCCCGACGCGACGTCCGCCGTCACGGCCACGATCGGCACGTGGCGGTTGGGCCCGTCGCGGCGGCGGATCTCGGCGGCCGCCTCGTAGCCGTTCATTTCGGGCATGTGGCAGTCCATCAGCACGAGGTCGTAGGGACGCGCCAGCAGGTGCTCGAGCGCCACCGATCCGTTCTCGGCCAGGTCCATCCGCACACCGAGCTTCTTCAACAGCAGCACCGCCACCTTCTGATTCGGAAAGTTGTCCTCGGCGATCAGCACGTGCGGCGCCGAGCTCACGTCCGCGGATTCGAGCCCCCCGTGCGGTGAGGCGGCCGAGGCCGGCCGCCCCGTCTCGGGCCGTCTCGCCAGCGACTGGGTGCGGCTCTCCCACGCGCTGACGACCGCATTCAAGAGGCGCGTCGGGCTGAGCGGCTTGGTGAGGTACGCCGAAATCTGCACGTCACCCGGCGGGTCGAGCCGCGTATGCCGCAGCGGCGCCACGGCCACGTACGCCAGCGGCAACGGCGAACGCGCGGCGATGACGGTGGCGATCGGGCGGCCGTCGCGGTCCACCGCGTCGACGCCGGCGATCAACATCTGGAACGGATCGCCGGCGGTCGCGGCGATGCGGGCCGCATCGGACGCCTCTTCGGGCGAGATGAACATCTCCGGCCGGAGCGCCCACGCCGCGAGCTGATCGCTCATCAGCATGCGCGCGGCTTTCGAGCCGCCGAAGATCATCACCCGGCACCCGGGCGGCAGCGTCCCGGCGCCCGGCAGTTCGGAGCGCTTTCCGATCGGCATCGGCAGCGAGAACCAGAACGACGAGCCCTGGCCTTCGACGCTGGTGACGCCAATCGCGCCGCCCATCAGCTCGATGAGGCTCTTTGAAATCGCCAGGCCGAGGCCGGTACCGCCGTACTCGCGCGTCGTGGAGGTGTCGGCCTGCGAGAACTTCTGGAACAGCAGCCCGAGCTTGGCGGCCGGCACGCCGATGCCGGTGTCGCTCACGGTCACGCGGATGTCGGCAACTGCCGCCGTGCGGGCGCTGCACTCCACCGACAGCAGCACGTGCCCGCGCGACGTGAACTTGACGGCGTTGCTCGCCAGGTTGGCGACGACCTGCCGGACGCGCGCCTGGTCGCCGACGAATCGTCGCGGCGCTCCCGCCGGGTAGCGGACGAGCAGCTCGATGCCGGTCTGCTCGGCGCGCGCCGACACCATTTCGGCGACGTTCTCGAGCGTCCGGCACAGGTCGAACTCCGCCGACTCGATCGCGATGCGGCCGGCTTCGATCTTGGAGAAATCGAGCACGTCGTCGATGAGCCCGAGCAGCGACTCACCCGATCCCCTGAGCGTCTCGGCGTACTCGCGCTGCTCGTCCGACAGGCCCGTCTCGAGCAGGAGCGACGTCATGCCCAGCACGCCGTTCATCGGCGTGCGGATCTCGTGGCTCATGTTGGCGAGGAACTCGCTCTTGGCCACCGTGGCCGCTTCCGCCTTGACCCGCGCGGCCTCCAGCGACAGCTCGAGCTCCTTCCGCTCGGTGACGTCCATCGACGCACCGAGGATGCGCCACGGCCGGCCGTCCCGGTGCTCCGGCCGGCCGTACGACCGGTGCCAGCGCACGGAGCCGTCCTGCAGCACCCACTGGCGGTCCTGGACGATGTGCTCGCCGAGCTCGAAGGCGCGGCGATGAGACTCGATCATCTCGGCGCGATCCTGCGGCTGGAGCATGGCGTAGAACCTGTCGAGCGAGATGATGAGCGGCGTGCTCTCCGGGAGGCGGCTCAGACGGCGCATGCCTTCCGACATCCGAACCTCGCGGGCCTGGATGTCCACTTCCCACAGGCCGAAGCGGCCGATGTCCTCGGCCACGCGCATGTGCTCGACGCTGTGCCGCAGCCGATCGAGCATCTCGCGCTCGCGCGTGATGTCGAGGACGGCGCCGATGAAGCGGCCGCCCCCCACGTCGGTGCCCGGCGGCGGCTGCATGGTGAAGGCCCGTTGCCAGCGGGTGCTGCCGTCGCGATGCAGGATGCGGAATTCGATCTCGCCAGCGCCGGTGGCCGCGACCTCGCCCAGCGCCCGATGGACGCGCGGCAGGTCATCGGGATGAATCATGCGATCGAGCTCCGCGGCCGTGAAGACGCGCTGATCAGACGTGATGCCGTACAGCGCCGCCCACCCGTCGGAGGCCGTCAGCCGCCCGTTGACGAGATCGAGATCGGTCCACCCGAATCCGGCGACGCGCTCTGCGAGGCGCATGCGTGCCGCATTGAGCTGGAGCGCGTCCAACATGCGCCGCTCTTTGTCGATGTCGACGCTCGAGCCGATCACGCGCACGATGCGCCCGTCGACCGTCACGGGATGGGCCCGGGTCCGGAGCCAGCGCGCCGAACCGTCGGGCCACAGCACGCGGTACTCACAGGTGAACCGTTCGCCGTCGCGGGCGCGTTCGCGGGCCGCGTAGAAGCGCTCGCGATCGTCCGGGTGCAGGATCTCGTCGATCGACTGTGTCGGCTTGGTCACCTGAACCGCTGGCCAGCCGCGCAGGGCCGCGGCCCCGGCCGAGTAGGTCACCGTCGAGGCTACGAGATCGACATCCCACAGACCGACACCGCCGGCCTCCTCGGCGAGCGCCAGGCGCACGGCCGTATCCGCCAGGTCCTGCAGGCGGCGTTTCTCGTCGTGGATGTCGACCAACGCGCCGACGACCAGGACGAGCCGGTCGCCCAGCTTCTTCGCCCGACTCTGCACGCGCCGCCAGAAGTACGCGCCGTCGGGATACCGGAGGCGGAAGTCGATCTGACACTCGTTGCCCTTGCTCAGACTCTCCTCGAACACCCGATGCGCCTCGGGCTGATCGTCGGGATGCAGCAGGGCCGACAGCTCCGCGCTCGACTTCGAGACGGCCACCGGCGGGAACCCGTGGAGCCGCGCCGCGCCCGCCGACAGATGCACGATGCGGGTGACCGGATCGAGCTCCCACACGCCGAACCGCGCCGACTCCTCGGCCAGCGCCAGCCGGGCCGCCGTGTCGGCGAGCGCCTGGACGCGCTCGCGCTCTTCGTGGATGTCGATAACGGCACCCGCCACCAGGGTGACGCCGCCCTCGGCCTTGGAGACGCGGTTCTGCTGCCGGCACCACCGGTACGAACCATCCGCATAGCGCGTACGGTACTCGACCTGATAGTCGCCACCATGCTTCAGCGCCGCCTCGAACACGCGGCGCGCGGGCCCGATGTCGTCGGGGTGCACCTTCTGCCCGAGCTCGTCGAGATGAACTGATATCGCGGCGGCGGGAAACCCGCTCAGCCGCGCCGCGCCGGCGGACAGGTGCACCATCGACGACGCCGGGTCGAACTCCCACACGCCAAAGCGCGCCGACTCCTCGGCGAGAGCGTGAACCGGGCGTCCGTCGCCATACCGCAGCGCCGCCGTGCGCGCGCGCCGGCGCGCGTCGCGGAGACGCCACGCGGTGAGGCCCCAGCCAGCGCCGGCGGCAATCGCGGCGGCAACGGTGAGGGCCGTGACAAAGCTCATCGTCTTGTGAAATCGACGGCGCTGGAGCGAACCTTGAGACCCGTCAGTGCAGGACGGTGCGTGACGCTTCGCGCTGCTTCACGGCCTCTGGCCGCAACCAGGTGCGGAGGGTGCGTGCCAGGTCGTCCAGCTCGATCGGTTTGGAGATGTAGTCGCTCATGCCGGCGTCGAGCGACCGCTGGCGCCCCGAGGTCACCACGTCGGCCGTCATCGCCACGATCGGTACCGCCTGATTGGGGCCTTCGCTGCGACGGATGGCCGCCGTGGCCTCATAGCCGTTCATGTCGGGCATCTGGCAGTCCATCAGGACCAGGTCGTACGGGGCCTCCGCCAGCATCGCGACCGCCTCGCGGCCGTTGACGGCAACCTCGGCCTGCACGCCCAGCTGCGCGAGCTGGCGCAGCGCGACCTTCTGGTTGACCGCGTTGTCCTCGACCACCAGCACGCGGGCGTTCGTGCCGCCAAACTCGCCGCGGCCCGGCCCGGCGGGGGCGCCGCCCGATTCGGCCGTGCCCAGCCCATCGGCGTGCCGTTTGGTCCACGCGGTGGCGAGCGCATGCATCAACCGTTCGTAGCGCACCGGCTTCACCAGGCAGGCATCGACATGGCCTCGCCGCACGCCCTCGATTTCCCGCGCGTGCCCGACCGAGGTCAGCATCACGTAGACCGTGTCGCGCAGGCGCGCGTCGCCACGGACCGCGGCCGCCAGGTCCGCGCCGTCGAGTCCGGGCATCTGGTAGTCGGCAATCACCAGGTCATACGGCGCGCCGATCTCCGAGGCCTCATGGAGCGCGCGCAACGCGTCGCCGCCCGACGCGAACGTGCTCGCGCGCATTCCCCAGGCGCCCACCTGCTCCAGCAGCACGCGCCGATTGACCTCGGTGTCGTCGACGATGAGCGCCGACCGTCCACGGAGCACGTCGAGCTCCACGGGACGCTCTTCGACCTGCTCGCCGAGCGGCAGCGGAACCACGATGGCAAACGTGGAGCCCTCGCCTTCGCGGCTCTCCGCCTCGATGCGGCCGCCCATCATCTCGACCAGGCTCTTGGAGATGGCCAGACCGAGGCCGGTGCCGCCGTAGCGCCTTGTGGTGGAGGTGTCGGCCTGGGTGAACTTCTCGAACAGCATGTCCAGCTTCCCTTCCGGGATGCCGATGCCCGTGTCGCTGACCGCCACGCGCACGCGCTGGACCGCCTCGCCGCCCTCGGTGACGTCCACCGAAATCAGCACGTGCCCCTCGCTCGTGAACTTCACGGCGTTGCCGACCAGGTTCATCAGAATCTGGCGCAGGCGGTCGGCGTCGCCGTCGAAGCGGTTGGGCGCCTCGGCGGCGTAGTGCACGATGAGATCGATGCCCTTGGCGTCCGCCTGCTGCGCCAGCAGCTCCGCCACCTCCTCGACCACGCGCCGCAGGTCGAACGGCGAGCAATCGATGGTCAGCTTGCCGGCCTCGATCTTCGAGAAGTCGAGGATGTCGTTGATGATCGTGAGCAGCGCGTCGCTGGAGCTGCGCACCGTCTCGGCGTAGTCGCGCTGCTCGTCGGTCAGCGCGGTCTCGAGCAGCAGGCCGGTCATCCCGATCACGCCGTTCATCGGGGTGCGGATCTCGTGGCTCATGTTGGCGAGGAAATCGCTCTTGGCCCGCGCGGCCGCCTCGGCGTTCTCGCGCGCGGCCTCGAGCGAGGACCGCATCTCGATCTCGGTCGTGATGTCGAGCGTGGCGCCGACCAGCCGCCACGGCTGCCCGTTCTTGTAGCGGGGCCGGCCCTGGATGCGCTGCCAGCGCACCTCGCCGTCGGCCCGGCGGAGACGGACTTCGATATTGAACGGCTCCCCGGTGCGGAACGCCTCGTCACCGGCCGCCATCACCGCCTCTATATGCTCGCGATCGTCGGCCGCGGCGTTGAAGGCGTCGAGTGTGAAGGCGGGCGATCCCGTCTCGGGCAGGGCGTTCAGGCGGCGCAGGCCGTCGGAGATCGTGACGGTCTGCGTGTGCAGATCGACCTCCCACACGCCGAACCCCGCGGTCTCTTCCGCCAGCGACATGCGCTCGGCCGCCGTGCGCAGCTCGGTGGCGAACTCGCGCTCGCGCGTCAGGTCGATGATGGCGCCGGTGATGCGCACCGGCTCGCCCTGCTCGCGATCGACCCGGCCCTGGCTGCGGACCCAGCGCAGGCCGCCGTCGGTGCGCAGCATCCGGAAGTCGGCTTTGTAGATCTCGTGCGCCTCGATCGCACGGCGGGTCGCCTCGACGGGCACCTCGCGGTCGTCGGGATGGATGCGCTCGGACAGCGTCGGCCGATCTATGTCCAGCGACTCGCGGGCGAACCCCGTTAGAAACGCCGCGCCCGGCGAGAGCGACATCCTGTTGGTGCGCAGATCGAGGTGCCAGACGCCGAAGCCGGCGACGTCTTCGGCCAGCGCCATGCGGTCGGCGTTCTCACGGAGCTGATCGAGCAGGCGCCGCTCATGGTGGATATCGAGAAAGGCGCCGATGACGCGGACGATCCGGCCGTCCTGCCGCTGCAGGCGGCCGCAGATGCGGCGCCACTCGTAGTCCCCTTCAGCGGTCTTGACGCGGAACTCCATCTGATAGGTGTCGCTGCCGGCCAGCGCCTTTTCGTACTCGGTGTTCGCACGCTTGGCGTCGTCGGGGTGTACGCGGTCGTGCAGCTGCTCGGGGCGCACGCGGTTCGCCTCGGGCGCCAGGCCGCTCAGGCGGGCGGCGCCCGCCGACAGCATCACCCAGTTGCTTTCGAGGTCGTGCTCCCAGATGCCGAACTTCGCGGCGCGCTCCGCCACGTCGAGGACGGCGCCGTTGGACGATAGAAAGGCCGCCGGATCGGCACTCGAGCGCACACCAGACCCACGCCGGCGCGACAGGGCGAGGCCGGCGGCAAAGCCGAGTGTTCCAACTGACGCGACGACCGCGAGCCAGAGCAACACAAACGGACGAATCGGCCCGAAGCGACCATTCTTGAACCACGGTGCACGCGCTGACGCAGCACGGCCGTGGTTCGTTGCCTCTGGCCTCTAGCCTTTGGCCTTTAGGTGCTCCTCCTGTGGCCGGGAGCGCCTGGCAAGAGGCTAAAGGCTGAAGGCTAAAGGCGCGAGCCCGCGGAGCGGGCGAGCTTAGAAGCGGAACAGCACGCCGAGCGATGCGCGTCCGAAGTTGAACGTGCCTTTCTCGAAGTCCACGCCGGTGAGGTCGATGTCGTCCACCTTGAAGTTGCGGAAGTAGCGGACGTCGCCACGCAGCCCGACGTGGTCGCTGAAATACCCCATCACGCCGCCACCGAGGGTGTACCCGAAGTCGTTGCGCGACAGCGTATCCACGGTATTGAAGTCGAGATCGCGTCTCAACAGCCCGGCGCCGGCAAGCACGTACGGACGGATACCCGCGCCGTGCTGGCCGCCAACGGGAATGCCGACGACGAGCGCCGGCATCGCCGTGATGAGGTTGCTCTTCGTGACCACCGTGCCGTTGCTGGCGTAGAAGTTGTGCGTGTAGCTGAAGTCGAACTCGGCACCAAAGATGCCGCCCGCCATGCCGCCCACGCCAAAGCCCCAGGCCAGACGGTTGCGGTCGTCCACCGTTTCACTCAGTGGTCGTCCCACGTCGCCACCGAAATTGGCGCCGATGAACGGGACGAAATAGCCGTCCGCCCACGCTGCCGACGGCGCGATCGCCAGGGCCAGCGCGGCGATCGTCATACTCAGTCGTTTCCTCATGTGATGGTCTCCTCTACTTCAGCTGGGGAGCTTCACCGAGGAGTATTCAAACTGCGGACCACCACGAAGTTGGATAATGGCCGAGATGGCGCCCTGGCGGCTCGACGCGGAGACGGCCGAGCGGCTGCATCGTGTCGCCCGCGCGGAACAGTGGGCCGTGTCGCGCGAGGCACTCGCGCGTGCCGTTGAGCGTGGCGTGCGCCACACGTTCGGCGACCATCCACCTGATCCATCGCAGCTCGAGCGGCACCTCGCCTCGCTGCGCCTCGAGGACCTGGCGCTCGCCTGCGGATGCGCCGAAGGGCACGAGGGCGCGTGGGAGCACTTCATCCGCGAATTCCGGCCGGTCCTCTATCGCGCGGCGTCGGCCATCGACCCGACGGGCGGTGCCCGCGATCTGGCCGACGCGCTCTACGCCGAGCTCTTCGGGTTGACCGAGCGTGAGGGCGCGCGGCGTTCGCACTTCGAGTACTTCCATGGGCGCAGCAGCCTGGCGACGTGGCTGCGCGCGGTGCTGGCGC
Source organism: Vicinamibacterales bacterium (assembly GCA_036004405.1). Classification (GTDB taxonomy): domain Bacteria; phylum Acidobacteriota; class Vicinamibacteria; order Vicinamibacterales; family UBA2999; genus DASYRM01. The sequence goes on from DASYRM010000133.1 coordinate 59,888, forward strand.
AGCGCAGCGTGGATCGCGCCCGTGCCGCGCGCCGGCTCGAGCCGCTGCCCGACGACGAGTCAGCCGCGCTCGCGCACGCGCCGCCGGCTCCGCGATCGGCGGATCACGGGCGCTTCGTGGCGCTGATTCGCGCAGCGCTCGCGGCCGCCGTCGGCCGCCTGGCGCCGCGCGATCGTCTCCGGCTCGCCTGCTACTATGCCCAGGATCTGACGCTCGCGCAGATTGGACGCACCCTCGGCGAGCACGAAGCGACCGTTTCGCGTCAGCTCGGAAAAGCGCGGAAGACGGTTCGCTCGGACGTCGAGCAGCAGCTGCGCGAAGCCGGGTTGAACGACGCCGCCATCGAAGAGTGTTTTGCGGCCGTGGCGGCCGATCCCGGGCCGTTGGACCTGACCGACCTGCTCGAGCCGGCGGGCGGCAAGATTCGCGAGACCGGCCGTTCAAGGTAGAGAGAGCCCAGGTGGACGAACCGCGCCGGAACGACGTGATCGATCAGCAGCTGCGGCGGGCCTTTGCCGCCCAGGGCGGCGCTCTATCTGGTGGTCACGTCGACGCCGAAGCGGCCGCGGCGTGGATGGAGCGCCGGCTCGACGCGACCGCGTCGCGCGCCATCGAGGCGCATGTCGCCGACTGCCCCGACTGCCAGGCGATGCTGGCGACGCTCGCGCGGATGACCCCCGACGACGTGGCCGCACCGGAAGGGTTCGCCTGGTGGCGGCGCCTGCGCGCGGGTTGGCTGGTGCCGGCCGCCGTCGCGGCGGCCGCGGCGCTCGTCATCTGGGTGGCGGTGCCGCAGCAGCGCAGTACGTCAACCCCCGGCGAGACCCTCCAGGCTCGCGACGACCGCGCGGCGCTATTCGGAGCACCGCCGTCAGCGCCCGCAACAGCCGCAACGCCCGAGGCCCCCGCGCCGCAAGCGGAGCCGTCCGAGGTCGAACGGAAAGCCCTGCGGCAGCAGCGGGCGGGGCGGGGCGTACCACCACCAGCACCCCCCCCGTCAGCGCCCGCCGTCGCGCCCCCGCCGCCTCCCGCCGCGGAGCGGCGCGAGCGGTTTGCGGACGCGGGCGCATCGCCCCAGCCGCCGCCGGCGGCCGCCACGCCGGCCGAGTCCGACAAGGCGTCGGCCAAACTGGACGCGGCGGCACCGATCGTCAATGCACAGCGCGAGACCATTACGGTGACCGGCGAGTCGCCGGTCCTGCCGACGAGCCCGCGCCAGGAAGCCGCCGCCGGCGCCTCGACGCGCGCACTCGGTTCGCTGGCCGGACGTGCGGCGTTGAACCGGGCGGACGGTCTCCTGATCATCGCCGCCGACAGCGCCGCGCGCTGGCGACGCACCGGCGCCGTCATCGAGTTCGCCCCGCGCGGTGATGCGCCCTTCACCGTGGCCACCCTGCCGGTCGCGGCCGACGCGATCAGCGCGGGCTCTTCGCCCGGCGGTACCGTCTGCTGGCTCGCGGGCCGCGGCGGAGTCGTGCTGGTGGCCGTCGACGGTCTGCGCTTCACGCGCGTGACCACGCCCACCTCGGTCGATCTCGTCGCGATCACCCCCACCGACGGGCGCAGCGCGATTGTCACGACCGCGGTCGGACGCCGCTACCGCACCACGGATCAAGGCGCGACCTGGACCGCCCTTCCGTAGGCGTTACCGCCCTACCCGCCTCACCCGCCCTAACCTCGCCCGCAAGAATCTCGAGCCTGTGCGTTCTACCTCCAGAGGCCGAATCGAGGCCACTAAGGAGACTGCATATGAATGCCCGGATCTGGCTGGCCGCGCCGGTGCTCGCGCTCGCGGTTGGCGCCGCCCAGCACCACGCATCGCAGGCCCTCGCGGCGGCACCTGCCGCGGCAGGCGGCCAGGACACCTCGACGCTCGACGACCAGAACGAGCTGTCGCTCACCGTCTACAACTCCGACCTCGCGCTGGTGCGGGACGTGCGCGCGCTGCAGCTGCCGCGCGGCACCTTCGACCTGAAATTCATGGACATCGCCGCCACGGTGAACCCGGCGACCGTCCACTTCCGCTCGCTCAGCGAGCCGTCGCGCGTGAGCGTGCTGGAACAGAACTACGAATACGATCTGCTCGAGCCCGAAAAGCTGCTGCGCAAGTACGTCGGCCGCGACGTGACGCTGGTGCGCTATCGCATGGAGGGCGGGGCGACGCGCGAAGAGGAGGTGACCGCGCGTCTCCTCAGCTACAACACCGCCCCCGTATGGCAGATCGGCGGCGAGATCGTCACCGGCCTCCAGGCGGACCACATCCGCTTCCCCGAGCTGCCCGGCAATCTCTTCGCGCGGCCCACGCTCGTCTGGTCGCTCTCGAACCAGGGAGCGACGCGGCACCGTGTCGAAGCCGCCTACCTCGCGACGCGACTGTCGTGGAACGCGGACTACGTGCTGACCGTGGCCCGCGACGACGCCAGGGCGGATCTCGACGGCTGGGTCACGGTCACCAACGCCAGCGGCACGCAGTTCCGCAACGCATCACTGCAGCTCGTCGCGGGCAACGTCAATCGCGTGCGGCAGGAGCTCGGCAAGATGGCCGACATGGCGCTCGAACGCCGGGAGCTCGCCGCGGCCCGGCCGGCGATGGCGCAGGAGTCGTTCTCGGACTACCACCTCTACACGCTGGCACGGAAGACGTCGATCAACAACAACCAGACCAAACAGGTGAGCATGCTCGGCGCCACCGGCTTCCCGGTCCGCAAGCGCTACGTCGTCGACGGCCAGGCGTTCTACTACCGCAACGCGCAGCACCCCGGGTCGCCGCTCAAGGACGACGTGCAGGTGTTCTATCAGCTCGCGAACGAGGCGAAGACCGGGCTGGGCATGCCGATGCCGGCCGGCGTCGTGCGCGTCTACCAGGCCGACTCGCACGGGGGCACGCAGTTCGTCGGCGAAGACCGCATCGATCACACGCCGACCGACGAGACGCTCAACCTCAGGATCGGCACCGCGTTCGACGTCGTGGCCGAGCGCAAGCAGACCGACTTCCAGAAGATCGCGTCGAACGTCTACGAGATGGAGTTCGAGGTGGTGCTGCGCAACCACAAGACCGCGCCGGTGACCGTGAGAGTCAACGAGCCGATCGGTGGGACGTGGCGCATGATCAGCTCCACGCTGCCCTACACGAAGACCGACGCCTGGGCCGCGCAGTTCAACGTCCCCGTCGTGGCCGACGGGAGCGTGACCCTGCGGTATCGAGTGCGCGTCACGTACTAAACGAAGTGGTGCTTCACGAAGGCACGGCCGGCGCTCGACTTGAGGAACTTCTCGAAGCGGTGCGCCGTGCCTTCGTTCCCGAACTGCACCACCGCCACCAGACGCCACGGCCGGTGCGTGGCCGTGAGCGGCGAATGCCCGGCGTTGTGCGCCGCAATCCGCATCGACACGTTGGCCGCCGCCTCGACGTACAGGCGATCCGGGTTGGCGAGACTGTGGATTACGTACACAAACCGCTTAACGTCCTGCGACACGCCAGGATCCAGTGCAAGCGTCGCGCCTCCCGGATGACGCGGAAAACGAGCGTCACGAGCCTGAATCGGGCAATTCGTTCTACCCGCCTGGCCGGCCAGTTCGCAGTTCTGTCCACGGCTCCGTTATCCTTCCCCGGATGCAGCTGGTCTTCGAGCAGATCCGATCGGGCGGCGATCGTAACTTCGGCTACTTGCTGGGCGACCGCGAGGCCAAGGCTGGCGTCCTGATCGACCCGTCGTTTTCGCCAGGCACCTTCGTCACGCGGGCCCGTGAACAGGGGCTCACCATCACCCACGTGCTGAACACGCACGGGCACGCCGACCACACCAACGGCAACACGCAGGCCATCATGCTGACGCGGGCGCGCCTCGCCGCGCATCCCGAGGCGGCCAGCAAGCCCGCCGTGCCGCTGGCCGACGGACAGGTTCTGCCCATCGGCGACCTGCGCCTGCAGTGCTTTCACGTGCCGGGCCATTACCACGATCACATCGCGCTCTTCGAGTCGCGATTCGAGCTGCTGATGACCGGCGACCTGTTGTTCGTGGGCAAGGTGGGCGGCACGTCCGACGACGCGGCCGCCGAGCAGGAGTGGCACAGCCTGCAGCGGCTTCTCCATGCCGTGCCCGATTCGACCACCGTCTGGCCGGGCCACGACTACGGCGTCAGGCCGTCCTCGACGATGGCGCTCGAACGGGCGACGAACCCCTTCCTGCGCTGCGACTCGCTGGACGAGTTCCTGGCGATGAAGGCCGCCTGGCCGGCGTTCAAGAAGGAACACGGCCTGAAATAGGCCGCGCCTCTGGCGGCCGCTACCGCGGCCCCTGGCGCCCTTCCCAGCTCCACCGGCCGCGCGAGTAGCGCGTCACCTTCTTCAAGTGGATCTGATGGGTGTTCTGGTCGCGGCCGGGCGCGCCGGTAATCGACACCTGATCGCCGACTTGAAAGGTGTCCTTCCCCACCCCTTCGCGCTCGAGCCGTGACGGGCTCGCCCACTCGGCGCCGTAACGCTGCGTCCGGCCGCTTGGATCCGCCGCCTGGACGTAGAGCCACGCGTGCGGCGCGCGATAGACGAACTCTACGACGTCGCCCTCGATCGTCACCGAGTCCGACTCGAAGTACGCCCCGGCAAAGGAGTGATGGCTGTACGCGGGCACCGAGCACGCGAGGAGGATCAGGAGGACGCCGATCCGAAAGCGCAACCCGCACAGAACGCGGGTCGCGCGACAGCATCTGGCAAACCGGCTTAACGCCGGTTCGCAAGGGAGGCCGCGCATGGTGGCCGTATTATAGGACTCTTGCGCGTTCTCGCCGTCATCACCGTCCTGCTCGCGCTGCTGCTGACTTCGCTGCCGCTCGCGCAGAGCCCGGGCCCGATCGCGGTCGTGTCGCCGGCCGGCCGCCGCGCGCTCGCGACCGCCGTGGTCAACGATCAGGAGTACGTGGCGCTCGACGACGTGTCGGCGTTCGTGCCGCTGACCATCCGCGAGGATCGGCAGGGCGGCGTCTCGATCAACGTCAGGGGCAAGGCCATCGTCGCGCCGCGCGATCGCGCGCTGGTGTCGGTGGATGGCCGCGTGGTGGCGCTGCCGGCCCCGCTCGTCCGCATGGGCGGGCGCTGGCTCGCGCCGGTGGACTTCCTGCCGCGGGCGCTCGGGCTCCTGTCGGAGTCGCGCATCGAATACCGGCGCGGATCGCGGCTGCTCCTGATCGGCGCCGTCCGCGTCCCGCGCGTCACCACACGCGTCGAGCCCGCGGGCGCGGGCACCCGCGTCACGATGGAAGTGGCGCCGCCGACCGGAGTGATGACGGTCACCGACGCCGACAAGGTCGTCATCCGGCTCGACGCCGACGCCATCGATTTCGCGCCCGTCGCCGGCAGTTCGCCCGCGGTCACACTGGTTCGGGGCGACGCGCCCGCCACGGTGACCATCGGCCTGGCGCCGTCGGCCGGCGACGTGCGTGCGTCCACGTCGAACACCGACAGCGCGGCACGCATCGTCGTCGACATCACCGCGCCCGCGCAGGCGCAGGAATCGCCGGCCGCACCGGCCGCCCCCGCCCCGCCGGTCCTGACGCCGCCGAAGACCGGCGTGCAGACCGTAGTGATCGATCCGGGCCACGGCGGCGACGACGCCGGCGTCCGAGGCTCGGGCGGCACGCTCGAGAAGCAGGTGACGCTCGACGTAGCCCGCCGGCTCAAGACCCTGCTCGAAGCGCGGATGGGCGTTCGCGTCGTGCTCACACGAGACGACGATCGCACCGTCCCGCCCGACGAGCGCACCGCCACGGCCAACAACGCCAAGGGCGATCTGTTCGTGAGCCTGCACATGAGCTCCTCGCCGTCGCCAGCCATGACCGGCGCCGCCGTGTACTTCATGCGCCTCGATCGCGAGGGCGAGGAAACACGGCGCGAGGCGGGCGCGCAGGCGCTGTCGTTACCCGTGCTCGGCGGCGGAACGCGGGTCATCGAGACCATCCGGTGGGATCTCGCGCAGGCCCGGCACGTCGAAGACTCGGGGCGGCTCGCCAACCTGCTCGCCGCCGCCCTCGAAGGTCACGTGCCCACCACGCCGCAGCCGATCCAGGCGGCGCCGCTGCGCGTGCTGGCCGGGCTCAACATGCCTGCGGTCCTGCTCGAGATGGGCTACCTCACCAATGCGGATCAGGAGAAGCGCGCAACCGGTGACGAAGGCCGCACGGCGCTCGTGCAGGCCATCTACGACGCGGTGAACCGGTTTGCGCTGGCCGCGCCCGGCGGACGGTAACGATGAAACGCACCGCGCTTTTCGGCCTCGCCGGATTCAGCGCCCTGGCGCTCCTTGCCTGGGGCGTGGACGTCGGCCTGCAGTACCTGGCACGCAAAGAGTCGCCTGACGCGCCGGTGGCGGCGGCGGCGCCGCCGGCGCCAACCGCGCACATCACCGCCACGCTCTTCTATGGAGCGCGCGACGGGCTGCTGCTCCAGCCGGTGCGCGTCGAGGTGCCGCTCGCCGAGGGCGCGGTGGCGCAGGGACGCCAGATCGTCCGCGCGCTTCTGCAGCCGCCGCCGGCGCCGTACGTTTCGGTGATTCCCGCCGGCACGACGCTCAAGGCGTTCTACCTGACGTCGAGCGGCGACGCCTTCGTCGATCTCAGCTCCGACATCACGAGCAAGCATCCCGGCGGCACGCACGCCGAGCTCCTCACGGTCTATGCGATCGTCAACACGATCGCCACCAACCTGCAGGGCGTGCAGCGCGTGCAGCTGCTCGTGGACGGCCAGGAGGCCGACTCGGTGGCGGGACACGTGGACGTGCGGCGACCGCTCGAGCGTGACCTGACGCTCGTCCGGCAGGAGCCACCACCTGCAGTAAAGTAGCGGGCAATGCGTTCTGACAACCGCCTCCCGGAACAGCTCCGCCCCTCTCGCATCACCCCCAACTACCTGGTTCACGCCGAAGGTTCCGTGCTCGTCGAGGCGGGCCGCACCAAGGTGATCTGCACCGCCAGCGTCGAGGACCGCGTGCCGCTCTTCCGGCGCAACAGCGGCAAGGGCTGGGTGACAGCCGAATACGGGATGCTCCCGCGCGCCACCTCCACGCGTACCCAGCGCGAGGCGTCGGCCGGTCGCGTCGGGGGGCGCACGCAGGAGATCCAGCGCCTGATCGGCCGCTCGCTGCGGGCGGTGACGCGCATGGAGGAGCTCGGCGAGCGCACGATCACCCTGGACTGCGACGTCATCCAGGCCGACGGCGGTACGCGCACGGCGTCGATCACCGGCGCCTACGTCGCCCTGGTCCTGGCACTGCAGCAGCTGCGCGAGCGCGACGTGCTGCGCACGATGCCGGTCTCCGATTTCGTGGCGGCCACGAGCGTCGGCATCGTGGACGGCGAGCCGATGCTCGACCTGGCCTACGCCGAAGACTCACAGGCCGACGTGGACATGAACGTGGTGAAGACCGGCGGCGGCCTCTACATCGAGCTTCAGGGCACCGCCGAGGCGCTCCCCTTCGGACGCGAAGCGCTCAACCGGCTGCTCGACCTGGCCGACACCGGTATCCGCCAGCTGATCGCGCTGCAGCGCGGCCTCGTCGGTCAGTACCTGGCGACCAAGTAGCTGCACGCCGTGCGCCCGTGACGCGCGACCCGGTCACGCTGCTCGTCGCCACGACCAACGCCGACAAGGCGCGCGAGATCGCCTCTCTCCTGCAGGATGTCCCGGTGTCGCTGCTGACCCTCCGCACGACTCCGCCGGTGGCGGAGCCGGTCGAGACCGGCGACACCTTCGAGGCGAACGCGCGGCTGAAGGCGGAGTACTACGACGCCGCCGTCGCGGTGCCGCTGCGCGCGGCGCACCCCTCAGCGCGGATTCTGACCGTGGCCGAAGACTCGGGGCTGTCGATCGACGCGCTCGACGGCGAGCCGGGCGTCTACTCCGCGCGCTTTCTGTCGCCGGCAGCGACGTACCCGCAGCGATTCGCCGCCATCCAGGCCCGCCTCGCCGAGCGTGCCGGCGCGCCGCGCACCGCCCGCTTCGTCTGCGCGCTGGCGGTCGTGGAACACGGCAGCGTGCGGTTCGAGACGCGCGGCACCATCGAAGGCGTCATCGCGCGAGAGGCACGCGGCGGCGCCGGGTTCGGCTACGACCCGATCTTCGAGTACCCGCCGTTGGGCCGGACCCTCGCCGAGGTCACCGAGGCCGACAAGCTCGCCGTCGCGCATCGCGGCCACGCCTTTCGCGCGCTGGCCAGGTGGCTTGTCGGGCAGGTCTGAAGACGCCCACCTGACCGCGTTAGTTCCAGAGATCTGAGATCCCCAGAAGATCTGAGCCGATCGCCCTTCGGGCACCCGCCAGGGAACGGCACTGCTACACACACTTACAAGGACCCGTGACGGAAGCGTAATCACACAGACTGGCTTCGTGATTGCTGCTCCAGAGCCTGATGACACTCTTGGCGGAGCCGCGTATCAGCGGCTCTGCGACCCAGGACACTCCCGGGACACCCCGCGGCGCACGCATGCAGTTGTACAGCGTGGTCGTAGCTGGCAGCGCCGCCACGTTTGCAACGCTGCTCGCGCTGGCGGGACGCGCGTGGATGCTGCCGCTCGCGCTGGCGCTCGTCTACCTGACGATCAAGTCGTATCGCATCTACCGGGATCAGGTGGCCGAGGACCATCGCCACCACGAAGAGATGATGCGGCTGCACCGTGAGGCCGTGGCGGCGCTCGAAGCCGCCCGTCAGTCCGAGCAGCGCTACGCCCGCGCGGCGCGCCACGACGATCTCACGGCTCTCCCCAACCGTCGGCTCTTCAGCGAGCTGCTGCAGCGATCGATGGCGCGGGCCGCACGCGCGGCCGAGCCGCACTACGCCGTCCTGTTCATCGATCTAGACGGCTTCAAGCTGGTGAACGACAGCCTCGGCCACCTCGTGGGCGACCAGTTCCTCGTCGCGATCTCCTCGCGCCTGCAGGCGCAGCTGCGGCCGAGCGATGTCTTGTCGCGGCTCGGGGGCGACGAATTTGCGGTGCTCATCGAGGATTTCACCACGCCGGACGAAGTGTGCGCCGTCACCGAGCGGCTGCAGCGCTCCCTGCGCGATCCCATCCGCCTGCAGGGGCGCGAACTCTACGGCTCGGCCAGCATCGGCATGGTGCTCGGCGGCCCGCAGTACGAGACGGTGGACGACCTGCTGCGCGACGCTGACATCGCCATGTATCGCGCCAAGGCGGCCGGTCGCGGCGGCTACCAGATCTTCGATCCGCACATGCACGCCTCGGCCGTCGAGCGGCTGATGCTGGAAACCGAGCTTCGACATGCGGTCGAGCGCCACCACTTCACCATCGTGTATCAGCCGATCGTCGAGCTGCCGTCGTCGGAGATCTGCGGGCTCGAAGCCTTCGTGCGGTGGACGCGTCCCGACGGGCGCGTCATCGGCCCGATCGACTTCATTCCCGTCGCCGAGGAAACCGGCCTGATCGTGCCGCTCACCTACTCGGTGCTCGGCGACGCGTGCGGCCAGATGGCGGCGTGGCAGCGGATGTTCGGCCAGCCGCTCGGCATCTCGGTGAACATCTCGTCGCGCCTGTTCGCGCGCCCCGACTTCCTGGACGAGGTCGAGCGGGCGGTGGAGGTCAGCGGTCTGCTGCCGGGCACGCTGCGCCTCGAGATCACCGAGAACACGCTGCTCGACACGTCGGACACGGTGCACCAGAACTTCGAGCGGCTGCGGCGCATGCAGGTGTCGGTCTATCTCGACGACTTCGGCACCGGCTACTCGTCGCTCAGCTCGCTGCAGCGGTATCCGGTGGACGCGCTCAAGCTCGATCGATCGTTCGTGGCGAAGATGGGCGCGCCCGACCACGGCTGCGCCATCGGCAACGCCATCGTGAAGCTGGCGCAGGAACTGGGCATGGGCCTCATCGCCGAGGGCGTCGAGACGCTGGCGCACGCCGAACAGCTCATGGCGCTGGGCTGCCCCCACGCTCAGGGGCACCTGTTCTCGGAGCCGCGCACCACCGAAGCCACGCAGACACTGCTGGCCCACGCCTTCGAACGCGTGCCAAGCAGCGTCCGCAGCGCATAGGCAGAGAGGGCAGATTCTCCGCCTCTACAGCTTGCGCAGCCGCACGCGCCGGACGGCGTGGTCGCGCCCCTTCTCCAGGATGACGTGCGCGCGGTCGCGTGTCGGCTGCACGTTCTCCCGCAGGTTGACGGCGTTGATGGTCGACCAGATGCCGCGCGCCGTGGCCGCGGCCTCGTCCGGCGTCAGCGACGCGTAGCGGTGGAAGTACGACGACGGGTCGCGGAACACGGTGTCGCGCAGCGTGAGGAACCGCTCGATGTACCACTGCTCGATGTCCGCTTCGATGGCGTCCACGTAGATCGAGAAGTCGAAGAAGTCCGACACGAAGCTCGGCATCGGCTGGCCGGCGCGACCGCTGCCGGTCTGCAGGACGTTGAGACCCTCCACGATCACGATGTCGGGCGCGCGGATCACCTGCTGTTCGCCGGCGACGATGTCGTAGGCCAGGTGCGAGTACACCGGCGCCGTCACTTCGGGCACGCCCGACTTCACGTCGGCCATGAACTGCACCAGCCGTCGCAGGTCGTAGCTCTCCGGAAAACCCTTCCGCTGCGTCAGGCCGCGCGCCTCCAGCTCGCGCTGCGGCCGGAGGAACCCGTCGGTCGTCACGAGATCGACTTTGGGATGGCTGGGCCAGCTCGAAAGCAGCGCCTGCAGCACGCGCGAGGTCGTGCTCTTCCCCACCGCGACGCTGCCGGCCAGGCCGATGACATAGGGAACCCGCGGGCTGTCGGAGCCGACGAACATGGCGGTCGCGCGATGAAGGCTCTGGACCGCGCCAACGTAGAGGTTCAGCAGGCGCGAAAGCGGCAGGTAGATGTCGGCCACCTCGTCGAGCGACATCCACTCGTTGAGACCGACGAGCCCGCGAAGCTGCGATTCCGTCAGCGGCAGCGGGGTAGAATCTCGCAGGGCTGCCCACTGCGCCCGGCTGAACTCCATGAAGCGCGAGACGGTGGCCACGGTCATTGCGCCTTCCCCACGGCCGCAAGGATACCCTTCGACGGGCTCAGGGCAAGCCCTGTCGCCCGGCGCGGACATACCAGCGCCCGGCCTCAGCGCACGCGTGGAATTCCTGAGCACCCACGTCGATCGACTCTGGCGTGGCCTTTGCCTTGGCCTCCGCGGAGCTACTATCACTGTGTCTGAGTGCCCGCTCCAGCGGGCAGGGGGCGTCATGCGTCACATCAGGATGTGCGTGATCGTAGGACTCGGACTGTTGACGGCGTCGGAGGCACGGGCGCAGGACAACCGGCCGCCGCAGCCGGTGAGCGACATCGGGTCACCCGACTTCCTGTTCGGAAAACCGCGCGGGTCGGTTGGAATCCGCGGCAACTGGCTGGTCGCGCGGGCCAAGAGCGAGTGGTACTCCTTCGTCACCGACCAGCTCTCGCTGGGACGCAAGGACTTCAACGCGCCGGGGTTTGCCGCCGACGTCGGCTTGGCGGTCTCGCGCCGCGCCGATGCCGTCTTCGGCATCGACTTCAACCAGGCGCAGAAGGGCTCGGAATACCGGCACTTCGTGGACAACAACCGCCTGCCCATCAACCAGACGACCCGTCTGCGGACCACTCTGCTGACGGGCAGCGTCAAGTTTGCGCTGGTCGAGCGGGGGCTCGAGGTGAGCCGACTGGCATGGGTGCCGAAGCACATCGTGCCGTACGTCGGCGCCGGCGGCGGCGCGATGCGCTACGATCTGCTGCAGTTCGGCGACTTCGTGGACTTCCAAACCAGCCGGGTCTTCGCGAGCACGTTCACATCGGCCGGCTGGGCGCCGGTGGCGCAGGCCTTCGGGGGCGTGGACGTCATGGTCTTCAAGCGTATGTACGTCACGCTCGACGGGCGGTATCAATTTGCGAAGGCCACGCTGAGCAACACGTGGGTGGACTTCGATCCGATCGACCTGGCCGGATTCAAGCTGGCGGCGGGCGCTAGTTTCGTTTTCTAGTGCGGCTTCGCTGCGCTAGAAAACGAAGTCCTTTTTCTTTCTGAGCCCGCACTTACGTGCGGGCAGGTGGAGGCGCGATGACCCGTATGCTCTCGGCCGCCGTACTGATTACAGCCCTCAGCGCTGTGAGCGCTGCCGCTCAGACGCCCGACGCACGATGGAACGACTGGCTCGGGTGCTGGAGCCTGGTGGCCGACGGCAACGTGGCACGGCTTCCGCCGGCCGAAGACGCTGCAGGCGGCGTCACCGGCCCCATCCGCCCCGGCAGCAGCCGCAGCGCGCGCGTCTGTGTCTCGCCCAACCAGGGCGGCGCGGAGCTGCGGACGCTGGTCGGCGAGCAGCAGGTGCTGTCGCAGACGATCATCGCCGACGGCGCCGATCACCGGGTGAACGACGGCGGCTGCACCGGCACGCAACGGGCCCGCTGGTCCGACGACGGGCGGCGGCTGTTCACGCGCGCGCAGGTCACCTGCGACGGCCAGCCCTCGCGCACGGTCACGGGGCTTGCGCTCATCGCGCCGGATGGTGACTGGGTGGACGTGCAGGCGGTGACCATCGGCGATACCGACAGCGTGCGCGTGCGGCGCTACCGGCCGCCGGTCGAGCAGGCGAACAAGGGCGTACCGGCGGCGGCCGTGCGGCTGCAGATCGAACACGTCAAGGAAGCGACCAGATACGTGTCGCCGCGGGCCATCGAAGCCGCCTTGATGGAGACGTCGGCGCGCTTCCCGCTGTCGTCGCGCGCCCTCGTGGACCTCGACAAGGCGGGCGTGGACGACCGGGTGATCGATCTGATGGTGGCCCTGTCCTACCCGCGGTCGTTCGCGATCCGGCCGTCGGGGCCCGACGATCGACTCACGCCGTTCCCGCCGTTCCTCCCGGGCGCGGACTTCATCGACGCAAGCTACGAGTATCCGTACTTCTACGGGCCGTACTACTCGAACTACTACTACTCGCCGTACTTCTTCTCGCCGTTCGGCTATTCCTACCTGCGCTACTACGGAGGCGGCTTTTCGCCGGTGGCGGTCATCGTTCCCGGGGAGAACGGCGGTGGAGGCGCCGGGCCCGGACGGAACCTGCCGCCCGAGAACGGCCGCGTGATCAACGGCAAGGGCTACACGGTCGTGGATCGCCGCGGCGACGTGGCGAGCTCAGGCGGCAGCGGTGGCGGCGAAGCCTCGACACGATCCGGCAGCAGCAGTCGCGGCACGGTGTCGCCTCGGGGCTACACGGGAGGAGACGCCAGCAGCGGCGCGACCAGCAGCAGTTCGTCGGGCGGGTCGAGCAGCGGCGGCGGCGCGTCCTCGGCCGGGTCGAGCGGCGGCGACGGCGGCCGCACGGCGGTCCCCAGATAGTAGAAGGGCACGGCCGCTCCGGGGACGAACGCGCGTCTACGCGTGATATTCTGCAGGCCTTCGTGGCCAGCAGGTTGTCCGGAGACGACGTATGACCCGTCCATTCGTGCGCCGCACGTCCTGCGGAAGCGGGACTTCGGTGATGACCCGCGCCGCGCGCGGCCTGCTGCCCGCCGGTTTGGTGCTGGCAGCCGCCGCGTCGCTCGTGCCCGAGGCCGTGGGGCGCACGGCCGCGATCATCCTGGACAGCATCACTATCCGCGTCTACGACAACGCCGGCGTCACGCCCAGCGATCGCACGGCGGCGCTGAAGACGGCCGGTGCGATCCTGGCGCGCGCGGATCTCGACGCGGCGTGGATCGTCTGCACGCCCGCGCGCGACGGACGGCCGCAGCCGGGATGCGATACGTCGCCGGCGTCGCACGAGCTCGTCGTGCGCCTGACGCACGGCGCCCCCACGGCCGAAGACGGCAACAGCCGCGCCTTCGGCGCCTCGCTGATCGATGCGACGACGTCGACCGGCACGCTGTCCACCGTCTTCGTCGATCGCGTCGACTGGCTGGCGTCGACCGGCAAGGCCGTACGAGGCGAAGTACTCGGGCGGGCCATCGCTCACGAGATCGGCCATCAGCTCCTGGGTTCGAACGACCACAGCGCGCGCGGCCTGATGCGCGAGATCTGGACGCCCGACGAGCTCACCAGGAACCGCGCCGAAGACTGGCAGTTCTCGAGCTCGCAGCGCGTGGCGCTCCACGCGCGCTGGTCGAGCTGGGGCCTCGGGCGCCGTGCGGGCACCCGCGATCCACGCCCGGCATTCGGCAGCGAGTAGCTGACCACTCACACCGCGAGACACGGTCGTTATCACCTCGACTGTATTCCTTCGAGCTCAGCTACAACATCGAGATCACGGGCACTGGAACCGTCGTTCCGTTGGCGCCCGCAGCCCCAAGACCCGCAGCAGGATGGCTACATTCGAGCGGGTGGCAGCGGTATGGCCGTTGCGTGCAGGGGAAGTATGAACACGGTGGCTTCTCCCCGACGCATTCTGATTGTGGACGACGACGACACCACGCGCCGCGGCCTCGTAGCGCTGATGGCCGGCGCAGGATTCGTGGCGCTGCCGGCCGGCTCGCTGCAGGAGGCCACCGCGGCCCTCGAGCGCGACGCGCCGGACCTGATCATCACGGACATCCGTCTCCAGGGCTACAACGGCCTCCAGATCCTGGCCATGGGATCGCGGCCCATTCCGGCCATCGTGGTCACCGGCTACCCCGATCGGTCGATCGAAGCCGACGCCCGGAAGATGGGCGCGGAGTATCTGCTCAAGCCGATCTCGCCGGCGGCGCTGCTGGCGCTGGTGCAGCAGAAGCTCGAAGCCAGCGCGCCCAACGCCATCTTCAGCGCGACGCGCCGCTACACTCGCAAGCCGGTCACGCGCCACTTGAAGGCGTGGGTGCAGGACCTGCCGGTAAGGATTCTCGACGTGAGCTACGGGGGGCTGCGGCTCGAAATCGAGCGCACGCCGACCGAGCGGCTGCCGCGCTCGCTCTCAATCACGCTGCCGACGTCCAACGTCGCCATCGACATGAACGTCGTGTGGCAGAAGCCGAGCGGCACGAGCGGCTGGCTCTGCGGCGCCGCGATTCCCGACACGAGCCAGCCGACGTGGCGTCAGCTGGTGGACGCCGTCTCGTTTCAGGTCTGAGTCGAACAGCGCGGCGCAGGCGCTGAGCCTTCCGGCCCAGCGCCCCGACGTCTACTCCGCCGCGGGCACCGTCGTCCGCGTCTTCCGCTGCCGGCGCACGCGCACGAGAACGAGTCCCATCACACCGATTGCCAAGAACACCACCAGTCGTATCATCGGCTGGATCCTCCTTCACACTCTTGCACTCGCTATCAGGTAGGTCCGACAGCGAACCGGCGCCAAGCCGGTTTGCCAGATACAGGGGCAACCTCTGTACCTGCGACGCCGCGCTGGATTCCACGCCCCGGAGGGCCCTGGGATGATTCGGCGCCGCGTGCGACTGCCGTCTTCGTGCGCCGCGTTTCAGATCGGTCACCGGCGCCCAGCCCAACAGCAAATTTGACTTGCGCGGGATCTCGTTCTCAGGCAACCTCTTTCTCAAACCGTGGCCGATCAAGACCCGAAGACACCTGCCAAGGCCGATCTCGCCCGCGTCCCCGGATTGCTCGATCAGTATCGTCAGCACCGCCGTGCCTGGCTGGCCCAGGCCGATGAGCTCGTACGCATGCGCGATGAGGTCCGTCATGCGGCCGAACGCGAGGCGATTGAGATCGTCACCGCCGCGCGACGCGACGTGCGCCGGATCATCGTCGAGGCGCGCCGCGAGCTCCTTGTCCTGACCGCCCAGCTGCACGCGGCCGTCGAGGCCACCGACGCCCCGGGCCTCGAGGCCCCGCCCTTCACGGCGCTGCTGGACGACCCCGACGCACGCTCCCGGGTCGAAAGCGCCTCGCACGGGACGGATATCACCCGCGACGTGGTGCACGAAGCCCGCAAGGGGGTTCGCAGCGTGCTGGATGAAGCGCGCGCTGAAATCGAAGCCCTCAGCGCCGACGCCCCGGCGGTGTTCGGCCACGGTTCCGGCCCGCACGACGGCCCGGCGGCCGGCGGGGCCACCGAGGCCGACGAGGCCGAGGCCTCGCCCGCCCTCGACGACGAGCCGCGCGCGCAGGACTCGACGAACGAGGCGGCCGGACGGCCGCTTGGCGAAGCATGCCCGGTTCACGAGCTCACCGTGGACGCCGCGCTGGCGGCGCTCGACTTCCAGACGCGGGACCTTCCGATCCCGACGCTCGCGCGACTCCTCGGCACCGAACCGGCGCACGAGTCGCCGCGCCCCGCGGGCGACCGCGTCGCGTCCACCGGCGGCGTGTTCGAGCCGCTGATGGCTTTCGAGACGCCGCGGCTGTCGGAGCTGCGATCGCTGCTGCGCGATCGCGTCGAGCCCCACGAACCGGCGCCGTCGCCGACACCGGCACCGGGACACCCGGTGCTGTCGCCCGACGTCGAGCCGGTCGCCACGAGCCCGTTCGCGTTCGACACCGCTCCGAAGACCGACTTCTTCGGCGACCATCGCACGCACGACGCGCCACTCGAGGAGGACGCGCCGGCCAGTGACGGCGACCTGATCGAGGTGTCCGAGCCCCCGCTGTTCACGCCGCCGTCACGGCTCTTCGGCGAGGACGACACGCGATCGTCGGCGCGCTCCGCGCGCACATTCGTGGGGCTGTTCGCCGCCACCGGCGCGCTGGCCGTCATCGGCACGATCTGGTGGGCACTCAGCCGCGACTCCGCGCCGCTCTCGGCCGCGACACCGCCGGTCATCACCGAGAAGACCACCGCCACGGCGCCTGCCAGCACCGCGCCGCCCGTTGTGTCGAGCGCGCCCGGCACGCTGGCGTTGACGATCGAAGCGCGCCGTCCGTCGTGGATTCGCGCGCAGATCGACGGCAAGGACGAGACCGGCCGCATCTACCAGGCAGGCGAGACGCGGCACATTTACGGCGCGCGTACCGTGTCGATTCGCGCCGGCGACGCCGGCGCGGTGTTCGTGGGGCTCGACGGCGGCACCGCCAAGGCGCTTGGCGCCGATGGTGCGGCGGCGACGAAGCAGTTCTCGGCGACGGTCACGCCGGCAGTGGCAACCGCCGGCGATCGCCCGTCGCTGACGACTGCAACGGCGCCCGTGCCGGCGGCGGCATCGCCAGCGTCCGCACGTACGGCAGTCGCGGAAGTGCCAGCGCCCACGCTTCGCGCACCGGCGCCGACGGCTCCGGCTCAGCCATCCGCGTCTGCGCCGCGCGCCGCGACCGATACGCCGGCGGCTCTCCGCGACGGCGTGAGTGGTGGGCGTCCGGATCTCGTGCAGGCCGCGCAGCAGTGGCTCGACGCGTACCAGCGGCGCGATCGCGACGTCATGAGCGCGATGGGCATCGAGAACGTCACCGTGTCGGACGAGCGCTCGGTCACCGAGCGCTTTCCGGCGTGGCAAGGCGGCGTCCAGCGCAACCTCGACGAGGTGGCGCTCGAACTCACCGGCGATGTGGCGGTCTTCACGGCGCGCATGACCGAGCATGCCGAGTCCGGCGCGGGCGAGCATGTGTCGCGCGTGTCGCAGTTCTGGCAGCGCCGCAGCGGACGCTGGTATGTCACCAACGTGCGCATCATCGGCGAAGCCCGGCTGAACCAGATCATTCGTTGAAGTTCCACGGTCCAGTCGCCTGCCTTCTCGACAAATAGACGAGCTGTCCCGTTTTGGGTCAAAATCATCCCGCGACTCTTTGCACGCCGACGTGCGGCTCGCGACAGTGGGGCCGGTGAGCAGCAGACCTACACACCTTCGCACGGCGCCTCTCGAACGCGCCACTCCGCCGGCCACGACGCCAGGGGCGGAGGGATCCGGACCGGACCTCCAGGGCATCGACGAGTTCTCGACGGAATCGCCGGGCAGCGCCGCACGTCACGAGCCACCACCGGCGCCGGTCGGTGCGGACGAGTTGGGACTGGTGCCATCGGTCACGCAGCCGCTCGTCGCCACGTCGCCGGCGGTTCCAGCCACGCGCGACAAGAGCGACTTCCTCACGCCGGTGGAGCTCGGCACACCGCGCCCGGCCTTCTCGCCGGTGTCGTGGCTGCAGCGTCGATGGGTGGCCGTGGCGCTTGCCGCGCTGGTGGCCATCCAGGCGCCGTTCCTGGCGTACTGGGGCCTGCGATCGGCCGGCGTCGTCGGCGCCGCCACCGGGACGCTCGCGATCGAAACCGACCCGGCAGGACTCGATGTCATCGTGGACGGCCGCGCGGTGGGCCGATCGCCGATCGAACTGGCGCTGCCGGAAGGCATGCGCTCGGTCGTGCTCAAACAGGGCACGTTGTCGCGCACCGTGTCGGTGAAGGTGACGCGCGGCGAGACCGTGCGGCACCGTTTCGAGTTCGTCGCGCCCGCCGCGCCGGTGGTCGCTTCCAGCGGCACCCTGCAGATTACGAGCGACCCCTCGCGCGCCGCGCTGATCGTGGACGGCGTTGCGCGCGGCCTCACGCCGCTCACGTTGCCGGAACAGGCGGCCGGCGCGCATGCGATCGCCGTGCGCTTCTCCACCGCCACGGTCGAGCAGCGGGTCGACGTCGTTCAGGGCGCCACTGCGTCGGTGCACATCGTGGCGCCGCAGACCCCGGGCACCGTGGCCGGCTGGCTCGCGGTGTCGGTCGCGTCACCGCTCCAGATCTTCGAGCAGGACAAGCTGGTGGGCACCACGAACATCGGCCGCCTGCTGCTCCCGCCCGGTCAGCACGTGCTCGACTTCGTGAGCGACGAGCTCGGCTTCCGCGCGCAGCGCACGGTGACGGTCAGGCCCGGGGCCGCCACCGAACTGAGTCTGGACCTTCCCTCCGTGACGCTGTCGATCAACGCGCAGCCGTGGGCGGACGTGTCCGTGGACGGAGAGCGCGTCGGCGAGACGCCGATCGGCACGCTCGCCCGTCCCATCGGCCGGCACGAAATCGTGCTGCGCCATCCTGAGCTCGGCGAACGCCGCCGCACCGTCACGCTGACGACGAACGGTCCCAACCGGATCAGCGTGGACATGCGGCGCCCCTGACCATCGATCGACCATGAAGCACGTGAAGCGCTGCGGTTTCTGGGCGGCCCTTCTCGCGACGGGGCTTGCCGTCGCGCCCGGCACGGTGGTGCGGGCGCAGGACGACCTCGGCGGCGCGAAAACGCTCTACGTCAACGCGTCGTACGAGGAAGCGTTGACCGTCCTCGAGAAGCAGTCGGCCACCGCCGGCACGAGCGGCCCGAAGGCCGCCGAGATTCAACACTATCGCGCGCTCTGCTTCATCGCGCTCGGCAGGACGGCCGACGCCGATCAGGCGATCGCGGCCAGCGTGTCCGCCGATCCCTTCACGGTGCCGGACACCAGCGAGCTCGCCCCGCGCGTGGCCTCGGTGTTCGGCGCGGCCCGCGCACGGCTCATCCCCGAGGTGGCGCGCACCGCGCTCGCCGAAGGACGTCAGCTGATGCAGAAGGGCGACGCGGCCGCCGCCAACCGGCGGTTCGAAGCGGTGACCAGGCTTCTGTCGGAACCGGGGCTGGCGGGACGCGCAGACCTGAGCGATCTCACGCTGGCCGCCACCGCCTTTGCTGAGCTGACGAAGGCGCAGATGGCTGCGGCCGCTGCCGCGGCGGCGGCTGCTGCTGCTGTCCCGGCACCGCAACCGACGCCGGAGGTGACGGCAGCCGCCACGCCTCCCGCCGCCACACCCAACAGCCCGGCTGTTCCCTCGGCGGCGGCGGCGCGCACGTCATCACAGCCACCCACGACGCGCGGCGCCGGCGGACCGCAGCCCGTTCCGGCCCCGCGGTCGGACGTGGTCAGCACGCTGCGGCCGGTGACGGCTCGGCCGGGATTCGTGCCGGCGGCGGCGGTGTCACAGGTCGTGCCCCCGTGGCAACCCGGATCGGGCGTGGTGGGGCAGATCGGATTCACGGGCGCGGTCAGGTTGACGATCGACGCCAGCGGAAAGGTGACCAACGCGGTGATGGACCCGTCGGTGTACCCGCCGTACGACCGGCTCGTGCTGGCCGCGGCGCGCGAGTGGATCTACCGGCCGGCGACACAGGACGGACAGCCCGTGGTCTCGGAGCGGCGCGTCGAGATCGTCCTGCGGCCGCGGTAGATCGTGGGGGCCGCCTTCAGGCGGCCCTTACAGCGAATCGACGAACTCCCGCCAGGCATGCTCGTGCACGAGACGCACGGCGACGCCGCACAACCAGCGCCCGGCGCGCTCAGGCGTGCCCCAGACGAGATCAGCTTCGAGCGCGACATCGTTCACAGGAAACACGACGCGCAGCTGCGGCGCGATGCGCGCGGCGCCGGGACGGAACACTTCCACCTGCGCGCCACCGTAGCCGACGTCGATCACGCGCGCCGGGACGTCGTCGATCTCCACGGGCACATCCACGGAGAGGCGCTTTCGCGGCCAGCGACGGCGTTCTTCGCGATCGGGCCCGGCGAGGAGGCGCTCGATGGCCGCCAGCAGTTCGGGCGGCGGCACCGGCTTCACGAGATACTCCGCCCCGAGGTTCCGCGCTTCGGTCTTCAAGACCTCGTCGGGAAACCCGGTCACGATGATCGTGGGAGTGGGGCGCGGGTTGACGTGCAGCAGCTGCAGCCCGTTGAAGCCTTCGAGCCGCAGATCCGCAATCAGCAGATCGGGCCGCTCCTGTTCGAGAGCGCGCCGCCCGGCGCGGAAGTCGGCCGCCACGATGGTGTCGTAGCCGGCCTGCCGCAGCAGTTCCTGCAGCCCCATCCGCGTGGCCCGGTCGTCTTCGACGATCAGGATCTTCGATGGCATGTCTCGCCGGCGGGCGCGCGGGAGCGTCACGCCGCCGGTTCTGCGCGCGATTATCCTCCAGATTGGCGGCGCAGACGCGCGCTCCTGCACGAAAACCGCCTGTTATAGTTACGCGAGTTTTCGGAGGTTCGTCCCATGTCTCAGTCGTCAGGGCGCAGGCATGCGCTCGCCGTCGCGGCGGTGGCCGCGGCGTGCGCCATCGCCCTCGCCGTGCCCTCGGCCCAGCAGGTCTGGATCAAAAAGAGTTATCCGCTCGTGCGCGACATGCGCGGCGTGGTGCCGCCCGGCCCGCGCGTGGCGCCGTACAACAGCCCGCCTCTCGGCGACGGGCCGTGGCAGTTCGAGAGCTACGAACAGCGCAGCATCAAAGTGTCGGTCGTCACCAAGGGGCTGTCGCACCCGTGGAGCGTCGCGTTCCTGCCCGGCGGCGATCTGCTCATCACGGAGCGCGTCGGCCGCCTGCGCGTGGTGCGCGCGAAGACTGGCGGCGCCGTGCTCGATCCCGCGCCGCTGCCGGGCATCCCCCGCGTCACCTCGGTCTCGACGATGGCGGGGTTGATGGATATCGCCCTCCACCCCCGCTTCGCCGAGAACAAGTGGGTCTACATCTCGTACCACAAGCCGCGCGGCACCTCGCCCGACGCGACCGGCAAGGACTTCCCCGTCGCCAGCAACTCGATCATGCGCGGCACCTGGAACGGGACCGCGCTGACCGACATCAAGGACGTCTACGTGTCGGACGACGTGGACACCGAGATGTCGCGCATCGCGTTCGGCCGTGACGGCATGCTCTACATGACGATCGGGGGGCCGGGCACGGGACCGCCGGCGAGCCTCGATCGACCGCAGCATGGCGACGACGACGCCGGCAAGATCCTGCGCATGACCGACGAAGGCAAGGTGCCTCCCGACAACCCGTTCGTGGGCAAGGCAGGCTTCAAGCCTTACATCTACACGATGGGCCACCGCACGCAGCTGGCGCTCGCGCTCAACCCCTACACCGGCGAGATGTGGGCGGGCGAACAGGGTCCCAACGGCGGCGACGAAGTGAACATCCTGCGTCCGGGGCGCAACTACGGCTGGCCGTTCGTGAGCGACGGACGCGACTATCGCGGCCACTATCTCTCGCCGACGCCGTATCGCGACGGCATGGAGCGGCCGCACATCCTGTGGGTGCCGTCGATCGCCCTGTCTGGCATGGCCTTCTACACGGGCGACCGCTTTCCGAACTGGAAGCGCAACCTGTTCGTGGGCGGAATGCGCGAGGGGGAAATTGCGCGGACAGGTCAGCTGCAGCGGATCGTGTTCAACGACAACTGGGACGAGCTGCGCCGCGAGTCGCTGCTGCGCGACCTCCATCAGCGCATCCGCGACGTGCGACAGGGGCCCGACGGCCTGCTCTACGTGCTGACCGAAGAGGACGAGGCGGCTCTGCTGAAGATCGAACCGGTGGGCGGCGGGTAAGGCGGGTTTGACGGAAACTTGCCATCGTTACCCCCTGTCGCGGGGGTAGCGAAAGGCGATCAAATGCCTGATAATACTAAGGTTTGCGCGACATCATCGGAATCCTCGCGGCCGCCGCCTATCTCAGTGTCTGCCTGACCACTCCGGCCCTGGCGGCCGAGCACGACACCCGCCTGGCCGATGCGGCCATGAACCGCGACCCGGCGACGGTTCGGACGCTGCTCCAGCAGAAGACGATCGACGTGAACGCCCCGGGGCGCGACGGCACCCCGGCTCTGCACTGGACGGTCAGAGTCAACGATCTCGAGACCGCGGGGGCGCTGCTCCGGGCCGGCGCGAGCCCGACGCTGGTCACCCGCTACGGCGTCACGCCGATGTCGCTCGCGGCCGCCAACGGCAACGCGGCCATGATCAAGCTGCTGCTCGAGGGCGGCGCCGACGCCAACGCGCCCGACGGCGCCGGCGAGACGCCGCTGATGACGGCGGCCCAAGCCGGCAGCCTCGACAGCGTGAAGGCGCTGCTGGCCGCCGGCGCTACGCTCGACGCCCGCGACAAGACGTTCCAGCAGACGGCGCTGATGGTGGCCGTGCGCGCCAACCACTCTGACATTGTCCGCTACTTCATCGAGCAGGGCGCGGCGGTGAACGCGCAGACGCGCACCGGCGACGCGCCGCGCTGGGTGCTGCCCAACTCGGTGGCCGGTTTCGGCCACGGCATCGGTATCGTCCGCGGCGGGCTGCCCGAGCGCGGCTCGCGCTACCTCATTCCCGGCGCCATGAGCCCGCTCATGTACGCGGCGCGCGACGGCCGGCTCGAATCGGCGACGCTGCTGCTCGATGCCGGCGCTACCATCGAGCAGGCCGACGCCAACGGCGTCACTCCGCTCCTGACGGCGATCGGCAACAACCATCCCGAGGTGGCACGGCTGCTGGTCAACCGCGGTGCCAACGTCAACGCGGTGGACTGGTACGGACGCACGCCGTTGTGGACGGCGGTTGAAGCCCGCAACATGGACTTCGACAACAACACGTTCATGAACAACGTCGATCGCGCGCCGCTGCTCGAGCTGATCAAGGTCCTGCTCGTCAAGGGCGCCCAGGTCAACGCGCGCACCAAGGAGTCGCCGCCGATCCGCCGGCAGATGCTCCCCACCACCGGCACGCTCGAGTGGGTGGACTTCACGGGGCAGACGCCCTTCATCCGCGCGGCGCTGGCCGGCGACGTCACGGTCATGCGGCTGCTGCTGGCCAAGGGCGCCGACCCGAAGATTGCCACGTTCGGCGGCACCACGGCGCTGATGGCCGCGGCCGGCGTGAACTGGGTGGTCGATCAGACCGCCGACGAGGGGCCCAAGTCGCTGCTCGAAGCGGTGCAGCTCTGCGTGGAGCTCGGCCTCGACGTCAACGCCATCAACTCGATGGGGCTGACGGCGGTTCACGGCGCCGCCAATCGCGGCTCCGACGACATCATCCGCTTCCTCGCCGGCAAGGGCGCCCGACTCGACGTCAAGGACAAGGAAGGGCGCACGCCGCTGGTATGGGCTGAAGGCGTGTTCCTGGCCACAATTCCGGCGCGGCCGAAGCCGAGCTCGATCGCACTGCTGAAGCAACTGACCGGCGGCGCGGCCACCGCCGCGGCGAGCCTCCGCCCATGAGAGTGCTGCCAGCCTGGCTGAGTGCCGCAGGGGTCTGGGTGGCCGCCATCGCGATGGTGTCCGCGCAGACGGGCGCCCCGCGACCGCGCTCGGGGCAAGCGCCGGCGCCGGCACGGACCGCCGCGCCGCTGCCGGCCGCCGACCCAGGATTCATCAAACAGTACTGCCTGACCTGCCACAACGAGCGCGCCAAGGTCGGTGGGCTCGTGCTCGATCCGGCTGGCGTGGATCACGTGGGCACGGACGCCGAGGTCTGGGAGAAGGTGGTCCGCAAGATCAAGACCGGTATGATGCCTCCGAGCGGCATGCCCCGCCCGGATCGTGCGGCGCTGGACAGCTTCGCAGCCGCGCTCGAGGCGCGGCTCGATCGCGCGAATCCGCCAGGGGCCTATCCCGACGCCCCCGCGCTCCATCGGCTGAACCGCACCGAGTACGCCAACGCCATCCGCGATCTCCTCGCCATCGACGTCGACGCCAGGGCGCTGCTGCCGCCCGACGACTCCAACGAGGGGTTCGACAACATTGCCGAAGCGCTCACGGTGTCGCCGTCGCTCATCCAGGGCTACGTCGGTGCGGCGATGAAGATCAGCCGCCAGGCGGTCGGCGATCGTGGTGCGGCACCAGCGCAGGTCACCTATACGGCTCCCGGCCGCCTGGCGCAGGACAAGCACATCGAGGGGCTGCCGCTCGGCACCCGCGGCGGCCTCTTGATCACGCACAACTTCCCGCTCGACGCCGAGTACGAGTTCAGCGTGGGCGGCGGCGGAGGCGGCGGATTCTTCGGCGGCGGCGCCGCCGGCGCCACCTCGCTCGATTTCACCCTCGACGGCGAGCCGCTCACCATCCGCAACCCGCGCGGCTTCCGCCAGAAGGTCACCGCCGGGCCGCACACGATTACCATCGCCATCGTCGATCGCCAGCGCGGCGCGGGCGTGGACGAAGGGTTCTCGGACTTCCGGGTCGACTCGGCGTTCACCCCACCCGGTGGTGTGAACGGGCTGACGATCACGGGGCCGTTCAATCCGACCGGCGCCGGCAGCACCCCCAGCCAGAAGAAGGTGTTCGTCTGCCACCCGGCCTCGCCGGCGCAGGAAGCGCCCTGTGCGCAGCGCATCGTCTCGGCGCTGGCACGGCGCGCGTTCCGGCAGCCGCCCTCGGCGTCCGACCTCGAGACGCTGATGACCTTCTATCGTGAGGGCCGCGAGGGCGCCGACTTCGAAACCGGCATCCAGCACGCGCTCGCCCGCATTCTGGTGGCGCCGAAGTTCGTGTTCCGCGCCGAGGAGGTGCCGTCGGCCACCGCTAAGGGTGGCACCTACGCCATCAGCGACCTGGCGCTGGCGTCGCGGCTCTCCTTCTTCCTCTGGAGCAGCATTCCCGACGATCAACTGCTCGACCTGGCGGTCCAGGGCCGGCTGTCGAACAAAGCCGTGCTCGCGCAGCAGGTGTCGCGCATGCTCGCCGACCCGAAGGCCGAGGCGCTCGTGCGCAACTTCTCGGGCCAGTGGCTCTATCTGCGCGAGCTGGCCAACGTGCAGTCGGAAGCGCGGACCTTCGACGACAACCTCCGCCAGTCGTTCCGCCGCGAGACCGAGCTTCTCTTCGGCAGCATCGTGCGCGAGGACCGGAGCCTGCTGACGCTGCTCGACGCCGACTACACGTTCCTCGACGAACGGCTCGCGCGCCACTACGGCATGCCCGGCGTGGTCGGCAGCTACTTCCGCCGCGTGCCGCTCGGGCCGGACAGCCCGCGCCGCGGCCTGCTCGGCCAGGGCAGCATGCTCACCGTCACCTCGGTGGCCACGCGCACGTCGCCGGTGTCGCGCGGCAAGTGGGTGCTGGAGAATCTCTTCGGCACGCCGCCGCCGCAGCCGCCGCCGGGGGTCGAAGTGAATCTGGAAGAAGACCCGAAGGCGGCCAAGCCCACGACGCTGCGCCAGCGGCTCGAGATGCACCGCACGAACCCGGTGTGCGCCTCGTGCCACAAGATCATGGACCCGATGGGCTTCGCGCTCGAAAACTTCGACCTCGTGGGCGCGTGGCGCGACCGCGACGCCGGCATGCCGATCGACTCGACCGGCCAATTGGCCGACGGCACGCCGCTCAACGGCGCCGCGGATCTGCGCAAGGCGGTGCTGAGCCGGTCGGAGGCGTTCATGACCGTCGCCACCGAAAAGCTGTTGATCTACGCGCTGGGGCGACCGCTCCACGCCACCGATATGTCGACGGTGCGCGAGATCGTGCGCGCCGGCGCGCGCAACGGCCAGAAGTTTTCGTCGCTGGTGCTCAGCGTGGTGGAAAGCGCACCGTTCCGTCTCCGCGTAAAAGCGAGCGACGCTCCGCCACTCAAGACGGCAAGAGGCTCCGCCTCGCTCGCAGACAGTATCTCTTTGCCCGGCTCCGCCGGGCGGTAGGGGCATAGACACATGGCGTTCCTGACCAGGACTCACCTGTCGCGGCGCACGTTCCTGCAGGGCATGGGCGTGTCGCTCGCCCTTCCGCTCCTCGACTCGATGATCCCGGCCGCGACCGCCCTCGGGCAGACCGCGGCCGGCGGTGCCCGCACGCGCTTCGGCGCCATCTACTTTCCGCACGGCGCCATCATGAACAAGTGGACGCCGTCGACGGTCGGCGCCGGCTACGAGCTGACGGAAATCCTGCAGCCGCTCAAGCCGTTCTACGACCAGGTCACCGTCGTCAGCAGCCTGCGCCACGCCCTCGCCTACGGCAGCGGCGCGACCGCCAACCACAACCGGTCCGCCGCCGCCTACTTGAGCGCCGCGTTTGCCAAGCCTGGCGCCAAGGCGTCGCTCGGCATTACGGTGGACCAGCTGGCCGCGCGCGCCATCGGGCAGGACACGCCGCTGCCCTCGCTCGAACTGATGATCGAGGAGCCGAGCGTCAACTGCGGCGACGGCCTGAGCTGCTCCTACCGAGACACCATCTCCTGGCAGGGGCCTTCGTCGCCGCTGCCGATGCAGAACAACCCGCAGGTCGTGTTCGAGCGGCTGTTCGGCGACGGCAGCACCGACGCACAGCGTAAGGCGCGGCGCGCCCAGTCGACGAGCCTGCTCGATTCGGTGATGGGCGAAGCCGCGACGCTGCAGAAGAAGCTGCCGGCAAACGACCGCTCGCGCCTCGACGCGTACCTCGAGGACGTGCGCGAGATCGAGCGGCGCGTGCAGAAGGCCGGGCAGCAGCTGTCCGACGATCTCGACATTCCCGCGGCGCCCACCGGCGTGCCCAAGGACGTCGAGGAGCACATCAAGCTGATGTACGACCTGCAGGTGCTGGCGTGGCAGGCGGAGATCACCCGGGTCTCCACGTTCCTGATGTGCAAGGAGCTGAGCGGCCAGGTCTACCCGAAGAGCGGCATCCGCGATCCGTTCCACACGCTGTCGCACCACTCGAACGTGAAGGAGAACAAGGATCGCTTCACGCAGCTCAATCAGTACCACGTCAAGCTGTTCACGTATTTCCTCGGCAAGCTGCGGGCGACGCCCGACGGCGACGGCACGCTGCTCGACCACTCGCTGGTGCTCTACGGCAGCGGCATGAGCGACGGCAACTCGCACAATCACACCGACCTGCCGGTCGTCCTCGCGGGCGGCGCGTCGGGACGCCTGAAGGGCGGGCGGCACATTCAGAATCCCAAGGACACGCCGATGGCCAACCTGCTGCTCTCGACGCTCGAGGTCCTGCAGGTGCCGACCGACCACTTCGGCGATTCCAGCGGGCGGGTGGCGCTCTAGCCGCTGCCGCTACGACAGGCCCACGGCGCGGTAGGTGAGCAGCGCCGCCACCACCGCAAGTAGCGCCATTGCCGGCGGCGAAACCGGCCGTCGGGTCAGGCTCCAGCGCAGCCCGTACAGAGCAGGTGCGATCACCAGGAGCGCGCCATGCACGGCCGTGGCGGCCGCGACGACCCCAAACGCGGCGAACGCAGGATGACCCGGCAGGATGCCGATGCCGTGACGAATCGAGCTGTTCAGGAGGACGATTCCGTAGAACGCGATGACGGACATCCAGATCCCCCGGCGCGCGAAGAGCCCGAGAGCCCACCCGGCGGCACACGACCAGACCGCGAGAGTGACCGCATTGAGCAGCACCCAGGCGACGATGTCGGCGCCCGTGGCGCTGCCGGTCGCCCAGATGGTTCGTCGCAGCGATTCGACGCTTCCCGCGTCAAGGTACGACCAGAGATACACCCCGGCGCCGGCAGCCCAATGCGTGCCGCGCTCGCTCAACGCGATTCCGGCCGGCAAGGCCAGCACGAAGATGCCGATGAGCCCTGCCATGCTGCACGTGTGATGGAACTGACGGCGGAGCACCAGTCCAGCAACGTGGCGCAGTGCGTCTCCCGCGCGAGCATGACTCTCCGCCAGATCTCCGAGCACCGCGAGGCGCTCGGCGGGGGACAGGACACCGGCGACGGCTTCAGTGGTTCGCCACAACAGCGATACACTCGGCTTCGCGTCGGCCATTAATATCACATTGTGGGTGTAATAGCGCCCGTCAGTCAAGCAGCCGGCATGTGTGGTTCAGGCGGCCCGCGTCATTGCCGGTCGTGCACGATCGTTCCGGCCGACGGCTGTCCCACAAGACCACCCACCTGCGTCAACGTCCGGCCGTCTTCTGATGCCGTAAAAGTCGTTGCGTCGACCGGCTTGCCGTTGAGGATGACCTCGAGCGAAAAGCCGCGCTCACCACTCTTCGAGATTCGGCACGCCTCGAACGTCGACGGCTTCCCGCGTGGGTCGATGATGGGATAGTCGCGGCCGTCGAAGCTGGCTTTGCACTTCGCCCCGCCCATGGTGACCACAAGGTCGTAGCCTTCAGCGACCTCGATGGTCGTCGTGGACACCGGTACGGACGCAAAGCTCCATGCGCCCGCGAGTCCGTCTGGTCCGCCCGTTTTCCGTCGATAGACCACCGAATCGCCGCCGATCTTCGGCCGCGTCGTGAGCGTCTGCCCGTCCGCCGACAGCTGATAGATCGCGTTCCCGAGGACCTTCCCGTCCTTGGTATACAGCGTCTCCCACGTGCGGTCGTCGAGGCGCGTCCAGCGCGACACTCCGCCCAGCGGGTGCGGATAGTCCTTGCCGTCGAATCGCACGGTCGTGGTGCGCCCGCCTTCGATCAACCGCAGGTCGCTCGAGTCCGTCGCCTCAAACGTCATCGCGATGCCGCGGTCGCTCTTCTCCTCGTTGACCCTCCACTGGCCCACATACGCCGGATCCGCCGCGATCAGCGCACACGAGAACAGAATGCCGACGCATCCGACCAGAACGGACCGGGTCCCCATACCTTCCTCTGCCCTCTCTGCCGGCACGGGCCGCCTGAAGGCGGCCCCTACGACCGACGGGCCGCCTGAAGGCGGCCCCTACGAAGGCCCGACCTTTCGCTGCGCCACGTCCAGGATCATCCGCGCCAGCAGGTACATCCGTGGTTCGACCGACCGCAGGTCGATGTACTCGCGCTCGTCGGAGTGCGCTCCGGCGCCGATCGGCCCGAAACCCTCGACCACCGGCGCCTTGGTCTTGACTGCCGCGAACGCCGCGTCGGTGCCGCCCCCCTCGGATCGGTCCAGCACGCGCAGCCGCCGCCCGATCGAGGCGTAGACCTGCGCGGCGTGCGCGGCCATCGCGCGCGACGCCGGCGACGCCTCGAGCGGCGGCCGCCGTCGCTCCAGCACCACGCTCACCTGCGTCTCGGGAACCAGTTTATGGGTGATGCGCTCCTTGAGGCGCGCTTCCAACACGTCCCAGTCGCGCACCCGCAGCACCCGCGCGTCGGCCGTCGCCTCCGCCGATGCCGGGATGATGTTGCGCGCCGCGCCGGCGCGCGCCACCGTCCAGTTCAGCGTCGCGCCGGTCTGCGGGTCGGACAGGTCGCGCATCTGCAGAATCTGGTGCGCCAGCTCGTAGAGCGCGTTGCGGCCGTCGGACGGCGCGCTGCCGGCGTGCGACGAGCGTCCCCTGACGCGCAGCAGCGCGGCGCCGTTGCCCGACGTGGCCAGCCGCAGGCTGTCGGAAGCGTCGGAGCCCTCGCACGAGAACACCGCGTCGTGCTCGCTCCCGAGCCGCGTGATCAGACTGCGCGAGGCGGGCGAGCTGATCTCCTCGTCGCCGTTGACGAGCACGGTGATGACACCGTAGTCGCGGGCGTCGAGCGCCAGCAGCACGGCCACCGCGTGAAGGGCCAGCGCGACGCCGCTCTTGTCGTCGGCGATACCGAGGCCGTAGGCGCGGTCGCCCTCGACGCGGAACGGCTGCCTGGCGGCCGTGCCGCGCTCGTACACCGTGTCCATGTGCGCCAGCAGGAGGATGCGGGCGCTGCCCGTACCGCGGAAGCGGGCGACCACCGCTTTGCCCGGCTGCAGCGGCGTGTCGTCGAGGCGCGTCATGTCGGCCGGCGGCGGGACGATGTCCACCTCGCCGCCGATCGCGCGCAGCCGCGCGGCCACCACCGTCGCCAGGCGATCGAGCCCCTCGGCGTCGCGGCTGCCGGATTCGATTGAGACCAGCTCCTTCAGTGTCGCCAGATAGGCGGCCTGCTCCTGGCGCACGCGCGCCAGCAGCCGATCCCCGGTCTGCGCGCTCGACGGCCACGACGCCGCCAGCACGCCGACGGCGGCCAGGCCTGCGAGGCAGGCCACGACCGCTTGCCCGGTTGTTCCCCGCATGCGTCTGCTGCCCCGCTCCTGGTTACACCCTCAGTGCACCGTACGTTTGGGATCGTAGGAGGGCTTCACGGTGCCCATCCGCTGCGCGACCTCGAACAGCGTTGGATAGAACTGTACGAAGGTGTTCTCCACCGCGGTGTTGTCGCGATGGCACGAGTAGCACGACGCCGTCGGAGGATTCGGCGCCGCCGACTCGGCGAGCCCGTTGGCGCCGCCGAAGCCGATGTAGGCCCAGCCGCCGGTGGCCGCATAGCGGGCGGAGTCCTTGACGGCCGCTTCGATCCCGAGCATCGCGCCTTGCGTCTGTCCGCCGGTGTCGATCGAGACGTGACGCTCCCCGCGGCGCAATTCGAGGATGAACATCGTGCCGTCCGGCCACCGGCCCGACTGGAGGAAGGCGCGGTACGACTGGCGGTTGACGAAGACGTTGTCGAACACGGGGGGCCGGCTCTGCCCGGCCGCGGCGGCGGCAGCCGCGGCCGCCTGGGCCTCGGGCGCGTACGACATCCCGAGACCGCTCGTGACGTAGACCCATTCCCGGTAGTCCGGCGGCCGCACGACGCTGCCCGAGGCCGTGAAGGACGCGCCGTCGGTGACGCGGGCCGGCGCGCTCTGGGCCCACACGGCCGCCGCCGACGCCGATGTCACCATCGCTGCGCCGAACAGCGTGGCCCGCACGATTTTCGCCTGGATCATGTCCGCTCGCTCCCCCGCTCATTCTACGCGAGCGAGGCAGGAGCGAATCGCGTCAGCGTCCGAGCCAGTACGCCATCTTCACCAGCAGAACGTCGTCGCCGCGCGCGCCAAAGAGGGCTCGCGCGTCGTGTCCGGGGGCAAAGACGCCGGGATTCGACAGGTCCACCTGCTGTCGGGTCCACACCGCGTAGAGCGCCGACCCCGGCTTCATCTCCCAGCGGAACACGGCGTTCAAGCGCAGCGACTTGAAGTTGAAGTCGGGGTCGTTGAAGGTGAACCCAGGCGCGGCACCGGCGCCGTCGGGATCGACCGCGTACGACCGCGCGAGGCCGTCGTACGCGATCGAGCCGGCGGTGACGCCGTAGTGCAGGAAGTCGTAGGTTCGTGGCCGCGCCAGCTCCTTGAAGTCGCCGTAGTCGCCGACGGCGAGCAGCGGCTGCGCAAAGACTTGCATCGACACCTTCGGCGTCACGATCACGCTCACCCGCGTGGTCATGGTCAGCTGCGACTGCCGCAGCAGGCCGAACACGTAGCGGCCACCGTACGTGTCGGTCGCGGTCGCGTCCGTCACGGTGGTCACGTACTGCGCGGTCTGCTGGTTGCGGTTCCACTGCGGGCCGGTGGACACGGTGAGCCGTGGCGAGGGCTTGAAGCTGAACGACACGTTCGCGTTGCGGCTCCAGCCGCCGGCGTCGCTCCAATTCCTGTTGTAGTTGCCCGACACCGACAGCCAGCGCCGCGAATCGGTGTTGCCGTAGAGGTTCACGAAGCCGCCGCCGGTACCCACCGCCGACGGTCCGCCGCGCGTGAGCCGGTCGTCGAGTACCCGGAGGTGGGTGCCGACGTTGGCGCCCACCCCCCAATAGTTCATGAACGTGTTGTTCACCTGGGCGTTGACGTTGTCCGACTGCATGTCGCGGCCGTAGTTCCAGGTCCACGACTTGGCCGCCCACACGCTGCGCGAACGGCTGAAGCGGCGCGGCTTGTTGCCTTGGATGAACACCACCGCGTGAGCGCCGGCGCGGTCCCCGGTGCCGTGGAATCCGAGGTCGTTCGATTCCCATCCCGGGCTGCCGGTCCACAGCGCGGCGTTCAGCCGCCAGATCCCCCGGTTCCGATTGAGGTTGACGCGGCCCGTGAAGCCCGAAAGGCTGGTCCGCGTGGGATCGAGCTCCACGTGCGGCGCGTCGGGCCGCTGGTAGTAGCGCTGCGGGGCGCGCTGGAGGCGCTCGATGAGGGTTGTGGTCCCGGCCACGCGGCTGCTGGCGATGTCGCCGGTGATGACCCACTCCTTGTCGCGGTCCACGAACCAGTACGCGTCGGTGCCGACGACGAGCGCCTCGCTGCTGAGACCGTCTCTGGCTGCCTGCGTGTTGAGCTGCCGGCTCACGGAAGTTGCCAGGAAACCCAGACCACTGCGGGTGCCGACCTCACGCTGCACGCGCGCCACCGTGTAGCTGGTGAGCGGCTCCACGACGGCGCGCCCGCCGAGCCCGGCCGCGCTGGTCCGCGCCGTTTCCTCGCCGGTAATTGCCTGCAGCATCCCCAGACTCCAGCGCCCGGCGGTCTTCCCGGTGAGTTTGGCGGCCCCGAGGATGGTGGTGGCCGTGGGAGCGTCCACGTAGTCGCCGCTCGCGGCCAGCTGCGGCGCGCGACCGATGCGCCGCGAGTAGAAGATCTGCGGCTCGGAGTTGTTGAAGCCCCAGAAGTCGTTGGCGCCGCCGCGCCCGAAGTTGTTGAAGATCTGCGAGCCCTCGAGGAAGAAGGGGCGCTTCTCGCTGAAGAAGGTTTCGAACGCGGTCAGGTTGACGACGGCCGGATCGACCTCGACCTGGCCGAAATCCGGGTTCACCGTGGCGCTCACGGTCAGGTTGCTCGTGAGCCCCCACTTCACGTCGAGCCCGGCGGCCCCGAACCCGCGCGAGCCGTCGTTGAACGGGTTGCCTGCCTTTGACGGCTGAACGAATTCGGCGCGCCCGGCGACGTAGGGCAGCAGCTCGAGGTTCCGCCGCGGGTGCATGCCGTCGAGGCCGGTCAGCTCCAGCATCCGCGAAGCGTTGCCGTTCTCGTTCTTCGGCACCATCTCGAGCCAGGAGTACTCGTTCTTGCGACGGACGAAGCGCTCGACGTTGATGCCCCACGTCTGGCGTTCGGCGTTGGCGAACCGCAGCTGCGAGAGCGGGATGCGCAGCTCGGCCGACCAGCCCTGTTCGTCGGTGGCCACCTGCGACTGCCACACGGCGTCCCAGGTGGTGTCCCACCAGCTGTCGTTGTAGAGCACGGCGTCCTGCTGGACGTTGGCGGCGCTGACCCGGAAGATCGCGCCGGTGAGCTTGTCCCGCATCGGATCGAGGAACACGGTCAGGCGATCCGCGTCCGGATCGTTGTCGCGGGAGGACAGGCGGCGCTCGATGCGGGCGGGCTCGCCGTCGAACATCCGCGCCCCGATGTAGACGGCAGTGTCGTCGAACAGAACCCGGATTTCGGTGCGCTCGGTGGCGGGCCGCCCTTCGTCGGGGTCGCGCTGCGTGAACCCGTCGGCCGGCGGAGCCTGCGCCCAGGCTTCTTCGGTCAGGCGGCCGTCAATCGTGGGAGGCGTGCTGGTGCGAACGGCTCGGATGATGCGGGGCGCCGGCCGGTCGGGCGACTGCCCCGACGCGGCAGCCGCCATTCCCAACCCGACGACGACCCCGAACGTGTGCCGGGCCAGGAACCACCGCATGTCTGCAAAGATTGTCTGGGCTGTAGACGCCGGCGGCAACCTCCTGGTTTGGTGAGGTGGGTGGCCGCCGGTCCCCGAGGGCGACTACTGCCCCTTGCGCAGGTAGATGGTGCCGTTGAAGCTACGCAGTTCGATCTCCGGACCGCCGCCGTTCACGCTGCCGTAGATCGCCCGGTTCACTTCGATGTGAGTGCCCGGGCCCCTTCGCGTCGTGGAGGGCTTGTCTCCCCCCTGCCGCAGCTGGACGTCGAAGTCCGTGAGGATGTCGCCGTTGTCGCTGCGCATCTTGAAGTTGGCCCTGATATTCGCCGGCAGCGTCACATCCACCTTGCCGTTGAAGGACGTGAACGCCATCGCCTTGTCGGCCATCACCCGCGAGAGTGTCGCGGTGAGGCTGCCATTCTGCGTACCAGCCACGACGGAGCCGGCGACGTTGGTGAGCACGATGGAGCCGTTCACGTGCACGATCTCAATCTCGCCCTCGACGTTCTCCACCGTGATGGTGCCGCCATTGACGCCCCCCAGCTCGAGGTTCGTCCGCAGCGGCACACGCAGCTCCAGATTCGCGCCACCGTTGCGCATCGAACCCGACTCGATCTTGAGCTCGTTGCGTTCTTCGGTGATTTCGAGGCCCGGAGTCTGCGTGAGCCGGCGCAGTCCGGCCGGCGGGGCGGGTCGCTCGTTGCCGGGCCGCCTCGACTCGCCACCGCGTATCACCACCTCCACGTCGCGGCGGTTCTCTCCGCGCACCGTAATGGTGCCCGCCAGCAAGTGCGCTTCGATCTTGCCCGGGCGCGACGGATCGCTGAACGGCACCACCATCGTCTCGTTCAGCTGTGCGCTCGCCGTCCCGACGAATCCCGCGAGCAGCGCAATCACCGCGCCGCCCACCACCGTATGAATTGACCCCTTCATCGAACCCTCTCTTCGCCGCCCGCCCGAAGGGCGGGCAATTAAACACTGCCCTAGCGAGGCGGAACCTGCATGGTCCGAGGCGAAGCCTCGCTAGCGTCAGCGCACCGCGCGCAGAATGCGCACGTCGCCATTGAGCGTGTCGAACGTCAGCAGGGGACCCCCCGCGCCGACGCGCACTTTGGTAAACCCTCGTTGGCGGTAAACGTAACGCGGCCGCCCCGCTCGCTCGGCGCGCTCGGGCTCCACGGGCAGCGTCTGTGTGTCGAAATCGGTGAACAGCCCGCCGTTGAACGTCTTCAACTGCAGGTCGGCGGCGAAATCGCGCGGGAACGTCGCCTCGATGGTGCCGTTCACCGTCTTGAACCGCGATTCACCGCGCGGCGAGGCGGCAAAGGATGCGGCAATCCCACCGTTGACGGTCGTGGCACTGCCCGATCCGCCCATGCCGGAAAGCGCCACTTTGCCGTTCACGTTGCTGACGTCGAAGTCGCCAGTCACGTTCGTGACTGTCACCGTGTCGCCGTTCACGGTGCACAGGCGCACCCGCACGTCGCGCGGCGCCTGAATCGTCAGCTCCGTCGCGCTGGAATAGCGGCGCCGATCCCACCACGCCGGTCCGCGATGCCACTCCTGCTCTCCGCAGGTGTTTTCGCCGTCGTCGCGAAGTGTGATCGCGACCGTAGAGCCCTTTTCCTCGGCATCGAACTTCACGGCCTGCAATCCGGCCTTCAGCCCGGCGTCGTCGTCGGCCTCGACGCGCGTCACCGCCTCCACGCGCACGTCAGAGCCGTTGTCGCCGGTGACGCGGATCGATCCGCTCAGGGTGCGGACGTCGAGCGTGCGCACGCCGGCGCCCGAGAACTGCAGCCGGCGATTGTCTCTTCGCTCGTCGCGCGCGAGCCCCTTGGCCGAGGTGGTGCACCCAGCCACGAGCGCCGCCAGCCCCACCCACGCCGCCGCGCGAACCGAGGGCGTCACAGCCCCACCTGCTTGAGCCCGAGCTCCGCGCGGGCGCGCACCGCCTGGTTCAGCATCATGTCCTCCGCCAGCCGCTGCAGGACGCCACGGGCGTCGGGCCCCGCGGCCTCGAGGATGAAGTCCACCATCGCAATCTGCACGAGCGGCGACTCCTGCTGCGGTAGCGCCTCGACGACGCCTTTGCGCACCGCCTCGCGGGCGTTGAAACGGCGGAGCGCGTCCACACTGGCCAGCCGCACGTTGACGTTCGGGTCGTGCCGAAGGGTGTCGAGCAGGGCCGACACGACCTGCGCGCTCGGCTGCTCGAGCTGGCCGCTGGTGGTGACGCCCTTCAACCGCTCGCTGGCCGACTGCTGCTGGAGGAGCGACAGCGTCACCATCTGGCGCGTGTCACGCAGCTCCTCGCGCAGGAGCGCGATTTCGGACGTCCCCTGCGGCGCCGGCGAGGCCGGCACGATGCGGCCAAGACCGATGCCGATCACGAGCAACGCGGCGGCCCCCGAAAGCTGCACCCACGGCTGCCACCGGATCGCTAGATGGCGCGGAGCCGCCAGGCTCACCACGCGCGACTCGGCCTGACCGTCGATGTATCCCTGCAGGGCGGCGTCGAATCGGGCCCGCATGCGCGCCGACTCCGGACGCGGCGCCGGCGCGGCGCCGAGCTCGTTCCAGAGCTCCGCGGTGGCGTCCACTTCATCGCGGCACGCCTGACACTGCGCCAGGTGCGCGCGGATTTCCGCCAGCCTGTCGTCGGGCAGGGTGCCCGCGAGGTACTCGAGCATCTCGGGACCGAGGTCGCTGCACTGCATGTCAGTCTCCCTCCGGAACGCGGGTGAAGGCGTCGCGGAGCTCCTTCAAGGCACGGTGGAAGCGCACTTTCACCGTGCCGGCGTCAACGCCGAGCACGGCGCCGACCTGTTCGTGGGTCATCCCCTGATAGCGGACCATCACGATCAGCTCGCGACGGTCTTCGCGCAGCGCCTGGAGCGCCCGCTTCAGCCGCGCCATGTCACGCGCGCGCTCCAGCAGGTGCGCCGGTCCGGGCGCATCGGTCGCCCAATCCATGTCCTCTTCCGGCACGTAGACCGCGGCGCCGTGCTTGCGGAAGTGGTCGGTGCGGACGTTGCGGGCAATGCGGAACATCCAGGTCTCGAACTTCCCCTCGTCGCGATAGGTGGAGCGGTAGCGCAACATCCGGACGAACACGTCCTGCACCAGGTCCTCGGCGGCCCCGCGGTCGCCGGTCATGCGGTAGAGGAAGTCGAAGAGCGGACGGTGGTGCCGCTCGAACAGCACGCCCATCCGGGTGAGGTCGCCTTCTCGAACGGCACGCATGAGCCACTCGTCAGTCACGGTCGGTTCGGATGGGAAAACCGCCAGCGGGCCAAAAGGTTACAGGGCGGTTTACACGGCGGTCCAGTGGCGGCCCGGCCCTTCCAGGCACACCGCGGCCGCAAAGCCAGGAACCGGGCTAAGTGCCTGAATCGACCAGCGTTCCAGCTCGCTCGGCTGGCCGTCTACGGCGATGAGCCGGGCCGGCTCGCCCGGGGCCAGCACCACCTCGATGGCTCCGAGCAGCCCGATGCCGTCTCCCCGGGCCTTGATATAGGCCTCTTTCCGGGTCCAGCCGGCGAAGAACGCTTCTTCCTTCCGACCGGCCGGCACGCGGGCCAGCGCGTCGCGCTCCCCCACCGAGAACACCCGCTCCGCCAGGGCGTCCATGTCGGCCAATGGACGCTGGCGCTCGATGTCGATGCCGATTTCCGCGTCGGCCACGCCCAGCAGCGCGTAGCGGTCCGAGTGCGAGACGTTGAAGCGCAGCGGATCGCCGGCCAGCGACGGCTTGCCCAGCGTCCCGTACTCGAACCGCAGGTCGTGGGCGGCTCGCTCCAGGCGCTCGCCCAGGCGGGCGCGCAGCCAGGCCCGGCAGGCAATGAAGCGGCGCCGATGGATATCGAAGACGAAGCGGCCGGCCCGTACGCGCTCGTCTTCCGACAGGACCGCCACCGCGCCCTCGCCTGCGTCGCCGGCATCGAGATCCGCCAGCCAGATCGCGGCGTCGCCACAGGTAGCCACGAGACGGGACCAAGAGGGCACGACCAATTCTACGGTTGACATCGACTTGCACATCATGTGCAAATATGTGTGTCGTGTCGATCGAGGACTATCGCCGCGCGCTCGAGGCGGCGGTGCGCGAGTACGAAGCGCTGGGCGAACAGCGGCAGCAGATCGATCGCCGTCTCGCGGAGCTGGCGCAGACGATGAGCACGCTGTCGCGCTTGTGCGGCATCGTCCCGACGGTGTCGGTGGGGCTCACCGATGCGTGCCGGCTGGCGCTGCGCGGCGCCGGGCTGCCGATGACGCCGGTGGAAGTACGGGATCGAGTCAGGGCGTTCGGGTTCGACCTGACCCGCTACAGCAACGACCTCGCGGCCGTGCACACCACCCTCAAGCGTCTCAACGACGCCGGCGAGCTGCGCTTCATCGCCCGTCCCGGTACCAACGAGAAGGCGTACATCTGGGACCGGCCCGCGCGGGCAACGCTGCTGGGACCGGACATCGCGACCGTGATGCGCGAGATGGACGAGAAGCGGAAGCCACCGCGCTCGGGAAGGAAGAAGCCGTCCTGATGGAGACGCTCGCCGAGCGGCGACGGCGCTTCGCCCAGGAGATTGGGACCACGGCCCATCTGCCCGCTCCGCTCGTCGAGGCGTTCGCGGCCGTGCCGCGCGAGCGCTTTCTTCCCCCCGGGCCCTGGCTCGTCTGGGGTCAAGGCCAGACTGCCCCTCAGCCGACGCCGGACGCCGATCCGGCACAGGTCTACGCCAACCAGTCGATCGCCATCGACGCCGCACGCCAGCTCTTCAACGGGCTGCCGTCGTTCCTCGGGATGTCGATCGCCGCGCTCGGGCTCGAGCCGGGACACCACGTCCTGCACGTCGGGCCCGGCCTTGGCTACTACACGGCGGTGATGGGCGAGCTGGTGCGCCCGGGTGGATCGGTGCTCGCAGTCGAAGTCGATCCGGACCTGGCCGCGCGAGCCGGTCGCTCGTCGTGGCCGGCGCGCCGGTGGAGGTCCGGCAGGGTGACGGCGCGGGCCCGTTCGAGCGCGCCTACGACGCGATTCTGGTCAATGCCGGCGTGACGCACCCCGAGCGGGCGTGGCTCGATGGCCTCGAGCCTGGCGGGCGGCTGGTGCTGCCGCTGACCGCGCCGATGCCGATGACGACCGCCAACATCGGCAAGGGCCTCCTGGTGCTCCTGACTCACGCCGGGGATGGCGAATTCACGGCGCGGACGCTCAGCTTCGTCGCCATCTATTCGGCCATCGGCCTGCGTGACGACGCGCTCGGCGCCCAACTTGCCGCATCGATGCTGCGCGGCACGCCGTTCACGCGGCTCACCCGCCATGGCCATGCCCGGACCGACGCGTGCTTCCTGCACACGCCGGACTGGTGCCTGACGAGCTGACTCACCGGGCGGCGGGACGCCCGCGCTGACGCAGGCGCTCGCGATCGAACGCGGGGATGCCCGCCTGGACGTGCGCGTCGGGCACGAGGTCGCCGGCGCTGGTGACGAGCGGCACCACGCCCGCCCACACTGGCCACGTCAGATCGTCCTCGTCGTCGAGCGGCGGACCGGTCCGCACTTTGGCCGAGGCCTCTTCGATGGGAAGCGCGAGCACTGCCGTGCCCTTGAGCTCAGGTTCCGAAACGGGCCGCAGCTCCGGCCAGCGTCCCGGCACCACCTGGTTGGTGAAACACTGCATGGCGGCGTACTTCTCGTCGCGATCGGTCACGAGATGGGCGCGGCCCAGCACGACCGCGGAGCGGTAGTTCATCGAGTGGTGAAACGCCGACCGCGCCAGCACGAGACCGTCCACGAGGGTCACTGTCACGCACACGTCCACGCCTGCCGAGAGCTGCTGCACCATGCGGCTGGCCGCCGACCCGTGCAGGTACAACGCGTCGCCCAGGCGAGCGTAGCCGGTCGGAATCGCATACGGCTGGCCGTCCACGGCAAAGGCCACGTGGCAGACGAATCCCTCGTCGAGGATGGCGTAGACGGCGGCGCGATCGAAGACGCCGCGCGCGGGCAGCCGCCGCAGCCGCGTCCGCGCCGTCACGGGGAACACACCGGATGGAGTGTCGCTGGTCATGGTCTGACACTACCGGGCGACGTGGACTGTCTGGAAGTGCCACTCCTGATATATTCTGTCAGTCCACTTGAGAACGCCGATTGTCGTCGATCGCCGGCTGGCGGCGCCGCTGCACCGCCAGATCTACGAGCAGTGGCGGGCCGGCATCCTGGGCGGGCGATTCGCTCCGGGCGACCGGATGCCGTCCACACGCGAGCTCGCCGTGGCCCTCCGGGTGTCGCGCGCCACCGTCGCCACTGCCTACGACCAGCTCATGGCCGAGGGCTATCTCGACACGCAGCACGGGTCGGGCACGTTCGTATGCCGGGATCTGCCGGACGTCCCCGTCCGCGCCGCGGCCGAGGCACCGCTGGCACGGACGCGCGCCGCGAACAGCTCGATTCGCGTCTCGGCGTTCGCGTCCCGCCTCGAGCCGGTGCAGTGGCGGGTGCCGGCCGCCCCGCGGGTGATCAACCTCTCCACCGACGGCCCGACCTTCGATCAGTTCCCCTTCGCCGTCTGGAAACGTCTCGTCCGGCGTCATCTGCAGGTGCTCGGCCCGAGTCTGTTTCAGTACGCGTCGGACGGCGCCGGCCATCCGGCGCTTCGCGAGACGCTGGCCGCGTATTTGAGCCGGTCACGCGCCGTCCGCTGCGCGCCCGAGCAGATCCTCGTGGCCAACGGATCGCAGCAGGCGCTCGACCTGTGTGCGCGAGTGCTGGTCGACCCCGGCGACGACGTGGCCGTTGAAGACCCCGGCTACGGGGGGGCGCGCGAGCTGTTCGCGGCCGTCGGCACCCGTCTCCGGCCCGTGCCGGTGGACGGAGACGGCCTCGTGGTCTCGGCTCTGCCGCCGTCGGCCCGCCTGGTCTACATCACGCCGTCGCATCAGTTCCCGCTCGGCGTCTCGATGTCTCTGGCGCGCCGGCTCGAGCTCGTCGAGTGGGCGCGGGCCCACCGGGCCGTCATCGTCGAGGACGATTACGACAGCGAGTACCGTTACAGCGGCGCCCCGCTGCCGGCCCTGCAGGGGCTGAGCGCCGACGCCGGCGTGGTCTACGTGGGCACCTTCTCCAACGTCATGTTCCCGGGGCTGCGCCTCGGCTATCTCGTGCTGCCCCCCGATCTCGTCGAGCCCTTCCACCGCGCGAAGTGGCTGGCCGATCGCCACACCGCGCACCTCGAGCAGGCGGCGCTGGCCGACTTCATCCGCGAGGGTCACATGGAGCGCCACATCCGGCGCATGCGGCGCGTGTACAAGCGGCGGCGCGAGGCCTTCCTCGACGCGGTGTCACGCGCCTTCGGCGACCGCGCCACGGTCGCCGGCGACGCCTCGGGAATGCATCTGGTGGTGCGGTTCGACGCCGCGGGCATCGCCGCGCACGCCGCCCGCCGCAGCGTCCATCTGGTGAGCACGCGCCGTTACTACGCCGGACACGCGCCGCCGCACGAGTTCATCGTGCGCTTCACCGGCGTCAGCGAGCGCGCCATCCGCGAGGCGGTGAAACGCCTGGCGGGATGAGGGGCCACCTAAATGACGGGCCACCTAAAGGTGGCCCCTACAGGTGGCCCCTACTTCAGGATTTCCGTCAGGTATTCGATGGCCGCCGGCGACCGCATCATCGACAGCTTCTGCACCAGCTCGCGCCGCAGCACCGGATTGGTCTCGCTCCGCGCCAGCGACACCAGTGCGTCGGCGTTGCCGTGGAAGAAGAGCGCGTCGATCGCGGCGCGCCGCACCTGGATGTCCTGCTCCTTGGCGTAGAGCGAGGTCAGCGTGGCCGTGGCGCCAGTCCCGCCGAACATCCCGAGCTGGCGTACGGCGGCGAGGCGGATGCCCGCATCGCGATCGGTCGTGGCGATTTCAATCACGCGCGGCGTCGCGCCGGCCATCGCCAGCGAGCCCAGGATCACCTGCTTGACGCCGGTCTCGCTCTCCTTCTGATACATCTGCCACAGCTCGTCGCGAGCGCCGAGCATCGCGAGCTGGCGCACGGCTTCGGTCCGCAGTTCCGGTGACTTCTCCGTCTGTGCAACGACCAGCACCCGCTGACGATCGCCGGCCATGGTGAAGGAGCGCAGCACCTGGCGCTTCACGTCCAGATCGGCCGCCGCGACATAGATGTCGTTCAACACCGACATCCGTCCTGGCTGCCCGCTCATGCCGATGTACTGCACCGCCTTCATCTGCAGCTCGGGGTTGCCGGTTCCGCGCGCCACCTTCTCGAGGGTGGCCCGTGCTTCGGGAGCCGCGCTCTGCGAGAGCACGAACAGCGCGCGCTCCTTGAGCCGCGGCGATCCGACGTCGCTGATCACCTTGACGAGCAGCGGCACCGCGCGCTCGGGGGCAATCTGCTGCAGCCCCTGTAGCGCGAGCAGCTTCAGCTCGTCGTCGCCGCTGTCCACCGGCACCGACTGCCCCGACCGCTGGCGCACCTGCAGCTCGAGCGCCCGCGCGTCCGACACCCATCGGCTGGTCGGAAAATTCTTGAACAGCTCGCCCACCGCGGCCAGGGCGTCGGTGTGGCGGTTCATCTTGTCGAGCGTGTACGCGCGCCAGTACATGGCGGCGTCCGAGCGCGGCGCCTTGGCCTCGGCCAGCGTGGTGAACTGCTGCAACGCCTGCGCCCACTGCGCCCGCTCGATCGCCTGCCGCGCCCGCTCGTACACCACGTCCCATTGCGACTCGCGGCCGTTTCGAGCGTCCTGGGGCCGCCCCTGGCCATCGCGGCGCTGCGCGTAGATCTGCTCCTGCGCCTGCGCCAACGCCGCCGAGAGCGCTTCGAGCGGCACGCGCAGATCGAGTGCGGGGGCGCTCCCGGGGTCGCTCAAAGGGCGCGGAGCTTCCGGGACGCGGCGCGGCGGCTCGGGCGTCTGTGGCGTCTGCGCCCAGGAGGGCGCGGCCACGA
The DNA here is from genome assembly GCA_036004405.1 of Vicinamibacterales bacterium. Lineage (GTDB taxonomy): Bacteria > Acidobacteriota > Vicinamibacteria > Vicinamibacterales > UBA2999 > DASYRM01. The sequence continues at coordinate 102,771 of DASYRM010000133.1, forward strand.
GGGCCGCCGCGAACATCAGCGTGGTCAGTCGCATCTTCTTCATGATCATCCGTCTCCGCGGCAGCGCGTTCGGCGCCGCCAGTGTCAATACGTCGGGCTGCCGGGCTCCTGCCGGCGCCGCATCTCGGCGCCGACGACCCGCAACCGGAACACGAGGTCCTGCTGGTCGATGCGCTCGCGCCAGCTCTCGATCTCACGCGAGGTCGGCTCGGCCGACCCGTTGGCAACGTCGAGCAGCACGCGCTCGAGGTCCTCCAGCAGTTCGCTCGTGGCCCTCTCGCCCAGCGCGTCGGCCGTCCGGCGATACACGCGGCCGGAGGCCACCAGATCGGCGGCCCGCTGCTGGTCGCTCGCGAGGACGACCGGGGTGGCCGGATCGATGTTCACGAGATCGGTGAGCACGCGCTGCGACCGCTCGAAGTGGTCCCCGACTTCGGCGTCGAGCACGCGCTCACGGGCGGCGTGGAACGCCGCGGGCCGCGCCGCCGAGACCTCCGGCGCCTCCGAGCGTCCGGCGCGGCCAACGAAGAACGCGAGCACCATCGCCGCGGCGATGCCTCCGCCCCAGGCCAGACGCGGCCAGTGAATGGTGCCCGTACTCAGCGCTCGCAGCCGCGCCGTCCAGGACGAGCCAAGGGACGCGGTCCGCAGGTGCGGCTCGATGCGTGCCCACATCTCGCGCTCGAAGCTCGCGGGCGGCTCGGGCGCCGGCGTCACATCCACGAGCCGCAGCGTTGCCCGCACGTCGCGATCGACGTGCTGGCAGTCGGCGCACCAGGCCAGGTGCGTGCGCACCCGGTCGCGGTCGGCCGCGTCGAGCTCGCCGTAGTAGTCGAGCACGATGTCCTCGTCGGCGAGGTGCTCTGATGAGAGTCGATCCGTCACGTCACGCCCCTGCAAACGATGCGAGCGCCACGCGCATCTTGCGCACCGCCCGGAAAATGCAATGTTTCGTTGCGCTCGTCCGCAGATCGAGCGCGGTTCCAATCTCGTCGATCGACAGCCCCTCGACGTGCCGCAGCATGAACGCGGCGCGCTCGAGCGTGGTCAGGCTGGTGAGCGCCGTCGCGAGCTGCTGCTGCATCTCCACGCCGAACAGCAGCCGATCGGGCGCCGCAGCCGCCACCACTGCCCGCTCGCTGAGCGGCCCCTGCTGCAGGTCGGCCGGATCGTGCGCCAGTTCCCGAAAGCGCCGCCCGCGGATGTGGTCGATGGCGCAGTTCACGGCAATCCTCGTCAGCCAGGTCCGCACGTCCGCCCGCGATTCGAATCTGACGAGCTGGCGGTGGGCCTTGAGCCAGGTTTCCTGCACGACGTCCTGGGCGTCCTCGACGTTGCCGACGAGGCGATGCGCCACAGCAAACAGATAGCGGCTATGGCGCTCGACGAGGACCCGGAAGGCCTCGGTGTCGCCGCCCCGCGCCCGGGCGACGACCAACGGGTCGCTGTCGTGCATGCTTGCAACTTGGACGGCGCCACCGGCAAAAGGTTGGTGCCGTGAACCGCCCCTGGCGTGCGGGCCCGGAACCGTCCGTCCCACGGCCGGACACCCGTCTCGAACGGCCAGACGCGCCATGCCGGCGATTTTCCCAGGTTTCTGCGCGATTGGGGCGGCAATCCACCGCGCCTGCCCTGGTACACGGCTTGATGACAGGAACGGTATGGCCGACGCGATCCCGACCGTGCTCGTAGCCGACGACCAGCCCGACGTGATCGCCGCGCTGCGGCTGCTCCTGCGCACCGCGGGGTTCGACGCCCAGGGCGCCGGATCGGTGGCCGATCTGCGGACCCAACTGGCCTCGCGCAGCTACGACGCGGTGCTGATGGACCTCAACTACGCGCGCGATACGACCTCGGGCGCCGAAGGCCTCGACCTCATCTCGGATCTGCACGCCCAGCTCCCGCATCTGCCGCTCATCGCCATGACGGGCTGGGCCAACGTCGACACCGCGGTCGAGGCGATGCGCCGCGGCGCCCGCGGCTACATCCCCAAGCCGTGGAACAACGAGGCGCTCGTGCAGGTGCTGCGGGCGGAGATCGATCACGCGCGCGACACGCAAGCCGCGGCCGGCGAGTCGCGCGAGTGGCGAGAAGCGCAGGCCATTCATCGTGCGCTTCTGCCCTCGGTGCCGCCCGATGTCGCCGGCTGCCGGCTGGCCTGGCGATGGGAGCCGGCGTCCGGTTTTGGCGGCGACTACTACGACGCCTTCCAGCTCGGTCCCGACCACGTGGCGCTGTGCATCGCCGACGTCTGCGGCAAGGGTCTGCCGGCGGCGCTCCTCGTCTCGAGCCTGCAGGCTACCGTGCGTGCGTTCGTGGACGAGCACACGCTTCCCCACGACGCCGTGACGCGCATCAACCGGGCGCTCTGCCGGCAGGGTGCGCACGGCCGCTTCGTCACGCTGTTCGTCGCGGTGCTCGACCTGCGCGAAGGCACGATGCGCTACTGCAACGCGGGCCACAACCTGCCCATCCTGGTGCGCAAGGACGGAGGGGTGTCGCGACTCGACACCGGCGGCGCGATCGTCGGCGTGTTCGATGGCGCGGCGTACGACAGCGGCCGTACCACCGTCGAACCGGGGGACCGGCTGCTGCTCTTCACCGACGGGCTCGTCGAGGCGGGCTGCTCTGCGGCGCGCGAGTTCGGCGACGACCACCTGGTGGACACCGTGGTCCGACACCGCGCGCTCGACGCGGCCATGCTGCTGGAGCAGGTGTTCGGCGACGTGCACCAGTGGGCCGGCCGGCGCCTCGACGACGACGCGACCGCCCTGGCCATTGCTTTCAACGCCCGCCCGGGCTCGAACAGCGTCGTCCCAGGAGCGGACACTGTCGAGCAGCGGATGCGCCCGCAGCCGCCCAAAAGCACTGCAACCCTCGGCGGCAATGTGGCATAGCCTTTGAGCACAACCGGACCGGACCCATGCCCGATATCGCCCGAGACCCCGCCATCCTCCGCCGCAAGCGCTTTCGCCAGGCCGCCCTGGCTGTTGTCGTCCTCGTGATCCTGGTGGCCGTGTCGGTGCAGCTGGCGCGCATGGAGCCGGCGGCGCCGTCGGTCGATCGTGCCACCGTGCTCGAGGACACGGTGAAGCGCGGCTCGATCATCCGGCAGGTTCGGGGCGTCGGCACCCTCGTGCCCGAGGACACCCGCTGGCTGCCGGCGACCACCGAAGGGCGCGTCGAGCGCATTCTGCTGCGACCCGGCGCCAGCGTGCAGGCCGATTCGGTCATCCTCGTGTTGAGCAATCCGCAGGTCGAGCAGGAGGCGCTCAACGGACGGCTGGCGTTGCAGTCGGCCCGCGCCGGCCTCGACAACCTGCGCGCCCAGCTGCAGAACGACCTGCTCACCCAGGAGGCACAGGCCGCGTCGATCGAAGCGGACTTCGAACAGGCTCGGATGGAGGCGCAGGCCAACGAGGAGCTGGCCAAGGAACAGCTCGTCTCCGATCTCATCAACAAGCAGTCGAAGCTCAAGGCGGAGACGCTCAAGAACCGGGTCGCGATCGAGGCGCGGCGCCTGACCGCCGCGCGCGAGTCGATTGAGGCGCGGCTGCGCGTGCAGCAGGCCACGGTCGATCAGGCGCAGGCCATCGCCGATCTCTACGCCAGCCGCATGCGTGCGCTGCAGGTGACGCCGGGCTTCTCAGGCGTGCTGCAGCAGGTGCCGGTGGACGTGGGCCAGCGGGTGGCGCCCGGCCAGAACCTCGCCCGCGTGGCCGATCCGGCCCGCCTCAAGGCGGAGCTGAAGGTCGCCGAAACCGAAGCCCGCGACATCGAGGTCGGCCAGATGGCCGAAGTGGACACCCGCAGCGGCGTCGTCAGCGGGCGTGTGAGCCGCAGAGATCCGGCGGCAGCGAACGGAACCGTCACTATTGACGTCTCACTGACCGGCGAACTGCCGCGCGGCGCCGTGCCCGACATGAGCGTCGACGGGACGGTGCAGCTGCAGCGGCTTGAGAACGTGCTCTACGTGGGCCGTCCGTCGCTGGGGCAGGACAACAGCACGGCCGGCCTGTTCAAGGTGACCAGCCCCAACGGCGACGCCGCGCGCGTGCAGGTCAAGTTCGGATTGAGCTCCGTCAACTCGATCGTGGTGCTGTCGGGATTGAAAGAGGGTGACCGCGTGGTGCTGTCGGACATGTCCGCGTGGGATTCGTACGACCGCGTCAGACTTCGCTAGCAAAGGACACGAGATGAGTCAGCCGCTGATCAAGCTTGAAACCGTCAAGAAGGTGTTCCTGACCGACGAGGTCGAGACGCACGCGCTGGACAACATCAACATCGAGATCCACCGCGGCGAGTACGTGTCGATTGCCGGGCCCTCGGGCTGCGGCAAATCGACGCTGCTCTCGATTCTCGGGCTCCTCGACACGCCGACCGACGGCACCTACACGCTGAACGATCAGGCCGTGGCCAAGCTGTCGCTGGCGCAGCGGGCGCGGGTGCGCAACCGCGAGGTCGGCTTCATCTTTCAGAGCTTCAACCTGATTGGCGACCTGAACGTGTTCGAGAACGTCGAGCTGCCGCTCACCTATCGCGGCATGCGCGCGGCCGAGCGCAAGCAGCGCGTGACCGCGGCGCTCGAGCGCGTGGGCATGGCGCACCGCGCCAAGCACCTGCCCAGCCAGCTCTCCGGCGGCCAGCAGCAAAGAGTCGCGGTGGCGCGGGCCGTCTGCGGCGAGCCGTCCATCCTGCTCGCCGACGAGCCGACCGGCAACCTCGATTCGAAGAACGGCGAAGCCGTCATGGACCTGCTCAAAGAGCTGCACATGAGCGGCGCCACGATCTGCATGGTCACCCACGACGCGCGCTACGCGTCGCATGCGGCCCGCCACATTCATCTCTTTGACGGTCGCGTCGTCGAGGAATCGCTCGCCGTCGTGTGAGGTCATGACCGGCCTGAGGCAGGCGCTCCGCACCATACGACGGCAGTCGGGGTCGGCCGCCGTCGTCGTCGTCACCCTCGCGGTCTCGATTGCCGCCACCACCATCATTGCCAGCCTGATCGAATTCCTCCTCCACGCCATCCCGGTTGCGGATCCATCGCGGCTGGCGATGGTGTCGTCCACCGATCCGCGTCCCAGCCAGGCGCAGTCGGGGATGTCCGGCGGCGTCGCGCTCTCCGGCACGTCGGTGCCCGACCTCGTCGACTGGTCGGCGCGTTCGCGAACCATCCACGAGTTCGTCGCCTTCCGCTACGACTCGGCCACGATGCGCGAGAACGGTGTGCCCGAGCGGGTGCGCGTCGTGCGCACCACCGCCAACCTGCCCGTGGCCTTCGGCTTCCGGCCGGCGTCCGGACGGCTCTTCCGCGCCGAGGAGGGGCGGGGGGGCGCGCCCCGCGTCGTGCTCCTGAGCGACCGCTTCTGGCGCGCACATTTCGACGCACGGGCCGGTGTCGTCGGCAGCTCGCTGCTCCTTGATGGCGTGCCGCATGCGGTGGCCGGCGTGCTCTCGCCCGCCATCAGCCGCGGCATCTTCACCAACATGGACCTCTTCGTGGCGACGCCGCTCGACGCCGCACGGGCGGCGCGCGACGACCGCCGCCTGTTCGTGTTCGGAAGGCTGCAGCCCGGCGCCACGATCGACCAGGCATCGAAGGAGCTGTCGTCGATCGCCGCCGATTTGAGCCGCCGCTACCCCGCGACGAACGCACAAACCGGTGCGGTCGTCCGGCCGCTGCTCGAACAGCTCGGCGGGAACATCGCCGCGATCGTCGGCATCATGGCATTCATCGCGGCGCTCATCGTCGCGACCGCCTGCGCCAACGTGTCGAACGTCATGCTCGCGCTCGGCGCCGCTCGTCATCGCGAGCTGTCGATCCGCAGCGCCCTCGGGGCCGGCCGGCTGGAACACGTGCGCCGGCTGATGCTCGAAGCGACGGTGCTCGCGGCGGCGGCGGGGGCGTTGGGCATCCTGCTCGGAGCCTCGGGGCTCAACGCGATCAAGTGGTTCGCCGGTCCGGAGTCCTTCCTTTTCCTCGGCACGTCGGTGAACCTGTGGGTGATCGCCACCGGCGTGCTCGTCTCTTTCGTGCTGCCGTTTGCGTTCGGCCTCCTGCCGGCCGTCAACGTTTCGAAGCCCGACGCCGCCGAGCTCAAGGACGGGACGCGCACCATCCACCCGGGGAGCCGCCGGCTGCGGACGGCGTTGACCGCGCTCCAGGCCGGCCTGGCTGTCGTCCTCATGGTGCAGATTGCGTTGATGGGGCGCGCGGTACTCACAGTCGCACGCGCGCCGCTCGGATTCGATCCGTCACGCACGCTGGCGTTCACGCTGGAGCTGCCCGAGTCGCGCGGCCTGGACGCCGAGCGCTTGCGGAGTTTCGAGCGCCAGGTCGTCGCACAGCTCGGCGCGCTGCCGCAGGTGGTCTCGGCCTCGCTCACGAGCCGCGTGCCCGTCGGCGACCGCGAGCAGATCGTGCCGGTGACGCTCGACAGCCGGCCCGCGGGCACGCCGGCCGAGATGCCGACCACCGCGATCGTCGCCGCGGGCCTCGAATACTTTTCTACGCTCCGCGTCCCGGTTGAAGACGGACGTGGATTTACCGCCGCAGACGTCGGTGGCGGCCCGCCGGCCGTGGTGGTCAGCCGCGAGGCCGCACGCCGTTTCTGGCCCGGGCAGAGCGCGGTCGGACGAACGCTCACCGTCCGCGCCGACGGCTGGCCGCCGACGCCGCTTCGGGTCGTCGGCATCGCTCGCGACGTGCGGCCGACGGACGCCGACGCGCGGGTCGGCCCCCAGGTCTATGTGCCCTGGTCGTGGCATCCGGAGCGGCGGATGCGATTCCTCGTTCGCACGACCGCTGACGACCCGCTGCAGCTGGTGCCGGCCATCCGCGGTCGGGTGGCGGCGCTCGAACCGGACGAACCGATCTTCGATGCCTTCTCGATGAAGCAGATCCTGTACGGGGACCTCGCCAACGAGTACGTGCTCTCGGTGGTCTTCACCGCGATCGCCATCATTGCGCTCGCGGTGGCCGCCGTCGGCGTCTACGGGCTCGTCGCGCACGACGTCACGCAGCGCACGCGCGAGATCGGGCTTCGCCTCGCGCTGGGTGCGGCGCCTGCCCGCGTCATCCGCATGGTGCTCAGCGACGGCACTCGTCCAGTGCTCTACGGTGGAGCCGTCGGCCTCGCGGCGGCCGTCGCCCTCGCCTTCGCGACCGCCGCCACGTTCCAGGGGAACGCGCGCGACCCGATCGTCTACGTGGCCGTGGCCCTTGTGGTCGCGTTCGCGGCGCTCGCCGCCAGCTACATGCCGGCGCGCCGCGCCAGCCACATCGATCCGGTCGAAGCGCTGCGCGACTAGCACTGCCCGTCAACGAGAGGTCCGATGCTCGACACACTCCTGCAGGACATCCGTCACGCCGCCCGGTCGCTTCGCCGCTCTCCAGGCTTCACGGCCGCCGCCGTGCTCACGCTGGCGCTCGGCATCGGCGCGTCCAGCGCCGTGTTCAGCCTGGCCGACGCGACGGCGTGGCGTCCACCAGACGTGCCGCGCGCCTCGCAGATCGTGCGCATCCTCGCCAGCGACAAGGACGCACCCTACGCGGAGCTGTCGTATCCCGACTACGTCGAGCTTCGTTCCGCCGCCCGGACCATGGCGGGAATGGTCGCCTACGAGCACATGACCTTTAGCGTCGCGCGTCGCGCCACCGAATCGGCTCGCTACGTGGGCGGATGGGCCGTGAGCGACAACTTCTTCTCGGCCCTCGACATCGAGCCGGCGCTGGGACGCGGATTCACCGCCGACGACGCCCACGCCGCCCGGGCCGTCGCCGTGATCAGCCACCGCCTTTGGACCGTGCTGTTCGATCGTGATCCGGCCATCGTGGGGCGCTCCACGACGATTTCTGGCGCGCCGTTCACCATCGTGGGCGTCGCACCTCCGCGATTCGGCAGTCTCGAGCTCTACTTCCACCCCGATCTGTACATTCCGCTCCAGGCGATCCGGGCGGCGCAGCCCTCGATGTCACCGGACGTCCTCGAACAGCGAGACAGTCGGTGGCTCACGGTCATCGGCCGCCTGCGTCCGGGCACCAGCTCGCCGGAAGCGCACGCGGAGCTGTCGACCCTCGCGCAGGGCATCGTCCGGGCGCATCCGGCAGACCGCCCATGGACGGCGCTCGTGCTTCCGGAGCTGACGGCGCGCGCGCGCATCAACGAGGGCGACGCTCAGGGGTCGCTCGTAATGTTGGGCCTCGTCGGGCTCCTGTTGCTGCTCGCGTGCGCGAACGTCGCCAATCTGGTCATCGCCCGGAGCGGCGCGCGGATCCGGGAAGTGGCGTTACGCACGGCGCTCGGAGCGTCGACGCTTCGCATCGTGCGCCAGCTGCTGGTCGAAGGGCTCCTTCTCGCCGCCGCGGGTGGAGTGGCCGGAATCGCCTTCGCGCGGGGGGTGCTCGCCTACCTGGCACGGGTGATCATCATCCCGACCGCGCTACCGCTGTCCGTGGATCTGCGCGTGGACGCGCGCACGCTTGCCGTCACCGCCACGGCGGCTGTCGTGTCCGGCGTGCTCGTCGGCCTGGCGCCGGCGGCCATCGCCCGTCGCGCCGATCTCACGGCATGGATGGGCCGTCGAGTGGAGCGCACGGGCTTCCACCGCTCACCGCTGCGTGCGGCGCTCGTCGTGGCGCAAGTCGCCATCGCCGTGCTCGTGCTCGCGGCCGCGGGGCTGCTCGTCAAGGCCTTCGAGGCGGCTCAGCGCGTCGACCCGGGCTTCCGTCCCGACGGGGTGCTCTACGCCACGCTCGATCCGAGCTTCGTACGCTACGACGCTCAAGCAACGCTGCGCTTCTACACGCGGCTCGCCGCCCGCGTGCGCGAGCTTCCGGGGGTCACCAGGGTCGGATTGGCCCGTGAACTTCCGCTTGGGGTTTCGAATTCCACGCTCCCCTTCGTCATCGACGGGGCCGCCAGACTGCCGGGGCAGGATCGGATCGAGATTGGCGAGACACGGGTCGACGACGGCTACTGGAGTGCCGTCGGCATTCCGATTGTCGACGGGCGCGCCTTCTCGTCGAGCGACACGGCCCAGACCACACCTGTCGCGATCGTCAATCAAACGATGGCCCGGCGGTACTGGCCCGATGCGAGCCCGATCGGCCGGACGATTCGTATCCCCGCCCCGCCGGGGTCGGCCGACGGCGACGTGGTGCTGCAGATCGTCGGCGTGGCGCGCGATTCGAAGTACACGAGCCTCGCCGAGCCGCCAACACCCTTCGTCTACCGGCCGGTCGCGCAGGCGCGCCGGCTCGGGGTGCTGTCGATCGTCGTCCTCGGCGCCCGTCCCGACGCGCTCGCGCCGCTCGTCCGCGCGGCCGCCGCCGACATCGATCCGGCCGTGCCAATCATCGAGGTCCGGGAGCTCGCCGAGCTGTACCGGCTCCGCGGTCTGCTCCCGCCGCGGCTGATGTCCGAGCTCGTGTCGTCGCTCGGGTTGATCGGCGTGGGCCTGGCTGGAATCGGACTCTACGGCGTGCTGGCGTTCGTGTCGATGCGCCGCGTTCGCGAGTTCGGCGTGCGACTTGCCGTCGGCGCGACTCCGTCATCCGTGGCGGCGCTCGTCGTGCGACAGGGCGCGCTGCTCGTCGCGCCGGGCCTGGCGATCGGCGCCCTGCTCGCGACGCTGCTGACACCGCTCATCGGCGCGCCGGCGTTCGATTTTGTCTCGCCACGAGACCCGGCCGTGCTGATCGCGGCCACGCTCGTCGCGGCGTCCATCTCGCTGGGAGCGGCGCTGCTACCAGCGCTACGCACCGCCCGCATCGATCCGATCACCACGCTTCGCGCGGAGTAGACGATGCTCGATACGCTCTCTTCGGACATTCGTTACGCGGCGCGCTCGCTCGCACGGCGACCGCTCGTCACGGCCGTCGCGGTGCTGTCGCTCGCTCTCGGCGTCGGCGTCAACACGGCGATGTTCTCCGTCTTCAACCGCATCCTGCTCGAACAGCTCGCCGTGCCGTCGCCCGACGCCCTGGTCACACTCTCGTCGCCCGGCCCGCGGGCGGGCGACGTCTCGAACAACGACAGCGGCGACTCACAGCACGTCTTCAACCACCCGCTGTTCCGGGATCTCGAGCGCATGCAGACGGTCTTCACGGACATCGGTGGCTTTCGTGAGATCGAGGCCAACCTGGCCTACCGTGGGCAGACCGCCTCAGCGGAGGGGCTTCTCGTCTCGGGCGGCTACTTCCCGGCGCTGCGCGTGCAGCCGGCGCTCGGGCGCCTGCTGACGCACGACGACGATCGCGAGGGCGGCGCCGCCGACGTCGTCGTCCTGAGCCACCGCTACTGGGTCAACCGTTTCGCCGCCAGTGCCGCCGTGTTGAACGACACGCTGATCGTCAACAACGTGCCGATGACCATCGTGGGCGTGGCGCCGCCAGGCTTCTACGGCACGACGAAGATGGAAAATGAAAGGTTCTTCGTGCCGCTGCGGCTGGCGCCGCGCATCTCGCGGTGGCGTGCCGCCGATAACCGGCGCGAGTGGTGGATCTACGTCACGGCGCGCCTGAAGCCAGGGCTTTCGATGGCGCAGGCCGCGGCGCAGATGCAGCCGCCGTTCTCGCCGCTCGTTCGCGACCTGGAGTATCCAGCGCAGGAGTCCGGCCTTTCGGAGAAGGCGCGAGCGGCGGTGCTCGCACGCAGGCTCGTGCTCGAACCCGGCAGCCGCGGGCAGAACGGCAATGAAGAGGAAGAGCAGACCATCTTCGCGCTTCTCTTCACCATCACCGGCTTCGTGCTCCTGATCGCCTGCGCCAACGTCGCCAATCTGCTGATGGCACGGGCGACCGAGCGCGCCGCTGAAGTGGCCGTGCGCCTCGCGGTCGGCGCATCGGGATGGAGCGTGTTCCGCCTGCTGTTCGTCGAGTCGGCCCTGCTCGCGCTCCTGGGCGGCGCCGGTTCGCTCGTCGTCGCTCGCGCCACCATGGTGGCGCTGCTCGGCTTGCTGCCGGTCGAGGACGGCGAGGTGCTCGCGTTCGCCCTGGACGTGCCGGTACTGCTCTTCACCGCGGCCGCCAGCATGGCCACCGCGCTTCTGTTCGGCGTGGCCCCTGCTGTCCACGCCGTGCGGGCCCGCGCCGCCAATCCCGCGACCAGCGGCCGCTCCACGGCCACCCGGGCGACGGCGCGGATGCGCGCCTCGCTCGCCGGCAGCCAGGTGGCGCTGGCCACCGCACTGCTCGCGGTATCGGGGCTGCTCATCCTCAGCCTCGCCAATCTCACTCAGGTCGATCTCGGCCTCAGACGCGACGGTCTGTCGCTGTTCCGCATCTCGCCGATCCTGAACGGCTACACCCCGCCGCGCACCGTGACGCTCTATTCGCAGATCGAGGCGGCCCTGCAGCAGACGCCGGGCGTGGTGTCCGTGAGCGGCGCCACGGTGCGCCTGCTCGACGACAGCAGCAGTCAGAGCAGTATCACGGTCACCGGCTTCACCGCCGGACCGGACGACAACACCAGCGCGAGCTACACCCACATCGGCTCGCACTACTTTGCGACGCTCGGCATCCCGCTGGTCGCCGGACGCGAGTTCACCGACGCCGACGCGTCCGACGCCCGCCCGGTGGCGATTGTGAACGAAGCCTTCGTGCGCAAGTTCCGTCTCGGGCGCAACGCGCTCGGTGCGCGCCTCGGCACCACCAGAGGACGAGCGCCCGACATCGACATCGTCGGCGTGGTGGCCGACTCGACCTACCACAAAGCGCGCGAGACGCCGCCGCCGCAGTACTTCCGGCCGTATCGCCAGACCGCTGCGCCCACGCTGTCGTTCTACGTGCGCACCGCGCCTGGGATCGATCCTTCCGGGTTGATGACCTCGATTCCGGGCCTCGTGCATCGCTTCGATCCCAATCTTCCGGTGGACGCCCTGCGCACGATGGACCAGCAGTTCGACGAGAACACCACGTCAGAGCGGGTCGTCATGACCTTGGCATCGGCCCTGGCAATGCTGGCGACGCTGCTGGCGGGCATCGGGCTCTATGCGGTGCTCGCCTACTCGGTCTCGCAGCGCGTCCGCGAGATCGGCATCCGGATGGCCCTCGGCGCCCGGAGCGCCAACGTGCAGATGATGGTGCTGGGACAGAGCTCCCGCATCGCCATCGTGGCCACCATCGTCGGCGTGACGCTCGCGGTGGCACTCGGCTGGATCGGCCAGGCGATGCTGTTTGGCGTCACCGCCATCGACGTCCGGGCCCAAGGCGGCGCCGCGGCCTTGATGCTGGCCGTCGCCCTCATCGCCGGCGCTCTGCCGGCCCGGCGCGCGGCCGCGGTGAATCCGGTCGAAGCACTGCGCGCGGACTGACCACAAGACAGGAGACGCATATGCTGGACACGCTGCGTCAGGACCTCCGTCAGGGCTGGCGGATGTTCCGGAAGAATCCGGGATTTGCCGCTGTCGCCATCACGTCGATCGCCCTTGGCGTCGGTGCCAATGCGGCGATGTTCAGCCTGGCGGATGGCCTGGTGCTGCGCCCGCTGCCGGTGCCTCGGCCCAGCGAGATCGTGACGATCGACGCCCTCGCGCCTGGTGTGGGTTTTCGCAATCCCAGGCTGTCGTATCCGGAATACGTCGACGTGCGCGATCAATCGCGAAGCTTCGAGGGGCTCGTCGCCTACACGCTGACGCTTACGAGCTTCGCCCGGGCCCCTCGGGAATCCGTCCAGCGCAGGGCCGGGATGGCGGTGAGCGGCAACCTCTTCGACGCCATGGGCGTGCGGCCCCGTCTCGGACGAACGTTTCGGCCCGACGAAGACCGGGTCGGCGGACGAAACCCGGTAGTGATTCTCGACCACGACGAGTGGTCGCAGGACTTCGCCTCGGATCCGGGAATCGTCGACCGGCACATCCGCCTCGGCGGCATCGAGTTCACGGTCATCGGCGTGGCGCCCGCGGGCTTCACCGGCATCGATCACGACGTGCATCCGGCGTTTTACGTACCGCTGGCGATGTGGACCGCCATACAGAGCGGCCTCACGGGCGACGAGATGACGCGGCGGGACGCCGCGGCGGCGGCATTGGTCGTCAAGGGACGGCTCAAGCCAGGGGTGACCATCGCCCAGGCGCGGGCGGATGTCCAGCACGTGGCCGCCAATCTTGCCGATGCCCATCCGGAGACCAATCGCGGCCGCGGGTTGACGGCGCGCACGCAGATCGAATCCTTCAATCAGCGTCCCGGGGGCGATACGCAGCTCGTCACGATGCTGCTGACGCTGGCCGCGGCGGTGCTCCTCGTCGCGTGTGCGAATGTCGCAGGCCTGCTCGCGAGCCGTGCACCGGCAAGGGCGCGCGAGTTCGCGGTGCGGCTGGCCGCCGGCGCGCCGCGGTTCCGGCTGATTCGGCAGCTCCTCAACGAGAGCCTGCTCATTGCGGTCGGCGGCAGCGTGCTGGGCCTGTTCGTGGCCTACGGCGCGGTCGCGATCTTCCAGCGGCTCGAGTTTCCAACCGACATCCCACTGAAGCTGACGTTCGCACTCGACACGCGTGCGCTCACCGTCGGCATTGCCGCGGCGCTCGTCAGCGCGATGCTGGCCAGCCTTATTCCGTCCTGGCAGGCCACGCGCACGGACCTCGTTGGTGCCCTCAAAGATCGGACACCCGCTTCCACGGCATCGCGCCACTGGGGCCGCAACGTGCTCGTGAGCGGCCAGGTCGCTCTGTCGCTCGTGCTCCTGACCGTCTCGGTCTTCTTGTATCGCGCCTTCCAGACTGAGTTGCAGCAAGGCCCGGGGTTCCGGACCGATCACCTCCTGATGATGACCTTCGATCCGTCCCTCGCCCGTTATGACGCGGCGCAGTCACGCCAGTTCTATCGCACGCTCACGGAGCGGGCCCTCGGCGTGCCCGGCGTCACCTCGGTGGCGCTCACGTCCGCTGTCCCGATGAAGGCCGACACGATGGAGCCCGTGGCCGTGGCTCCCGAGGGGTTCACGTTCCCACCCGGCACCGAGAACGTCAACGTGCTGTGGGGCCGCGTGGATGAACGGTACTTCGACACCCTCGGCATCCCGCTGGTGGCCGGCCGCGGATTCACCGCGACCGACACCGAGGAGACGCCTCACGTGGCGGTCGTGAACGCCACCTTCGCCGCGCGCTACTGGCCGAATCAGAACCCTATCGGCAAACGAATCCGGCTCGATGACCGCGCGCGGGACGTCGTGGAGGTCGTGGGCGTCGCCCGAGACATCAAGAACCTTTTCATCGCGATGCCCGCGGGCGAGTTCATTTACGTTCCCCGGCTGCAGCAACCGGGCCGGCAGACCACTCTGCTCGTCCAGACGGCAGGCGACGCGGCCGCCATGGCTTCGCCGATACGCGAGGCTATCCAGTCCATCGACGCCAACATGCCGGTGTTCGGCGTTCGGACGATGGAACACTACTACTTCTCACGCGCGGTCTATACCACGCGCCTCATCGTCGGCAGCGTTGGCTGCATGGCCGCGATGGGGCTGACCCTCGCGCTCATCGGGCTGTACGGGCTCGTGGCCTACTCGACCGGCCGGCGCACGCGCGAGATCGGCATTCGTATGGCGGTCGGCGCCCAGCCATGGTCGGTGCTCCGGATGGTATTGCGTCAGGGGCTGGTGCTATCGGCCACCGGCGTGGCGGTGGGTCTCGTCGCGAGCGTCGCGACGGGAGGGCTGCTCCGGAGCGCCTTCCCCACCCAGGGCTCGATCGACCTGGTTACCTACCTTCTGGTCGTGCCGGGATTGATCGGCGTGACCCTGGCGGCCGCTTATATTCCGGCGCGGTGGGCCGCCGCGATCGATCCCGTGGACGCGCTGCGCGCGGAATGAACAGACAGGGGACACTGATGTTCGAAACGTTGATTCAGGACCTGCGGCACGGGCTGCGGATGCTCGTCAAGAATCCGGGCTTCTCGCTCGTGGCCATCGCCTCGATTGCCGTCGGCGTCGCCGTGTGCGCGGCGATGTTCAGCGTCGCCGACGGCCTGGTGCTGCGCCCGCTGCCGGTGCCGCGTGGCGGCGATGTCGTCACCATCAACGGCACCGCGCCGAACGACGGCGGGCGAGGAACCGGCCTCTCGTATCTCGCCTACCAGGATCTGCGAAGCACGGCCCGCAGCTTCAGCGGCATGGGCGCGCATCGGGTGCTGGTCACGAGCTTTGCCCTCCGGCGCGAAGACCAGGCCGAAAGCCGCCTCGGCTTCGCGATCAGCGGCAACCTGTTCGACGTGCTCGAGGTGCGCCCGGAGCTGGGGCGTTTCTTCCGCCCCGATGAGGATCAGGTAGCCGGCCGCGATACAGTGGCGGTGATCTCGCACGACACTTGGATGCAGGCGTTCCATGGCGACCCTGCGGTCGTCGGCCGTGAACTGCGGTTGAACGGCGTCCCGTTCACGGTGATCGGCGTGGCGCCGGCCTCGTTCACCGGCCTCGAGCTCGTGCTGCCGGGTGCGTTCTACGTGCCATTGAACAGTCTGCCGAAGCTGGTTCCCCCTGCGCAGGCCAACCTGCTCGACCTGCGCGTCGCCCGTATGCTGAACCTGAGGGCGCGCCTGCGCCCCGGCGTATCGCTGGCGCAGGCTCGCGCCGAGGTCCGTCAGATCGGTGAGGCTTGGCAGCAGGCCCATCCGGCCGACGAGCGGAACCGCGGGCTCATCCTGCGCACGCATTTCGAGGCCCGGCAGGTGGAACGCGTCGGTGCGGTCACGGTCGTCGCAATGATGCTGACGATGGCGCTGGTGGTGCTGCTCGTCGCCTGCGCCAACGTGGCCGGGCTGCTCACGAGCCGGGCTCCCGCTCGAGCGCGCGAGATCGCCGTCCGACTGGCCATGGGCGCCGGCCGCCTGCGTCTCGTCCGCCAGCTGCTCACCGAGACACTCCTCATCGCGATTGCGGGCGGCCTCGCCGGCGTCGGCCTGGCCTACAGCGTGATCCGCCTGTTCCAGCAGCGCACCATCATCTCGGACATCGGCGTGCGGATCGACTTCAACGCCGATCGCCGGGTGATTGCGGTGGCGGTGGCGGTGTCCGCGGCGAGCGCGCTCGCCGCCGGTCTGATTCCGGCATTCCGCTCGGCGCGCGTCGGCGACCTGTCGGGCACGCTGCGAAACGGCAGCGAGGTGGGCATACGTCGCCGGCTCTGGGGTCGGCACACTCTCGTGGCCGGACAGGTGGCGCTGGCGCTGGCGCTCGTCACCGTCGGCGTCTTCCTCTACCAGACGTTCGGCGCCGAACTGCGGAAGGGGCCGGGGTTCCGGACCGAGCGCCTTCTGCTCGTGAATCTCGACGCGACGCTGGCGCGCTACGAGGGGCCACGTGCGACGCAGTTCTATGAACGGCTCAAAGACCGCGTGCGGGAGCTGCCCGGTGTCTCTTCGGTGGCGCTCTCGTCGTTCGTGCCGCTCAATCAGGACTATCGCGACGGCGTCACGCTCGTGCCAGAGGGCTACCAGCTGCCGAAGGGCGTCGACAACGTGGGGATGCGCGCGAGTCGCGTCGACGAGGGCTACTTCGACACCATGCGCATACGCATCGTCGCGGGCCGCGGCTTCCTTTCGACGGACACGACCGACGCGCCTGGGGTCGTGATCGTCAGCGAGACCATGGCGGCGAAGTACTGGCCCGGACAGCAGGCCGTCGGCAAGCGCGTGCGGCTCGCCGACGGCATGTTCAGGCAGGTCGTGGGCGTTGCCGCCGACACCAAGGTCAACTCGATCACCGAAGCGCCACAAGATTTTGTGTATCTCGCCGCGCGGCAGGACCCGGCCATCCGCACGACGCTGCTCGTCGGCGTGTCGGGCGACAGCGCCTCCGTGGCCGCGCCGGTCCGCGCCGCCGTGCAATCGCTCGATCGCGACGTCCCGATCACCGGTGTCTGGACGATGGAAGAGTTCTACGAAGGCAACGCGGCCACGTTGACACGCTATCTCACCGGCGTGGTCGGCAGCATGGGGCTGGTCGGCCTCGGGCTGGCGATGGTCGGTCTCTATGGCCTGATGGCTTACGCCGTGAGCCGCCGTACCAGGGAAATCGGGATCCGGATGGCGATCGGCGCCCAGCCCGGCTCCGTCCTCCGCTTGGTGATGCGGCACGGCACGCTCCTCGTAGGCGTTGGTGCGGCTGTCGGTCTGGCGTTGACCGTCGCCGTCAGCGGCCTGCTGCGCGGGATCTTTCCGTCGAGCCAAGGCATCGAGCTCGGCGTCTACGCGCTGGTCGTGCCTGCCTTGCTCCTGGTGACGCTTCTCGCAGCGCTCGTGCCCGCGCTGCGCGCGGCGCGCATCGACCCGCTCGCCGCCTTGCGACAGGAGTAGCAGTTACGCAGCTGCAGGCCTTCAGGCCTGCTTGGAGATTACATGTGGTCAGACCTCCGACACGACCTTCGCATGCTGTCGAAGAGCTCAGACTTCGCGGCGCTGGCCATCGCGCCTCGCGAATCGAGCCGCTGAAGGCGCTGCGGCAGGAGTGACGTGACAGTCGACGCGCTGCGGCACGAACTGCGGATCGCCTGGCGTCAGGTGCGACGCCGGCCTGGCGGCGCCGCGGCGGCCCTCGTCACCCTCACGATCGGTATCGCGGCCGGCACCGCGATGTTCGCGCTGGTCGATGGCGTGGTGTTGCGCCCCCTGCCGGTTCGCGACGAATCGTCGCTCGCGCTGGTGTGGCGGCAACCCGCCGTCACGAGTCAGACTCGTGTTCCGTTCAGCGCGCGCGACATCGACGCTCTCCGCCGGAGCGGCAGTCGTACGTTGGACGATGCGGCCGGCGTCGGTTTCCAGGGCGCCGGCGCGGTGGCGGTGATGGACAGCGGGAGCGCGACGTCCCTCCGCCTCACGGCCGTGACCGGCTCGTTCTTCGACGTGCTGGGCGCTCGCCCCGCGCTCGGACGCGCGCTCCAGCCGTCGGATGATGTGCCTGGCGCGGCCGGCACCCTGGTCATCAGTCACGGGATCTGGCAGCGGCGCTACGGCGGCACGCCCGACGTCATCGGGCGCCGTCTCTTCATCGCGGCACAGCCCTTCTCGATCGTGGGCGTCACGCCGCCGGGCCTCGACTATCCACGCGGCACCGAGGCGTGGGCGACGGTGGAGGCGCAGGCCGCGACGGCGCCCAACGACACGTTCAAGAAAGCCGTTGCCAGCGAGCTCGACGCGATCGTCCGGCTGCGGACCGGCGTCACCGCCGGCACCGCGCGGGGAGAGTTGCGTACGCTGCTGCCCCGCGTGGCGCCCGTGACGTTCGACACCGGCGGTGCCCTGCGCCCCGAATTGCGCCCCTTCGATCGCGAAGTGCTCGGCGACGGCGCGCGCACCACCGTCCTCGCGCTCTTCGGCGCCGTGGTGCTCGTCCTGCTTCTGGCCAGCGCCAGCGTCGCCACGCTGCTCTTGTTGCGCGGCGAGGCACGCATGCCGGAGCTGGCAGTGCGCGCCGCGCTCGGCGCCAGCCGCGGACGGCTGGCCGTCCAGATGCTGCTCGAGAGCCTCGTCCTGGCGATGGGCGCCGCATTCATGGCCGTGCCGGTTGCCGCGCCGTTGCTGAAAGCGCTGTTGTTGTGGGCCCCACCCGGGTTGGCGCGGCTCGAAACCGTGGCCATCGACGCGCGGGTGATCGCGTTCTGCGCCGTGACGGCGCTCATGGCCGCCGCGGTGGCGGCGCTGGCTCCGATGCTCGCCGCCGTGCGCGGCCGGCTGGTATCGCCGATGAGCGCCCTGGGGCGCGCGACGATCGGGGCTTCCGGCCGCACCGGCCGTCACATACTCGTGGCCGGTCAGCTCGCCCTCGCGGTGACGATCGTCGCCACGACGGCCCTGCTCGCGCAAAGCCTGCGGCGGCTGGAACAGGTGGACACCGGCTTCGACGTCGATCGCCTCGTGGTCGCGAGCCTGGCGGTTCCGCAGGAGACGTCGGCTGATCGCGCGCGCCACCTGCAGCTCCTGTCGGCACTGATGGCGCGCCTCGAGGCGACGGACATCATCAACGCGGCGACGCCGATCAACATACAGCCCTTCTCCGGCGTCGGCTGGTCGGTTCCGTGGTTCCAGGCCGAGGGGCAGGACGCGACGCGTGCACGGGCGAACCCCGAGCTCGATCTGGAAGCCGTGCATCCGGGCTACTTCGAGACGTTCGGCCTGCCCATTGTCCGCGGTCGCGCCTTCATCCCGTCGGATCGCGCCGGCGCCACGCGGGTGGCCATCGTCAGCGAGGACGTGGCAGCTCGCACCTGGCCGGCGCAGGACCCGATCGGCCGCCGGCTGAGGATGGGCCAGCCGGACACGAACGCACCCTGGCTGACCGTGGTCGGCGTCGCGCGGCCATCGCGCTACCGCGATCTCGAAACCCGGCACCCGGTGCTCTACGTGCCCGCCGAGCAGCTGCTGGTCGCGGCGCAGTCGCTCGCGATCCGCACGCGCGCGCCGCTGGCCGACGCCGTTGCCGCGGTGCGGGCCGCGGTGCGTGCGGTCGATCCAACCGTGGCCGTGATGGCCGTGCAGCCGCTCGACGAGCTGCGGCAGGCGCCGCTGGCCCGGCCGCGCTTTGCCGCGTCGCTCGGCGCCGCGTTCGGCGCGATTGCGCTTGCGCTCTCGGCGCTCGGCGTGTTCACGATCACGGCCACGTCGGTGCAGCAGCGGCGCGCCGAACTGCGCGTGCGCATGGCGCTCGGCGCTACCCCCGCGGTCATCCACCGGCTGGTGCTCGGCCAAGGGCTCCGGCTGGCCGCCACCGGCATCACCATCGGCACGCTCGGCGCCCTCGTCGCGGCGCGCTGGCTGACGGATCTGCTGTTCGAGACCCGGCCCTCCGATCCGATATCGTTCGCCGGGACCGCGCTGCTCCTTCTGCTGTCAGCGCTGCTCGCGAGCACGCTGCCCGCGTGGCGCGCCTCGAAGACGAACCCGGCCGACGGGCTGCGCGAGGACTGACCTCTCTCGGGCCAGAACACGGAACCAGACGCGAACCGTCAGCTCGCGCGGTGGATCCACCCGAGCAGGGCCGCCCGCATGGCCTGATGCAGATTGAGGCGCTTCGAACGTGCCGTTCGTTCGATTTCCTTCCACAGCGCTTCGGGAAGGCGAACCGATCTGACAGTCGATGTCCTTCTCTGGCCCTTGACGGGGCGGCCGCGGCGCATCAGGACCGCATCGGTGGCAAGCTGCGGCATTTCCCAGAGCGCCGCCAACGAAGGACCGCCAGGCTCACCGGCCCCGGCGAATGCGTTGCGGCGCACCGGCCCGAAACGCGCGAAGTCGACAGGGCCGTCCAGGAGATCAGTCGTTTTCGTAGTGCGCTTTTTCATGACTGGTAGCGCGGCGCGCGCTGATGATTCGAATGACATCCTGCCGGACCTCGGCATGCACCACATACAGAAGTCGCTGCCGGCGTGAGTACCCGATCAAGACGAAGCGGTCTTCGTGCACGGTATCCGGATAGTAGGCGCCGAGCGTGTCTTCGAACGCCGTCGCGGCCTCCGGAAACGAGACGCCGTGCTTCTTGAGATTCGAGGCAGCCTTCCTCGCATCCCACGCAAACTGCACGACGTAATTGTACGACAATATCTAGACTCACGACGCCGGCACCATCGGCAGCAGACGCGGCGGAACCTGACGCCGCGGGTGCCGGCCCACCGCCAGCGCCAGATCGATCAGGTGACCGGCCGTGAGCCCGGCCACGAGCGGGTAGCCGTGCAGCCAGTGCAAACCCGCGCTGACAGCGCACCCACACTCGGAGCAATCGGGGTTGCCGCCGAAGAAGCACGGCTCGATCGACGTCTTCAAATCCGCCGACACGTTCGCGGAGATTCGCGCGAAGGTGCACTCGTCGGGGCTCGCAGGCGGCGTCGAAAAGGCCATCAGCGCCCCATCGGGAAAGATCAGGGCTGGATACTTCCGCTTGAGCGCCGGCAGCTCGCGCAGGAGCCGGGCTCGTGATGCGGGCGTGAGACGCTCGGCGCTCACCTCGCCCTTCTGCGGCGTGTAGACGCTCAGCCAGATCCGCTCGATCGACGGCTGTGTCGTCCAGAACGACAAGTACTCCTCGAGATACCCATCGCGCTCGAGCATCTGGTTGGTGACCACCCAGCTGACGTCGGCGGTGCGGCCCTGCAGATTCCTCAGGATCTTCTCGTAGGTGGCGGGCCTGCGTCGCTCGTCGTGCTCCGGTTGCAGGCCGTCAATCGACACCGTCACCCGCACCCGTTTCAGCGCGTTCCATTCCACGGGAAACGGAATGACCGCGCTGGTGACGACCAGCGAGTAGACGCCCATCGCGTCGAGCACCGGCAGGATGCGGCTCAACTCCTTGTGCCGGATGAGCGGTTCCCCGCCGACGAACGACACCTGCATCGGCTTGCGTTCGCGAATCACGTCGAGCACGCCGTTCACGAGCGCGTTGCCGGTGAGGTCCCGAAGGCCGCGCAGCGTCACGCCGCCGCCGAGGTGCTCGTCGCCGTAGGCATAGCACCCGGGGCAACGCAGCGGACACTCGCGCGTGATCTCAATTGAGAGCAGCGGGCTGTACCCGCGCAGCAGCCGGCCGAACCCGGTGAGCATCTTGCCGGCGTCGAGGGACTGGCGTGGCGTGCTGTTGGTCGCCATGCTCGATTCTAAGTCACGATCCACGGCGCCGTTCGTAGAGGCGCACCTTTAGGTGCGCCTGCAGGCGGACTTGAAGGTCCGCCTCTACGTACTATTCGCTCCGAAAGGCCGTGACCGGATCGACGCGCACCGCCCGGACCGCGGGAACGGCCGCGGCGGCCGCCGCCGTCAACACGAGCACGACAGCCGCTCCGACAAACGTGATCGGATCGAGCGGCTCCACTCCGAACAAGAATGTCGTCATCGATCGCGCCATCACCGCCGCAAGCACGAGACCCGCGACGGTGCCGGCGCCGACGCTGCGCGCAACCGACGCCCCCACCATGGCGACAACCTGCCGCGGCCGCGCGCCGAGCGCGATGCGGATCCCGAGCTCCTGCGTCCGCTGTCCGACGGCGTTCGCCAGCACGCCAAAGATGCCGACCATCGCCAGCGCCAGCCCAAGGGCGCCGAAAGCCGACACGAGCACCGCCCGAAAGCGCGGACGCGCCGTGGCATCCGCGACCAGCCGGGCGATCGTCCGCGGTTGACGCAACGCGACCAGCGGATCCACGCGCGCCACAGCCGTACGGACGATCGGCGCGAGCGCCTCGGCCCCGACCGCAGCCGGTTCGACGACCAGCGACGCTGCCCACCACGTATTCTGGTCGAGCGGGACGTAGACGTGCGGCACCGGAGCAGGCTCGGCAGGGGCATTCTTGATCTGTCGAACCACGCCCACGATCTCGCGCAGCACCGGCTGCGGCGGACCAAACGCCATCATCGGCACTTCGAGGCGGAGTCCCAGCGGCTCGCGCCCCTGCAGGTACCGCCGGACGAAGGCCTCGCTCACGATGCAGGTCGGAGCGCCGGCCGCCGTGTCGCTCGGCGAGAATCCGCGGCCCCGGACGATGGCGATGCCGAGCGTGTCGAAGTACGACGGGCTCACCATGTTGTACGACGCGCTCTGCGCAAGGCCGTCCGGGCGCGCCGGCTCACCCGCGAGCCGGATGTTCTGCGCGAACGAGCCCCCGTCGAGCGGAAGCGAGCTTCCCCACGCGACGCGGCGCACCTGCGGTTGTCGCTCCAGCTCGCGCTCGACCGCCTGCTGGAACTGCCGGATCGCCGCCGGCGTCGGATAGCGCGCGGTCGGGCCCGTGGGAAACGGGAGCGCCACGGACGCCGTGAAGAGATCGGTGGCGCGAAAGCCGGGATCGACGCTGTCGAGCGCCGACCAGGTCCTCAGCAACAGACCGGAACCGCTGACGACGAGCACCGCCGCGGCCACCTCTGCCGCCACGAGGAGGCCACTGAGGGAGAGGGTGCGCCGGGTCGTCCGGCCACCCGCCGCCGTCGCGTGGGCCACCGACACGCCGGTGGCATGCCATGCCGGCACCAGCCCGAACACGACACCGACCGCCAGCGTTACCAGGGCGCAGAACAGCGCCACGCGGCCGTCGAACGGAATACTCAACGCGTTCGGCAGGAGCCCGGGAGGCACGATCGAGCCGGCCACCCGCAGGATCCCGACGGCCAGGGCGGCGCCAGCGAGCCCGCCGAGCGCTGCCAGCGTGAGGCTCTCGGTCAGGAGTTGCGTCGCCAGGCGGCGCCCCGAGGCACCGAGCGCCGACCGCACGGCAAGCTCTCGCGCCCGAGCCGTGGTGCGCGCGAGCAGCAGGTTGGCCAGGTTGGCACTGCACATGACCAGCAGGAATCCGACGGCGCCGAACAGCACGAGCGAGGTGCGTCGGACTTCCGTGCCAATGAGCGCGTCGCGCAACCGCTGCAGCTGCGTCTCGTGTCCGACCTGGGCGCTCGATTCGCGCGCGAGATCGCGGGCCACGGCGTCGAGCTCGCGCTGCGCCATCTCAATCGACACGCCGTGGCGCAGCCGCCCGATCACGTGCACGTAGTGCGCTCTGTCCGCGGCCGTGACGAAGGAGCCAACGGTCCACAGCTCGGGCGGATCCAGCACGGCCGCCGTCGTAGCCGTCAACGGAGCGACCAGCGAGAAGCGGGCCGGCATGACCCCGATCACAGTCATCGCGCGTCCGCTCAGGACGACGGCTCGCCCGACGATCTCGGGATCGGCACCAAAACGGCCCCGCCACATCGCCTCGCTGATTACGATGGCCGTCGGTGATGCCGTCACGTCGAGGTCCTGGAACGTGCGCCCGACGAGCGCCGGCACGCCGAGCAGGTCGAAAAAGCGGACGTGGACCGTCATCGACGGCACCAGCACGGCGAGACCGTCGCGACCCATCATCGTCACGCTGGCCCCCTGGGCCATGGCGGTCACCGCCTCGAACGAGCGCAGCCGCTCCGACCAGGCTCGAAACTCCGCGGGCGACGGCATGGTCGTCGTCGCGCCGCGACGCTCCCAGGCCATCACGAGCCGATCCGGATCGGCGAACGGGAGCGGTCGCAGGAGCGCGGCGTCGGCGAGCGCGAACACGGCGCTGTTGGCGCCGACACCGAGCGCGAGCGTGGCTACGACGATGGCCGCAAACCCGGGCGCGTGCCGCAGCTGACGGAAGGCGATTCGCACGTCCATGAATACCTGGTCGAGCCGAAATGGTTTCCGCACTACTGCATTCCTCCGACGCCTTGGACGACGACGACATCAATGAGTTTGCTGTTCGGTTCCGGGACGCCCGGTCCCACAACCGAACGACATTGGGAGATTCAGGCCTGATTTCGCCCGGTTTGCCCGGCACACCGCTTGATACATGATTGCGGCGGAGCTGCTGCATGTTCTTCAAGCGATCGGCCGACAGCGTCGCGGAACCGTGGGAAGCCACGCCGGGCGCCGGCCTCATGTCTCTACGCGGCGTCGAGAAGTCGTTTCCCGTGGGCGCCGGCCAGACCTTCGTCCTGCGCCGCATCGCGTTCGACATCGTCCCGGGTGAGTTCGTGTCGATCATGGGGCCGTCGGGCGCGGGCAAGTCGACGCTGCTCCACATTCTCGGCCTCCACGACAGCGCCTGGACCGGCGAGTACTCGCTGATGGGCCAACCAATACACAAGCTGCCGGCCAAGGAGCGCTCGGCGCTGCAGAAGCGCCACATCGGCTTCGTCTTCCAGAGCTACCACCTGCTCGACAACCTCACCGTCTACGAGAACATCGAGCTGCCGCTTTCCTACCGCGACGTGAAGAAGTCCGAGCGCCAGAGCCTGGTGGCCGACGTGCTCGACCGCTTCGGCATCGTGGCCAAGAAGGACCTCTATCCCTCGCAGCTCTCGGGCGGCCAGCAGCAGCTCGTCGGCGTGGCCCGCGCGGTGGTGGCGAGCCCCGCCGTGATCCTCGCGGACGAGCCGACGGGCAACCTGCACTCCGGCCAGGCGCAGGAGATTATGGAGCTCTTCCGCCAGCTCAATGAGAAGGGCACGACGATTGTCCAGGTGACGCATTCGGAGACGAACGCGGCGTACGGGAGCCGCGTCATCCGGCTGCGAGACGGGTTCATCGAAGCGTCATAGGCCACGCGCCAGGAGAGGTCACTGATGCTCCAGGACCTTCGATACGCACTGCGCGGGCTCCGCCGCAGCCCCGGGTTTGCCGCCGTCGCGATCATCACGTTGGCGCTCGGCATCGGCGTGAACACCACCGTGTTCAGTATTCTCGAAGCCCTGGTGCTGCGCCCGCTGCCCGTCGCCGCTCCCGAGCGCGTAGTGCTCGTCGAATCGAACCGCTACGTGCAGATGTCCATTCCGGACTATCTCGACCTGCAGCGCCAGAACACGGTGTTCGCGGCGCTCTCCGCCTACCGGCCGACCACGATGGCGGTGGAGCGCGGCGACGGCGCGCAGCAGGTGTTCGGCTACCTCGTCACCGGCAACTACTTCGAGGCGCTGGGCCTCACGCCGGCGGTCGGCCGTTTCTTCACCGCCCGCGACGACGTCGCGCGCAACGCGGCGCCGTACGCGGTGCTCAGCTACGAATCCTGGCAACGGCGCTTTGCCGGCAGGCCGGACATCGCGGGCAGCACCGTGCGCATCAACGGATTGCCGTACACGATCGTCGGTGTCCTGCCGCAAGGCTTCCACGGGACCGAGGTGTTCCTGCGACCCGAGATGTGGCTGCCGATGTCCATGCAAGCGCAGGTCGAGGGCTTCTCCTGGCTGGACTCGCGCACGTCGTCGAATTCTCTGGTCATCGGCCGGTTGAAGGCTGGCGTGACCACCGCGCAGGCCTCCCTCGATCTCGAGGCGGTGGCGGGACGGCTGACTGCGGCGTATCCGACAACCCACGAGGGCTATCGGCTGAGCCTCTCGACGCCAGGCCTCATGGGCAGTTCGGGAAGAACCCCGGCCTCGGCCTTCCTGGCCGGCGTGCTCGCCCTGAGCGCACTGGTGCTCCTGGCGGCATGCGTGAACCTCGCCAGTCTCCTCACGTCGCGCATCGTGGATCGCTCGCACGAAGTGGCGCTGCGCCTCGCGCTCGGGGCGAGCCGGCCCGCCGTCGCGCGGCACGTGATCGCCGAAACGCTCGTGCTGTCGGTCTGTGGCGGCGGTGTCGGACTGCTGCTCGCCGCCGGTGGCCTGCGCGCGCTCAGCGCCTGGCGCCTGCCGCTGCCGATCCCGGTGCAGTTCGCCGTCATGCCGGACCCAACCGTGTTCTTCTTCGCGGCAGCGATCACGCTGGCCACGACCGCCTTGGCCTCGCTGGCGCCCGCCCGGCGGGCATGGCGCACCAGCCTTGCCTCATCGACCGGCGCCACGCGGACGGCGCTGCTCGCGGGCCGCTGGAATGTGCGCGACGTGCTCCTCGGCCTGCAGGTCGCAGTCTGCTGTCTGCTCGTCATGTGCTCCCTCGTCGCCGTCCGCGGGCTGTCGCGGGCGATGTCGACGCCGCTCGGATTCGAGCCCGCCGGACTCACGGCGGTTGGCTTCGATCTCGGCGTGGCTGCCTACGATGGGCGCGCCGGCACGGCGTTCAAGGATCGTCTCCTGCGCGAGGTCGCGGCGATACCCGGTGTGACCGCCGTAGCCATGGCGAACGCCCTGCCGCTCTCGCCCAATCAGAACAACAACGAGGTGTATCCCGACGACGGCTCCGAAGCGCGGACCGGCACGGCGATCATCGCGGCGGTCTATCAGGTGTCGCCCGGCTACTTCGCCGTGGCGGGCACGCGACTGCTCGCCGGGCGCGACGTCCGCACCACTGATCGGATCACGGCGCCGCGGGTGGCCGTGGTGAACCAGGCCTTCGCCCAACGCGTGATGCGCACCAACGACCCCGTCGGCAAGCGCTTCCGCGACGGTCCCACCGGCAGCACGTTGATCGAGGTCGTCGGACTGGTCGAGACCGGCAAGTACTACGCGCTGACCGAGGAACCGCGTCCCGTCATGTTCTTTCCGATCTACCAGTCGTACAACACCAGCACGGTGGTGGTGGCGCGCACCACTCTCGGCACCGGTCGTGCCGCCGCGCTCATCGGGAACACGGTGCGGCGGCTCGAACCACGAGTGCCGCTCTCCGTCCAATCCGGCGTATCGGAGGCCACCGCGCTGGCTTTTCTACCGTCGCAGATCGCGGTCACCGCGCTGGGCGTCTTCGGCGTACTCGCGATCGTGCTGGCGCTCGCCGGCGTTTATGGCCTCGCCTCCTACTCGGTCAGCGCGCGGCTGCGCGAGCTCGGGATCCGGCTCGCGATTGGTGCGAGTCCCAGGCAGGCGCTCAGCTCCGTGCTCGGCCGCACGTCGATACTGCTGGCGTGTGGCTCGCTTGCGGGCCTCGTGCTGGGCACGATCGCGCAGGGCGCGCTCACGGCGGTTGTGTACCAGGCCTCGGCACGTGATCCGCTGCTCCTTCTCGCGGTGGCAGCCACCATGTCCACCGTGGGCGTGGCCGCCGCGTGGGCGCCGGCACGGC
Source organism: Vicinamibacterales bacterium (assembly GCA_036004405.1). Lineage (GTDB taxonomy): Bacteria > Acidobacteriota > Vicinamibacteria > Vicinamibacterales > UBA2999 > DASYRM01. Next base: position 130,193 of record DASYRM010000133.1, read on the forward strand.
GCGCGCTGCGAATCGATCCGGCGCGCACGCTGCGGGCGGATTGAGGAGCGACATGTCTCTGCTGACCGACTTCCGGCACGGCGCGCGGCTCCTGGTCAAGGACTGGGGCTTTACGCTGGCCGCGGTGGCCACGCTCTCGATCGGCATCGCGGTCAACATGCTCGTCTTCACGCTCATCAACGGCGCGCTGCTGCGCGATCTCCCGTTCGGCGAGCCGGACCGCATCGTCGAGATCCGCGTCTTCCATCGCGATCGTCCGCAAGAGCCGACGACCGGAGCCTCGTACCTCGACGTCCGCGACTGGCACGAGGCGGTCTCCACGTTCGACGGCATCGGCGCCGCCGACGAGCAGACGATGAACGTCTCCGACGAGGCCCACGCGGCCGAGCGTTTTGAAGGCGCCTTCGTGTCGTGGGACACCTTCGCGCTCGTCGGTATCCGCCCGTTGATGGGACGCGACTTTCGGGCCGACGACGATCGCGCCGGCGCGACGCCAGTGGTGATACTGGGGCACGACGTCTGGCGCTCCCGATACGACGCCAACGCGTCGGTCGTCGGCACGACCATTCGCGTGAACGGCGTACCGTCGGTCGTCATCGGCGTCATGCCTGACAACTTTGGCTTTCCAGCGACAGCCGAGATCTGGCAACCCCTGGCGCTGCTGTCGGCCGAAGAGCGCGACGACCGGCGCTACCGCGCGCTCGACGCATTCGGCCGCCTCCGGTCGGGAGTGACGCTCGAGCAAGCGTCCGCAGACCTCGGCGGTGTGATGAACGGGCTCGCCGGGCAGCATCCGGAGACCAACAAGGACACCGAGCCCCGCCTCGCCACCTATCGGATCGGCGTCGGAGGCCCCATCCGCGTGCTCTTTGCGACGCTCCTCGGCGCCGTGGCCCTCGTGCTCCTCATCGCCTGCGCCAACGTCGCCAATCTGCTGCTGGGGCGCGTGGCAGGCCGCCTGCGCGAAGTGTCGGTGCGCATGTCCATGGGTGCCAGCCGCTGGCGCATCGTGCGGCAGCTGCTCGTCGAGAACCTGATGCTCGCGGCCCTCGGCGGCGCCGCCGGCCTGGCGCTGTCGATGGGCGGCATCCGCGTGTTTTGGAGCGTCGCGCAGGATACGCACCCGCCGTACTGGCTCCGCTTCCCCTTTGATGTGCGCGTATTCGGCTATCTGGCGGCCGTCTGCCTCGGCACGACCCTCCTCTTCGGACTGCTGCCGGCGCTGCAGACGTCACGCACGAATCTGGTCGAGGTGCTGAACGACGCCAGCCGTGGGGCCACCAGCGGGCGGCGCAGCCGGCGCTGGAGCACGGCGCTGATCGTCGGCCAGATCGCGCTCACCCTGGTCCTGCTCTCCGGTGCGCTGTCCGTCGTCCAGAACGCCGTCGCGCTGACCTCCCAAGAGGCCGGCGTGGACACGTCGCAGCTTCTGCGGCTGCGGATCGATCTGCCGGCCACGACCTACGCGACGCCCGAGCAGCGGGTCGCCTTCTACCGGCGGTTCGAGGATCGGGTGGCCGGCGGCGCAACGCGCGTGACGCTGGCCACTGTGCCGCCGCTCGCCGGCGGCCGACGACGGGCCGTGGAGTTGACTGGCCAACGGGTGAAGGCCGATCGGCTTCCCACCACCACCCAGGTGACGATCGGCGACCGCTACTTCGAAACCATCGGCACCCGTCCGGTGCGCGGGCGGGAGTTCGTCCGCGGCGAGGGCGAGCCGGGGCGCGGCGCGGCCATCGTCAACGAGCGCTTCGCGGCGACATTCTTCCCCGGGGTGGACCCGATTGGCCAGCGCATCCGTCTCAGCGACCCGGCGGCGCCTGGTCAACCGGCGCGGACGCCCGGTGAGTGGATGACCGTCGTCGGCGTCGTGCAGAACGTGCGCCAGCGGCCGACGGCGCCTGCCGACTTCGATCCCGTGATCTATGTTCCCTACGCCGCCGACGTCGTGTGGAACATGAACGTGCTGGTGCGCGCCAGCGGCGACGTGGCGGCCGCGGCCGCCGCGCTCCGCGCCCTGGTATCGGCCATCGATCCCGACCTGCCGCTCTTCGACGTACGCACCGTGGACGACCTGCTGGCGTTTCTGAACTGGGGCCAGCGAGTCTTCGGCACGATGTTCGGCGTGTTTGCCTCGCTGGCGCTTCTGATGGCGGCGGTCGGTCTCTACGCCGTCACCGCGTACGGGGTGTCGCAGCGGACCCGCGAGTTTGGCGTCCGTGTGGCGCTGGGCGCACCGGCCGTGCACGTGGCATGGCTGGTCGTCCGACGCTCGTCACTGCAGGTCGGCATCGGGTTGCTGCTCGGCGCCCTGGGCGCCTTGGCGGTCTCACGAGTCACGCCAGCGGTGGTTTCCGCGTCCCGCGCCGGTGAGCCCGCGGTGCTGACGCTGGTCGTCGCACTCGTGATCATGGTCGCCCTCCTCGCCTGCCTGGTGCCAGCGCGACGGGCCGTGCGCGTGGACCCGATCGTCGCACTCAAGAACGATTAGCCTGTAGAGGACTGGACGTCTCGTGCCCACATCCCCACCCCGCCTGCTCATCGCCGACGATCAACGCGACGTCCTCGAGGCGCTCCGCCTGCTGCTCAAGGGCGACGGCTACCTGATCGACGCGGTGGAATCGCCGGCCGCCGTCGTCACCGCGCTCGGCGAGCGCGAGTACGACGCGGTGCTGATCGATCTCAACTATGCGCGTGACACGACGTCGGGTGCCGAAGGACTCGATCTGCTGCGGCAGATCCAGCAGGTCGATGCGTCGCTGCCGGTGATCGTCATGACGGCCTGGGGCTCGGTGAACCTGGCCGTCGAGGCCATGCGCCGCGGCGCCCGCGACTTCGTCGAGAAGCCGTGGAACAACGACCGGCTGCAGGCGATCATCCGCACCCAGGTGGAGCTCGGGCGCGCCCTCCGGCGCGCCGATCGGCTCGAGGCGCACTCGCGTAGCGGCGACAGCGACGGGATCGGCGGGCTCATCGCCGAGGCGACGTCGATGCAGCCGGTGCTGCAGATCATCGCGCGCGTCGGCCCCTCCGACGCCAACGTCCTCATCACCGGCGAGAACGGCACCGGGAAGAGCCTGGTCGCACGGGCGCTGCACGGCGTGTCACCGCGCGCGGCGCGGCCGATGGTGACGATCAACGCCGGCGGCGTGTCGGAAGGCGTGTTCGAGAGCGAGCTCTTCGGCCACGTGAAGGGCGCCTTCACCGACGCGCGCCAGGACCGGGTCGGGCGCTTCGAGCTCGCCGACGGCAGCTCGCTCTTTCTCGACGAGATCGCCAACGTGCCGCTCGGCCAGCAGCAGAAGCTGCTGCGCGTGCTCGAAACGGGTGAGTTCGAGCGGCTCGGGTCGTCGCGGACGCGCCGGGCCGACGTGCGGCTGATCTCGGCCACCAACGCCGACCTGCACGCCGAAGTGGGGGGCGGACGCTTCCGTCAGGACCTGCTCTTCCGCCTCAACACCATCGAAATCCACCTGCCGCCGCTGCGCGAACGGCGTGAGGACATTGCCCGCCTGGCCGCGCATTTCCTCAACGTTCACGCGCAGCGCTATCGCAAGGGGATCGGCACCTTCGAGCCCGCCGCCCTTTCCCTGCTGCACGAACATCCGTGGCCAGGCAACGTGCGGGAGCTCGATCACGCGGTGGAGCGCGCGGTGCTGATGGCGCAGGGATCGGCCATTCAGTCGGCGGACCTCGGCCTGCGGCGCGGCGCCCCCAGCGAGGAGCGGCTCGACGAGATGAGCCTCGAGGACATCGAGTCGCTGTTCATCCGCAAGGCGATGAGCCGCTACGGCAACGTGAGCCACGCCGCCAAGGCGCTGGGCCTGAGCCGATCGGCGCTCTATCGCCGCCTCGAACGCCACCGTCCCTCGTAGCACGCCGACGTCGTGAAGGTCGCAACGTGCTCATAATCCACACCATGTATGCGACCTTCACGACGTCCCGCCCCGCCGAAGGCGGGGCCAGAAGACACTGCGCTCGCGAGGCGGAGCTTTCAGGGCAAGCAGTGCAGCCTCGCGAGCCATGAGTCATGACCGCCGCGTGCTGGCGCTGGCGCTGGCCGGTGGCGCGCCGGCCGTCGTGCTGGCCACGCTGTTCCTGCGCGCGGCGCCGTGGCCGGCGAGCGTCCGCCTGGCGGCCGGCGTCGCCATGATCGCGGTCTGGATCGGCGTCGCCGTGTTCGCGCGCCGGCAGGTGGCCCGGCCGCTGCAGACCGTCTCCAACCTGCTGGCGGCGCTGCGCGAGGGCGACTTCTCGATTCGCGCGCGGACCGGCGGCGGCAGCGATCCGCTCGAGCACGTCATGTTCGAGATCAACACGCTGGCCGACACGCTGCGGGGCCAGCGATTGGGGGCCCAGGAAGCCACGGCCCTGCTGCACGCCGTGATGGCCGAGATCGACGTGGCGATCTTCGCCTTCGACGGCCGCCACCGCCTGGTGCTGGCAAACCGCTACGGCGCGCGCCTGCTGGGGGCGACCGAAACCGATCTCGTGGGCCGGCCCGCCGACGCGCTCGGACTGCAGTCGGCGCTCGAGACGCCCGGCACGCTGCAGGACCTCACCTTCGCCGGCGGCGCCGGACGCTGGGAGATGCGCCGCACGCGTTTCTTCCAGGGCGGCTCTCCGCACGACCTGCTGGCGCTGTCCGATCTGAGCCAGCCGCTGCGCGAACAGGAACGCGAGGCCTGGCGGCGGTTGATCCGCGTCATCGGTCACGAGCTGAACAACTCGCTGGCGCCGATCAAGTCGATCGCCGGCAGCCTGGAGTCGCTGCTCGGCCGCGAGCCGCTGCCCGCCGACTGGCGCGACGACATGACGCACGGCCTCGGCATCATCGCCTCACGCTCCGACGCGCTCGGACGGTTCACCAGCGCCTACGCGCGCCTGGCGCGGCTGCCGCCGCCGTCGCGGGTGCGCACCGAGCTGGCGCCGCTGATCCGCCGGGTGGCGTCGCTCGAATCCCGGCGGGCGATCGCACTCGTCGAGGGCCCCGCCCTCGTGGTGGACGCCGATGCCGACCAGCTCGAACAGCTGCTGATCAACGTCACGCGCAACGCCGTGGACGCCGCGCTCGAGACCGGCGGCGCGGTGTCGGCGGGCTGGACGCTCCAGGAGGACTGGGTCGAGATCCGTGTCGACGACGAAGGCCCGGGCCTGCCGAGCACCGGCAACCTGTTCGTGCCGTTCTTCACGACGAAGCCTGGAGGCTCGGGTATCGGCCTCGCGTTGAGCCGGCAGATTGCCGAGGGGCACGGCGGCACGCTGAGCCTGGCAAACCGCACCGACCGGCGGGGCACACGGGCGATCCTGCGCCTGCCGCTCCCACACCAATCCGGCGCCGCAATCTCAGCGTAGGCCGCGGCCCGATCTACGATCGGGTCCATGCTCGAGGTCCGCGAGGCGCACGAAGACGACCTCCCCGACATCCTGGAGATCTACAACGACGTCGTCGCGACATCCACGGCGATCTACCGCGACGAACCAGCCAGCCTCGAGGATCGGCGCTCGTGGCTGGCGGCCCGCAAGGCCGACGGGCAGCCGGTGCTGGTGGCGACCGACGCGGGCGAGGTGGTCGGCTTTGCCGCGTTCGGCGGATTTCGACCGTGGCCCGGCTATCGCTTCACCGTCGAGCACAGCGTGCACGTGCGCGCCGACCGTCGCGGCCAGGGCGTGGGCGCCGCGTTGATGCCGCCGCTCATCGAGCGGGCGGCGGCGCTCGGCATGCACGTGATGATTGCCGGCATCGACGCCGACAACGCCGGGTCGATCCGTTTCCATGAGCGCCTCGGCTTCACCAGAGTGGCGCACCTGCGCCAGGTCGGCTTCAAGTTCGGGCGGTGGCTGGACCTGGTGCTGATGCAGCGCACGCTCGTCCCGCCGGAGGCGGGCAAATAGACAGCGATTGACCCCCGCTTGACTCTCCCCTTGGGTCAAGGCGCAGCATACCGGCAGGCGTGACCCGATCGAGCTACACCATCCACGAGTTCGCCGCGCTTGGCGGGGTGACCGTGAAGGCGCTGCACCACTACGACCGCATCGGCCTGCTGAAACCGGCGCGGAGCCGGTCGCGCTATCGCTTGTATACGGCCACGGATCTCACGCGGCTCCGGCAGATCCTGGCGCTGCGCTCCCTGGGACTGCCGCTGCGCCGCATTCGCGAGCTGCTCGCCGCCGGTGCGCCGCCACTCCACCTGACCCTGCGGCAGCAGCGCCACGTGCTCGAAGAGCGGCGGCGGCTCCTCGATCGCGCGATTCGCGCGCTCGAGGCCGCCGAAGCCGGCCTGGAGACGTCCTCCGGCGGCGCCGCGGCGCTCGACGCGCTGATCGAGGTGATGAGTATGCAGGACAGCATCGAGGAGATGCGGAAGTACTACCGCGACGAGGTGTGGGACGAGTGGCGCCGGCATTACGAGCAGTGGCCGTCCGAGGACTGGCGGCTTTTGTATCGAGATGTCAACGCGCTCCTCGACGCCCGTGACGCGCCGGATCCCGCTGGCGCCGAGGCTCAGGCGCTCGGCTCGCGCTGGCTCGTTCTGGACAAGGCGGAGACCACCGACGGTGCCGTCCGCACCGGCCTGCGCCAGGCGTGGCTGGATCGCGAGCATTGGCCGGCGGCCATGCAGGCCCGGCTCACCGAGCATCGCGTGGAGCGCGCGACGCGCTTCATCAACACCGTGCTCTGGGAGCGTTGGGAGACCGAACGCGTCGAGCGCGAGCGCAACGGCCACGCCGCGCCGGCCCGCGTGAGCGACGCTCGCATCGCGCTGTATCGTGACTGCGCAGCCGCCGTCGCCGAGGACCCGGCGGGAGACCTGGCGCAGCGTCTCGTCACCCGCTGGAAGGCGCTGCTCGATGCCGAGTGCGGCCACGATGCAGAGACGGTGATCCTGCAGATCCGCGCGTGGCGCAACCGCCGCCAGTGGCCCCCGGCCATGTTGCGCTACATGGCCTCGTGGCATGCGATGGACGCCGACACGTGGCAACGGGCGGCTGATTTCCTCGAAACCGCCTACGACCGCTCGCACGGCTGAGGCGCCCCCTCGCTCGGGAGGCGACTCTTACACACGCCCGGGCGAATCCTGCCCCGATACAGCAGGGCCAGGCGTCGGCTCAGCCGGCAAACCGCACGAACCGCACAGGTTGCACGGACGGGCCAGCGCTGGCAAACCGTTTGCTCGAGAAGGCCGCCGGAGGATGATCCGGATGAAGCACCTCTCTGCCTTGGCCCTCGCCGCCGCCCTCGCAGCGGGCACTCTCGCCTGCAGCGATTCGCCCTCGTCGCCATCTCTCTCGGGTGGCAATTTCAATCTCCGCCTTCGCGACGCGCCGTTCACCGACGCGAAGGCCGTGCTGGTGACGTTCTCGTCGGTGCGCGCCCACCGGTCGGACAGCGACTGGACCGTGGTGCCGTTCATCAACGCCGCCACCACGCGCACGTGCGATCTGAAGAAGCTCGAAACGTCCGAGGACATCCTCGGCACCGCGGCGCTCCCAACCGGCCACTACACCCAGGTCCGCCTGGTGGTGCAGAGCGCCACGCTCTTCTTCGACAACCCCTCGTCGGGTTCCGCGTGTGCGTCGTCGATCGCGGCCCCCGCGGGCGCCAGCGCCGCGCTGGAGATCCCGTCGGGTGAAGTGAAGCTCAATCGCGACTTCGACATCACGGCGAGCTCCACGATGACGATGCTCGTCGACTTCGACGGCAACCAGTCGATTCATCTGACCGGGAGCGGCAAGTACATGATGAGCCCGGTCATCACGATCCTGAGCGTGAACTGACCCGCTCGCGGTGCGGGCCTGACGGGCTGAGGGCTCGGGGCTGAGGAGCTGCGAGATGAAACACCTCTCAACGGCCATCTTGCTTGGCGCGATTGCGTTCGGCACGGCGTGCAGCGACTCGCCGTCGTCGCCGTCGTCCTCGGGCAGCCGGTTCAACTTGCGGCTCACGGCCAGTTCGTTTGCGGGCGGCCAGGCGATCCTGGTCACGTTTGCTCGCGCCCGCGCCTTCCGCTCGCCGGGCGACTGGATCGATGTGACGCTGACCGGAGGCGCGGCGCAGCTGACGTGCGACCTTCGGAAGCTCCAGTCGAGCGACGGTGAGATTGCTGCCGGCACGCTGCCGGCGGGGCGATACACGGAGGTGCGCGTGCAGATCCAGAGCGCCACGCTCTATCTGGACAACGCATCGGTCGACGTGTGTTCCGCGAGTTTCCGCACGCCGGGCGGACGAACGGCGCCAATCAACGCGAGCCCCAACGAAATCGTCGTCTCGCGCGAGTTCACCGTCGCGGCCGGCGACGACACGACGATGCGGATCGGCCTGAACACCGAGCAGTCGATCCGCGCCGCCGGCAACGGCTCCTACACCCTTACGCCAACGATCAGCGTGCTCAGCGTCAGCTAGATGAACCCGGTCCGAACACGATGGAGGTCTTCACAATGCGTGCATTTCCGCGCCTGAACCTGGCCGCCGCGCTGGCCGCGCTGGCCGTGCTGGCCGTGCTCGTCTCGGCCTCTCCCGCCGGCGCGCAGGCCGACCAGGAGAAACGCATCACCGACTCGGCGGCCGTGCTCGAGACGCTCGTGCGCGCGCCGGATCAAGGCATCCCCGAGGACCTTCTCGAACGGGCCGAAGCGATCGTCGTGATTCCGTCGCTCGTGAAGGGCGGCTTCATCATCGGCGCCCAGCACGGCCGGGGCGTGATGAGCGTGCGCGATCGCAACACGAACAAATGGAGTGCGCCCGGATTCGTGGCGCTGACGGGCGGCAGCATCGGCTGGCAGATCGGCGTGCAGGCCGTCGATCTCGTGCTGCTGGTGATGAACCGCGAGGGCGTGAAGGATCTGCTCGACAACGAGTTCAAGCTCGGCGCCAACGCATCGGTGGCGGCGGGCCCTGTCGGGCGGCAGGGCGAAGCCTCGACCGACGCTTCGCTCAACGCACAGATCCTCGCATACTCGCGCGCGAAGGGGCTCTTCGCGGGGCTCTCGCTCGAGGGCGCCTCGCTGCGCGTGGACCGGGACGCGAACAAGGACTTCTACGGCACGTCGATCTCGACCGACGAGATGGTGCGCGGCATCACCAAGACCACGCCAGCCGGCAGTCAGTGGACGGCGACGCTGGCGCGTCTGGCGCCCGCCGCCTCGACGCGCTGAACACCGCGCGCCTCATGTGTGTCTCGGAATGTGACTTGCACATGACGAGGTGTCGTGCACTGTACATGCACAACGATCACTTCTTGTGAAGGCGGGAGACACACCATGGACAAACACACCGGAATGCTGGGCGATGCGTTTCTCGACGAGCTGCGAGACTGTTACGACGCCGAGAAGCAACTGATCAAAGCGCTGCCGAAGCTTGCAAAGGCTGCGACGGCCCCCCAGCTGAAGCAAGCGTTCGCATCACACTTGGAAGAAACCCGTGAGCACGCCACCCGGCTGGAGCGCGCGTTCGGCATGCTCAACGAGAAAGCCCGCGGCAAGCACTGTGACGGCATCGCGGGCATCATCGACGAAGGCAAGGCGGTCATGGAAGAGGACTTCGATGAGGTCACGATGGACGCGTGTCTCATCGCGGGCGGACAGCGGGCCGAACACTATTGAAATCGCGGCCTACGGAACCCTGATCGCCTGGGCGAAGACGCTCGGTCACAACGACGTAGCGGATCTCCTCGCCGAGACGCTCGAAGAAGAGAAGGCCGCCGACGAGAAGCTGACGTCGCTCGCCGAATCTGGAGTCAATGCGGGTGCCGCCAACGGCGTCGGGCGCCAGGCCACGCCGCGCAAGACGTCCGGCCGCGGGCGCCAGCGCAGCGGCGCCAAGAACCGCGCACGCACTCATTGATGCGGGGACGTGAACTGGATTCGCGATCGGGCGTTGACGCTGGCCCGGCTGGCGTTGTTCCTGGTGTTCCTGCTTGGACAGCTCGCGGCGGGCCTGGCGGAGTACAACGAGACGGGGCACGAGCAGGGACTTCCGGCGATCACGCTGTCGGGCTATCTTCAGAAGGGGCACCCGTACGAAGCGCTCTTCGAGAATTGGGAAAGCGAATTCCTGCAGATGGCGGCCTTCGTGCTCCTCACCACGGTGTTGATTCAGAAAGCGTCGCCTGAATCGCGACGGCCGAACGTGATCGAACCGGTCGACATCGATCCTCGGCGCTTTGCCGACGATCCGCAGGCGCCGTGGCCGGTACGTCGAGGCGGGTGGGTGCTCCGGCTCTACGAGCACTCGCTCGGCCTCGCCTTCGTCCTGCTCGTCCTGCTGTCGTGGGTGGGCCACGCCGTGGGCGGATACGCCGAGTACCGGGATGACCAGCTCCTCAACCGGCACCCAGCCCCGGCATTTGCCGACTACCTCGCGTCATCGCGGCTCTGGTTCGAATCCTTTCAAAACTGGCAGAGCGAGTTTCTGGCGGTCGCGTCGATGGTGTGGCTGTCGGTGTATCTCAGGCAGCGTTCGTCACCCGAGTCCGAGCCGGTGCACGCGCCGCATCAGGAAGGGGGATGATGCGGCGGGAGGAGTGATGGTCGGGATGCCGCCCGCACTGCACACTACCGTGACGGGACCTGCCGTATCCGAAGGGGAGTCCACGCGATGTCAACACTGGCCATCAACTCGTGCGCTCTGATTGTGGCGTTATCCTCGTTGCTTGCTCATGCTCAGACGCCTGCGATCCATTACTCAACGAGCGGCGGAGGCCCGTTGTCTCCATCGGTCGTAGCAACGTGGGAAATGACCGGGCCGGATGCCGGTTCTTCCAATTTGGACCTACTCGTCTTGTGGCGCGGCAAGCCGGGTTGGTTTAACGAGCGCCTCGATGGAATCGCAGCTGGCGGGTCAGAACACGTGCATCGCATTCTTTCTCCCAGGGGCAACATGGAGCTCCGGTTCGATCCGAGTCGACGGACAGTGGCAATGAACGGCCAGTTGATCGCGCTGCGCGACGCCAATGTACTGCTGCTTGATGACGTCGATAAACCAGGCGGGACACGTGTGGCGGGTACAGCTCGCGGAGATACTCCACCCTCGCGAAGCGGGCCAAATCTCGATGTTCTGACGGCGATCATGAGATCGTCGCCGACACTGTTCGACTTCTTGCGCTGCGACAGTGCCTTTCTTGATCCAAGCGACTCGAACGCGAAGCAGACGTTGCTCAACTGCTCGCAGTTTCGGCGTCAATGAGGGACGACACGGTCGATCCGCTCTACACGGACGGTAGGGCCGGCCCCTTCGGCCGGCAACAGACACAAAAAAGACACGAGCCACGATCGGGGAAATCGCGGCTCGCTGAATGGTTAGGGAAAATGGTCGGGATGGCGGGATTCGAACCCACGGCCCCTTGACCCCCAGTCAAGTGCGCTACCAGGCTGCGCTACATCCCGAATCTTGTGCGGCGTCTCCAGCACGGGCCGCCTGAAGGCGGCTCCTACGAGCCCTACGCGCTTGCGCGACGCTTCGGCTTGCCGGCGGCCTTGGCCGCTGCCTTCATTGTAGCGGGCTTTGCCTTGGGCGCGGATCGGGCCTGCCGCGCCTGAGGCGCCGGCGCATTTCCCTTTCGCTGCGGCATCGTCCGGACCGACGCGGTGGACGGTCGCACCGGGCGGCGCGAGCCGTTGGTGGGCCGTTCGTCGTCCACGACGACCACCGTGCCCGGGGCATTCGACAGCAGCGTGAGAATCGACCGCAGTCCGTCGCGCACATAGGCAATGCGCGTCCGAGCGTCCGACGCCAGCGCGTCGAGCACTTCGGCCACATCGTGATCGACCTCGGCCGGCGTGCGCGAAGCGGTCTCCTCGAGCTTGCGGCGGGCACCGGAGAGCGTCAGCCCTTCGCTGAAGACCAGGCGCTTGATCAGGAGCACCTGATCGAGATCGGCCTGCCGATAGAGCCGCGGGCTGTCGTCCGACTTCTGAACACCGATGCCCGGGAACTCCTTTTCCCACGACCGCAGGACGTACGGCTGCACCTGCGCGAGGTCGCACACCTCCTGAGCCCGATACAGCTTCGGCGCCACGGCGCCAGTATATCAGGGCTTTTGCGCCATTCCGCCCGCCCGGAGGGCGGGCAATGAGGCACTGCGCTAGCGTGGTGGAGCCTTACCTCTCGCTGCGGGCGGAGCCTCGCTAGCTTTCCGGCGCCGAGACCGTACCTGGATGCGGATGGGACTGCCCGCGAAGCCGAACGCCTCGCGCAGCTGGTTGACCAGGTAGCGCTCGTAGGAAAAGTGGAAGCTGGTGGCGACGTTGGTGAAGAACACGAAGGTCGGCGGGGCCACGCTCGTTTGCGCCGCGTAGAGAATGCGAACGTGCCGGCGGCCGGGGCTCTGGGGCGGATGGGTGGCGGCAATCTTCTCGACCAGCGTATTCAGCTGGTGCGTCTTCACCCGGGAGCGCCGCGAGGCCGCCACGCGGTCGATCTCTTCGAGCAGCTTCGGCGCGCGCTCCCCGGTGGCGGCCGAGACGTGCAGGATGGGCGCGTAGTCGAGGAACTTCAGCTGTCGCCGCAGCTGCTCGTCGAAGAGCTTCACGAAATCGGAGCCCTGCCCTTTCATGAGGTCCCACTTGTTGGCGACGATAATCACGCCCTTGCCCTGGCGGTCGGCCTCGCCGGCGATGGTGGCATCCTGATCGGTCGCGCCGGCCGCGGCATCGACGACCACCACGACCACGTCGGCCGATTCGATCGAGCGCCGTGCCAGCAGCACGCTGACCGATTCCACCTGCCCCGATTGCGCCACCCGGCCCGGCCGCCGGATGCCCGCCGTGTCCACGATGCGGAACTGGCGCTTGTGCCAGGTGAGCAGCGTGTCGACGGAGTCGCGCGTCGTTCCCGGCACGTCGCTCACGATCATGCGCTCCTCGCGCAGCAACCGGTTGACCAGAGACGACTTGCCGGCATTCGGCCGGCCCACGATCGCGATGCCGACCTCGTCGGGAGGGGCCGGATGGTCGGGGCGCGGCGACTCGTGCCGTCGCGGTGCGTCTTCGCCTTCGGCCGCGCTTTCGTGCGGAGGCTCGGCCGGTGCCCACGGCAGCGCTTCGAGGATGCCGTCGAGCAGATCGCCAACGCCCTCGCCGTGCTCGGCGCTGATCTCGAACACCGGATCGATCCCGAGCTGATAGAAGTCGAGCGCGCCGGCGCGCGCCCTCTTGTCGTCCATCTTGTTGATGGCGAGCAACAACGGTCGATCCGCTGCGCGGGCGGCACGTGCGATCTCGCGATCGCCGGGCACCAGCCCCTCGCGGCCGTCGCCGACGAGCACCAGCAGATCGGCGTCGGCGAGCGCGCGCTGACCCCGCTCGAGCACGAGCGCGTGCAGCGGATCCTCGCTGGCCCCGAACATCCCTCCCGTATCAACGATTTGCAAGCGGCGGCCGCGCCACTCGGCTTCCTTCTTGATCACATCGCGCGTGGTGCCGGGGATCGCGGTCACAATGGCGCGCCGTGTCCGGGTCAGCCGGTTGAACAAGGTGGACTTGCCGACGTTGGGTCGGCCGACGAGCACGACGGCGGGCAGGCGGGTGGGCATAGGGGCGGGGCGGAATCCTGGGCGCGGTGTTGGCCTTGCCCGCCTTCGGCGGGCAAATTGACAGGCTAAGTCACTATCTTTATAGTAGTTACAGTCATTCGCTGCGAGGGCTCGTGATTAAGGTCGACATCGTCAACGAAGTCTCGAAAATCGCCGACATCACCAAGGTCAAGGCTGAGGTGGCGGTCGATGCCGTCTTCGACGCCATGCGGCTGTCGATGCAGCGCGGCGATCGCATCGAGCTTCGGGGTTTCGGCGTCTTCCAGGTCAAGCCGCGCAAGCGGGGCATCGGCCGTAATCCCCGGACCGGTAAGGAAGTGCGCATCCCGCCCGGCCGTACCATCCGATTCAAGCCGGGTAAAGATCTCCAGAACATCGGCTAGGCAAAACAGGGCGCCGGCCCGCGCCGACCCTACAACAACATGGGCTCTCCCTCGTCCGACTCGCTCGGGCCTGCTCGTCCAACGCCCGGCTACGCCGCGCTCGACCGGGACTACGTTCCTCCGGCGCTCGAACCGGACGTCCGCCCCCAACCGATTGTCCGTCATATCGTTCTGTTTGCAGCCACGCTGCTGATGACGACCTTTGTGGGGACGGCCCACTACTACGGGTTCCGCGCCGACTTCGGCGATCAGGCGCCGGCGCTGGTCAGCTGGACGAGCTACTTCAACGGTCTCTGGTACAGCGCGGCGATTCTCGGCATCCTGGGCGCGCACGAGATGGGGCACTACATCGCGTGCCGGTACTACCGCGTGGATGCGTCGCTCCCCTACTTCCTGCCGGCGCCGTTCCTCCTGACCGGCACGCTGGGCGCGTTCATCCGCATCCGTCAGCCCATCCCCAACAAGCGCGAGCTGTTCGACATCGGCATCGCCGGTCCGATTGCCGGTTTCCTGGTGGCGATTCCAGTGCTGATCCTCGGCGTCAGCCTCTCACGCGTGGTCCGCATCCCGCCCGGCTTCCAGGGCCTCGAGCTCGGCGAGCCCCTGCTGCTCAAGGGGCTGATGTGGCTCACCTTCGGCTCACCGCCCGACGGCTATTCAGTCAACCTCCATCCCACCGCGTTTGCGGGGTGGTTCGGCCTGCTCGCCACCGCGCTCAATCTCTTTCCACTGGGGCAGCTGGACGGCGGGCACATCTCGTATGCGGTACTCGGACAGCGCAGTACGCAGGTGACCTACGCCACGCTCATCTGCCTGATCGCGTTGTCGTTCGTGTCGTCATCGTGGATCGTGTGGACGATTCTGACCGCCGGGATGCTGTTCTCGTTCGGCCCGCGGCACCCGCGCACCTACGACGAGGACATGCCGCTCGACGCCGGCCGGAAGTGGCTCGCGGTCTTTGCGGTGCTGATGTTCGTCCTCTGTTTCACGCCGGCGCCGATCTCGACGCTGGATCTGGTGACGGGAAAGTAGGGGCCGGGCTTTAGCCGGCCGGCCAACGGGCCGCCTTCAAAGGCGGCCCTACGAAGGCGGCCTCCGTCAACGGGCCGCCTGAAGGCGGCCCCTACGACTGCGCGTCAGAGCACACTCAGGGGATCCACGTCGACCACCACGCGGCGACGAACCTCGGGCAGCCCCGCCAGCGCCGCGCGCATCGCCAGGCGCATCTGATCGCGACGGCCGCCCTTCAAGAAGATCTGCACGCGGTGCTCGCCGCGCAAGCGGGTCAGCGGCGCCGGGGCCGGGCCGAGCACGGCAAAGCCGCCGGCCGCAGCGTGCGTCGCCAGCGCCGAGGCCAGCTCCTGCGCCAGCCGCATCGCCTCGTCGAAGGTCCGGCCGCGGACGACGGCATTCACGAGCGCCACGAACGGCGGATACCGCAAGCCCTTGCGATACTCGAGCTCGCGCTCGAAGAACGCCGGATAGTCCTGCTGGCAGGCCAGCCGTACGCTGTAGTGCGACGGATAGAGCGTCTGCACGATCGCCTCCCCCGCGCGCTCGCCGCGTCCGGCGCGTCCCGCCACCTGCGTCAGCAGCTGAAACGTCCGCTCGCCCGCGCGGAAGTCGGCAAGGCCGAGCCCGACGTCGGCCGACACGACGCCCACCAGCGTGACGCGCGGAAAGTCGTGCCCCTTCGCGATCATCTGCGTGCCGACGAGCAGGTCCAGCTCCCCTGCGGCGAAGCGCGACAGGAGTGACGTCAACGCGCCCTTGCGCCGCACGGAATCGCGGTCGACCCGCCCGATTCGCGCCGCGGGAAAGAGCTCCGCCAGCTGCTGTTCGACCTTCTCCGTGCCGAAGCCGGCGTGCTCGAGGTAGGGCGCCGCACACTTGCGGCACGTCTTCGGCACCATCACCGAGTAGTTGCAGTAGTGGCAGCGCGCGCGCCAGCCGTTGCGCGCGGTGTGGACTGTGAGCGAGATGCTGCAGTTGGGGCACTCGAAGCTGTCGCCGCACTGTCGGCAGAACACCGCCGTCGCGTAGCCGCGACGGTTGAGCAGCACCAGCACCTGCTCGTGCCTGGCCAGCCGGCTCTCGATGGCCGCCGCCAGCGCGCGGCTGATCACGACGTCCGGACCCTCGGACGCGTATTCCTCGCGCATGTCCACCAGCCGCACGTCGGCGAGCGGGCGGTCGAGCACGCGACGCGACAGCGTCACGCGCGCGTACTTGCCGGACTCGGCGTGCTGGTAGGTTTCCATCGAGGGGGTGGCCGACCCGAGCACCACCAGCGCACCCTCACGCTGGCCGCGGACGACGGCCACGTCGCGGCCGTGATAGCGCGGCGCCTCTTCCTGCTTGTAGGAGGAGTCGTGCTCCTCGTCGACGATGATGAGGCCAAGGCGATCGAACGGCGCAAAGACGGCGGAGCGCGTCCCCACCACCACGTCCACATCGCCGCGGCGGATGCGCTGCCACTGGTCGTGCCGCTCGCCATCCGAGAGCGAGCTGTGCTGAATCGCCACCCGGTCGGAGAAGGCGCCCCGCACGAGCGCCGACATCGACGGCGTCAGCGCGATCTCGGGCACCAGCAGCAGCACCTGGCGTCCGGCATCGCGCACCGCGCGGGCCAGGCGCAGGTACACCTCGGTCTTGCCGCTGCCGGTCACGCCGTGCAGCAGCGCCACCTTGAAACTGCCGGCCGCCGCCAGCGCCGTGAGCGTCTCGCACGCCGCCGCCTGCTCCCCGGTCGGCGCCCGCGCCGAGTCGTACGCCACGGTGTCCATCGATGCGCGCGCGAACGGATCGCGCTCGTCGGGGGCGTCGCGGGCGGCCACCAGCTGCCGCGCCGTCAGTTTGGCGAGCACTGCGGCGGTGACGCCGCGCTCGCGCAGCTCCTTGAGCGACAGCCCGGTCGAGCCCGCCAGCGCGCGCAGACCCGCCAGCTGCTTGTCCGTGAGGCCGGGATCCGCCGCATCGATCGCCGCCAGCCCGTGCGCCGTCAGCGCGATCAGTCGCCGCGTCTTGTAGCCCGAGGCGCGCGACTTTGCCCCTGGAGGCAGCGCCACCGCCACGGCGTCGCCCAGGCCGGCCATGTAGTAGTCGGCCACCCAGGTGCACAGCTCGACGACGGCGAGCGGGATGAAGGGCGTATCGTCGAGGACCTTCTGCAGATCCCTGGCGTCGACGCCGGCCGGCGCCTCGGCAGGGCCCACTACGCAGCCGGTCACGACCCGCGTCCCGATCGGCACCCGCACCCGCGCCCCCACTGGAGGCACGGGCACGCCATCGGGCACGCGATAGGTCAGCGCGTCGAGCTGCGGAACGGGAACGGCGACGGCAACGAAGCGCACTAGGCCCGGCTGGCCGCGCCGCCGAGCAGCTCGCGGACCCGCTTCATGTCTTCCCAGACCTCGCGTTTGCTGGAGGGGTTCCGGAGCAGGTAGGCCGGGTGATAGGTCGGCATCAGAATGGCGTCGCGGTAGCGGTACTCGCGTCCACGGATGCGGGTGATGGGATCGGTGGTCTTCAGCAGGCATTGTGCTGCGAACTTCCCGAGGGCCACGATCACCTTCGGCTTGATCGCGTCGATCTGGCGAAAGAGGAACGGCTCGCACTGTTCCACTTCGTCCGGTTCGGGGTTGCGGTTCTGCGGCGGCCGGCACTTGATGACGTTGGCGATGTAGACGTCGTCGCGGCGCAGGTTGATCGCTTCGATGATCTTGGTGAGGAGCTGCCCCGCGCGGCCGACGAACGGCTCGCCCTGGACGTCCTCGTCGGCGCCCGGCGCCTCGCCCACGAACATCAGGTCCGCGTTCGGGTTGCCGACGCCGAAGACGATCTGCTTGCGGCCGAGCGTGTGCAGCTTGCAGCGGCTGCAGTCGGGACCGATGTCGGCCTTGATGATCGCGAGGGTGTCGCCCGTGTCAGGCGAACCTGAAGGTTCGCCTCTACGTACCCCGGCGCGGGTGCGCCACAGCGGCTCGGGGTGCAGGCCCTCCACGCCGAGCTCCTGGAAGTAGTCGAGATGATCGCGAAGCGGATCGTGCGGCATCGGCGTAGCGGTCCCCTATCGGGCAGGTGCCGCGGACGTGGCGCGGCGCAGCAGGCGTTCGGCGCTGTCGAGAATGACGGCCGCCACGCGGTCCTTGCTCTGGAGCGGCACCACGTCCTCGGCGTCGGCGGTGACGATGGTGACGGCGTTGGTGTCCACGTCGAATCCCCGATCGGACTGCGACACGTCGTTCGCCACGATCGCGTCCACCCGCTTGCGCGCGCGTTTGCCCTGCGCCTTGCGCACGACGTCGTCGGTCTCGGCGGCAAACCCCACCAGCACCGGCGTCGCCGCACCGGTCGACGCGCGCAGCGCCCCCAGATCCGCCAGGATGTCCCGCGTCCGCTCGAGCGTCAGCGTGAGCGGCGTATCGCCCTTGGCAATCTTGCCCGGGGCGCGCCGGGACGGCGTGTAGTCGGCCACCGCCGCCGACATCACCACGAGGTCCATGCCCGCGGCCACCTTCATCACCGCCTCGTGCATCTCGGCGGCGCTGCGCACGCGCACCAGGGTGGCGACGGCCGGCGGTGTCACCGTGGTGGGGCCGGCGACGAGCGTCACCTCGGCCCCGCGGCGAACGGCGTCGGCGGCCAGCGCAAAGCCCATCCGGCCGCTGGAGCGGTTGCCGACGTACCGCACCGGGTCGATGTCCTCATAGGTTGGCCCGGCCGTAATCAGCACCTTGCGGCCGCGGAGCGCCGAGTCCACCGCGGGGCCCGGCGTCGCGGAACGCCCCTCGAGCACGCGGATGGCCGCCTCCACGATCTCCTCGGGCTCGGCCAGGCGCCCCTTGCCGATCCAGCCGCAGGCCAGGTAGCCCTCGCCCGGATCGACGAACAGCACGCCGCGGCGCTGCAGCAGCTGCAGGTTGGCCTGCACCGCCGCATGTCCGAGCATGTTCGAGTTCATGGCCGGGGCCACCAGCACCGGCGCCCGCGTGGCGAGGTAGAGCGAGGTCAGGAAGTCGTCGGCGATGCCGTTGGCGAACTTCCCGAGCACGTTGGCCGTGCACGGCGCCACCAGCAGCAGGTCGGCGTGATCCGCGATGGCGATGTGCTCGATGTCGGCGTTCATGCCCGGGCGCCACTGCGAGGTGATGACCGGGTGGCGGGTGATGGCCTCGAAGGTCAGCGGCGCCACGAACCGGCGCGCCGCGCGCGTCATCACCGCCTGCACGTCGTGTCCGCGCTTCTGCAGCCCGCGGCACACCTCGACCGCCTTGTAGGCGCCGATGCCGCCGGTCACGCCGAGCGCGATGAGTGCCATCAGCTTACAGGCCTCTGCTGAAACGTCTCGATGACGGCCTCGGTCTCGCCGCGCATCGCCTTCACGCGCGCCCGCTCGGCCATGACGATAGCGCGGATGCGGTTGACGGCGCCGTCCAGGTCGTCGTTGACCACCACGTACTCGTACTGGGCGAACTCGCCGATTTCCGTGCGCGCGACCTCGAGGCGGCGGCGAATCTGTTCCTCGGTGTCCTTGCTGCGCCCGCGCAGCCGGCTCTCGAGCACGCTGGCCGAGGGCGGCAGCACGAAGACGCCCACGGTTTCGATGCCCCGGCCGCGCACCTGGCGGGCGCCCTGCACGTCGATCACCAGCACCACGTCCTCGCCGGCCGCCAGGATGGTCTCGGTATCGGTGGCGCCGGTGCCGTAGTAGTTGCCGAAGACGTCGGCCCATTCGAGGAACGCGCCGTCCCCGATCATCGCCTCGAACCGCCCGCGGCTGATGAAATTGTAGTCAACGCCGTCGCTCTCGCCGGCGCGCGCGGGCCGTGACGTGTACGAGCGGGACATGCGCAGCCGCGGCACCACCTGCACCAGCCGCTCCACGATCGTCGTCTTGCCCGTCCCCGACGGAGCCGAGACGATGAAGAGCAGGCCGCGCCGGCTACTCGACATTCTGCACCTGCTCCCGCATCTTCTCGAGCTCGGCCTTCGCGGTGATCACGAGCTGCGACACCCGCAGCCCGTCCGCCTTCGAGCCGATGGTGTTGATCTCGCGGTTCATCTCCTGCAGCAGGAAATCCAGCTTGCGGCCGCAGGGCTCGGCGTTGTCGGAGAGCGCGCCCCAGTGCAGCAGGTGGCCGCGGAAGCGTGTCACTTCTTCCGAGATGTCGGACCTCGCCGCGGCGCGGACGATCTCCTGGGCCACGAGCCCCTCGTCCACCGGCAGCTCGGCTCCGATCTCGCGCACCCGCTCGCGCAGGCGCGCCTCGACCCCGGCGCGTCCTTCGAGCGCGGCACCCTCGAGCCCGCCCACGAGGTCGGCGAGAAGCTGCCGGCGGCCGTCGAGATCGGCGCGCAGGTGGTCGCCTTCCCGCACCCGCATCGCATCCAGGTCGGCGAGCGCCTGCTCGAGTGCCGCTTCGACGCTGGACGCCACCTGCGCTTCGAACGCGGGGTCCGCCTCGACCGGCCGTTCCCGCACGCTCACCGCCTGCGGCACGCGCAGCAAATCGCCGGGGGTCAGGGTCCCGGACACCAGGCCGCGCTCGCGCGCCCGCTCGATGACCGCCGCCAGGGCGCTGACGACGTCTTCGTTCAGCTCGACCGTCGGCGCCGGTAGGCTACGCAGCTGGACGGAGATGGCCACCTCGACGCGCCCCCGGGCCAGCCGCTTCTGGAGCAGCGCCCGCACACGCGGTTCGATCTCGGCCAGGCTTTGCGGAATTCTCAGTTGAATATCGAGAAAACGGTGGTTCACCGTCTTCACCGTGACGCCGATGGTGGCGCGTTCGTCTTCGTGCGTCAGCGACGCGAATCCGGTCATCGATTTGATCATGTCGTCGCGGGGCCCGGCTGATCTTCCTGCAGCTGCAGCTCGTACAGTTTCGCATACGCGCCGCCGGCCGCGAGCAGCTCGTCGTGGGTGCCCACTTCCACGATGCGCCCCTGCTCGAGCACCACGATGGCGTCGGCCCGCCGCACCGTGGACAGGCGGTGGGCGATGACCAGCGAGGTGCGGTTCCGCATCAGCGTCGACAGCGCCTCCTGCACCAGCATCTCCGACTCGGCGTCGAGCGACGACGTCGCCTCGTCGAGGATGAGAATCGGCGAATCGCGCAGCAGCGCACGGGCGATGGCGAGGCGCTGCCGCTGGCCGCCCGACAGCCGCTGGCCGCGCTCACCGATGGCGGTCTCGTAGCCGTCGTCGAGCCCGACGATGAACTCGTGGGCGTGCGCGGCCCGCGCCGCGGCCTCGATGTCGGCACGCGTGGCCGCCGGCCGCCCGAAGGCGATGTTGGCGGCAATCGTGTCGTCGAAGAGCACGGTTTCCTGCGTCACGATGCCGATCTGGGCGCGCAGCGACGCCAGGGTGACATCGCGGATATCCACCCCGTCCATCAGGATCGCGCCGCCGGTGACGTCGTAGAACCGGGGCAGCAGGTTCACCAGCGTGGTCTTGCCGGCGCCGCTGCGGCCGACGATGGCCACCATCTGTCCGGCGGTGACCGTCAGCGACACGCCGCCGAGCGTCTCACCCTCGGCGCCCGCATAGGCGAACTGCACGTCGCGGAACTCGATGCCGCGGCCGAACGGCGTGGCCACCGGCGCGCCGGCGCGGTCCTCCACTTCGCTGTGCGTGTCGAGGATGTCGAAGATGCGGTCCGACGCCGCCAGCGCCTGCTGGATGTTGGCGTTGACGCGGCTCAGCTTCTTGGCCGGCGCGTACATCATGAAGAGCGCCGTAATGAACATCAGGAAGTCGCCTGGCGTCAGCCGCTTCGACGAGATCTCCTGGCTGCCGATCCACAGCGCGCCCACGAACGCCAGGCCACCCATGAACTCCATGAGCGGCGGCAGCACGCTCAGCGCGCTCGTCACCCGCATGTTGGTGCGATAGAGGTGGCGCGAGGCCTGCTCGAACTTGTCGGCTTCCCGCCCCTCGGCCCCGAACGCCTTGACGATGCGATGACCACTGAAGGCTTCGGCGCTGACGTGCGACATGTGCTCGAGCGCTTCCTGGCTGCGGCGGGTCGTCCGGCGCACGCTCTGCCCGAGCCGCACCAGCGGGTAGACCACCAGCGGCGCGCCGGTCAGGCACACGACGGCCAGCCGCGCGTCGGCATAGAACAGCACGGCCGCGTAGCCGACGATCGAGAGCGTCTCGCGCATCAGGTCGCCCACCGTCTCCGACACCGCGAACTGGATCTGCGCCACGTCGTTGGTGATGCGCGAAAGCAGGCGGCCGGTGGTCTGGCTCGAGAAGAACGCCGCCGACTGCCGCAGGATGTGGCGGAAGAGCGCGTTGCGCAGGTCCTGGACGACGCGCTGCCCGACGTCGGTCATGAGGTACGACGACAGGTAGGCGCCGATCCCCTTGAAGAGATACAGGCCGAGCACGGCGGACGCGACGAAGCCGAGCGACTGCCCGGTCGGCAGCACTTCGTCGAAGATCGGTTTGATGAGATAGGCGATGCCCGCCGAGGCGACCCCGTAGACGATCATCGCCGCGACCGCACCGGCCAGCCTGACCCGATAGGGCCTGGCGTACTCGAGCAGTCGCAGGAACGCTGTCACTCGCCGAACCGGAACTTCAGCAGCACCCAGACCGCGACCACGCCGTCGCGCCAGCCGATCTTCTTCCCCTCGTCGTACCCGCGGCCGTCGTACGAGATCGGCACCTCGTACACCCGCAGCTTGCGGCGGAAGATCTTCGCCGTCAGCTCGGGCTCGATGCCGAACCCGTTGGACTCGAGCGTCATCGACCGCAGCACGTCCGTCCGCATCACCTTGTAGCAGGTCTCCATGTCGGTGAGCATGGTGTTGTAGAGGACGTTGGTGAGGAGGGTCAGGAACCGGTTGCCCAGGTAGTGGGTGAACAGAAACACCCGGTGGCGGCCGAGAAACCGTGAGCCGTAGACGACGTCGGCCCGCCCGTCGCAAATGAGCTCGATGAGCTGCGGCAGCTCCTCGGGCGAGTATTCGAGGTCGGCGTCCTGGATCACCACCAGGTTGCCGGTCACCACCTCGAACCCGCGCCGCAGGGCTGCGCCCTTGCCCTGGTTCCGCTGCTGCTGCAGCAGCACGAAGCCGAGCTCGGCCTGCAGCGTCGCCAGCCGGTCGCGGGTCCCGTCGGTGGAACAGTCGTCCACGACCACGAGCTCGACGCGCACCGGCACCTTGAGGACGCGCCGGATGACCTCTTCCACCGTCGCCAGCTCGTTGAAGACCGGCATCACGACCGAGAGCAGGGGATCGTGCAGTTGGCCGCGCAGTCGTGACATCAGTGTGCCCCGGGGGGAGCCGTCGGACGGCCCTTCTGATGCCAGCGCCAGGCATCGGCGACGATGGTGTCGATCGCGGGCCGCGCCGGCACCCAGCCCAGCTCCTCGCGGGCGCGCTGCGCGGACGCGTACAGGACGGCCGGATCGCCGGGCCGCCGCGGCGCGACCGATGACGCCACCGTGCGCCCGCTCACCCGCTCGACGGCCGCCACGATCTCGCGGACGGACGTCGGGCGCTCGGTGCCCAGGTTGTAGCTCTGCGACGGCCCGCCCGCTTCGAGGCGGCGCAACGCGCGGACGTGCGCATCGGCCAGATCGGTCACGTGGATGTAGTCGCGGAGGCAGGTGCCATCCGGCGTCGGATAGTCGGTCCCCATGATCTTGAACTCGGGACCGCCGGTGGCCGCCTCGATCGCCCGCGGGATGGCGTGGATCTCGGGATAGTGGTCCTCGCCGAGCTCGCCGTCGGGATCGGCGCCGGCAGCGTTGAAGTAGCGCAGCCGGATGGACCGCAGCCCCCACGCCCGCTCGTAGTGCGGCAGCGCGTGCTCGATGGCCAGCTTGGTCTGGCCGTAGGCGTTGATGGGAGCGGTGGGGTGCGTCTCACGGATCGGCGTCTCGATCGGCTCGCCGTAGACGGCGCACGTCGACGAGAAGACGAAGCGGCGGCAGGACTCGGCGACCATCGCTTCGAGCGTCGCCAGCGTGCCCATCACGTTGTTGCGGTAGTAGCCGGCCGGATCAGCCACCGAATCGGACACGTTCAGCCACGCGGCAAAGTGCATGACGGCCGCCGCGCCGGTGTCGCGGAGCGCACGCCGCACGCCGTCCACGTCGTGAATGTCGCCCTCGATGAGCGGCGCGCCCAGCGCCGCCCAGCGGTGGCCGGCCGACAGGTTGTCGTAGATGGTTACCCGATACCCGGCCGCCCGCAGCGCCTTGGCGGCGTGGCTGCCGACATAACCGGCGCCGCCGGTCACGAGCACGTGGGCTGGGTCAGCGGCGGCCAATGGAGTAGTAGGTGAATCCGTTCTGCTTCATCTGGGCCGGAGCAAAGAGGTTGCGGCCGTCGAAGATGACCGGCGTCTTCATCAGCGAGCGCATGCGCTCGAAGTCGGGCCGGCGGAACTCGTTCCATTCGGTGACGATGGCCAGCGCGTCGGCGCCCTTCAAGGCGCCGTAGTTGGCGTCGGCGTAGCTGATGCGCGTGCCGAAGTGCTTCTTGGCCACGCTCATGGCCTCGGGATCGTACACCTGCACCGCGGCCCCGGCGGCGAGCAGCGATTCGATGAGCGCAATCGAGGGCGCCTCGCGCATGTCGTCGGTCTTGGGCTTGAAGGCCAGCCCCCACACCGCCACGGTCTTGCCCTTCAAGGTTCCGAAGTGCTTCTTCATCTTCGAAGTCAGCCGGGTCTTCTGCGAGACGTTGACCGCCTCGACCGCCTTCAGGATGCGGAAGTCGTACTCGGCGTCTTCGGCAAAGCGCATCATCGCCTTGACGTCCTTGGGGAAGCAGCTGCCCCCGTAGCCGACGCCGGGAAAGAGGAACGACATGCCGATCCGGCGGTCGGACCCGACCGCGCGCCGCACCTGGTCGACGTCGGCGCCGACCGCCTCGCACACGTTGGCCACTTCGTTCATGAAGGAGATGCGCGTGGCCAGCATGGCGTTGGCGGCATACTTGGCGAGCTCGGCGCTGGCACAGTCCATCACCATGATCGGCGCGTCGGTGCGCGTGAAGGGCGAGTACAGCTCGAGCATCAGCTCCTTCGCACGATCGTCCTCGGCGCCGATCACGACGCGATCCGGCTTCATGAAGTCCTCGATGGCGGCGCCCTGCTTCAGGAACTCGGGATTGCTCACGACGCTGAAGGGGTGCGTGGTCTCGCGGCGGATCACTTCGCGTACGCGCTCCGCCGTCCCCACCGGCACGGTGCTCTTGTTGACGATCACCTTGTAGCCGTTCATCGCCTTGGCGACGTCCTTGGCCACTACGAGCACGTGCTGCAGGTCGGCGGAACCGTCCTCGCCCTGCGGCGTGCCGACGGCGATGAACACGATCGCCGAATCGCGAACGGCTTTGGGCAGCGCCGTCGTGAAGGTCAGACGGCCTTCGGACCGGTTCCGGCGCAGCAGCTCCTCGAGGCCCGGCTCATAGATCGGAATCTTCCCTTTGGCCAGCGCGCGCACCTTCGACGCGTCGTTGTCCACGCAGACGACGTCGTTCCCGCTTTCCGCGAAGCACACACCCGCCACGAGGCCCACGTATCCCGTCCCGACGACCGCGATTCGCATGTCTCTCCGTCATGTCACGCGAGGCGTTGCCTCGCCAGCCTGACGCTATCATACCGGCTCAGATGCGGGTCATCGTGGACTACCGCCCGGCGCTCCGTGCCCGCACCGGGGTCGGCGAATACATGCACGAGCTCGTGCGGGCCTACACGGCCTCGCATCCCGCCGACGACGTGGCGGTATTCACCAGCTCGTGGGCCGATCGCCCCGCCCCGGGCACCGCCGCCGCCATCGGTGCCCGCGTCATCGACCGTCACGTGCCGGTGGCGGCGTTGAACTGGCTGTGGCACCGGGCGGAGTGGCCGCCGGTCGAATGGCTCGCCGGCGACGCCGACGTGGTGCATTCGGCCCACCCGCTGCTCATCCCGTCCACACGCGCGGCGCGCGTCGTGACGGTCCACGATCTCTTCTTCCTGTCGCACCCGGAGCAGACCGCCGGCGAAATCCGCCGCGATTACGCCGCGCTCGCGGCGTCGCACGCCCGCCGGGCCGACGCGGTCATTGCCGTGTCACACTACACGCGGCAGCAGGTGATCGAGCGGCTGGGCGTGGACGCCGATCGTGTCCACGTGTGCTCGTCGGGCGCGCGGGCCTGGGCGCGGCTCGGCCAGGCGCCGCACGTGCCAGACGGCGGCTACGTGCTGTTCATCGGCACGCTCGAGCCGCGCAAGAACCTCGGCGTGCTGCTCGACGCCTAC